>NZ_JBGLQY010000012.1:0-129765 GCF_041402265.1 Aeromonas sp. S15(2024) | reverse complement strand
CAACAGCTTTAGCGAAAGCTAACCGAATGCGGAGCGGTAGTTCAGTCGGTTAGAATACCGGCCTGTCACGCCGGGGGTCGCGGGTTCGAGTCCCGTCCGCTCCGCCACTAACAAGAAGCCCAGTCGATTGACTGGGCTTTTTTTCGTCTCTACGATCTCTCTATCTCATCTCAGTTAGCCCGATTTCGTTGTTTCATCCCGATTCACGCTCATCTGAAATTCGCCGCCGCCCATGGTTGTCGCTATAATGGCCGCCCTCAAGCAAGGTGGTGGTATGAAAGCAGAGTATCTACAGCGATTCGGGGGCATTGCCCGTCTTTATGGTCAGAGTGCGCTGCGCTCCTTCAGCCAGGCGAAAGTCTGTGTGGTCGGGATCGGCGGCGTTGGCTCCTGGGCGGCAGAGGCGCTGGCCCGTGCCGGCATCAACCAGATCACCCTGATCGACATGGACGACATCTGCATCACCAACACCAACCGCCAGATCCACGCCATGCAGGGCACGGTTGGTCGCCTCAAGACGGAGGTGATGGCCGAGCGCATTCGTGCCATCAACCCGGATTGCGAGGTGATGGAGGTGGATGACTTCGTCACCGCCGACAACCTGGCTGAGCACATCAAACGGGAGTTTGACTATGTGGTGGATGCCATCGACTCGGTCAAGGCCAAGGTGGCGCTGATTGCCTTCTGCAAGCGCAACAAGATCCCGGTGGTAGTGGCGGGTGGTGCAGGCGGGCAGATGGACCCCACCCAGATCACCGTGGCCGATCTGGCCAAGACCATTCAGGATCCGCTGGCCGCCAAGGTGCGCTCCGACCTGCGCCGGCTGCACAACTTCAGCAAGAATCCGGCGCGCAAGTTCGGGGTGGAGTGTGTCTTCTCTACCGAGCAGTTGAGCTACCCGGACGGCCATGGTGGCACCTGTCAGGCCAAGGCGGCCAGCGATGGCAACATGAAGATGGATTGCGCCTCCGGCTTTGGTGCCGTGACGCCGGTGACGGCGACCTTCG
Organism: Aeromonas sp. S15(2024); assembly: GCF_041402265.1. Taxonomy (NCBI): domain Bacteria; kingdom Pseudomonadati; phylum Pseudomonadota; class Gammaproteobacteria; order Aeromonadales; family Aeromonadaceae; genus Aeromonas; species Aeromonas sp. S15(2024). Next base: position 128,758 of record NZ_JBGLQY010000012.1, on the reverse strand, counting down.
GTCTGGTGGCCGCGTCCCGGGTGTTGAAGAAGATTGCCGAGCGCGGGGCCCGCGCCGAGAAAGAAGCTAGAAATGAAGAAGTAGGGTCGATTGGCGAAGCCTAATCGACCACTGAACAAGGCGGGTTAGACGGCTTGTTGCCGGATCGCCAACACTATTGCCCTGAGCCCGTTGCCCCGCGACGGGCTCAGGTGTTTCTCGAGCCCGAGCTCGCTGAAATAGGCATCCATATCAAAAGCCTGGATAGCATCGGCAGTCTGATGATTGAGCGCCGCCAGTACGATGACGATCAGACCGCGTACGATGCGGGCGTCGGAATCGCAGGCAAAGTGCCAGTTGCCGTCCTCACCCACTTCTCCCTTTAGCCAGGCCTGGCTCTCACACCCTTTCAGGCGGTTCTCTTCCTGTTGCCACTCTGTTGGCAAGGCGGGTAACAGCTTGCCTAGCTGGATGATAAGTCGGTACTGGTTCTCCCAGCCATGGGTGGCGGCAAATTGCTGGCGGATAGTGTCGGCGTTGGGTTCCAGGCCGATCCGGGTATAGGTTGCGAGGCTACTCATGAAATTGTCTGCCTTAAAAGAAGTCGCTTAACTTGTGCAGGGCGGCCAGCAGGGCGTCCACATCGTCCCGGTTGTTGTAGCAGGCCAGCGAGGCACGCATAGTACCGCCGATACCGAGCGAGTCCATCAACGGCATGGCGCAGTGGTGGCCGACTCGCAGGGCGATCCCCTGCATATCGAGCAGGGTGGCGGCATCCTGCGGGTGGATATCCGTTAGCAGAAAGGAGACCGCGCCGGCACGCTGACCGGGTTCGCCGACCAGATGCAGCCCCGGCACCTGCCGCAGGCCGGCGACCAGATAGTCGGTCAGCACCGCTTCATGGCTGGCCAGCAACCCCCGGTCTTGCTCCATCAGAAAGTCGATGGCGGCGGCAAGGCCGATGGCGCCGGCGATATGGGGAGTGCCCGCCTCGAACTTGAAGGGCAGGGTATTGAAGGTAGTGCCGCTGAAGCTGACTCTGTCGATCATCTCGCCGCCGGCCTGCCAGGGCGGCATCCGCTCCAGCAGTGCAGTGCGCCCCCACAGCACGCCGATGCCGGTCGGGCCGTAGAGCTTGTGGCCGGAGAAAGCGTAGAAGTCGCAGCCGATGGCCTGCACATCTACCTCTAGGTGAGCCACAGCCTGGGCACCGTCGATCAGGGTCAAGGCACCGACCGCCTTGGCGGCCGCCACTATCTGCTCAACTGGATTGACGGTACCGAGGGCATTGGAGACGTGAGCCACGCTCACCAGTCGGGTACGTGGTCCCAGCATGGCCAGATAGGCAGCCATGTCGAGATCGCCCCGTTCATTGAGGGGGATGACCCGGATGACGGCGCCGGTACGCTGGGCGACCAGCTGCCAGGGGACGATATTGGCGTGATGCTCCAGAGTGCTGAGCACGACTTCATCCCCTGCCCTCAGCTCGCTCATCCCCCAGCTCTGGGCTACCAGATTGATCGCTTCAGTAGTGCCACGGGTCCAGATCACCTGGTGACTGCGAGGGGCATTGATAAAGCGGGCAACCGTCTCGCGGGCGGCCTCGAAGGCCCGGGTGGCCCGGCCGCTCAGCGCGTGGGCGGCACGGTGCACGTTGGCGTTGTCGGCCCGATAGTAGTGATTGATCGCATCCAGCACCGCCAGCGGCTTCTGGGTGGTGGCGGCGTTGTCCAGATAGACCAGCGGGTGGCCGTTGACCTCCTGCGCCAAAGCCGGAAACTGGCTGCGCAGCCGGTCGTGCTGTTGCTGGTTCATGCTCCCCTCACTGTCTGGAAAAGTGGTCATCATCTCGAAAAGTCGGTCATGATCCTGAAAACCGTCGCCGAACACAAGGCATCTGGCGAGCTATTGCTCGATGGGGCTGGCCGGGTGATTTCTGTTACAATGCCGCCCCTCATCATAAGCCAAGAGATCCGGCCCATGAAGCTCAACCCCAATCAGAACGAAGCGGTCAAGTATGTCTCCGGCCCTTGCCTGGTGCTGGCGGGTGCCGGATCGGGCAAGACCCGCGTCATCACCAACAAGATTGCCTATCTGGTGCAGCAGTGCGGCTACAACGCGCGCAACATAGCGGCGGTCACCTTTACCAACAAGGCGGCGCGAGAGATGAAGGAGCGGGTCGGCCAGACCCTTGGCCGCAAGGAGGCGCGGGGGCTGATGGTCTCCACCTTCCATACCCTGGGGCTCGAGATAATTCGCCGCGAGCACAAGAGCCTGAACCTCAAGGCCAATTTTTCCCTGTTCGACGATACCGATCAGTTGGCGCTGCTCAAGGAGCTGACCGAGGCGGAGCTCGACAACGACAAGGACAAGCTCTCGGCCCTCATCAGCCAGATCTCCAACTGGAAGAACGACCTCATCCTGCCTGCCCGCGCCATGCGCATCGCCCGCGGGCCGGAAGAGGTGCTGATGGCCCAGCTCTACGAGCGTTATCACCGCCAGATGGTGGCCTACAACGCCCTGGATTTCGACGACCTCATCGTGATGCCGACCCTGCTGCTCAAGAGCAACCAGGAGGTACGCGAGCGCTGGCAAAACAAGATCCGCTACCTGCTGGTCGACGAATACCAGGACACCAACACCAGCCAGTACGAGCTGGTGAAGCAGATTGTCGGCGAGCGGGCCCGCTTCACCGTGGTGGGGGACGACGACCAGTCCATCTACTCCTGGCGCGGGGCAAAGCCGCAGAACCTGGTGCTGCTGAACGAGGATTTCCCCAATCTGCGGCTCATCAAGCTGGAGCAGAACTACCGCTCCAAGCGGCGCATCCTCAAGTGCGCCAACATCCTGATCGCCAATAACCCCCACGTCTACGACAAGGCGCTCTTCTCCGAGCTGGACGAGGGGGTGAAACTCAAGGTGCTGTTTGCCAAGAACGAGGAGCATGAGGCGGAGCGCATCGCCGCCGAGCTGATGGGCCACAAGTTCATGAATCGTACCCGCTTCAAGGACTACGCCATCCTCTACCGGGGCAACCATCAGTCGCGGATCTTCGAGAAGGCGCTGATGACCAACCGTATCCCCTACCGCATCTCGGGGGGCACCTCGTTCTTCTCCCGCACCGAGATCAAGGACATCATGGCCTACCTCAAGCTGCTGGTGAACCCGGACGAGGATACCGCCTTCCTGCGGGTGGTGAACCTGCCGCGCCGCGAGATAGGCCCCACTACCCTGGAAAAACTCGGACAATACGCCAATCAACGTGGCAAGAGCCTGTTTGCCGCCAGCTTCGAGCTGGGGCTGGAGCAGCACCTCTCCGGGCGTGGCCTCACCGCGCTGCAGGCCTTCACCAACTGGTTGGTACGGCTCGGTGATCAGGCGCTGCGTGGCAATCCGGTGGAGGCGGTGCGGGACATGATCAAGGAGATCCACTACGAGGAGTGGCTCTACGAGACCTCACCCAGCCCGAAGGCGGCCGAGATGCGGATGCAGAACGTTTCCACTCTCTATCGCTGGATCACCGAGATGCTGGAGGGGGACGAGCTGGAAGAGTCGATGACGCTCGCTCAAGTCGTGACCCGTCTCACTCTGCGCGACATGATGGAGCGCAATGAGGGGGAGGATGAAGCCGATCAGGTACAGCTGATGACCCTGCACGCCTCCAAGGGGCTGGAGTTTCCCTATGTCTACATGGTGGGCATGGAGGAGGGGTTGCTGCCTCACCAGACCAGCATCGATGAGGACAACGTGGAAGAGGAGCGACGTCTCGCCTACGTGGGCATCACCCGGGCCCAGACCGAGCTCACCTTCACCCTCTGCAAGGAGCGTCGCCAGTTTGGCGAGTCGGTGCGACCGGAGCCGAGCCGCTTCCTGCTGGAATTGCCCCAGGATGATCTGGAGTGGGAAAACCAGAAGAAGGTGAGTGCGGAGGAGCGCCAGCAGAAGGGGCAGATGGCGGTGGCCAATCTGCGCGCCATGTTCAAGAAGGATTGAGTCGCTCCGCTTATTTGCTCTGGGTCAGCAGGGGGGTGATGTCGGCGCCCGGCATGGGCGGTGAAATGTAGCGCCCCTGGCCCATCAGGCAGCCCAGGTCGATCAGCTTCTGCAGTTGCTGCTGGTTCTCTATCCCTTCCACCACCAGGGTGAAGTCCAGATCCTGGCAGATGTCGCGCATGGCGCGAATGAGGGCCAGATCCTTGGGAGATTGCAGCATGCGATGGGTGAAGCTGTCATCCACCTTGATGTAGTCCACCGGGAAGTGGAACAGGGCATTGAGGGAAGAGAAGCCAGTACCGAAATCATCCAGGCTGATCTGGATGCCCTTGGCCCTCAGCTCGTGCAGTGAGGTGAGGGCATCGGAATCCTGCCGTGACAGTTCCCGCTCGTTGAATTCGAAAATCAGATAGCCGGGGGAGATCCCCTCGGATTCGATGATCTCGACCAGTTGCATGATCTGTTCATGGCTGACCAGATGCTTGCCGGACAGGTTGATGGCCACCTTGAACTTGCTCTGGCCGGAGAGCGGCAGCCACTCCTTCAACTGCTGGCAGGTGTGGCGCAGGATCTGGTAATCCAGCTCCTGGATGAGGCCACACTGCTCCGCCAGCGGGATGAAGTCGAATGCGTCCTTGAGTACCCCCTCTTCGGTGATCCAGCGTGCCATGACCTCCAGCCCGGTCAGGCGGCTGTCCTTGAGCCGGATCACCGGCTGGAAATAGGGCACGATGCGGCCTGCCCGCAGCGCTCTGGCCAGCATCTCTTCCGGTGAGGCCCAGGTCTGGGCCGAGCACTCCTCCGAATAGCTGACGATGCGGCTGCGGCCGTTGCGCTTGGCCTGGTACATGGCCAGATCGGCCTGATGCAACAGCTGGCTGATGTCGGATGTCTGTTCCGATACGCTGGCGACCCCGAGACTCACCGTGATGCCGAGTTCGTTGCCCATCAGCCGGAAGGGATAGGAGAGGCGGCTGATGATGCGGTTGAGCACCGGGCTGATATCTTCCTCGGTCTTGCTGCTGTCCAGATAGATGACGAACTCGTCCCCCCCCAGCCTGGCCACCATGTCGTTTTGTCGGATGCAGGTTTGCAGGCGGCGGCTCATCTCCTTGAGCAGCTGGTCGCCGGCGCTGTGGCCGAGAGTGTCGTTGACCTGCTTGAAGTGGTCCACATCGATGAAGATCAGCGAAAACCCGGGCGACTTGTAGCGGTGAAAGTGGGTCATGGCGTGGTTGAGGTGGTTCATCAACAGTGCCCGGTTGGGTAGTTGGGTCAGCGGGTCGTGCAGGGCATCGAACTGCAGCCGGCGTTCCAGCTCCTGGTGCTGCTTCAACTGCTTCTGCAGCCTGAGGTTGGTCTGGCGCAACTGCTGCAGCCGCTGGTTGATGGAGTCTTCCGAGTTGATGTCGTGCAGCTGCTGGCGGATCCGTCTCAGCTCCAGCAGCAGGGTCAGCTGGCTGCGCAGAAAGTCGAGAAACAGCCGGTCGTCGGTTTCCAGCGGCTGTTGTAGGCTGATGAGGAAGTGGGCGAAGTACTGCTGCTGGAGACGCAGCGGCTGGCTGTACCAGTAAAGCTGCTCCTTGTGCTGCTCAATGTTGTTGGTGCTGTGGCAGAGCCCGGTGATGAATTCGTCGCTGTGGTGGGGCAGTTCCGGGTAGATCTTCTCGAGCCGGTGGCTGTCGATGCGTACCAGCAGCATGTCCTGAATGGCGAGCATCTGGCGCAACACAGCCTCGAGCTGGGAGAAGAGCGCCTGGCTGGGCAGGGTGTTGGCCAGCCGGATGATGCGGTTGATGCTCTCGATCTTTCTCTGCCAGTCCGGATCCTTGCGAATGAGCGGCGAGGCCAGCTCTGACAGCTGGGAGCCAGCTTGGGTCTCGTTCAGCCGTTTGGCCAGGCACTCCAGCAACAGGCGCAGTGTCGGCAGCTCCTTGGGCTGGCAGCAGGCCAGCAACCACTGGATCTGACCGTGCTCGACCGGCAGGGTGCACCAACCCTCGGCTTCGTCCAACTGGGCCAGTTGATCCGTGATGCGTGACTCTTCCAGCCCCAGCTGCAGTTTGAAGCTGTCGGGGACCTGGTATTCACACACCCAGTGCAGTCCGGCTTCCGACAGACCGAGCATGCCGAAATGTTGCAACGGACAGAGCTGGTTCAGCTGCTGAATCAGGGTGTCGTAATCTTTGGCGGTGGCGACGGAGGGGGCGGGGAAATCCATAATAGCGGAAACCAACGCCAGCAAGGGAGTCGAGTAATGTGGTGCTGTGGGTTGCGCTGACATGAGTGACTCCCGATTTATCTACCCTTCAAAGAGTAGTCGGAAGTCATCAGATTGAAAGGGCCGCATATGCGGCCCTTTCAATCACTTAGAGCTTGTCGATCATGTAGTGAATGGCGTTTTCGATCTCTTCATCGCTACAGGTGGCGCAAGTCCCTCTGGGTGGCATGACACCGGTCTTGCCTGCGAAGCCGGCAATGGCATGTTTCTTAAGTGTTTCAATGCCTTGGGCGATACGAGGCTCCCAGGCAGCCTTGTCGCCGCGCTTGGGCGCGCCGGCGATGCCGGCATCGTGACAGGCGAAGCAGGCGCCCTTGAACACGGCTTCACCGTCGCGCGGGCCGGATGACGCGGCCGCCGCAGGGGCTGCGCCTGCGGTCGCAATCCCTTCCAGATCCTTGGCGGTGTAGACCTGACCGACAGGCTTGATGCGCTCGGCAATGGCCTCCGGCGACATATCATCGGCAGCCAGCACGGCACCGGACAAACTGGCGGCCGTCATCCCGACCGCCAGCAAATAGCTCAGTTTTTTCAACACGCTCATGTACTCCCAGCAGGCTTTTATTATCCCTAGAAAACGACTGGATTATAACCGAATAGTTACAGCCATTTAAACGCTTGTGTGTGAAGTGTTAAGCACTCTGCGTGCAAAGTTTCTTCGTCGGATCACAAACTGGCGAGGCCGGCCTGCAAAAAAGAAACCCGGTTTTCACCGGGCTTCATCTGATTGACGTGCTGAAAGGCTTATTTGTTCCAGCTGAGGATCACCTTGCCGGACTGGCCGGAGCGCATGGCATCGAAGCCTTGCTGGAAGTCGTCGATGTGGAAGCGGTGGGTGATGATGGGGGAGAGATCGAGCCCGGACTGGATGAGGCTCGCCATCTTGTACCAGGTTTCAAACATCTCGCGGCCGTAAATCCCCTTGATGAACAAGCCTTTGAAGATCACCTTGCCCCAGTCGATGGCCATGGTGGCGGGGGGAATGCCGAGCATGGCGATTTTGCCGCCGTGGTTCATCTTGTCGATCATGTCCTGGAAGGCGGAGGGGACGCCGGACATCTCCAGCCCCACGTCGAACCCCTCGGTCATGCCAAGCTCGCTCATCACGTCGGAGAGGTGCTCCTTGGCCACGTTGACGGCGCGGGTGGCGCCCATCTTGCGGGCCAGCTCGAGCCGGTACTCGTTGACGTCGGTGATCACCACGTGACGGGCACCCACATGGCGGCAGACGGCGGCAGCCATGATGCCGATGGGGCCGGCGCCGGTGATCAGCACGTCTTCACCCACCAGGTCGAAGGAGAGGGCGGTGTGCACCGCGTTGCCGAACGGATCGAAGATGGCGGCCAGCTCATCCGGGATGTTGTCCGGCAGCTTGAAGGCGTTGAAGGCCGGGATCACCAGGTACTCGGCAAAAGCGCCGGGGCGGTTGACGCCGACACCTATGGTGTTGCGGCACAGGTGGGTGCGGCCGGCACGGCAGTTGCGGCAGTGGCCACAGGTGATGTGGCCTTCGCCGGAGACCCGGTCACCGACCGCGAAGCCGCGCACTTCCTGGCCCACGGCAACAACTTCACCGACGTATTCGTGGCCGACCACCATGGGGACCGGGATGGTCTTCTGTGACCATTCGTCCCAGTTGTAGATGTGGATATCGGTGCCACAGATGGCAGTCTTGCGGATCTTGATGAGCAGGTCGTTGTGGCCGAGTTCGGGGGCCGGTACGTCCGTCATCCAGATGCCGACTTCTTTGTGCAGTTTGGAGAGTGCTTTCATGGTTGTTCCTTCACGATGAACGCAGAAAAAAGGGGCGCCGGGCCCCTTGATTCAAATCAGATGATGCCGAGTTCGCGGCCGATGCGAATGAAGGCATCGATGGCCTGATCCAGCTGTTCGCGGGTATGGGCGGCGGACATCTGGGTGCGGATGCGGGCCTGGCCCTTGGGCACGACCGGGAAGGAGAAGCCCACCACATAGATGCCGGCGGCCAGCATGCGGCTCGCCATCTCGGCTGCCAGCTTGGCGTCCCCCAGCATCACCGGGATGATGGCGTGATCGGCGCCAGCCAGAGTAAAACCGGCGGCGCTCATCCGCTCGCGGAAGTACTGGCTGTTCTCCTTCAGGCGGGCACGCAGATCGTGGCCGTCGGCCAGCATGTCGATCACCTTGATGGTGGCCGCGACGATGGAGGGGGCCAGCGAGTTGGAGAAGAGGTAGGGGCGGGAGCGCTGACGCAACCAGTCGATCACCTCTTTCTTGCCGGAGGTGTAACCGCCGGAGGCGCCGCCGAGCGCCTTGCCCAGGGTGCCGGTGATGATGTCGACCCGCTCCATCACGCCACAGTATTCGTGGGTGCCGCGGCCGTTCTCACCGATGAAGCCGACGGCATGGGAGTCATCCACCATCACCAGCGCATCGTACTTGTCAGCCAGATCGCAGATGGATTTGAGGTCGGCGATGACGCCATCCATGGAGAAGACGCCGTCGGTGGCGATCAGCTTGAAGCGGGCACCATCGGCATCGGCCTGCTTGAGCTGGGCTTCCAGCTCGGCCATGTCATTGTTGGCGTAGCGATAGCGCTTGGCTTTGCACAAGCGGACCCCATCGATGATGGAGGCGTGGTTGAGGGCATCGGAGATGATGGCGTCTTCGGCGCCGAACAGCGTCTCGAACAGACCGCCGTTGGCATCGAAGCAGGAAGAGTAGAGGATGGTGTCTTCGGTGCCGAGGAAGGCTGACAGCTTCTGCTCCAGCGCCTTGTGCTGATCCTGGGTGCCGCAGATGAAACGGACCGAGGCCATGCCGAAGCCGTGGCTGTCCAGCCCCTGGTGGGCCGCTTCGATCAGATCGGGGTGGTTGGCCAGCCCCAGATAGTTGTTGGCACAGAAGTTCAGTACCTGCTCGCCGCCCACCGCAATCCGGGCCTGCTGGGCCGAGGTGATGACGCGTTCCTGCTTGTACAATCCTTCAGCCTGTACCTGCTCAAGTTGCTCGGTCAGGTGACGATAGAATCCGTTAGACATCCTCGATCCTCATTGGCTATTTCAGCTGCGTATCAACAGAGGACGACATTTTACTGCAATCTGTTGCGGCGAATTCAAATTATTGTGCTGATGTTCAACAAATGTGAAACAGATCTCACCCAGCTGGTTGGGCCAGTTGACGGTAATGCTGCTCCAGCTGGCGGATCTGTTCGGCCACCTGTGGCTGCACATAGGGGCGCAGCAGGAACAGCACCCGCAAGACGCCCTGATAGAGCAGTGGCTTGGTGATGCGGGTGCTGGGAGCCTGGGCGATCTGGAACGGGATCCAGCAGGTCACCACCATCTTGATGGTCTGGCCCAGATCCGGCAGATCCTCGTCGCTGACATCGATGATGCCGCCCTCGCGCAGGCTCCTGAGCAGGGCCACCACGGCGGCGCGTAGCTGCTCCTGGGCCTTGAGGTACTTCTGCTGCAACGGCTCGTCGCGACTGAGAATGTCCGGCAGGTTGGCGTAGAAAAAGCGGAACTGCCACATCAGATAGAAGATGGCATCCAGATAGCCCATCAGGTTTTCCAGCTTGATCTCATCGCTGCGGGCCGGTGTGAAGCTCTCGCTCAGGTGACGGGCGTACTGGTCGAAGATGGAGTGGATGATGTCTTCTTTATTGCGGAAGTGGTAATAGAGGTTGCCCGGGCTGATGCCGAGGTGGGCGGCAATGTGATTGGTGGTGATGTTGCGCTCACCCTGATCGTTGAACAGCTCGGTGGCGCTGTGAATGATCCTGTCTCTGGTTTTCATCGCTGCTCCCTCTGCCGGGTCCCGGGGGCGATCTCGTCAAGGTCGAATCCCCCTGCGGCCCGTGATAAACTTTTCGGCAATTTTAAATTGGCTCACTATACACAGCTTTAACAGGCAGTCACATGTGACCATCAACGTACGCGAGGCAAACTCCATGATCGTAGTAACTGGCGGTGCTGGCTTTATCGGCAGCAATCTGGTCAAGCAGCTGAACGCTCAAGGACGGACCGACATCGTGGTCATCGATGATCTGACCGACGGCACCAAGTTCGTCAATCTGGTCGATCTGACCATTGCCGATTACATGGATAAGGATGAGTTCCAGGCGCGGATCGTCTCCGGTGACGAGTTTGAAGAGTGGGACGGCATCGAGGTGATCTTCCACGAAGGTGCCTGCTCCGCCACCACCGAGTGGAACGGCAAGTTCATCATGGAGGTCAACTACGAGTACTCCAAGGATCTGTTCCACTACTGCATCGAGCGGGAAATTCCGTTCATCTACGCCTCTTCCGCCGCGACCTACGGCGGGCGCAACGACAACTTCATCGAAGATCCCAAGTTCGAGCAGCCGCTCAACGTCTACGGCTACTCCAAGCAGCTGTTCGACCAGTATGTGCGCCGCTGGATGCCGGAGATCAACTCTCAGGTAGTCGGCCTCAAGTACTTCAACGTCTATGGCCCGCGCGAGCAGCACAAGGGCTCCATGGCCTCGGTTGCCTTCCACCTCAACACCCAGGTGAAGAAGGGCGAGAATCCCAAGTTGTTCGAAGGTTGCGACGGTTTCCCCAACGGCGGCCAGATGCGCGACTTCATCTATGTGGATGACGTCTGCAAGGTGAACCTCTGGTTCTGGCAGAATCCGCAACATTCCGGCATCTTCAACTGCGGTACCGGTCGTGCCGAGCCGTTCCAGAACGTGGCCGAGGCGGTGATCAAGCATCATCAGAAGGGCGCCGTCGAGTACATTCCCTTCCCGGATCACCTCAAGGGTCGCTATCAGAGCTTCACCCAGGCGGACATGACCAAGCTGCGCGGTGTCGGCTATGACGCCGAGTTCAAGACTGTGGCCGAAGGCGTGGCCGACTACATGGCCTGGTTGAACCGGGCTTGATCCCCCTCTGACGGGTGGCTGCTGGTCACCCGTCGTTCGGATACCCTCCCATGAATATATTGATGGCACTCTCCCAGCTCGAAGTGACGGGAGCTGAGGTCTATGCCACCACGGTCGGTAACGAATTGACCCGGCGTGGCCACCAGGTTTTCTACGTATCGGACACCCTGACCAAGCCCACGCTAGGCCAGGTATTCAAGCTGCGATTCAACAAGCGCAGCATACTGCGCCGCTTCTGGCACGTGTTTTACCTCGTCTACCTCATCAAGAAGCATCATATCCAGTTGGTGCATGCCCACTCCCGCGCCTCCGGCTGGAGCAGCTATGTGGCCTGCAAGCTGACCGGCACTCCCATGATCACCACGGTACACGGACGCCAGCCGGTGCATGCCTCGCGCAAGGCCTTTCATGCCCTCGGTTTTCGGGCGGTGGCGGTGTGCGAAGATATCGCCAGCCAGATCATCGACAACCTGGGGGTGGATCCGGCCATCGTACAGGTGCTGCGTAACGGCATCGAAACCGACAAGTTCCAGCCCGTGCCGGCTCCGGACAACGCCAAGCCGGTGATCGCCATCATAGGCCGGCTGAGCGGCCCCAAGGGGGAGCTCTGCTACCGGTTGCTGGATGAAGTGCTGGATCTGGATGCCTGCCAGGTGAAGGTGGTGAGCGGCAGCCAGCTGCCCGAGCGCTTCGCGCGTTTTCGTGACCGGGTCGATTTCGTCGGTTACGTAGAGGATGTCCCTGCCCTGATGGCGCAATGCGATCTGGTGATCGGTGCCGGTCGGGTAGCGATGGAGGCCCTGTTGTGCGGTCGTCCGGCATTTGCCATCGGCGAGGCCAAGGCCATCGGCCTGGTGACCGGGCAGAATCTGGATGAGGCGTTGGCCAGCAACTTTGGCGACATAGGCCCCAGGGATCTGGCTATCGATTTTGCCGCGCTGAAGACGCAGATTGCCCCGGCCCTGGCCAGCGGCAGCGTCTCCGACGTTATCCGTCAGCGCATTCAGGCCGAGTATGGCTTGGCGGGAGTCGTCTCCGGGTTGGAGTCCATCTATCAGGATGCGGTGGTCGAAACCCTGCGCCGCGAGATGCCGGTCATCATGTACCACCGCTTCATCGAGCACGAGAGCGAGAAGGGGGTGCACGGTACCTGGATGCCGATCACCATGTTCGAAAAGCACCTGCGCCTGATGAAGTGGCTGGGTTATGAGACCCTGACCTTTCGCGACCTGGCGGACAAGGGCTTCATCCATCGTCTGCAATACGGCAAGAGATACCTGATGATCACGGCTGACGACGGCTATCAGGACAACCTGACCCGCATGCTGCCGCTGCTGGAAAAATATGGTTACAAAGCCGTGGTATACGTGGTCACGGGGGAAGGGTATAACCGCTGGGACGTGGAGCAGGCGAGCAACCCGGACACCCGGGTGGACCTGATGAATGGCGAGCAGCTCAAGGCGCTGGTGGCCTCCGGCCATGTGGAGATCGGCGGCCATACCCTGACCCATCCCAGGTTGAGTACACTGAGTCCCGAGCAGCAAGCCCACGAAATACAAGAGAACAAGCGGCAACTCGAGACTCTGCTTGGCTACCCTTTGCTGTCGTTCGCCTACCCTTATGGGGATATGGATGAGAGCGCCAAGGTGCAGGCGATGGCGGCGGGCTACCGTTTTGCCGTGGCCACCAACAGCGGGCCCAGAGCCATGCACCAGGACCCCTTCCGGATCCGCCGCATCGCCATCTTCCCGCGTACCGATGTGTTTGGCCTGTGGCGCAAGATCCGGGGTAACTATGTCTTCAGGAAGTCGTGATTGATGCTCAGCAGAAGCCTCGTTTTGCTCGATAAAGTAACCACAGCCCTGTTCGGACTGACCATCATCTTTGCCTTTTGCGGCCTGTTTCTGGTGCCAGCCGGCCAGAGTATGCAGTCCAACCTGCTGGCGGTGACCGGGATCTTCGGTCTGTTGAACTACTTTGTCGGCAAGCAGCGGGATGTGGGGCTCAAAGATCGACGGATTCTCTGGGGCCTGCTGGTGTACGCCGTCATGATCTTCGTGAACCGGTTGATCCATGGCGATCAGTACGGGGTGATGCGGGGGCTGTTTTATGTCGCTGTCTTCGTGCTGATGATGCCGCGCAAACCCGTGCTGCTGATGCTGGGGTATCTGGCCATCGTACTGGGTGGCGTCGGACTCGGGATCCTCAGCTTCTGGCAGTATCATCATGGTAGCGCCAGGGTGGAGGGGTTCACCAATGCCATTCTCTTCTCTCAGGCAGCGTTGACGCTGGCCATCCTCAACTGGTTTGTCTTCCAGCAAAGAGAGTTGCCTGGATGGTTGAGGGGGGGGAGTCTGGTCGGTTTGATGGCAGCCCTGTTTGCGCTATATCTCTCCCAGAGTCGGGGGGTCTGGCTCGCCTTCGGGGTCATTCTTGCCTACGTCATCTGTTACAAGGCCTACTTCAAACCCTGGAAATACATTGCCGTCGCCGTGCTCTGCATGGCCACGACAGGCGCAATATATCAAAATAATCAGTTGGCACAGGCTCGAATACTCTCCGCAGTATCTGAATATAAGTTGGTAGAAGCTGGCTCATATTACTCGTCTTGGGGCTTGCGTGTCATAGCCTGGCAGAGTGCTTGGCTAGGATTCCTAGACTCACCATTGGCTGGGGTAGGGACAGACGGTTTTGACTCACTGAAACGGAGCCAAGCTGAGAGAGGGTTATTATCACCATCTATTCTGAGCTCAGAGTTAGCCCATGCCCATAATCAGTACATGCAGAACCTGGTGATCCGGGGCGGCATCGGCTTTGTCGTGCTGCTGGTTTTTCTGGGTTGGCCTCTCTACCTTGCCGCGATCAACATCAGCAAGGTTTCCGCCGGGGTGCTGGTGCCGCTGGCGTTTTCAGTTAATTCATTGAGTGATGTGCCGTTTGAGCATCAAGGTGTGCTCTATCTGTACACGCTCAGCCTGGTTTTCATCTGGTTTGCCCATGAGTTGAAAAAGGATACCCGTACGTCATGATTCCAGTCTTTGTCATCAGTTTGGCTCGCAGCGTTGAGCGACGAGCGATGGTTGTCCAGCAGATGGCGCATTTGGGCATAGATTTCGAATTTGTAGACGCAACCGACGGGAAGGCGTTGAGCAGTGCCGAACTGGCCAAGGTGGATTTTGAACTGGCCAAGGAAGTGTGCGGTCATGCGCTGAGCTTTGGTGAGATAGGTTGTGCCATGAGCCATATCCGGCTTTATGAGCGCATCGTCGCCGAGGGCATTGAGCGCTGCGTGGTGCTGGAGGATGACATCTACCTGCACATGCACAGCAAGGCCATCATCGAGGCCATAGTGCACTCCTGCAAATCGGAAATCGTCTTCCTGCACCATGGTAAAGCCAAACGCTGGCCGTTCCTGTCATCCCTGCCGGGTGGTTATCGACTCGCCAGATACCTGACCCCCAGCCGCACCTCCAAACGAGGTGTGCTTTCTACCGCAGGGTATGTACTGAGTCTAACCGGGGCCAAGAAGCTGTTGCAGTGCGCCTATCCGCTGCGGATGCCTTCCGACTATCTGACCGGCCGGTTGCAGCTCAATGGCCTGACCGCATCCGGGGTGGAGCCCAGCTGTCTGGATGTGGATCTGTTCACCACCACCATAGATGACAGGGCCTACGGCCACTATCTGAAATAGGGCGGAGCGTGCCGACGGCGGGTCGGCACCCTGCGGGCCTTGCCAAAGCAGCGGCCACACATGCTGGATGACCCATGAACCTCAAAAAGTTGCTTACCCATTCCATTGCCAGATGGCTGATTGGCAGAGAGCCTGACGCCGCCCCATGCCCTGCCGGAGCGCAGGTGGAGAGGGTGCTGGTGGTCGGTTATGACGCCATCGGCGACTTCATTCTTACCCTGCCGGCCATCGCCAGGCTCAGGGAAATGTACCCCGCCGCGCGCCTCGAGCTGGTGTGCAGCCGGCGCAACCAGCTGCTGGCGGCGTCGGTCGTCGGGATCGACGAATGTCACGTGATCACCCTCAACGACACCCTGTTGCCGGTGAGCATGTGGTGCAAGCTGCGTGAACTCAGGCAGCGGCGATATGATCTGGTGATCAATCTGTTTGACGAGCCTGACGATATCGCCATGGCCAAGTTGCTGTTGCTGGCCAACGGGCGCTTGCAGTCGTTGCCCCTGCGCTTCAAGAGCGAAGGGCAGCAGAAGTTGCTGCCGCTGTTCAACAAGAAGGCCACCATAGTGTCGTCACGCCCAGTGCGGGATCACTTCGTCTATCGCATGCTCAGCGTGACCGGTGAGCAGACCGGGGTGCCGGTCACCATACCGTCCCCCTGCAATGAGCAGCTGGATACCCGTGCGTATGGCCGTTATCTGCTGGTCAACCTGACGGGCAGCCAGGTCGGCAACTCGATGACGGAGGCGCAGATCGACGGCATCCTGGCGCAGTTGCCTGCCTATGAAGGGATCTCCTACCTGGTGTTCTCCAGGCAGCCCGTGGTCTGTTCGCGGCAAGACATGAGAGCGCTGTTTCCCGACACCATTCTCGATGCCGCCAAGATCATCAAGGATGCGCGAGGGGTCATCTCGACCGATACCTCCATCATCCATATCTCCTCTTCCTTCGGGGTGCCCACCCTGGTGTTGATGAACAACGAGCGCTGGCGCGATGCCTTCATTCCGCTGGCGGGTCGCAATATCATCCTGCGCTCGACCACGGACCAGCTGGCGGCCCTGTCGCCAGCCGAAATCAGTCGTCAGGTCGATGCCCTGATGGCGCTCTAGCCGCGTCAGGCTGGTATCATCGTTCTCCCAATTCAACGGCCCTTCTGGTGGATTCATGTCATTAATCAACGATCTGCAACTCCAGCGTGACATTCTTCGCCGCAAGCTGGGGCAGCTGTTGTTCGATCGCAAGCGGCCGGCTCCGCTGCACGAGCACAAGGGGAAGATAGTGTTGCTGCGCTGGGATGCCAAACTGGGCGATGCCATCGTCTCGTCCTGGGTGGCCCGCGAGATCAAGCGCGCCAGCCCGGAGCGGGAGGTGTGGATCGTCACGACCGCGGCCATGGCGCCCCTGTTTCGCGATCATTTCGGCATGGACAAGGTGATAGAGGTGCCCAAGCGGCCGGGCTATGGCCAGCTCAAGCGGCTGGCCCATTCGCTGGGGGAAGTGGAGTGCCTGGTGCATTTTGGCAAGATGCTGAAAATGAAGGATATCTTCTTCATCAGTCAGGTCAGGGCGGATTGGGTCGCCGGCATGGACGATGCCCTGCAGGCGGTCAACCTCAAGCTGGGCAAGGCCTCCAACGGCATGCACTTCTCCGACAAGTTTGCCCTGCTGCTGCAGCGGCTCGGCGTGAGCAATCCGGATCAGCAGTACATAGTCCCGACCATGAGCCCGCCCGATGCGCTGGCCAGCTGGTGGCCGGCTGCGCCGGTCCTCTGTTTCAACCCTTATGGCAGTGGCAGCTCCCGCCGTCTGCGGCCCGAACTTATCAGCCAGATGATTGAGCAGATGCTGGCGGCTGGCTCTGGCGCCATCTGTCTGCTCTATCCGCCTGGCATGGAAGAAGAAGTGGCCGGGATCCGGGCCGACCTGAGCCGGCCGGATCGTCTGCTGCTGTCACCGGATGCGCCCTCGCTGGCCGGACTGTTTGCCCAGCTGCGCCAGTGTCAGGGGCTGATCTCGGTGGACACGGCCACGGTGCACATCGCCGCCGGGCTGCACAAGCCCATTCTTGGCCTCTATAACCCGGATATAGGGGGCGGCAACGAGAACTTCCTCGAGTGGCACCCCAACTCCCCGTCAGCCACAGTGCTGTTCTCGACCAATACCAGGGAGCAGGATATCAACTCCCTCGATCTGGCCGAATTCGAGTGTACTTTCAGGGCGTGGCTGCTTGCCAATCAGGCAGCGCTGTCAGCCGTGCAATCACCAGCTCGGGAGTGATGGCGCGCAGCAGGGCTTCGTCTATGAAGTCCTTCTCCGCGTTCTGCGGCAGCTGGAAGCCGTGCCCCTTGGCATCGAACACATCAATGGCCTGATAGCGGGGGTGGTTGACCGGGTTGGCGATGATCTTGTCGCCACCGGGGGCCACTATGGTCAGCAGGGGCAGGTCGATGGCCTGTGCCATGTGGCGGGGGCCGGTGTCATTGCCGACAAACAGCCGGCAGTGGGCAAACAGTCCCACCAGCTCCCGTACCGAGCGGGTCTTGATGTGGTCGAAGACGCTGGCTTGCAGGGCGGCGGGCAGCAGCGGTTTCAGGCCGCGGTTGTACTCCTCCTCCCCCGGCCCGCAGTAGATCAGGATCTGGGCATTGTGCTGCTCGATCAGCCACTGGGCGACCTTGGCGAAGCAGTCGATAGGCCAGCGCTTGTAGTGTCCTAGCGAGTTGACGCCCATGGCGATCAGCGGGCGGTTCAGGTCGACGCCGGCAGCCAGCAGGGCATCCCTTCCTTGTTGTTTCTCTTCTTCACTCAGCCAGAGGTAGTAGTTGCGATCCTCGCGGGCCAGCTTGAGCGGCTTGAGCAGCGAGAAGCGGTCGTCGACCAGGGTGCTGTTGCCCTGAAACTCGGTGTCCTTGCGAAAACGGACGATGCGGTTGTGGCCGAGCCGCCAGGGGAAGGAGTCAAAGCCGATGCGCAGGCGGGCACCGGAGAAGAGGCAGCTGAGCAGGCCGATCATCTGGCCCTGGCTGTTGACCACCACATCGTAGCGTTCGCGGCGAATGGCCAGCAGCAGATCCTTCATGTAGCGCCACTCGTTGCGCCTGGCCTTCTCGATGATGATGAGCCGATCGATATTGGGATTGCCCTGCGCCATACCCGCGCAATAATCCATGACCAGATAGTGAACCTCGCCGCTTGGGTCATTCTGCTTGAGGTTGTTGCACAGCGCGGTGGAGATCAGTACATCCCCTATCTGTTTGGTTTGAACTACTAGGTATTTCATAAGGCAGGCCTCAACAGAGGTCATGGTTGATCGTGAGCGTGACAGCATACCGCACAAGTGAGTCAGATGCTGTCGGTGCGGCGTGAAAATCCGATCTGGCGCAAGCCGGCCGGGCCGGCATCCGAGGCACATAAAAGAAAAGCCATTTTGACAATGGCTTTTCTGCTGCTTAGAAGGTGAGCGAGGTGGAGAGCTGGAAGGTGCGTGGCGCCCCCAGGCCGCCGGAGAGGCCGCTGCCGTCGCCGCCGGACCAGGAGCCGATCCAGTAGTCGCGGCCGGTGAGGTTCTGCACCGCGGCCCGCACGGTCAGCGCGTGATCGGCGATCCGCATGGTGTAGCGGGCCCCCAGGTCGAAGGTGGTGTAGGAGGGCAGCGAGAGGCGGTTGTCATCGGTGACGAAGCGCTCGCCGATGAACTGGGTGTTGCCGGTCAGGGTCAGCCCCGGCACGGCGGCCAGATCGTACTCGGCGCCGAGCTTGACCATCCACTTGGGCACCCCGGTGGCCTGGTGGCCGACGTTGCTCTCGTTGAGCGCCTTGGTCAGCTCAGCCTGGGTGTAGGAGGCTCCGCCCAGCAGGCGCAGCTCGGGGGTGAGCTCGCCGAACAGATCCCACTCGATGCCGCGGTTGCGCTGCTCCCCGTAGACCCCGTAGACGTTGGAGCTGGGGTCTGTGTAGGCGCTCGGCTTGGCGATCTGGAACAGGCTCAGGGTATGGGCGAAGTGGCCCAGATCCAGCTTGGCACCGACCTCATACTGCTTGGTCTGATAGGGCTTCATGATCTCGCCGGCATTGCTGGCGGTGTTTGGCGCCGCGCCCCCCTGGCTCAACCCCTCGATGTAGTTGGTGTAGACGGCGAAATCGTCGCGCAGTTTGACCAGCAGAGTGGTGGCGGGCGAGACCCGGCTCTCCTCGTAGCGGGCAGTCTGGTCGCCGCTGCCGTTGAAGTTGCTGCTCTCGACCGTCTGGCGGCGGGCCCCCAGGGTCCACTGCAGGTCGCCATCGAGGAAGGAGAGGGTATCGACCAGCGCCACGCTCGCCAGGGTCGCCTCGCTGCGCGAGGTGACGGCACCGTACCCGGCGAGATCCGGCGCGGGCCCGAAGTCCAGCTGGTCGTAGTTGGTCATGGCGTGGTTGAAGAATATCTTGTCCCGGAAGGTCTGCTCCGAGGTGTAGCGGGTGGCGGCCAGCGACCAGGCGTGATCGACCGGGCCGGTGCCGAAGGTGCCGCGCAGGCCCGCCTCGCCGGAGCGCTGGGTGCCGTCCCGCTCGGAGCGGGCCGCCATGGCATTGATGTCGCCGGCGTCGTTGAGCAGGGTGTTGCGGGTGATGAGGGCGCTGTAGCCGCCGTCACGCTGGCCCCAGGCGATGAAGGCGGTGAGGTTGTCGGTCAGATCATACTCGGCACGCAGCACGGCAGCCTTGGTGTCGTTGATGGTGTAGGCCCAGGCTGGCGCCAGGGAGTAGTCACCACGCTTGGGTTCAGGCAGCTGGGTCACCTGGCTGGCGACCGAGAAGATGCCGAAGTAGTTCACCCCGTCCACCCGCTCGTGCTGACGGTAGAGATCGGCCGAGGCGCGGGCCCGTTCGCCACGCCAGTCCAGCCCGACCGAGGTGAGCTCCATCTTGTGCTGCTGGTCGTTGACCGCGGTGTCCCCGTCCCGATAGACACCGTTGAAGCGTACCCCCCACTGCTGCTCGTCGCCGAAACGGCGACCCAGGTCCAGGTGCACGCCGCCGAGGCCGTCCGATTCATAGCTGGCGGTGACCTTGGCCAGGGGGGTCTTGCCGGCGCGCTTGGGCACTATGTTGATGTTGCCGCCCACGCTGCCATCCGGCGGCATGCCGTTGAGCAGTACCGAGGGCCCCTTGAGGACGTCGACCCGCGAGGCCATCTCGGTGGAGCTGCGCATGTTCGGTGCCATGCCGATGAGGCCGTTGAAGGTGATGTCGTTGGCGTTGGTGTTGAAGCCGCGGATGTAGAAGGTCTCGAACAGGCTGCGCTTGCTCGGCACATAGACCGAGGGGTTGGTGGCACCGGCCACGGCGCCTATGTCCTGGGCCTGGCGATCCTCGATGTACTCCTCGGTGTAGCTCACCGTGTTGAACGGCGTCTCCAGGAAGGGTTTGTTGCCGAGCAGGCCGACCCGGTTGTCGGCGGCGACCTGGCCGCCGGCGTAGGCCTTGCGACCCTCCACCACGACGACCTCGTCGGGACGGGGGGCGGCTTCTTCACGGGGAGCCGGGGCGGCCCAGGCGCTGCCCAGTTGCAGGCCGGCCAGGATGGCCAGCGTCAGGCGGGAGAGTCCGTGGCGCGGCACGGCAAGGGAGGATGAGTGCAATGTCTGCATGCAGGATTCCTTTCAGGGTGAGGAGTGCGTTTTTGTCTCCTTATGCTTTCCGGATGACACTCTCAAACCCTCAAATAAAAATAACTCTCATTTGCGTATTGGTGCCCGGCGTTGGCCGGGCACGGGGGATCAGCTGCGATAGGCGGCCATCACCTCGTCGGCGATGCGGTTCAGGCAGGTGAAGCTGGCGGTGCAGAGGTACCAGGTTTCGGGGTCGACGAAGCGTACCTTGCCGTTGCGCCACGCCTTGGTCTGGCGCAGCAGCGGGTTGTCCAGGGTGCTGGCGTCGATGGCCGTGCGTCGCTCCATCACGGCGGTGCGGTCGATGACGAACAGGATGTCCGGATCGGCCTGCTGGATGAACTCGTTGGAGATGGGTTGGCCGTGCATGCCGGTGTCCCGCTCCAATCCGGCCGGCTTGACCCCCAGGGTGTCGAACAGGAAGCCGTAGCGGGATTGGGTGCCAAAGGCGGTGAAGGCGCCGTTGTTGTGCAGCACGATCAGCGCTCTTTCCGGGCGATCCCGCGTCAGCGCCTGCACCTCGGCGATCTTGGCGTCCATCTGCTGCACCTTCTCTTTGGCCAGCGCCTCCTGGCCAAGCAGGGTGCCGAGGGTGAGCAGGTGGGCCTTGGCGGCCTCCAGGATGTGGCCGTCGCGGTTGGTCATGTCGATGTCGTAGTGCAGGGTCGGGGCTATCTGGCTCAGCGCCTCGTAGCTTTGGGCCTGCAGGGGGGAGATGAGGATGAGATCCGGCTTGAGCTTGTGCAGCCGCTCCAGGTTGGGCTGGATGGTGGTGCCCACGTCCATCACGGCCGGGTCGTCCCGGTAACGCTGCAGGAAGTGCGCCACGTAATCCTTGGCGATGCCGGCCACCGGGGCCTGCAGCTGATCCAGGGTATCGAGTTCGCTCATGTCGAAGGCCACTACCCGCTTGGGCGGGGTGACGACCCGGGTGGTGCCGAGCTGGTGGGTCACGGTGACCACGGTGCCGTCGGCCCCGGTGGCGGCCTGCTCCCTGGGGGCGTCGCAGCCGGTGAGCCCTGCGATGGCGGCCAGCAGCACGGCGGTGAGCGTATTGATCCTCATAACAATTCTCCAGACGGGGTTGGGTTGAAGTAGTTGCACAGCAGGCCGCGCTGGCTCGGCAGTATGTCGAAGCGCAGGTCGTAGAGCGCCTCCAGGTTGGCCGGGGTGACCATCTCGGCGACCGGGCCGCTGCCCGCAAGCACGCCCCCCTTCATGGCGACGATGTGGTCGGAATAGTTGGCGGCGAAGTTGATGTCGTGCACCACCAGGATCAGGGTGCGCCCCTGCTCGTCGCTGAGGCGGCGGATCGCCTGCATCAGCTGCACCGCGTGCTTCATGTCGAGGTTGTTGAGGGGCTCGTCGAGCAACAGGCAGTCGGTCTGCTGGGCGACGGTCATGGCGAGGTAGGCCAGCTGCCGCTGCCCGCCGCTCAGCTCGTCGAGGTAGGCCCGGCGCAAGGGGGCGAGGGAGAGAAACTCGATGGCCTCGTCGACCGCGATGCGGTCTTCCCGGGTCAGGTTGCCCTGGCTGTAGGGGAAACGGCCGAAGGCGACCAGCTCGTCGACCGTCAGTCGCAGCCCCACGTCCGGCGACTGGCGCAGGGTGGCGACCCGCTTGGCGTAGTCACGGGCGGTGAAGCGGTGCAGGTCGGTGTCCCCCAGGCGTATCCGTCCCTGGCTGATGGGCAGCAGACGGGCCATGGCCATCAGCAGGGTGCTCTTGCCGGCGCCGTTGGGGCCGATCAGCGAGGTGACCCGGCCGGCCGGGAAGTCGACTGTGATGTCGCGCAGGACGGCGCGATCGCCGTAGCGCTGGTGAACCTGTTCGAGGGAGATCATGGCGATCCTCTGGTTTTGACCATCAGGGCGAGGAAGTAGGTGCCGCACACCAGGTTGATGAGGATGCTGACCGTAGTGCGGTAGTTGAAGATCTGCTCCACCAGGAACTGGGCCAGGATGAAGAGCGCGATGGCGATGGCGCAGCCGAGCGGCAGGGTGACCCGATGGCGGAAGGTGCGCGCCAGGGCATAGCTGATGTTGGCCACGAACACCCCCATGAAGGCGGTGGGGCCGACCAGGCTGGTGGAGACGGCCACCAGCACGGCGATGAGCGCCAGGTGCAGGCGTACCGCCCGCCGGTAATCCACCCCGAGCGAGCTGGCCTGCTCGCGCCCGAGCGCCAGCACGTCGAGCTCGGCCTGGCGGCGGGCGATGACGAGACAGACCAGGGCGACCAGGCCGCCCCCCATCAGCAGCTCCGGCGGCTGGGCCCGGTTGAACGAGGCATAGCCGAACCCCTGCAGGATGGCGAACTCTCCCGGACTGGTCTTGAGCTGGACAAATTGGGTCAGGGTGCCAAACACCATGGTCAACACCAGCCCCGTCAGCAGCAGCTGGAACAGATCGGTCTGCCCGGGCCGGAACAGCCAGCGGTGGATGATGGCCGAGTACCCCAGCATCAGCAGCAGCGACAGCACGCCGTTCTCCTCGCGCCCGAGCAGCAGCAGGCTCTGGCTGCCGAGCAGCAGCACCAGCAGGGCTTGCAGCAGCAGATAGACCGCCTCGTACCCCATGATGGCGGGGGTCAGGATACGGTTGCCCGCCAGGGTCTGGAAGCTGATGGCCGAGACCGCGATGCAGACGCCGGCGACTGTGATGGCGGCCAGGCGCAGCAGCCGCTGGGGGATGATGTAGCCGGTATCGAGATCCGATCCGAACAGCACGAAGGTCGCGGCGAGCAGGGCTACCAGCCCCCAGATCCCGTAACGCATAAGAGTCTCTCTCATCGGCGCTGCCAGAGGATCAGCAGCAGGAACAGCACGCCGCCGAGGCTGCCGGCGGTGAGCCCGATGGGCACCTCGAAGGGGTGGATCAGCAGCCGGCTCAGCAGGTCGCACGCCAGCAGCAGCAGGGCTCCGTAGAGGGCCACCAGCGGCAGGGTCTTTCTCAGGTGCTGGCCGTGGCGCAGCACCACCAGATTGGGGATCACCAGCCCGACGAAGGGGATGGCGCCGACCGTGATGACGGTGGCAGCCACGGTGACCGCCACCAGCAACAGGCCGAGGGTGGCGGTGGCCGAGTACCCGAGCCCCAGGCTGGCGGCGGCCTCCTCCCCCATGCCGAGCACGGTGAAGCGGTGGGCGTAGAGATAGGTCAGCAGGGTGATGGGCAGGATGAGGTAGATGATCTCGTAGTTGCCCTCGACCACCTTGGAAAAATCCCCCAGCATCCAGCCCTGGATGCTCTGCAAGATGTTGTGCTGGTAGGCGTAGAACTCGGCGAGGGCGCTCAGCACGCTGCCATACATGAGCCCGATCACCGGGGTCAGCACGGTATTCTTGAAGCGGATACGGCGCACGATGACGATGAACAGCAGGCTGGCGGCAAAGCAGAAGGCGAGCGCCACCAGCATGCGGCCGGTGGTGCCGGCGGCGGGCAGCTGGGTCAGGGCGATCAGGATGCCGAGCTTGGCGGCGTCGAGCCCGCCGGAGGTGGCGGGCTCGACAAAGCGGTTCTGCACTATCTGCTGCAGGATGACGCCGGCCACCGCCAGCCCGGCGCCGGTCAACAGCACCGCCGCCAGCCGCGGCAGGCGACTGGCGGTGAGGGTGAGCAGGCCATCCCCGGCGAAGAGCTCCGCCAGCGGGAGGGGGCGCGCCCCGATCAGCAGGGAGCATGCGGCCAGCACCAGCAGGGTCGCCGGCAGCAGGAGCGCCCTCACGCGTCCTCTCCGGTCAGGCGCCACTCCTTGGCGCTGGCGCGCTGCGCCAGGAAGTGGGCGTAGCGTCCCGGCTGGCGACTGAGCACGGCGTGGGGGCCCTGCTCGCACACCATGCCATCGTCGAGCACCACTATCTGATCGGCCATGGCCACGGTCGAGAGCTGGTGGGCGATGACGATCAGGGTGCGTTTGCCCCGCAGCCGGGCCAGCGTCTCTGTTATGGCGGCCTGGTTTTCCGCATCCAGCGCGGCGGTGGCCTCATCCACCAGCAGGATGGGGGCGTCCTTGAGCAGGGCGCGGGCGATGGCGATCCGCTGGCGCTCGCCCCCCGAGAGGCGCGCACCACCCTCGCCAACCTGGGTGTCGAGCCCGAGCGGCAGGCGCTCGACTATCTCGCTCACCCCGGCCTGATGGGCGGCGTGCAGCAGCTCGGCATCGCTGGCCTCTGGCTTGCCGATGCGGATGTTGTCGGCAATGGTGCCCTGGAACAGATAGGCATCCTGGAAGATCTGGCTGATGTGACTGGCCAGGGTCTCACCGCTCATGGCGCGCACGTCCACCCCTCCCACCAGCACGGCCCCCTCGTCGACGTCGAAGAAGCGGGCGATGAGCCGCAGTACTGTGCTCTTGCCCGAGCCCGAGGCGCCGACCAGCGCCGTCATGCTGCCGGGCGCCACCGCCAGATCCACCCCCTTGAGCACCTGCGGGTGGGCCGGGTCATGGCCAAAGTGCACCCCGCGCAGTTCCACTGAGCCATCCAGCGGGGTAGCAGGAGTGGCCGGCTGCGGCTGGGCCGGGTAGTCGAACATGGTCTGCAGGGCCGCCAGCTGGGCACGGGCGCCGCGCAGCACGTCGCTGTAGCCGGCCACGTCGAGCAGGGGATCGATGAAGCGGTTGATGAGCACCAGGGTCACCAGGGCGGCGATCAGGCTCTCCCTGTCGGCACCGCCCAGGTGCTGGGCGGCCACCAGCAACAGGGTGGCAAAGCAGGCCTGCACTGCCCAGACGTTGAGCCCGGAGGCCAGGGCGGTGAGCCGGATCAGCTGCCTGCCGGAGGCTTGTTGCTGGGCAATGGCCTGCTCGAGGAAGCGGGTGCCCCCCTGCTCGCCGTTGAAGGCGCGCAGCACCGACTGAGCCTGGGCAAACTCCACCATGCGCTGGCTGGTATCGGCGGCATGCTGGTGGAAGGTCTGGTCGGCGTGCTGGTTGAGGCGGGTGGTGAGCAGGAAGACCGCCACCAGCAGCGGCAGGGCGATCAGGGCGATGAGGCCGAGCTGCACATCGAGGGCAAACAGGGCCACCAGCACCACCAGCGGGGTGATCACCCCGCCGAGCAGGGGGGTGAAGACGTGGGCCGGCAGCTGGGCCAGTTCCATCATGCCTTGCGAGGCCAGGTGGTTGAGGCGGGCTGTGTTGGCCGGGGTGAACCAGCCGATGGGCAGGCTGCCCACGTGCTCGCCCAGGGCGTGGCGGCCGGTGCGCAGCACCGCGATCCCCACGGCGATGCCAGCCTTTTCCACCCGGCGGCGCAGGTTCCAGCAGAGCAGCACGCCGATCAGCTGCACCAGCAGCCAGCCGGTGGCGGCGTCGGTCTCGGCGCGCAGCAGATGCGTGAGCACCGGGATGAGGCAGACCAGGGTCAGGCCGCAGAGCAGGCCGTAGAGCAGGGCCAGCAGGCCGTAGCGGCGCAGCAGGACGGCATCGTCGCCGAGCAGGCGCAGGAAGGTGTTCAGCATGTGGGGACGGCCTCCTGATGAGGGGTGTGGGTCTGGGTGGGAGTGTCGTATCCCCCCTGTTCCCACAGGCGGGCATAGCGGCCGCGGCGGGCCAGCAGTTCGTGGTGGCGCCCCTGTTCGCACAGGACGCCGTTGTCGAGCACCAGGATCCGGTCGGCGTGCATCACGGTGTCGAGCCGGTGGGCGATGACGACCAGGGTGCGGCCGCAGGCGAAGGTGGAGAGCGCCTGCTGCAGCTTCACCTCGTTGTCGGCGTCGGCGGCGGCAGTGGCCTCGTCGAGCACCAGCACCGGCGGGTCGAGCAGCAGGGCACGGGCGATGCTGACCCGTTGCAGCTCGCCGCCAGAGAGGTTAGCGTCCTCACCGACCACGGCGTCGTAGCCCCGCGGCAGGGCCAGAATGCGGTCGTGGATGTTGGCACGGCGCGCGGCGGCCTCGACCTCCTGGCGGCTGGCGCCGGGGCGGCCAAGGGCGATGTTGTCGTGCAGGCTGGCGTGCACCAGGCGCACCTCTTGCAGCACGAAGCCGATGTGGCGATAGAGCTCGCGGCTCTCGAGATCGCGCAGGTCCACCCCGCCCAGGGTGATGCGCCCCTCGCTCGGGTCGAAGAAGCGCAGCAGCAGCCTGGCCAGGGTCGATTTGCCGGCCCCGGAGGCGCCGACGATGGCGGTGACCGTGCCCGGGGTCAGGGTGACGGTCAGCTCGCTGAGCACCGGGGCCTGGTCGTCGTAGCGGTAGCTCACCCGCTCGAGGCGCAGGGTGTTGTCGGCCGGCTGCAAACCGGTGTCGGCGGCGGGCTCCGTCAATACCGGGGTGGCGAGCAGGCCGTGGAGCCGTTCGGCGGCCGCGGTGGCGCTGCCGAGATCGTGCTTGAGGTAGCTCAGCAGCATCAGGGGGGCGCACAGCCCCGGTGCGATCAGCACAAAGGGCAGCACCTCGGCCGGTGTCATGGCACCCGCTCGCACCATCACCACGGCGCCGGCCAGCACCACCCCGAGGACCGAGGCGGGGGCCATGATGGCGTTGGCGTTGGCCATGGCCGCGACCAGCGGACGGGTGAAGTCGGTGAAGGCGCGGGCAAAGTCATCGATGGCGTTGCGGTAGCTGGTGTGCAGCCGGCCCTGCACGCCGAAGGCCTTGACCACGGGGATGCCGCTCACGAACTCCACCACGGCGTTGTTGATGCGGGCCATGCCGGCGCCGAACTGCTGCATGTTGGCGGCACTGGCGCGGTGGGCGCGGGCGGAAAACAGAAAGAAGAGCGGGAAGGGGGAGAGGGCGATGAGGGCCATCCGCCAGTCCATGGCGAAGAGGTAGAGCAGGGAGATGAGTACAGCGCCGCTGCAGCGGCCCAGGGTGGTGTAGAAGTGGGCCGTCAGGCTGTGCAGGGTGCCGATGTCGTCCTGCATCGCCTGTTTGACCTCCCCCGAGGCGCGGGCGGTGAACCAGCCGAGGGGCACCCGGGCCAGCCGCCTGGTCAGGGCCAGGCGCAGCTGGCCGGTGATGCGGTTGTCGGCCAGGTGGGCCACCAGATCGCCGGCGCTGAGCAGGATCATGCCGGCGAACAGGCTGGCCAGGCTGACCCCGAGCACTGTGGTGATCGCGTCGCCTGGCACGGCGGCATCGGCCAGCATCAAGCCCGCCAGGTGGGCGATCCCGGCCAGCGGGACCAGGGTCAGCATGGCGCCGATGGCCGCCAGCAGGGCGGCGGCGATCAGGTGGCCGCGAATGGGGGCCAGCACGCGGCTGATGGGCCCGCCAGCATTGGCCTCGGGGCACTGCACATCGTCTGCCTTCATGGCTATTTCTCCACGGTGAAGTGATGGTGGCCGCGACGAGCGACCGGATCTCTGTGGTTTTCCGTACGGGGGACAAAAAACCTCAAATGAATCTTTTCATTTCCCCCATCCGGGTCAGATGCCGCCGCCGGGCCGGCTGCGATGGCAGCTTTGCACGCCCTGGGCGATATATTTCTCGACCGATGAAACGGACACCTGCAGCTGGCTGGCGATGTCCTGATAACCGAGGCCGCCGAGGCGGGAGAGCAACAGGGCCTGGCGGATCTTGGGGGACTGGCGTTGCAGGGCTGATGCGACGGCTCCCAGCGCCTCGCGCTGCATGGCGCGCAGCTCTTCCGAGGGGGCCTGAGCGTCGGGCTGGTAGCTCTGCTGTTCGAGGTAGCGGGCCTCCAGCGCACGCCGGCGATAGAGATCGATCACCTTGCCCTTGGCGATCTGCATCAGATGGCGACGGCACTCGGCCGCCGTGGGGATGTGTCCCTTGCGCAGCAGCTGAAGGTAGATGTCGTGCGCCAGATCCGCGGCGTCGCAGCTGTTGCCCAACCTGCGTCTTAGCAGCGAGCAGAGCCATCCGTGATGTTCCTGATACAGACGATGCAACTGCGCCTGGAAGGAGCCTGTGCCCATTTCCACGATTTCTCTCCTGAACCTCGTGTTATTTTTATTTGAGAATGAAAATCATTATGGTAATCATTTGCACGGTATCGTGTTCATCGATATATCGCAATGCCTTTCCCGCCAATTAGGGGGGAGGGGCATGCGTCCGTGGTTATTTCAAATAAAACAGATGTAATTCACAGGGTTATATTTCCACAGAGAAGGAGATGGCTTTTGCTGCAATTCCATAATGAGGGGCTGCTTGAGCTGCCTGTCAGTGCCCATGAAGAGAGCTGCTGGTTGTTACAACAACAGCAGCCCGAGCAGATAATTAAACAGGCGATGTGTTGGCCGCTCCCTGACGATATTGATATTTCGCTATTGATATTGAGTGTTGAGTTATTAATAAAGGAGCAGCCGGAACTCAATGCCCGTTATTTTTTCAGTGCCGACGGTGATCTATTTAAATATCAGATAAATGGCTGGTATCCCTGTCTGGAATTTCATCGTCTGGCGGCTGACGAGGTGGATGAGCTGGTACGGCGAGTGCAGCAGGCCTCCTGGGACAGTGCCCGCCAACCGCCTTTCAAGGCATTGATTATCAACGCAGAACGTAGTGTGACACTGGCGCTGGTGCTGCATCCTGTGCTTGCGGAACAGGGTTCGCCACAGACCCTGATGGCGGCGCTGAAGCAGCATTACGATCGGCTGGCTACCGGCCAGGCCGGGCAAACGCCGCTGCTGCTATCATCCCCGGTACACATTGCAGAACCAGCCTCTTGTGCCCCTGCTCATGATGTCGGCAAGAATATTTCACGGATTATTCTTGAGGAATTTCGCCGTGCCTTGTCATCGCCCGATATGGAACCGGATGATGACTTTTTTGATAATGGTGGTCACTCCCTGCTGGCGACCAGAATTATTGGGAAATTACTGAGCGAGCACGGTATCGAGTGCCGCTTCAACGACTTTTTCGAATCGCCGACGGCGGCTGCCCTGGCACGCAAGGCCGTGATATCAGAGCAGGCTTCATTGCCAAACGCCGTCGCGGCAAATAACAGGGCACCGGCTCCGCTCGCCCTGGCGCAGGCCTCTCTGTGGCGGGCTTATGAAGCCCACGACTTTGGCACCATTTTTAATCTTCCGTTTGCCCTCGACTTTATTGACGAGGTGGACGAGCCCCTGTTTGCTCGCGCCTTTGCCGATATTATCGAGCGCCACGCCAGTTTGCGGACCCTGTTCATGACGCAGGATGGCGAAGTGCGACAACGTATTCTCCCGGTCGATCAGCTGGCCGGCTATCGCTGGTTCTGGGGCAGTGCCGAGTCGCAGGGGATGACCCTGGCCGACGCAGCGGCCCATCGCTTCGACCTGACCCGGGAGCTGCCGCTGCGGATCCGTTTCCTGCGCGATCCGGCCACGGGGCGCCAGCAGCTCTCCTTGCTGGTGCATCACATGGTGGTGGACGAGTGGTCCATCAACCTGATGATGGGGGAGCTGGCCCAGGCTTACCTGGCTCGCGCCGCCGGAATTGCCCCCCGCTGGGATGCACCGGCGCCGGCGTTTCACGATTTTGCCCGCCGGCAGGCGGCGGATGGGATCAACGAGACGCACCTGGCCTATTGGACCCGTCTGCTGCACGGCGCCGTGCCGGCTTCCCGCCGTCCTCCCTTGCCGGTGATGCCCCTGCAGGGGGAAACCTGGGCCGCCCGCTGGCACGAGTGGCAGCCGGCCGAGGGCACGCTGGCCCGGCTCTATGAGCTGGCCCGCGCCCACGATGCCTCCCTCTTTACCCTGATGTACACGGCCATCGCCCTCTCCTTGCACCAGCTGGGTCAGGCTGAGGAGATCCTGATCGGTACCTCGACCTCGGGGCGCACCGATCCCGCCTTCTTCGACTCGGTGGGCTATTTCACTACCATGGTGGCGCATCGGGTGTCGTTTGCCGCGACCACCCGGTTTGGCGATCTGCTGCGCCAGGTGACCCGCACCATCAACGACTCACTCTGCTATGCGGATGTGCCGCTCGAACAGATCCAGCAGGGATTGGGCATGACGCCTGCCGACGGCTTGCTGTTCGACGTCTACATCCAGATCCACGCCAGCAACGCCCTCAACGGCCGTCTGCCGACCCCGGCGGGCGAGGGGCTGCGCTACCGCCAGATCGATGCGGACAAGACCGAAACCATGTTCGGCCTGCAGTTCGAGATCATGGAGGATGTGCTGGACGATGAGCGGCGGCTGCGGCTGGTCATTACTTACCGGGACGGACGCTACAGCCCGGCCCAGATACAGACTCTCTGTGCCCTGCTTGACCGGTTGCTCGAACAGCTGGTGCGGGAGGGTACCGCCAGCCCGCTCGCAGCCCTGGCCCCACAGGTGTGATGGCGTGAGCCCCCGCAAGGGGGCTCACTGTTTGGCTCAGTCGGTCGGCAGACCGTAGTGCTGGAAGGTGGTGCGGGTGGGCAGGTGGTAATGGGCGCGGCCCAGCAGCTGGTTGAGGATGCGGGCATTGCGGTTGGGCCCGAGCCCCAGATCCGGCGAGCCTACCCCCTGCTGGAAGATGTCGGCATTGTGGATGAAGACCCGGCCCGTGCCCCGATCGGCGCGGCGGGCGGTGAAGTCCTCCTGCACTATGCAGTCCCCCTGTTCGTCCACGGCCAGCACCTCGCCCTTCAATTGTTCGAACCAGGCGGGCCAGGCGTGGGCATAGCCGGTGGCGGCCACCACGGCATCGGCCTCGAGGGTACAACGCTGATCGAGCTGGGTGTGGTGGCAGGTCAGACGCAGGGCGCCGTCGCTCAGGACTTCGGCCGCCTCCAGATTGCAGCTGGAGAAGAGGGTCAGCCCGGGTGTCTGGCCGCCGATGGATCGCTCGTAGATCAGGTCGAACAGGGCGCCTATGGTCGCGAAGCTGATCCCCTTGTAGAGCATCCCCTGTCCGGCCACGATGGCGCGCCGTTTCTCCCGCGGGATGCGCTGGAAATAGTCCATGTAGCCGGGGGTGAAGCACTCCTGCCCCAGCTTGGAGTACTCCATGGGGTGGAAGCCGGGGGCCCGGGTGATCCACTGGATGGCCGCCCCGGCGGCCACCTGCTCCGGCGTGAGCGTCTGGAATAGGGCCAGCACGCACTCGGCCGCACTCTGCCCCGAGCCGACCACGGTCACCCGGCGGCAGGCGGTCAGGCGCTCCCTGGCGTGCAGGAAGTCGGCGGAGTGCAGCAGATTGGGATGATCGATCCCCTGCGCCCAGGCTGGCAGGGCCGGGCGGGTACCGATGCCGATGGCCAGATCACGGCTCTGGTAGTGGCGGGGCCGGCCGTCGGCGTCGCGGCTCTCGAGGCAGAAGCGCTCCTTGCCCGCATCGTAATGCACCGCCACCACCTCTTCGCCGAAACGGCAGCTGGGGAGCTGATCGGCGGCCCAGCGGCAGTAGTGGTCATACTCGCGGCGCGGGATCTGGAAGTGGTCGTAGTAGTAGAAGGGGTAGAGCCGGTCGTGCCGGTGCAGGTAGTTGAGGTAGCTCAGCGGATGGGTCGGATCGGCCAGGGTGACCAGATCGGCCAGGAAGGGCACCTGTAGCGTGGTGCCCGGCAGCAGGAGCCCCTGGTGCCAGCTGAAGGCCGGTTTGCGATCCAGAAATACCCCGCTCAGCTCGGGATGCCGGTCCAGCAGGGCCGCCAGCCCCAGGTTGAAGGGGCCGATGCCGACCCCGGCGATATCCACGTGTGTGGTCTCCATAAACACTCCCAAAGGAAAGGTGATGCGCCCCGGCCATGCCGGGGCGCAGGGTCAGGCGTGCACGCTGGCCAGCAGTCCCTCGACGTCGGCCGCCGTGCGGCAGGCCAGCAGCTGGCCCGGTGACAGCTCCACGGCGAAGCGTTCGCGCAGCCGGGCCGAAATGGTCTTCAGGTGCTGGGGCCGCAACCCCAGTGCGGTAAAGGGCTGCCGGCTGTCGGCACTGCCCGGTGCCGCGCCCAGCACCTCCAGATAGATGTCGAGTACCCCGTGACGGGGGGCGGGTTGCACCAGCAGGTGGCGTGCGGCGGGCTTGTCCGGCTTGCCGTTGGCGGTGAGGGGCAACTGCGCGACGGCCAGGGCGCGGGTCGGCACATGGGAGGCCGGCAACTGCGCGCGGGCAAACTCGCGCAGGGCGGCCGGGTCCAGCCGGTGGCCGGTGGCGCAGACGTAGAGCAGCCCGATCCCAAGCTCCCCCTGTCGCTCATCGCCGTACTCCACTACCAGCACCTGGGCGAGGGCCGGATGGGTGATGAGGGCGCTCTCGACGTCGGGCAGCGAGACACGCACCCCGCGCACCTTGATGTAGCCGTTGACCCGGCTGTCGAACAGCAGGGTGCCGTCGCGGCGGTAGCGGCCCCGATCGCCGGTGCGAAACGCACGCACCGGTTGGCCCCTGTCATCGGTGAGGGTGACGAAGTCGGTCTGGACGAGCTGCCCCTGTTCGAGGTAGCCGAGGGCCAGGTTGACGCCGCTGGTATGGATACGGCCCGCCACTCCGAGCGGGCAGTGCTCACCGCGCTCGTCCAGCAGCCAGTAGGCATTGCCCGGCAGCGGTGTGCCGTAGGGTATGCGCTGCCGATCGTTGGCGCTTATCTCGTGCCAGATGCTCCAGATGGTGGTTTCGGTCGGCCCGCCGAGGGAGAAGAGGCGGGCGGCAGGCAGGCCGGTGCGCAGGCGCTCTATGATGCCCGGCTTGATGTAATCCCCCCCCTGGGCGATGAGCCGCAGACTCTGCAGCGTGTCGACCGGGTGGCAGGCGAGCAGCATCTCCAGCATGGCCGGCACCGAACACCAGAGGGTGACGCCGTGGTGCGCGATGAGCCGGCCCCAGTGCACCGCGTCCTTGTCGGCGCCGGGCTCCGGCAGCACCAGGGTGGCGCCGGCGGTCAGGCAGCCAAACACGTCGAAGACCGACATGTCGTGGTGCTGCGGGGTGACGGAGAGAAACCTGTCCTGTTCTGTGATGCCCCAGCGCTGCAGGGTGCTGCCGATCACGTTGGCGGTGGCCTGGTTGCTCAGCACCACGCACTTGGGGCGCCCCGTGGTACCTGAGGTATAGAGGTAGTAGGCCGGCGTGGTGTGGGCACTGAGCCCCGCCCAGGGCGTGCCGGGAGGGGCGTCGGAGCCGGCCAGCAGGGTGGCCGGGGTCAGCGTGGGGTGGCCCGTCTCTGTGCCTGGCTCTGCCACCACCAGGTCGGGGCAGCAGTTGTCGAGCAGATAGCGGCGGCGATCGGCTGGCGAGGCGGCATCGACGGGCACCCAGATGATGCCGCTGAGGGCGCAGGCCAGGGTCACCATGGTGTGTTCTGGGCTGCGCGGTAGGCAGATGGCGACGACCTGCCCGGCCTTGATGCCGGCCTCGCTCAGGGCATGCATCACGTGCCCTACGCCGTGGCCGAGCTCCAGGTAGCTGAGTTGTCGCTCCCCCTGGATCAGGGCCACAGCCTCGTGCTGCGGATGGAACAGGCGATCGGCGATGCGCTGCAGGAAGTCGGTGTGGCAGGCGGCGTCCGGCAGGCTGTTGTGACGGGCATGGGTGGGGGTGACCAGGTCAGGGAGGTGAAATGCCTTTCCCTCCGCCAGCCGGGCCACGGCACGCGCCATGGCAGCGAGCAGATCGCTCACCAGCCCGGCCTCCAGAGCCTCGATGGCGTAGTCGATGTCGAGCACCAGGGTGCCGTCGGCCTGCTGGCTGATGCGGATGTCCATGGCGACCTGGGGTGTCTGGGTCAGGCCCCCTTGCCACTGCATGGGACTCTCTGGCGCGGCCACCGGCCAGGCCAGCCCGTTGGTGATGACCACGGGCAGGGCGGGCCCGCCGCCATGGGTCTCCACCAGCTGGCGGGCGATATCGACCCCGGAGAACGCGAGCCGATCCAGCCCCTCCATGACGTCCTGCTGCAGGATGTGGGCCCGCTCCAGCAGGGTGCCCTCCGCGGGCAGCCAGGTGAGGGCGATAAAGCTGGAACGGTTGGTCAGCGGCCCGCCGGGTGGCGGGGCCACCGGCACGGCCACGCAGAGATCCCCCTCGTCGCGCCAGCGGGAGAGCACCTCCAGGATGACGGCCATCAGGGTGGTGTTCTTGAACAGGTGTTGGCGGGCACCCAGCTTGTAGAGCGCGGCCGCCTGCCCGGCAGGTATGCGTTGCCGCTGGCGTGCGTAGCGGGCACTGCGCAGACCTTCGAGCGGCTGGGTCCAGGGCAGGCGCGGTGGCCCCTCGAGCCTGGCCAGCTTGCGTCGCCAGTAGTCCCCGGCTTGCTCCCGCTGCGCCGCCGTGGGCTCGTGAGCGGGCGGGGAGGGCAGCGCGGGGGCCACAATCCCTTCGAACAGCTCGCGCATCAGGGTGGCGATGGCGTGCCCATCCAGGATCAGGGCATCGATGCGCACGAAGACGACCAGCTCGTCTCCCGGCAGGTGCAGCAGGGTCAGATCCCAGGGGGACTGCGT
This sequence comes from Aeromonas sp. S15(2024), assembly GCF_041402265.1. Lineage (NCBI taxonomy): Bacteria > Pseudomonadati > Pseudomonadota > Gammaproteobacteria > Aeromonadales > Aeromonadaceae > Aeromonas > Aeromonas sp. S15(2024). Next base: position 93,952 of record NZ_JBGLQY010000012.1, on the reverse strand, counting down.
CAGGTCGAACAGGGCATGGCTGTATGCCTCCCGGTGGTGAGCGAGCCTGGGAGCCACCTCCTCTTCGGTCAGCTGACGCAGGTCCTGTTCGTGCAGATTGAGGTGCGCCTCGTCATCGACGACCTGTACCAGGCGGTCGGCATCGATGCGGGTACGCAGCGCATCGTGGCGCTGCACCATCTCCCGCAGGCGGGCGCGCAGCAGCGCCGGCTCCATCTTGCCGCGGTACTCCCGGTACTCCTGCATGGCCACGCCCCCGAGCGGAAACTGGGTGGTGCGCCCGAGCAGGTAGGCCTGCTGCAGCGGCGTCAGGGGGGCCTCGCGGCGGCGGCGCAACTGGGCGTCGAGCAGGGCGGGATCCCGCGCCAGCTGGCGCAACTGTGCCACCAGATCGTCGAAGAGGGCGGTGATCCAGGGGCGCGGCAGGGCATCGAGGCGAACGTCCCAGTTGATGAGCAGTTCGCCGCGCAGGCGCACCAGCTGGGCATCCAGCGCCACCTGGGGGCCCTGGGAGATGACCCAGTTCATGGCGCCGAAGACCCTGTGCACCCGTTCGTCAAACAGCGAGCCCCCTTCCAGATCCAGGGCGGCGGTGAAGACGATGGGGGCCAGCTGGGCCGAGCCGTGGTGGCGGGAGAGATCGCGCATCACCGCCACGCCGGAATAGGCGCCGTGACCGAGGCGCTGGTGCCACTGGGCCGCCAGTTGCCGGCATAGCGCATCCAGCGTGCCTGCCTGGTCAAGGTCCACGTCCACCAGGGTGAGGTTGGCGAACTCGCCGACGATCCGCTGCTCGTTGCCAAGCATGGGCTCGCGCCAGAAGAAGGGGACATTGAGGCGAAAACGCCTGTCGCCGGTGGCCTTGGCCAGGGCGTGGGCGAAGAGGCCCAGCATCAGGCTGGAGAGGGTCAGGCGCCGCTGCCGTGCCAGGGTGGTGAGGGCCTGGCAGGTGGCGGCATCCAGGGTGGCGCTGAGACGCTCGCTGGCGGGGGGCGTCTGCTGCGGAACGGTCGGCAGGGTGGGCGCCGGTGCCAACGTTGGCAGCTGTTGTCGCCACCACTGCCGATCCTGTTCCCGGCGCGCGCGCAGGCTTGTCTGCACCGCTTCGTGCCAGGCAAAAAACGAAGGGGCCGGTGGCGGCGTCCACGCCGGTTCTTCGTACCACCGGGCCAGGTCGGCGAGCAGGATCCGCACGCTGGAGGGATCGACGGCCATCATGTCGGTGTCGATGTGCAGCCGCTGGCGCTGGTTTGCCAGCCGGGTGACGGAGAAGCGGGCCGCCTGACCCCGGCTCAGATCGAGCTGCTGGTGGGTCCACTCCTGCCGCTTGCGGGCCAGGGCATCGGCCAGTGGCTGGCCGCTCAGGGAGCGGAAATCATCTATCTCCAGCACGGCCGGGGCAGGATCCCCCAGCGTTTGGGTTCCCTCCCGTGTGACGGTGAGGCGCAGCATGGGGTGCGCCTGATAGAGACGTTCCAGCGCCCCGTGCAGGCACGCCAGATCGAGGGCCGGGCCGTCAAACTCGGCGTAGAGGTGGGCACTGACGCCCCCCAGATGGGCATGTGCGCTGCGTCCCATCCAGCAAGCCGCCTGCATCGCGGTCAGTTCTTTCATCTCATTCATGGCGTTGACAACTTGTCGTGTTTCGTTGTTTATATATTTAAAGGTGAGAATGATTTTCATTTCAAGGTTAATTTAATCCGTCAACCCATATGGTTATATCGATAAGTCGTTTAATTAAATTGGCATCAGTCGTGGCCAGAGATGACTCTGGACGGTATTTCAGGCCGGTATGACTGGGCCTCTTTTTTGGCAGCCGTCGATCCAGTTTTCAGCAATTGGGTGGGAGCGGTGATTAAAAATTCACGACTAGAAATAACCATGACAGACAGTGAGGAAATAACATGAGCAGACCAACATTCATGACCCGTGAGTGGTTGAATGAACGAGTACAGAGCTTGGTGGAGGAGGGGGAGCTGGATCCGGAGGAGAGTCTGGTGCTGTATGGGCTGGACTCCCTCAGCATCATGCGCTTTACCGCAGAGCTGAAGGCACAGGGGGTCGATGTCGGCTTTGACGAGCTGGCGCACAGGCCCACCCTGTCAGCCTGGTGGGCGCTCCTGAGCGGCTCCCCGGCGGCCTGACTGGCTGTATATATTCAATCAATTTAACGCATTGCTCTTATCATTCAGCAAGGGCGGCGCCAGGTCATGGCGCTCGCCACGGACACCATCATGACGCTGTCAGCAGAAGATCAGCACAGGCTCGAGCAGTTTTGGCAGTTCTGCCTTACCCATCAATATTTCAATGTCGGTTATCCGGAGGCTGCCGACTTTGATTATTCCCAGCTGCACAAGTTTTTACAGTTTTCTATCAATAACTGTGGCGACTGGGGCGCGCCTGGAAATTATTTGCTCAATACCTTCGAATTTGAGCGAGAGGTCATGCACTATTTCTCATCGCTATTTTCAATCCCGCCAGAGCAGAGCTGGGGTTATGTGACCAATGGCGGCACCGAAGGCAATATGTTTGGCTGTTATCTTGCCAGAGAGTTGTTTCCTGAAGGCACCCTCTATTATTCACAAGAGACACACTATTCGGTTGCCAAAATAATCAGGTTGCTGCGGATCAAGGCCAAGGAAATTCCCACACTGCCCAGCGGGGAAATTGACTGCGATAAATTGGCAGAGCAGATAGTGGATGATGGCGAGCGTCATCCCATCATATTTGCCAATATCGGTACCACCATGAAGGGGGCGGTCGACGACATCGGCGCCATTCAACGGCGGCTGTCGGCCATCGGCATCCCGCGTCAGGACTACTACCTGCACGCGGATGCGGCTCTGAGCGGTATGATACTGCCGTTTGTGGACGATGCGCCGGCCTTTTCATTTGCCGACGGCATCGATTCCATCAGTGTCTCGGGCCACAAGATGATGGGGTCGCCGATCCCGTGCGGCATCGTGTTGGCCAGGCGGCGTTTTGTGGATCGCATCGCCGTGGAGGTGGACTACATCTCGGCCAGCGATCAGACCATCAGCGGATCGCGCAACGGCTTCACTCCCCTGTTGATGTGGGCCGCCATCAAGGGACGGACGCTGGCCCAATGGCGTGAGCGGACCGGGCGCTGCCTGGCCATGGCCCAGCAGCTGGTAGAGCGGCTGAATCAGCAGGGGGTGCCCGCCTGGCGGCATCCGCACTCCATTACCGTGGTCTTCCCGCGCCCCTCGGAACGCACCTGGAAGACCCATTGCCTGGCGACCTCGGGCGAGCACTCCCACCTCATCACCCTGCCCCATCATCACAGCCTTCATCAGCTGGATGCGGTGATCCGCGACATAGTGCGGGATCTCGGCCCGGCGGCCGAGCCCACCGCCTGCGCGCACCCTGTGCTCGCCTGCTCCGCATAAAAAGAAAAAGCCATTGTCTCCAATGGCTTTTTCACGCTATCGAACCGGGATTATTCGATGTTCTGAATTTGCTCGCGCATCTGCTCGATGAGCACTTTCAACTCGACGGCGGACTGGGTCACCTCGGCGTTGATGGACTTGGAGCCGAGGGTGTTCGACTCGCGGTTGAACTCCTGCATCATGAAGTCGAGACGACGGCCACAGGCGCCACCCTTCTTCATGATCTTGTTGGTTTCGCTGATGTGCATCTCCAGCCGATCCAGCTCTTCGGCTACGTCGATCTTCTGGGCCAGCAGCACGATCTCCTGCTCGATGCGGGCCGGATCCAGCTCCACCTTGGCTTCGGCCAGCCGGTCGGTGAGCTTCTGGCGCTGCCACTCGATGATCTGCGGCAGGTGCACGCGCACCTTCTTCACTTCTACCTGAATGCCGGCCAGACGCTGCTCGATCAGGGCCTTGAGGTTGGCCCCTTCGCTGGCGCGGGAGGCGAGGAAATCTTCCATGGTCAGGTCAAATCCACCGAGCAGCTCGGTGGCAACCGCATCCATGTCCTGCTCGGCGGCAGCCATGACGCCCGGCCAGCGCAGCACGTCGACCGGATTGAGCTGGCCCTGGCCCGCTTCTTTCATCACCCAGTTGGCGCTGTCGATGATGAGCTTGGCCAGCTCTTCATTTATGTGGAGCTGGCTGGCAGCGGCTTGCGCGGCCTCGAAACGCAGGTTGCACTCCACCTTGCCGCGCTGCAGCTTGGCGCGGAAGCGCTCACGCAGAACCGGCTCCAGGCTGCGCAGTTGTTCCGGCAGGCGAATGTAGGTCTCCAGATAGCGCTGGTTGACCGAACGAATTTCCCAAACGGCTGTGCCCCAGTCGCCCTTGAGTTCCTTGCGGGCGTAGGCGGTCATGCTGTGAATCATTGATTGTTCCGGGCTTGATGAAGTGTGCGGCCAGTATACTCAGCCAGACCTGCTCCGTCAGCCGACAGCGTGGTTTTAGCGGCTGATATTTGGGCTGGGATCACTTATACTCCTGCGCCAATTCAGCCAGCCCAGAGGTCCGTCCCATGTCACGTCCCAGCGATCGCACTGCCGCGCAGCTTCGTCCGGTCACCATTACCCGCCACTTCACCAAGCATGCTGAAGGGTCTGTGCTGGTGGAGTTCGGCAACACCCGCGTGCTCTGCACCGCCAGCGTCGACACCAGCGTACCGCGCTTCCTGAAAGGGAAGAATCAGGGCTGGGTCACTGCCGAGTACGGCATGCTGCCGCGCTCCACCCACTCCCGGATGAACCGCGAAGCGGCCTCCGGCAAGCAGAGCGGCCGCACCCTGGAGATCTCCCGGCTGATCGCCCGCTCCCTGCGCGCCGCGGTAGACCTGACCGCCCTGGGCGAGCACTCCATCACAGTTGACTGCGACGTGCTGCAGGCCGACGGTGGCACCCGTACCGCCGCCATCACTGGTGCCTGCGTGGCGCTGGTGGATGCGCTGAACTGGATGGTGGAGAAGGGCATGATCAAGCAGAGCCCGCTCAAGCAGATGATCGCCGCCGTCTCCGTCGGCATGTTCGAAGGGGAAGCCATCTGCGATCTGGAGTACATCGAAGACTCCGCCGCCGAGACCGACATGAACGTGGTGATGACCGAGGATGGTCGCATCATCGAGGTGCAGGGCACCGCGGAGGCCGAGCCCTTCACCCACGAAGAGCTGCTGGAGATGCTGGCGCTCGCCAAGGGCGGCATCGCCGACATCATTGCGCTGCAGAAGCAGTCACTTGCATGATTTTAAAAACGCGGCATTGTCCGCGTTTTTTTATACCCCACGAAAGTAAACGACAAGCCAAGCAAGGAGCCAGAATGAAAGCCTACCAGCGTCAATTTATCGAGTTCGCCCTGGAGAAACAGGTCCTCAAATTCGGTGAATTTACCCTGAAATCCGGTCGTAAAAGCCCCTACTTCTTCAACGCCGGTCTGTTCAACAGCGGCCGCGATCTGGCCCGTCTCGGCCGCTTCTATGCCGCCGCCCTGATGGATGCCGGCATCGAGTTCGACGTGCTGTTTGGCCCGGCCTACAAGGGGATCCCCATCGCCTCCGCCACTGCGGTACAGCTGGTTGAGCAGCACGACGTGGACGTGCCCTGGTGCTTTAACCGTAAGGAAGCCAAGGATCACGGCGAGGGCGGCAATCTGGTGGGCAGCCCGCTCAAGGGGCGCATCATGCTGGTGGATGACGTCATCACCGCCGGCACCGCCATCCGCGAGTCCATGGATCTGATCCAGGCCAACGGTGCCTCCCTGGCCGGTGTACTGATCGCGCTGGACCGTCAGGAGAAGGGCAAGGGTGAACTCTCCGCCATTCAGGAGGTGGAGCGTGACTACGGCGCCCACATCATCGCCATCATCCAGATGAGCGACCTGATCGCTTATCTGGAAGAGAAGCAGGCCGAGCAGCCTGAGCTGGCTACGCAACTGGCTGCCATGAAGGCGTACCGCGCCCAGTACGGTATCTGAGCCGATCACACCGCGTAATAGTTGAAGTCGGCGCCCGTTTGCTCCCTGGCAGCAAACGGGCGCCGTTTTTTCATCTGCAAAAAGTGAGTCAGGTGGCTTGAGCTTACCCTTACAGTAAAGGTTAGGGTTTGCTGGTCGGCGCTCGTTCTGGCCGACGGGTTCCGAGGAGGAACAACATGACCACTCATATTCAATTACCCATCCATCTGCAGCTGCCGCTCACAGGCATGAGCTGCGCCAATTGCGCCAGCCGCATCACGACCGCCCTCAACAAGCTGGAGGGGGTCGAGGCGACCGTCAACTTCGCGCTGGAGCAGGCCGCCATCGACCTGGCCAGCCCCGATCGTTTGCCGGCGGTGCTGGAGAGCATTCAGGCACAGGGCTATGACTATGGCCACGAGACGCTCTCCTTCCAGATCAGCGGCATGACCTGTGCCGGTTGTTCGGCCCGTCTGAACAAAATGCTGGCCGCGCTGCCCGGTGTCATTTCAGCCGACGTCAACTTCTCGCTCGAGCAGGCCCGTATCGTGCTGGTGCCCGGGATGCAGACCCCCGCCGCATTGCGCGAGCAGATCGAAGCCCTCGGCTTTGGTGCCCAGCTGGCGCAGGGCTCGGCCAGCGGCCGCCGTCAGCAGTTGCTGGAGCGGGAAGCGCAAGAGGCCGCCAGCACCCGTCAGGCGCAGACCCGGGTCATCGTCTCGGCGCTGCTGACCCTGCCGCTGTTGGTGGGTATGTTCTCAATGGCCGGTCTGCTGCCCTGGCATCTGCCCGCCTGGCTGGAGCTGGTGCTCGCCACCCCGGTACAGTTCTGGATCGGGGCCCGCTTCTATCGCGGTGCCTGGCTCGCCATCAAGAACCGCTCCGCCAATATGGACGTGCTGGTGGCGACTGGTACCAGCGCGGCCTACTTCTACAGCCTCTATCTGCTGCTGACCCTGGGGATGGCCGCCAGCGGCCAGCTCTATTTCGAGGCGAGCGCCATCATCATCACCCTGATCTCCCTCGGCAAGTTGCTGGAGGCCCGGGCCAGACGCAGCACCCAGTCCGCCATTCGCGAACTGATGGCGCTGCGGCCGGAAACCGCCACCGTCTGGCGTGGCGAGAGCTGGCAGAGCGTGGCCATCGACGAGGTGCTGCGCGGCGATCGGCTGCGGGTGCTGGTGGGTGAGCGGGTACCGGTGGATGGCAAGATCCTGAGCGGCGAGAGCGAGCTGGACGAGTCGATCCTCACCGGCGAGAGCCTGCCGGTGCCCCGCGGCGAGGGCGACAAGGTGCTCGGCGGTGCCATCAACCGCTCCGGCGTGCTGGAGATCGAGGCCACGACTGTGGGGGAGGACTCCAGCCTCAGCAAGATCATCGCTCTGGTGGAGAGCGCCCAAATGGGCAAGGCCCCGCTGCAGCAGTTGGTGGACAAAGTCTCCGCCGTGTTCGTGCCGGTGGTGATGGCCATCGCCCTCTTTACCCTGCTGGTGTGGTACGCCATCGGCAACGACTTCGGTCAGGCGCTGCTGGCGGCGGTGGCGGTGCTGGTGATCGCCTGCCCCTGCGCGCTGGGGCTGGCCACGCCGGCCGCCATCGTCACCGGTACCGGGGTGGCGGCGCGCCACGGCATCCTGATCAAGGATGTGGATACCCTGCAGAAGGCCCACGCCATCAAGGCGCTGATCTTCGACAAGACAGGTACGCTCACTCAGGGCCGGCCGGTGCTGGCGAGCTGGAGCGGCAACGACGAGCAGTTGCGCCTCGCCGCTGCCCTGCAGCAGGCGAGCGAACACCCGCTGGCGCTGGCCATGCGCGAGGCAGTCGGCAAGGAGGCTACGCTGCCCCAGCCGGAGGCGGTGGAGGTGCGGGTCGGTGCCGGCATAGTCGGCCAGGTGGCGGGCCACTCGGTCGCCATCGGCAATGCCAGTCTACTGGCCCAGCTCGGTATTGAACCGCCACAACAGGATGAACAACCCGCCGACGGCGCGACCCGGGTCTGGGTGGCCATCGACGGCGTGGTGGCCGGCATAGCGGCCCTGGCCGATACCCTGCGCCCCGAGAGTCCCGAGGCCATCGCCACCCTGCGCCAGCGCGGCATCGCCAGCTGGCTGGTAAGCGGCGATGCGCCGGCGCCGGTGGCCCATATCGCCGCCAAGCTGGGGTTGGACGGGGCCTTTGACTCAGTGCTGCCGGCCGGCAAGGTGGAGAAAGTGGAGGCGCTGCGGGCGCAAACCCGCGGGTTGGTGGCCATGGTGGGGGACGGGGTGAACGACGCCCCGGCGCTGGCTGCGGCGGATGTGGGCATCGCCATGGGCTCCGGCTCTGACGTGGCGATGGAGACCGCCGCCATCACGCTGATGCGCTCTGATCCGCGGCTGGTGGCCGATGCCATCGACATCTCGGCGGCCACCTGGCGCACCATCCAGCAGAACCTGTTCTGGGCCTTCGTGTTCAACATCATCGGCATTCCGCTGGCGGCGCTGGGTTACCTCAGCCCCGAGCTGGCGGGGGCGGCCATGGCCCTGAGCAGCATCACAGTCTTGAGCAATTCCCTGTTACTGAAACGCTGGCAACCGCGGGCGCTCGCCCATGCCAGCCACCATGTCAGCACTGAATCGAACCGTTAAGGAGTCATCCATGAACATCAGCAAGGTAGCCAAGGCGACGGGACTGACCGCCAAGACCATCCGCTACTACGAGAGCATCGGCCTCATCTCGGCGCCGGTGCGCAGTGACAATGGCTATCGCAGTTACACCGACTCGGCCCTGCGCGAGCTGCGCTTCGTCAAGCGGGCGCGGGAGACCGGCTTCAATCTGGAGGAGTGTCAGGAGCTGCTGGCGCTCTATCGGGACGAGCACAGAACCAGCGCCCAGGTGAAGAAGCTGGCGCAGGAGAAGATCGTCGATCTGCGCGCCCGCATCGCCGGCCTGCAGGCCATGCTCAGCTCCCTCGAGGGGCTGGTCGGCTGCTGCCACGGGGACGAGAATCCCGAGTGCCCGATCCTCGACGAGCTGGAGCGAGGCTGACTAACCGCTTAATAACGGACGTTTTATTGTTGGCTCCGAAGGGGTAGTGGTAGACTGTGCGGCTCTTGTACAGGGAGTACGCAGTTGACCCAGAGTGTGACACGTCAGGTAAAGCAGGCCATCATGGCCCAGCTCTATACCCACGCCTCATTCAGCCTGCCTTGCCTGGGTCTGCTGGCACTTGGCTGGAGCCTGCTGTTCCACGACTACCTGCCCGCCAGCGAGGCGCTTGGCTGGTTGGCGAGCGTGCTGCTGCTGCTGCTCTGCCGGGGCTGGCACCTGCGCTGGCGCCAGCCCAGGCTGGCACAGATCCCGCTGCCGGTGCTGGAGCGCGAACTCTTCATCGGGGTGACCATCACCTCCATCATCTGGGCGCTGGGCGTGCTGCTCTACATGGACAAGCTGCCCGATACCTACCGCGCCGCCATGATGATGCTCGCCAGCCTGATCCTCACCGGCAGTGCCATCATGCTGTTTGGCAGTCGCCGCTCCCTCTATGGCGCCGTGCTGCCGCTCGGGCTCGCCATGGTGTTCGAACTGGGGGCGGGCAACGAGCAGGAGCGGATCGTCTCCAGCATGCTGGCCGGCTACCTGTTTGTCTTCCTGCCGACCCTGCTGCGTCGCCTGCGGCGGGATCAGGTGGCCTCCCTCTATCACCGTTTCTCCAACGCCGATTTGGTGGCCGAGCTCAAGGCGGTCTCCGAGCACCTCAAGCTCACCTCCCGGCTGGACGGGCTGACCGGCATCGCCAACCGGGCCCACCTCGACTACTGCCTCGAGCGCGCTTGGCGTCGCTGCCACCGTGCCCGGGCTCCCCTGTCACTGGTGCTGGTGGATGTGGACTACTTCAAGCAGTTCAACGATCTCTACGGCCATCAGCTGGGGGATGAGTGTCTGCAGCAGGTGGCGGGTCTGCTGGCCGAGGTGCAGCGGCGGGAGGATGACCTCGCCGCCCGTTACGGCGGTGAAGAGTTTGCGCTGCTGCTGCCCTGCACCAGCATGCAGGGGGCCATGCAGATCGCCGAAAACGTGCGGGTGGCCCTCAAGGAGTTGAGCATTCCCCATCAGAAGTCCCTAGTTTCCGGTCGGGTCAGCTGCAGTTTCGGGGTGGCGACCCTGGTACCGGATCAGACCCTCTCCATCAGCGAGCTGATACAAAAAGCGGATGCGGCCCTCTATCAGGCCAAGCATAATGGGCGGGATCGTATCGAAGTAGCCTTGATGGGTAAGGTTGCCTGAGTTTCACAAGACAGATTAAAGAGGTCGTCTATGCAATGTCATCGTATCGAAGAGCTGCTGGAGTTGTTGCAGCCTGCCTGGATCAAGGAACAGGATCTCAGCCTGGTACAGTTTGTTGCCAAACTGGCCGAGGAAGCGGGATTTGAAGGGCCTCTGTCCGAGCTGACCGACGACATGCTGATCTACCACCTCAAGATGCGTGAATCCGACAAGCAGGCGATGATCCCCGGTCTGGCCAAGGACCACGTGCCCGACTTCAAGGAAGCCCTGCTCAAGGCCCGCGGCATCAAGTAAAGAGTGCGCTTGCTGGAAGCTTGAAGGTTTTCAAAGGAATCTCTTGAAAAGGCGTTTCGTCAACTGGCGATACGTCTTTTTTGTTGCTTGAAATTGCGACACCACTCGAACATTAGATACATTTTACCCACACAATTAGCAGGCTGTTTAAGATATAATCCGCCCCATAACAATTAATTAATGGAGCGAAGTGTTGCAATGGCCGACCAGGACAAGATCGATATCAAGGATGTCACCGGCGATGTAACGGGGACGTTCAACCCCAATACCTTCAAAGCCAGCGACGACAGGTTCAACCCCGGCAACCGCATCTATGTCCGGGCCCAGACCGGCTACTGGCAGCGGATGCGCAAGGCCATGGGCTGGTTCTTCGTGGTGCTCTTCGTCGCCATTCCCTGGTTGCGCTATGACGGTCGACAGGCCGTGTTGTTCGATATCGGCCATCAGCAGTTCCACATCTTCGGTGCCACCATCTGGCCGCAGGATCTCACCCTGCTGGCCTGGGTCTTCATGATCGCCGCCTTTGCCCTCTTCTTCGTGACTACCTTCCTGGGGCGGGTCTGGTGCGGCTACCTCTGTCCGCAGACGGTGTGGACCTTCATGTTCATCTGGTTCGAAGAGAAGCTGGAAGGCTCCGCTAACAAGCGCCGCAAGCTGGACGCCTCGCCCTGGAACGGCGAGAAGCTGGCCCGCAAGGGGGCCAAGCACCTGGCCTGGCTCCTGCTGTCGCTGGGTACCGGCCTCACCTTCGTCGCCTACTTCCAGGATGTGTTCCAGCTGGTGCCTGACTTCTTCACCCTGCAGGCCAGCGGCTGGGTCATCTTCTGGGTGGTGCTCTTCGCCGCCTGCACCTACGGCAACGCCGGCTGGATGCGCGCCATCATGTGTATTCACATGTGCCCCTATGCCCGCTTCCAGTCCGCCATGTTCGACAAGGACACCTTCATCGTCGGCTATGACACCAAGCGCGGCGAGACCCGGGGGGCCCGTGCCCGCAAGGCCGATCCCAAGGCGCTGGGACTGGGGGACTGCATCGACTGCGACCTCTGTGTGCAGGTCTGCCCGACCGGCATCGACATCCGCGACGGCCTGCAGTACGAGTGCATCAACTGCGGCGCCTGCGTCGACGCCTGTGATCAGACCATGGAGCGGATGGGCTATCCGAAAGGGCTCATCAGCTATACCACAGAGCACAAGCTGGCCAACGACTCCACCCATGTGGCGCGGCCCAAGCTGATCGGTTACGGCCTGGTGATGGCCATCATGCTGGGGGTGTTCGTCTACAACGCCATGTCCATCATGCCGATGGGGCTCGACATCCTGCGGGATCGCAACCAGCTGTTCCGCGAGAACAGCGAGGGGCTCATCGAGAACACCTATACCCTCAAGATCCTCAACAAGACCCTGCATCCCCAGACCTATCAGCTGGATGTGGAGGGGCTGCCGGAGCACGAGTGGTTTGGTCCGCGCGAGGTGACCCTGAAGGCCGGCGAGATCTATACCCTGCCGGTGAGCGTGGCCGTCGACCCCTACAACCTGAAGAAGCCGACCCTGGACATCCGCTTCGTGCTCAAACGCGAAGGGGCGGCGCCGGACGACAGCAAGGGGACCCTGCGCCAGCCCAGCAAGTTCATCAGCCGGTTGTGACGGCAAGGCACACTGCCATGCACGGCAACGGCGGACAGTAGTGATAGAATGGGGCGCAACGGCGCCCCTTTCTCATGGTGGATGACATGCGTTTCAACTATTCCGATCTCACACCCGACCTCATCATGGATGCGCTGGATCTCAGCGGTCTGCGGCTCGACTCGGGCCTCATCGAGCTCAACAGCTACGAAAACCGGGTTTATCAGTTCCAGGACGAGGAGCGTCGCCGCTACGTGGTGAAGTTCTACCGTCCCGGCCGCTGGAGCCGGGCCCAGATCCTCGAGGAGCACGAGTTTGCCGCTCGCCTGTGCGAGGCGGAGATCCCGGTCGCCGCCCCGCTCGCCTTTGCCGGCGAGACCCTGCTGGAGCATCAGGGCTACCCGTTTGCCATCTGGCAGAGCGTGGGGGGACGCCAGTTCGAGGTGGACAACCTCGACCAGCTGGAGTGGGTGGGGCGCTACCTCGGCCGCATCCATCAGCTCGGTGCCAGCAAGCCGTTTCACCACCGGATCCGGCTCGACGTGGAGACCATGCTGCACGAGCCGCGTCAGCTGCTGGCGTCCGGCGAGTGGCTGCCGAGCGGGCTGGCCAAGCAATTCTTCGGGGTGCTCGACGAGCTGATCAAGCATGTCAGTGACGCCATGACCCTGGATGTGGCGCAGATCTCCCTGCATGGCGATTGCCATCCGGGCAACATCCTGTGGCGCGACGGTCCCATGTTTGTCGATCTCGACGACTGCCGCACCGGTCCGGCCATCCAGGATCTCTGGATGATGCTGAACGGCGAGCGCAGCGAGCAGCAGATCCAGCTCGACACCCTGCTGGCGGGCTACGAGGAGTTCATGGAGTTCGACCCGCGCGAGCTGGCGCTGATCGAGCCGCTGCGGGCCATGCGCATTGTCCACTACATGGCCTGGCTGGCGCGGCGCTGGGAGGATCCCGCCTTCCCCCGCCACTTCCCCTGGTTCAATACCGAGCACTACTGGCGCCAGCAGATCGCCACCCTGCACGATCAGCTGGAGGCACTCAAGGCGCCGCCCCTGACCCTGATGCCGGGCTGGTGATGTGGCGGGTTGCCGGCCGTTCGCCATGCCTGCCGCAGACCCGCGGCAGGCTATCAAGGCGTTCGCGCTGACGCGGGCGCCGGGGAGAGAGCTTGACGACCTGGTGCGCGAGGGATGGGACTCGCACCCCTGCTTGATCATTGACTGTGCAGTGGTGACGCAATAGGCTTGGCACTGCTTCGGTTCGCCGGGCGTGCCTCACAGTGATCCCTTAACAGGAAACGTCATGAAAAAAATTCTGTTTTTCCTTGCTGCCATGCTGATGATGCCCATGGTTCACGCCGCCCCCGAATTCAAGGAAGGCGTCAACTATGATGTGGTCAAGCAGACCGGTAGCGCCCAGCCGGAAGTACTGGAGTTCTTCTCCTACTACTGCCCCCACTGCGCCAAGTTCGAGCCGATTGCCGAGGATCTGAAGAAGAACCTGCCGGAAGGCGTGCCGATGAAGAAGAACCCGGTGGCCTTCCTGGGCCGCGAAATGGGTCCGGAGATGCAGCGTGCCTACGCCGTTGCCAGCCTGCTGAACGTTGAAGGCAAGCTGACCCCGGCCATCTTCGACAAGATCCACACCCAGCGTCAGATCCCGCAGAGCCGCGCCGACGTGAAGCAGATCTTCGTGGACAACGGCGTACCGGCCGAAGAGTTCGACGGTGCCGTCGACAGCTTCGCCGTCTCCGGCATGGTCTCCCAGTTTGACCGCAACACCGAGAGCTACAACATCCGCGGTGTGCCGGCCTTCCTGGTGAACGGCAAGTACATGGTGAAAATCGAATCCATTACTTCCCAGGAGCAGTTCAACCAGCTGGTGAAATTCCTGCTGGCCAAGAAAGACTGACCTCGTCTGATCCCATGAAAAAAGCCCGCCGGTGCAAACCGGCGGGCTTTTTGTTTATCAGGAGCCTGCGTCAGATCTGGCAATCCCGCTGAGTGGGGGCCGGGCGCGGCAAGCGGGTGCGGCGGCTGATGGCCTCCGCCAGCCAGACCAGCAGCAGGATGGCCAGCAGCAGGGTGGCAGTCTGATCGTAACGGAACAGGCTCAGGGAAACATAGAGCTGCTGCCCCAGTCCGCCGGCGCCGACCACGCCGAGTATGGTGGCGGCCCTCAGGTTCATCTCGCCGCGATAGAGGCTGTAGGCCAGCCACTGGCGCGTGACCAGGGGAAACAGCCCGTACCAGAAGCTGGCAATGGACCCGGCCCCGCTCAGCTGCAGGGCGAGGCGGGGGGCAGGATCGGCGTTCTCCAGGGTCTCCACGAAGAGGCGCGCCAGCACCCCGGTGGTGTGCAGGGTCAGCGCCAGTATGCCAGCCACCGGCCCCAGCCCGACCGCGATCACCAGCAGGCTGGCGAAGATGAGCTCGGGTACCGAGCGCAGCAGGTTGAACAACAGCCGCAGCGGCCAGCAGTGGCGAGCGAGGCAGGCCAGCGGCAGGGCCAGCAGGGCGCTGAAGAGGGTACTCAGCAGCGCCATCTGCACCGTATCGAGCAGGCCGCTGGCCACCGTCTTGAGGAAGGGCCATGACCAGTCCGGTTGCAAGAACTCCCCCAGAAAGGTGCCCAGCCCCCCGAAGGAGAAGCTCAGCATGCGCCAGTCGAGTTGATAAAGAGCGAGAGTTGCGGCCAGCCCCAGGCAGATCAGCAACAGCAGGCCGGGGGAGCGGCTGTGGCGCAACCAGGCGCTGAGGCCATCCGCCAGGGTTACCAGCAGGATAAAGGCCAGCAGCAGGGTCACCACCTCGCCACCGGCAAACATGCGCAGGGAGAGCTCGAGCTGCTGGCCGAGCCCGCCGGCACCGACGAAGCCCATGATGACGGAGGCGCGCAGGGCGCACTCCCAGCGGTAGACGGTGTAGGAGAGCAGCTCCTGGCGCACTGCGGGCAGCACGCCGTACCAGAGTGCCTGCAGCCGGCCACTACCACCCAGCAGCAGGGCGCGGGCTGGTTGCAGGGCGCCGCTCTCCATGATCTCGTTGTAAACCTTGGCCAGCATGCCGCCGTAACTGACCGCGATGGCCAGGATGGCGGCCAGCGGCCCGAGCCCGGACAGGCGCACGAACAGCAGTGCCCAGATGAGCTCGGGCAGGCTGCGCAGCACGATGGCGACGAGGCGCGAGAGGGCTCGCAAGGCGCTGCGCAGCGGGCTGGGCACCGGCCCCAGTTCGGCCAGCGACAGGGCGCGGGAGCCGAGCAGGGCAAACGGCACGCCGAGCAGCAGGGCGCCCGCCAGCCCCAGGGTGGCGACGGCCAGGCTCTCCAGGGTCGCGGTCAGGGTCAGGGCGAGAAAGTCCCGATCAAAACGGGGTGGCCAGCTGGTGGCGAGGAAGTTACCCATCTGCCGCCAGCTCTGGCCGTCGAACAGGCCGAGCCAGCCGTCGGCCTGCTGCCACAGGCTGTAGCCGATGAGCAGCAACAGCCAGGGCAGGGGATGGCGCCAGCGGTGGGTCAGTTCAAACACGCAGCCGCCTCGTCATCACCGGCGTAGAGCTCGGCCAGCATGGCTGGGGTGACGGCCGTCGCCGGACAGTCGAACTGCACTCGCCCCTCGCGCAGGCCGATGATGCGGGGGAAGCGGCCGAGCGCCAGCTCGACCGCATGCAGGTTGGCGATGAGTGTGCTGCCCCGGGCGCGGGCCTGGGCCAGCAGGGCATCCAGGCTGCTCTGGGCGAGCACGGGATCGAGGGCGGAGACAGGCTCGTCGGCCAGGATCAGATCAGGCTGCTGATAGAGCACCCGGGCGATGCCGACCCGTTGCAACTGGCCACCGGAGAGCTCGCCGCAGCGCTGTTGCCACTTGTCGGCGAGGCCGAGGCGGGCCAGTTCGGCCCGCGCGCCTTGCGGGTCGCAGGGGCGCAGCAGGGAGAGCAAGGAGCGGCCGAGGGACCACTGGCCGAGCCGGCCGGCCAGCACGGCGGTCACCACCTGCTGGGAGGCGGGCAGCGGCGGTTGCTGCCAGACCATGCCGATCCGGCTGCGCAGCCGCTGGCGGTCCCGGGTGGAGAGGGACCAGGGATCCTGCTCCCAGAGGGCGAGCCTGCCTTCGCCACGCAGCTCGGTGCCGATCAGCCGCAGCAGGCTGGTCTTGCCAGCGCCGCTTGGCCCTATGATAGCCACGCACTCGCCTGCCGCTATCTGCAGGTTGAACGGCTGCAGGATGCGGCTCTGGCCGAGCCGCAATCCTTCCCCGTCCAGCGCGACGGCGATCACTTCAGCAGGCCGGCCTGGGTGGCGGCGGCTTCGATGCCCAGGTAGTTCTCGGGCTTGGTCTCGATGAAGCGGCTGGCGCGCTGCAGCTTGAGGATTTCGGCCTGGGCGGGCACCGCCGGATCCAGGCTGAGGAAGGCCTGCTTGATCTTCTCTTGCAGGGCCGGATCCAGGCCGCCGCGCACGGTCCAGTTGTAGTCAAAGTAGGTCGGTGTGGTCCAGATCACCTTGACCTTGGCGGTGTCGACCTTGCCCTCTTCCACCAGTTTCTCCCACACGGAGGCGTTGAGCGCACCGGCCGGCACCTTGCCGGAGGCGACCCAGGCGACGGTTGCGTCGTGGGCGCCGGAGAAGGCGACGTGGGCGAAGTCACGCTCCGGGTTGATGCCCTGCTCGGCCAGGAAGTGGCGTGGCATCAGGTGACCGGAGGTGGAGGAGGGGGAGCCGAACGCAAAGTCCTTGCCCTTGGTGTCGGCCAGGGTCTTGATGCCGCTGTCGGCATTGGCGATGAACTTGGAGGTGAACTGGGCATCCTCCTGGCGCTGAACCAGGGGCACCACCTTGTCGGCACGACGATGGGCCTGCACATAGGTGAAGCCACCGAGCCAGGCCATGTCCAGCTTGCCGGCGGCCAGCGCCTCGACCACGGCGGCGTAGTCGTTGACCGGCACGAACACCACCTCGCGGCCGGTCTTCTCGGCCAGGTAGTCACCCAGCGGGGCAAACTTGCGTTGCAGCTCGGTGGGGGCCTCGTCCGGGATGGCGGAGACCCGCAGCGGTTCGGTGGCGATGGCGCTCAGGCTGGTGAACAGGGTGGTGAGGGCGAATATCCATTTGCGGGTCATGGTGCACTCCTTGGTGGGCTGTCGTTCGGGCAATAGAAAGGCCCGACACCAGTCGGACCTGACGAGGAGAGAATGGTAGGGGGCCACTGGCCACTGGCGCAAGATGCGCCCCCAAAAATAGGCGTTAGACCCCGACGTGGAAGGCCTGCTTGAGGTTGCGGATGAAGTCCGCGTCCCGGCACAGGGTCTTGCCCGGGCTGTCGGAGATCTTGGCGACCGGGCCGCCGTTGCACTCGATCAGCTTGAAGACGATGTTCATCGGGCTGACGCCGGGCAGATCGCAGGTGAGCTTGGTGCCGATACCGAAGCTGGTGTTGATGCGGCCGCGGAAGTGGCGCAGCAGCTCGACGGCCTTGTCGAGATTGAGGCCATCGGAGAAGACCAGCGTCTTCTCGGTGGGGTCGATGCCGAGCCGCTGATAGTGGCTGATGGCCTTCTCGCCCCATACCACGGGATCGCCGGAGTCGTGACGCAGCCCCTGATAGCGGCTGGCCAGCTCGAAGTCGAAGTCGCGCAGGAAGGCATCCATGGTGATGCAGTCGGTGAGCGCGATGCCGAGGTGGTTGGTGAACTCATCCAGCCAGCTGGTGAGGGCGGCACGCTGGCTGTGCTCGAGCGGGAAGCCGAGCTGCTGATGGGCCTGGAACCACTCGTGAGCCTGGGTGCCTACCGCCGGCAGGCCGTACTTCTGGGCCAGCAGGTAGTTGCTGGTGCCGCGAAACGCCGGCAGCCGCTCCTGGAGGCGACCCACCACCGCATCCTGTACCGCGAGGGAGAAGCGGCGACGGGTGCCAAAGTCGATGAGGTTGAACTCGCTCATCTCTTCCCGGCTCAGCTCCCGCTCCAGCTTGTCGAGCTTCTGATCGAGCCGCTCCAGCGCCTGAGTGACGCCAAACTGGGGGTAGCGGAAGCGGTTGCGCATCTCGCTGATGATGGCGAGCACCGGGATCTCCCACAGGATCACGTCCTGCCAGGGGCCCTCGACCCGCACGTTGATGCGACCATCCTGCTCGAACACCTTGAGCAGGGAGGCATCCAGCGGCTTGCGGCGCAGGTGGTCGAGGTA
Organism: Aeromonas sp. S15(2024); assembly: GCF_041402265.1. NCBI lineage: Bacteria > Pseudomonadati > Pseudomonadota > Gammaproteobacteria > Aeromonadales > Aeromonadaceae > Aeromonas > Aeromonas sp. S15(2024). The sequence goes on along the minus strand of NZ_JBGLQY010000012.1, from coordinate 75,674 downwards.
GTCAGGGGTAAAGAAGGGGCGCTCCGCCAGGAAGTTGAGCTCGGGCCGGGTCAGGCGCAGGGAGCCGGCGAGGCGCAGCTGCTCCTCAATCTGACCCATCATTGGCAGCAGATCTTCCTCGTTGCGGCTGTGGAACTCGGCCACCACCTCGGCATCCGGATAGCGATGGAACACCGCCTGCTGCATGTGCAGCTTGTAAGCATCTGTATCGAGCAGGCTGTTGAGTATGGGTGGCATATCAGACTCCCCGCAGGCGGGTGAACGCAAGAGCGCTCCCCTGCCGCTTTTGTAGATTGCAGACGCCGGTATCGGGCAGGCTGTTGAGAATGGGAGGCATATCAGGCGTCCAGCAGGCGTTGTACATCGGCAAGGGTCTGGGCCAGTTCGGCGCCGGCCTCGATCATCTGGGTGTGGGCCTGAGCGACCGTTTCGGGGGCAATGCCACGACAGGCATCAAGGTGGACGATCACCCGGAAGCCGGCGCGGCGCAGCTGCAGCACGCTGGTCTTGACGCAGTAGTCGGTGGCGAGACCGCCGGCCAGCACGGTCGCGACGCCGCGGGACTGCAGGAACTCGATGAGCCCGGTGCTGCGACGCTCGGCCAGATCGTGGAAGCAGGTGCCGTAGGGGTGCAGATCCGGCTCGACCCCCTTCCAGACGAAGAAGTCGTAATCGACCGGGGCCGGCAGGCCGTCGAGCAGTTCGAAGCCGCGAGTGCCCGGCACGCAGTGCACCGGCCAGGTGAGGTCGGCGTTGGGCATATCCAGCGGCAGCAGCATGCCGGCAGGGTCGCTGACGGCCCAGGCGGCGTTGGCCGGGTGTGAATCCTTGCTGCCGACCCGCAGGCTGGCGAGGGTGGCCTGAGCGTTGAGCGCAGCCACAATATCATCCCCGCCCGCGACGGGCAGTTCGTTCGGGCAGAGGGGGGTAAACCCCTTCTGCGCATCAATATCCAGGCTGGCGACGGTTCCCATTGAGTGGCTCCTGCACATACTATTCGTGTGATATTATCTACCAAACATTAATCGAAGGCGAGCAGGGCGATCGGCATGTTGAGAATGAGTCTGGATATGGTGGTGCTGCGGTTGAACGAGGAGCGGCTCGAGCTGCTGCTGGAGACCCGCGATCGCCCGCCCTTTGCCCACTGCTGGCAACTGCCGGCCCTGCGCATCGACGAGACCCGGGATCGGGATCTGGACGCGGCTCGCCATCGTCTGTTGACCGAATGGGGGCTGGGCCACTGCTACAGCGAGCAGGTCTGCACCCTGGGCAACCTGGAGCGGGATCCCCGTGGCTGGTCCACCACCCTGGTCTACCTCTGTCTGGTGGATCCCGAGGTGGAGGTTCTCCACGGCTGCTGGCACCCGCTCTCTGCCCTGCCGGGGCTCAGCCTCGCCTTCGACCACACCCAGCTGATCGCCAGAGGGCTGGAGCGACTGCGCATCAAGAGCCGTTACAGCACCCTGCCGCTACAACTGCTGGGGGCCGAGTTCACCCTCTCCGAGGTGCAGCGGGCCTTCGAAATCATCCTGCAGACCCCGATGAACACGGCCGCCTTTCGCAAGCGCATCCATCGCGCCGATATCCTGGTGGACACCGGCCGCAAGCGCACCGGCAAGCAGCGTCCCGCCATCCTCTACCGGCTGGAGAGCCCCTGCTGCGTGATGTTCGATCAGGTGATGCACGGAGCGGAAGCATGAGTGGTGCAGGTGTGCACAAGGTATTGGTAAGCGCCTGTCTGCTGGGACCATGTTCGTTGCGCTACGAGGGCCCTGGTTTTAGCCAGCGGGGGAGCAAAGCATGAGTGAGACCAGCGTGCACAAGGTACTGGTGAGCGCCTGCTTGCTGGGTCAGCCGGTTCGTTACGACGGCCAGAGCAAGGGCATCGTCAGCGACTGGCTGCAAACGCTGGGGGCCGAGGGGCGGGCATTGGCCTTCTGTCCCGAGGTGGCGGGCGGTCTGCCGACGCCGCGCCCCCCTGCCGAGCGGCAGGGGGAGCGAGTGGTGACCGCAAGCGGACTGGATGTGACGGCGGAGTTTGCCCGTGGCGCCGCACTGGCGCTGGCGACTTGTCAGCAGCAGGGGATTCGCTTCGCCCTGCTGAAAGAAGGGAGCCCCTCCTGCGGCAGCGGCCGCATCTACAACGGCCGCTTCGAGGGGCAGTCCGTGGCGGGCGAGGGCATGACCACTGCCCTGCTGCGTCGCCACGGCATCGCCGTGTTCAGCGAGGATCAGCTGCCCGAGCTGGCCTCGGCGCTCGCCTCGGCGGCCTGCGGATCGGTCTGAGCCGCCGCATCGGCCGCCTGCCACTGCGCCAGCACGGCGTCCTTCTCCTGCCAGCGCTGGTTCAGCCACTCCTGGAAGCCGCGCTTGAACTGCTTGTCATTGAAGTAATCCCCCACCAGCTGCTCGTCCACCGGCAGCTCCTCGATCCGCACCCGGATGCGCTTCATTCGCCCCATCAGGAAGTCCTTGAAGGGGGTCTCGACGTTGTCCGGATAGCTGATGGTGACGTTGATCAGGCTGTCGAACTGCTCCCCCATGGCCGCCAGGGTGAAGGCCAGCCCCGCCGCCTTGGGCGGCATCAGATGCTGGTATCGGGAGCGGGAGGCATCGCGCTTCGCCTCGGTGAAGCGGGTCCCCTCCACGAAGTTGATGACGGTGGTGGGGATGTGGCGAAACTGCTCGCAGGCGTTGCGGGTGGTCTCGATATCCTTGCCCCGCAGATGCGGGTTGCGCAGCAAGAACTCCCGTGAGTAGCGACGCATAAAGGGCATGTCCAGCCCCCAGCAGGCCAGCCCCAGCAGCGGTATATAGATGAGCTCGTGCTTCATGAAGAATTTGGGCACCGGCAGCCGGTCGCGAAACAGGTGACCCAGCACGACGATGTCGGTCCAGCTCATGTGGTTGCTGATGATGAGATACCAGCCATCCTTGCGCAGCCGGGTGTCGTCCTCCACCTGCCAGTCGATGCGGGTGGTGAGGCGGATCACCAGGGCGTTGCAGGCCAGCCACAGCCGCATGAAGCGGTTGTTGAGCCGGCTGCAGGCACGGGCCAGGGGCGGAACGGGCAGCAGTTTGACCAGCGACACCAGCAGGATCAGGCTGGCGCACAGGGCGGTAAACAGTATGGTCAGGCTGGCGCTGATGAGCAGCACCAGCGGACCCGGGAGCAGGCTTAGCATGGCGTAGTTTGGGGCGTCTTGTCTGCCAGCAGCTGGTTCAGGGTCTGGTCCTTCTCGTGCCAGATCCCGTTCAACCACTGCTGAAACTCTTGTTGGAACTCGGGGTCATTGAAGTAATCCCCCACCAGATTGCGTTCGATCGGCAGAAAGCGGACCCGAACCTTGATCTCCTTGACCCGACCGCACATGAAGTCCCAGTAGCTGGGGATGCCGCCCGGATAGGCGATGGTCACATCCACCAGCTTGTGCAGCTGATCGCCCATGGCTGCCAGGGTGAAGGCAATGCCGCCAGCCCTCGGGTGCAGCAGGTGACGATAGGGCGCTGCCTGTTTGTCGTGTTTGCGGGCGGTGAAGCGGGTGCCCTCCACGAAGTTCATCACGCTCACCGGCATGTGGCGGTACTTGGCACAGGCCTTGCGCGTGGTCTCTATGTCTTTTCCCTTCAGATGGGGCTTCTTTTCCAGCAGTTTGCGGGAATATCGCTGCATGAAGGGGAAGTCCAGCGCCCACCAGGCCAGCCCGAGAAAAGGTACCCAAATCAGTTCTTTCTTGAGGAAAAACTTCAGGAAGGGGATTTTTTGATTAAAAACCCGCTGCAGTACCAGTATGTCGACCCAGGATTGATGGTTGGCAATCACCATATACCACTCATTCCGGTGCCCTTTGTCCACTCCGACCACATCGAAAGGGGTTCTGATGATGGTTTTCTGGATCAGGTTGTTGAAACCGATCCAGCAGCCGGCGCTGCCATCCAGCAGGGCATTGCAGAAGGTGCGCCAGCCCTTGAGGGGCAGCATCAGCTTGAGCAGGCCCAGCGAGAGGATCGGGATAAACCAGAACAGGGTGTTGAGAAAATAGAGCAGGGTCGAGAGGCTGCCGCGCAGTCGCTCAATCAGCTTGTTGGGCATGGGTCGGGTCCGTCTTGCTGTCGATAAAGGGCCATCAAGTGGTCAGATCTGTGGCCATAATATCAGCCGATGGCCCGCGAGACCATGCAGGGCCGTCAGGTGCGCTTGCGACCCATCAGCCGCTGCGCAGCCGTGACAGCAGCCGATCCATCGCCCGGTAACCGAGCGCCTCGATCAGGTGCTCTCTTGCGATGGTGGCGTGCCCCGCCAGATCGGCGATGGTGCGCGATACCCGCAGGATGCGGTGCCAGGCCCGGATGCTGAGCCCAAGCTTCTGGATGGCGTTCTCCAGAAACTCGGCATCCTGCGGCGATAATCGGCAAATTTCTTCGATTTCACGGCTATCAAGCAGGTTGTTGAGCTTGCCGTTGCGGCTCAGCATGCGCTCCCGCGCGCCCAGCACCCGTTCGCGGATCTGCTGGCTCGACTCCCCCCGCTCCGCCTTGCCGGTCAGGCTCCCCTTGGGCAGCAGTGGCACCTCCACCGTCAAGTCGAAGCGGTCGAGAAAGGGGCCGGAGAGCTTGCCGAGGTAGCGCAGTATCTGATCCGGGCTGGAGCGGGTCTGGCCATCGCCGTAGTGGCCGCAAGGGCTGGGGTTCATGGCGCCGACCAGCTGGAAGCGGGCGGGAAAATCCACCTGACGGGCGGCCCGGCTGATGGTGATGTGGCCCGTTTCCAGCGGCTCGCGCAGGGAGTCGAGCACCTTGCGTTCGAACTCCGGCAGTTCATCCAGAAACAGCACCCCGTTGTGGGCCAGGGATATTTCGCCGGGCCGCGGGTGGCTGCCACCGCCCACCAGCGCCACGGCCGAGGCGCTGTGGTGCGGCGTGCGATAGGGTCTGTGGTGCCAGTGACCGGCCCGAGGGGTGAGGCCGCCGATGGAGTGGATGGCGGCGGTCTGCTGCGCCTCCTGTTCGCTAAGGGGTGGCAGAATGCCGGGCAAGCGGCTGGCCAGCATGCTCTTGCCGGTGCCGGGCGGGCCGATGAACAGCAGGTTGTGGCTGCCGGCGGCGGCGATCTCCAGCGCCCGTTTGGCCTGGGATTGGCCGATCACATCCTGCAGATCCGGCACATCGGGCAGGCTCTCCGCGCTCTGGGGATCCGGCAGCGGCAGTTCGTACTGACCCGCCAGCCAGGCGGTGACGGCCAGCAGCTGATGGGCGGTGCGCACCTCGGCGTCCTGGATCAGCGAGGCCTCGGGGCCGTTCTCCCGCGGTACCAGCAGGGTGCGTCCCGCGTCCCGGCAGGCGAGCACGGCGGGCAGCACGCCGAGCACGGGACGGATCTCGCCGGTCAGGGCCAATTCGCCTAAAAATTCGTGATCGAGCAGGTATTTTGCGGGTATCTGCTTGGAAGCGGCGAGGATGCCGATGGCGATAGCCAGATCGAAACGGCCCCCCTCCTTGGGCAGATCGGCGGGGGCCAGATTGACCGTGATGTGCTTGCTCGGGAACTCGAAATTGCCGTTGAGCAGGGCGCTGCGCACCCGATCCCGCGACTCCTTCACCGAGGTTTCCGGCAGGCCCACCATGTTGAAGGCGGGCAGACCGTTGGAGAGGTGCACTTCCACCGTGACTTGCGGGGCCGCTATTCCCAGGCTGGCACGGCTATAAACCACAGCTAATGACATAAATCCCGTCCTTGGTTTGATGTATATGCTGGTTAACCGTTTTTTATTAGTTTTTTGTTCCAACTGACGCGATTGGACTCAGTGAAAATCAGAGTCTTGTCAGGCAAAAAACGCTTGCCCAATAAAATCCGCCGTGCTAGTTCTAATAGCCATTCGCGGTAAAAACCGCCCCCAATTTCACAGGATTTCCGGTTGTAACTATGAACATGGCCTCCCGTTTCGTCAGCATTATTGTGGTCCTAGTGGTGATTATTATCTCACCGCTCGGGGCTCGTTTAGCTGCACGGAACAAGGGATAGACCCACCACCGGACAGAACGAAACAAGCGACCCCCGAGCCTCACGGCCCGGGGGTTTTTTTTCGACCAAAGGACAGGATTTTCCAGATGAACGGTGCGCAGTTTTTGGTACAGGCTCTCAAGAAACAGGGTGTGACCCAGGTGTTTGGTTACCCGGGCGGGGCCATCATGCCGGTCTACGATGCCTTGTATGACGGCGGTCTGGCGCACCAGCTCTGCCGCCACGAGCAGGGGGCCGCCATGGCGGCGGTGGGCTTTGCCCGCGCCTCCGGTCAGGTGGGGGTCTGCATCGCCACCTCGGGCCCGGGTGCCACCAACCTGGTGACTGGCCTTGCGGAGGCGCTGCTCGATTCGGTGCCGCTGGTGGCCATCAGCGGCCAGGTGCCCTGCGCTGCCGTGGGAACCGATGCGTTCCAGGAAGTGGATGTGCTCGGCATGTCTCTCTCCTGCACCAAGCACTCCTTTATGGTGACGGACGTGGCGGATTTGCCTCAGGTGATCGCCGAGGCCTTCGCCATCGCCAGCGAGGGGCGCCCCGGCCCCGTACTGATCGATCTGCCCAAGGACGTGCAACTGGCCAATGTTCAACTGACCAAAGCGCCGGCCCAGAGCCCGCTGTTTGCGGTAGCGGAGCCCGAGCATCTCAATCCGGCCGAGCTGACGGCCGCTCGCACCCTGCTTGCTGCTGCCGAGCGTCCGGTGCTCTACGTCGGTGGCGGGGTGGGGATGGCCAACGCCGAGCAGCAGCTGCGCAACTTTGCCGCCGCCACTGGCATGCCTGCGGTCACCACCCTCAAGGGGATAGGGGCGCTCGATCCCGACAGCCCCGTTTATCTGGGCATGCTCGGCATGCACGGCACCAAGGCCGCCAACTATGCGGTGCAGCAGTGCGACCTGCTGCTGGTGGTGGGTGCCCGTTTCGATGATCGGGTGACCGGCAAGCTGGAGGAGTTCGCCCCCGAGGCAAAAGTCATCCATCTCGATGTGGATGCCGCCGAGTTCGGCAAGCGCCGCGCCGCCGAAGTGGGCATCACCCAGGATCTGAAACAGGTGCTGCCGCGCCTCGCCATGTCCCTTGCCGTCGACCCATGGCGTGAGCACTGCGCGAACATGGCCCGCGAGTACGCCTTTCGTTACGACCATCCCGGCCAGCCCATTTATGCCCCGGCACTGCTCAAGCAGCTTTCTGCCAGGTTGCCGGAGAGCAGCGTGGTGGCCTGCGACGTGGGTCAGCACCAGATGTGGGTGGCCCAGCACATGCGCTTCACCAGCCCGCGCAACCACCTCTCCAGCGCCGGTCTCGGCACCATGGGCTTCGGCCTGCCCGCCGCCATCGGCGCCAAGATGTCGCGCCCCGAAGATGAGGTGGTGCTGGTGAGCGGCGACGGCTCTTTCATGATGAACGTGCAGGAGCTTGGCACCATCCGCCGGGCCCAGCTCAAGGTGAAGATGGTGCTGCTGGACAACCAGCGCCTCGGCATGGTGCGCCAGTGGCAGGAGCTGTTCTTCGACGGCCGCTACAGCGAGACCATCCTTTCCGACAACCCCGATTTCGTGGCCCTGGCCGCCGCCTTCGGCATTCCGGGCGAGACCATCACATGCAAGGAGGAGATAGTCCCGGCCCTCGACCGCCTGCTGGCGAGTGAGAGCGCCTATCTGCTGCATGTGGCCATTTCAGAGGAAGAAAACGTCTGGCCCCTGGTTCCGCCAGGAGTCGCCAACCACCAGATGATGGAGCAACGCCCATGAGTCAGTTCAATACCTTGCAAATCCATGCCCAGCCCAGACCCGAAGTGATGGAGCGGGTGCTGCGGGTGGTGCGTCACCGCGGTTTCAACCTCTGCGCTCTCAACATGGAGCAGGATTGCCAACAACTGCGGATCACGGTTACTGTCGAGTCGGTGCGTCCCATCCAGCAGTTGTGGAGCCAGCTGGTCAAGCTGGTGGACGTCTCCCGGGTCGATGCACTGGAACAGCAACCCCGGATCAGAGCTTAAGGAGCCAAGCCAATGTCACAGCCTTCCCAATCCGCCACTCATCCCCAATACATCTGGTTCAACGGCAAACTGGTGCCCTGGCATGATGCCCAGGTGCACGTGATGAGCCACGCCCTGCACTACGGCTCCTCGGTGTTTGAGGGGGTTCGCGCCTACGACACCCCCAAGGGGACCTGCATCTTCCGTTTGCAGGAGCACACCCGCCGCCTGTTCGACTCCGCCAAGATCTACTGGATGGAGGTTCCCTACAACGAGGCCGAGATCAATGAGGCCTGCCGCACCGTGGTGCGCGAGAACGGCTTGAAAAGCGGCTACCTGCGCCCGCTGGCTTTCATCGGTAACGTGGGCCTTGGCCTGCATCCTCCCAAGGATGCCAAGGCCGACGTGATCGTGGCGGCCATTCCCTGGGGCGCCTATCTCGGCGAAGAGGGACTGAAGAACGGGGTGGATGTGTGCGTCACCTCCTGGAACCGGCTCGCTCCCAACACCATTCCCACCGGTGCCAAGGCGGGCGGCAACTATTTGTCCTCCCAGCTGATCAGTCGCGAGGCCAAGCGCAACGGCTTCGCCGAGGGGCTGGCGCTGGACGTGAACGGTTACCTGAGCGAAGGGGCGGGGGAGAACCTGTTCCTGGTGAAGAACGGCGTGCTGTTCACCCCGCCCGCTACCGCCGCCATCCTGCCCGGTATCACCCGCGACACCATCATGACGCTGGCCCGCGATCTGGGTTACGAGGTGCGCGAGCAGGCGCTGCCCCGTGAGGCCCTGTATGTCGCAGACGAGATCTTCATGACCGGCACGGCAGCCGAGGTGACCCCGGTGCGCTCCGTCGATCGGATGCAGGTGGGTGCCGGTTGCCGCGGTCCGGTGACCGAGCAGCTGCAGAACGCCTTCTTCGGCCTGTTCAACGGCCAGACCGAAGACAAGTGGGGCTGGTTGACGCCGGTGGCTGACTGACAAATGAGGGGAGGCGATGTGCCTCCCCGAGTCGCTTCCGGTCAGGGCATCCGGCGGTGCCCTCACCAGGATCGATTCCCGATCCGAGAGTCACTTTTTCATTTCCAAAGATAATGAGCCCGCTGGGCATTCAGGGAGTAGAGACAATGCCGAAGTTGAGATCCGCCACCACCACCCACGGACGTAACATGGCCGGGGCCCGCGCCCTCTGGCGTGCCACCGGCATGACCGATCAGGATTTCGGCAAGCCCATCATCGCCGTGGTCAACTCCTTTACCCAGTTCGTACCGGGCCACGTCCACCTCAAGGATCTGGGCCAGCTGGTGGCCCGCGAGATCGAGGCCGCCGGCGGCGTCGCCAAGGAGTTCAACACCATCGCCGTGGATGACGGCATCGCCATGGGCCACGGCGGCATGCTCTACTCCCTGCCGTCGCGCGAGCTGATTGCCGACTCGGTGGAGTACATGGTCAACGCCCACTGCGCCGACGCCATGGTCTGCATCTCCAACTGTGACAAGATCACCCCGGGGATGCTGATGGCCGCCCTGCGCATCAACATCCCGGTGATCTTCGTCTCCGGCGGCCCGATGGAAGCGGGCAAGACCAAGCTCTCCGATCAGATCATCAAGCTGGATCTGGTGGACGCCATGATCCAGGGCGCTGACCCCAAGGTCTCCGATGCCCAGAGCGAACAGGTGGAGCGCAGCGCCTGCCCCACCTGCGGCTCCTGCTCCGGCATGTTTACCGCCAACTCCATGAACTGTCTGACCGAGGCGCTGGGCCTCTCCCAGCCGGGCAACGGTTCCCTGCTGGCGACCCACGCAGACCGTGAGCAACTGTTCAAGCTGGCGGGCCAGCGCATCGTCACGCTGGCCAAGCGCTGGTATGAACAAGATGATGCGAGTGCCCTGCCGCGCAACATCGCCACCAAGGCGGCGTTCGAGAACGCCATGGCGCTGGACATCGCCATGGGCGGCTCCACCAATACCGTGTTGCACCTGCTGGCGGCGGCCCAGGAGGCGGGCGTCGACTTCACCATGGCCGACATTGACCGCATGTCGCGCAAGGTGCCCCAGCTGTGCAAGGTGGCACCCTCCACCCAGAAGTACCACATGGAAGACGTGCACCGCGCCGGCGGCGTCATCGCCATCCTGGGCCAGCTGGAAAAAGCGGGCCTGGTGCACGGCGATGCCCGCAACGTGCTGGGTACCTCGCTGGTGGAGCTGCTGGCCGAGTATGACGTCAGCCGCCAGCCGAGTCAGGAGGTGGTGGACTTCTATCGCGCCGGCCCGGCCGGCATCCGTACCACCAAGGCGTTCAGCCAGGATTGCCGCTGGCCGGAGCTGGATCTGGACCGCGCCGAGGGCTGCATCCGCTCGCTGGACAACGCCTACAGCCTGGAGGGCGGCCTGGCCGTGCTGGCCGGCAACCTGGCGCTTAACGGCGCCATCGTCAAGACCGCCGGGGTGGACGAGGAGAACCTCACCTTCCGTGGCCCGGCCCGGGTATTCGAGAGCCAGGACACGGCGGTCGCCGGCATCCTGGATGGCACAGTCCAGGCCGGTGAAGTGGTGGTGATCCGCTACGAGGGCCCGAAAGGGGGCCCCGGCATGCAGGAGATGCTCTACCCCACCACCTATCTGAAATCCATGGGTCTCGGCAAGGCGTGCGCGCTGATCACCGACGGTCGCTTCTCCGGCGGCACCTCGGGTCTCTCCATCGGTCACGTCTCGCCGGAGGCGGCCTCTGGCGGCACTATCTGTCTGGTGGAGGATGGCGACATCATCAACATCGACATCCCGGCCCGCAGCATGGTGCTGGAGGTGGCTGACAGCGTGCTGGCCGCCCGCCGCGTGGCCGTCGAGGCCCGTGGCTGGAAGCCACTCGATCGCCAGCGTCAGGTCTCTTTTGCCCTGCGCGCCTACGCCATGTTCGCTACCAGCGCAGATAAAGGCGCGGTGCGTGATCGCACCCTGTTGGGGGAATAAAGATGAATTCCAATATGAACTATGAGCAGTCGACCCGACTGGTCGGTCTTTGCGCCGACAAAGGGTTGATGTGGCGCGATCGCTCGATGCTGGGGGAATAAGTCATGGTCTCTGCGGCGGATTATCTACGCAAGGTGTTGCTCTCCCCCGTCTACGAGGCGGCGCGGGTCACCCCTTTGCAAACCCTGAAAAAACTCTCCGAGCGGCTCGGCAATCACGTCAGTCTGAAACGGGAGGATCTGCAACCGGTTCACTCTTTCAAGTTGCGCGGCGCCTACCACAAGATCGCTACCCTGACCCAGGAGCAGAAGGAGCGCGGCGTCATCGCCGCCTCTGCCGGCAACCACGCCCAGGGGGTCGCCCTGTCGGCCGCCAGGCTCGGCATCAAGGCGATCATCGTGATGCCCAAGACCACGCCGGACATCAAGATCGACGCTGTGCGCCGCCAGGGCGGCAACGTCATGCTGTTTGGCAACAGCTTCGACGAGGCCTACGGCGAGAGCCGCCGCCTCGCCGAGTTGGAGGGCTACACCCTGATCCCGCCGTTTGACGATGTCGAGGTGATCGCCGGGCAGGGCACCATCGGCAAGGAGCTGCTGGAGCAGGACACCCATCTCACCCACGTCTTCGTGCCGGTGGGGGGCGGCGGGTTGGCCGCCGGGGTGGCGGTCTACATCAAGCAGCTGCTGCCGGATGTGAAGGTGATCGGGGTGGAGGCGGAGGGCTCCGCCTGCCTCAAGGCTGCGCTGGCGGCCGGCGAGCCGGTCAATCTGGAGCGAGTCTCGCTGTTTGCGGACGGGGTGGCGGTCAAGCGCATCGGCGAGGAGACCTTCCGCCTCTGCAACCAGTATCTGGACGAGGTGGTGACCGTCTCCAACGACCAGATCTGCGCCGCGCTCAAAGACATCTTCGACGACTGCCGCGCCATCGCCGAGCCGTCGGGGGCCCTCTCGCTGGCCGGTCTCAAGGCCTACAGCGAGCGGGAGCAGGTCAAGGGGGGCCGGATGGCGGCCATTCTGTCCGGCGCCAACGTCAACTTCCACAGCCTGCGCTACGTGTCGGAGCGCTGCGAGATAGGCGAGAAGCGCGAGGGCATGCTGGCGGTGACCATCCCCGAGCGCAAGGGGGCCTTCCTCGATTTCTGCCGCAATCTGGGGCCGCGCATGGTGACCGAGTTCAACTACCGCTACGCCGATGCCGAGCAGGCGTCGCTGTTCGTCTCGGTGCGCCTCAGCGGCGGTGACGAGGAGCTCGGCCAGATCATCGATCAGCTCGGTGGCAACGGCTATCCGGTGGTCAACATGACCGAGAGCGAGCTGGCCAAGAACCACGTGCGTTACATGATTGGCGGCCGCCCGGCCCGGCCCCTCGGTGAACGTCTCTACAGCTTCAAGTTTCCGGAGCAGCCTGGCGCCCTGATGCGCTTTCTGGAGACTCTGGGCTGTCGCTGGAACATCAGCCTGTTCCACTACCGCAACCACGGCGCTGATTATGGCCGGGTGCTCTGTGCCTTCGAGCTGCCGGACGAGGACGTGGCGTCATTCCACGACTACCTGCACGAGATTGGTTACGGCTGGAAAGAGGTGAGCGACGACCCCGCCTACCGGCTGTTTCTGGCCAGCTAGGTGCGTTGCAAGCAACAAGAGGGAGGCCATCGGCCTCCCTTTTTCATGGTGTTGCCGGCGCACCCGTGGATACCCCTGCATGGGGCGTTTTACGGCCGGGAATGCCGGGCGCTTCACACTCTTGAGTCCCAAGTCATTTGAGGCTGACAACAGATGGGATAACCTGATGGGCGGGGCCGGGTTTGCCCCATCAGGGAAGAGAGGCGCAAGAGCGCCCATCACGACTCATTGCAGAGGCTTTTACCATGAACAAATCGATACTTGCCGTGCTGGTCAGCGGCCTGCTCGTCAGCGGGGCCGTGCAGGCTGCCGCTCAGGACAACACCTGGTACGTCGGCGGCAAGGCCGGCTGGTCCAAGTTCTTCGACGTGGATCAGAAGCAGGTCGTCTCCGACACCCTGGGGGCGTTGCAAAACACCAGCACCAGCAAGGATACGCTCGGGCTGGGCGCTTTTGCAGGCTATCAGCTCAACCCCAACCTGGGCTTCGAATTCGGCTATGACTGGTTCGGCAAGTACACCTCGTCCGGCGAATTGAGCGGGGTGAGGGTGGAAGGGGAAGCCAAGAGCCAGATGATCCAGACCACCATGAAGATAGGGTTCCCGGTCAACGATGCGCTGGATCTCTATGGCCGGATCGGCGGTGGCTACGCCTGGACCAACAGCGAACTGTCGGCCCAGACGGCCACCGACTTCATCAAGGATACCGGCAACAAGCATGGCGCCGTGTTCGTCGGGGCGCTGGGGGCCGAATACGCCATCGACCGTGACTGGGCCGCCCGCCTCGAATACCAGTACACCACCCCGCTCGGGGATACCTCCCTCGATCGTTCCGGCATCGAGATGGACAACGGCCTGCTGGCCTTCGCCATGCTCTATCGCTTCGGTCAGCAGGGCGGCGAAGTGGCGGCGCCCGTACCGGCCCCGGCTGCGGCGCCTGCTCCCGCGGTGGTTGTGGTGCCCAAGACCTTCAGCCTGAGCTCGGACGTGCTGTTCGAGTTCAACAAGGCGACCCTGAAGCCGGCTGCCAGCCAGGCGCTCGACGCTCTGTTCAGCCAGATAGTGGCGGCCAATCCGAAAGACGGGGTGGCAACCGTGATCGGCCACACCGATCGCATCGGCTCCGATGCCTACAACCAGGCGCTCTCCGAGCAGCGCGCCCGCAGCGTGGCCGACTACCTGATTGCGAAGGGGCTGTTTGCCGACAAGGTGCGGGTCGAGGGGCGCGGCAAGTCTTCTCCGATCACCGGCCACAACTGCAGCAGCGGCTCCAGACCGGCGCTGATCGCCTGCCTGGCACCGGATCGGCGGGTGGAAGTGCGACTGGAGGGGGTCTCCCAGCAGGCGCAATGACCAGGGTGTCAGCATGAACGACGAGGGAGGCCCAGGCCTCCCTCGTCTGTTTAACCGGTACCAAGTCGTCGCTGCCATTTGACCCGCTGGAAGCCGTAACCCAGCAGGATCAGCAGTAGGGCGCCGGGCAGTACCGTGTGCCACAGAAAGGGCCACTGCTGCCCCGTCATCAACACCAGCAGGGGGTTGGCGCCGGCGGGCGGGTGGATCAAATCCAGCCCCTGCATCAGCGCGATGGCCAGCCCCACTCCCAGGGCCAGTTGCAGCTCCAGCGGCAGGGGCAGCTCCTGTACCAGCAAACCGACGGTGGCCGTCAGCAGATGGCCGCCGAGTACGTTCCACGGCCGTGCCAGCGGGCTCGCCGGCAGGGAAAACAGCAACACGCAGCTGGCCCCGAAGGGCGCCATGATCAGGGCGGTATGCCAGCTGATGTTCAACCAGCCCAGCACACCTATCGCCAGTGCCGCCCCCACTCCTGCCCACAAGGGGCCATACCATCTCGTCATCACGGTTTCCTTCTTGGTTTGTCAGCCGTGATTAGGCACATTAGGTAGACAGATCGGTGTACTTCAAGGGGAAAAACGCGATGAGCGAAAAACGGCAGCTGCTGATGGAGACGGCCTACCGTCTGTTCAACCGCCATGGCTTTCACGCCACCGGCATCGACCGCATCTGGGCGGAGGCCGGCAGTACCAAGCGCACCCTCTACCGCCATTTTCCCACCAAGGATGCCCTGATCGAGGAGGTGCTGCAGTCCCGCGAGCGGGAGTTTTTCGCCCTGCTGGAAGCGCGCCTGCAGGGGCTGGAAGGGCGGGAGAGCCGCCTGCACGCTCTGTTCGACGGCTTCGGGGAGTGGTTTGGCCGCAGCGACTTCTATGGCTGCAACTTCATCAACGCCAGCGCCGAGTTTGCCGATCCTCGCCATCCGGTTCGCAAGCTGGTGGTCGCGCACAAGCAGGCGCTGCTGGACTGGGTCAGCACCAGGCTCGATTGCCACGAGGCGCAAGCCACCGGCATCTGCCTGTTGCTGGAGGGGGCCGTGGTGATGGCACACAGCTATCAGCAACCGCTGGCACTGGTGCAGGCAAGGTCGCTGGCATTGGCGCTGTTATGCGCCGACGGCGAGGTGCCTGCCGGCTGATATAGCCAATCGGTGTTAAGCCCGCCCCGGCAGCTGGTCGATAACTGACCAGATGTATGGCGCCGAGGGCGAAGATATGCGCATCGATCACTACGACCTCCAGGGGGAGGTGCAATACCAGCAGCAACAGGCCCAGGCCCGCAAGGTGCGCCGGCTCGGCCCCGTGCCGCCAGCCAGCCAGGTGCAGTCCCCTGCCACGGCGCCGGCGGACTCTGCACCCGCTGCTGCCAGCGGCAGCCAGCTCACCTTCACCCGCAGCAGCCTGCTGACGCTGCAGATGGCCAGCCGCAGCGCCGCCGGTGCGGCTCAGAGTGCCCCTGAATCGGCGTCGGCCAAGTCCACCGAGACCGGCAAGAGCGAACAGGATGGCATCCCTAACGACGGGCTCGACAATCGTCAGCGGCTGATCAAGCTGATGATCGAAGCCATGCTGGGCCACAAGATAGAGCTGCCGGAGCCCATCAAGCCGGCCGAGCAGGGCGCGGAGGGGGTGAGTGCCCCGACGGGTGAGGGGGCCCAGCCCGCCGCCGAGCCGGATCAGCTGGTGGAGGTGACCGACAGCCTGCTGCAAAAAGAGCAGCTCAACGTGGTGGCGGCGGCGAATGTGCAGACCCAGGATGGCCAGAACCTGCAGCTGGATCTGGGCTTTGTGCTGGACTGGCGCCAGCTCGACATCAGCCAGCGCCGCACCACCCTCAATGCCTTAAAGGATCCGCTGGTGCTCAGCCTGGACGGCAAGATAGCCGGCCTGACCGACGCCCGGGTCAATTTCGACCTCGATCAGGATGGCAAGGCGGACAGCCTGCCCGGCCTGAGTGAGGGGAGTGGCTTCGTGGCGCTGGATCGCAACGGCAACGGCACCATAGATGACGGCGGCGAGCTGTTCGGCGCCCGCTCCGGCAACGGGTTTGGCGAGCTGGCGACCCTGGATGAGGATGGCAATGGGGTGCTGGACGAGCGGGACAGCCAGTTCTCGGCGCTGCAGTTCTGGCAGCCGGACCAGTCACCCATCGCCCTGGTGGAGCTAGGGATAGGAGCCATCCTGTTGCATCCCCTCGACACCCCCTTCAACCATCTGGGGGAAAACGGCAATCAGGGGGTGTTGCGCCAGTCCGGCCTCTATGTGACCGAGCAGGGCAAGGGAGGCTGGGTGCAGCAGGTCGACCTGCGGGTCTGAACCCTGCGCCCGCATGGCAAACCCGGCCGCTTCACCCTCAGCAACCAGAACCTGACTCAATTCAGTTCGGTGGGGTCGATATCGAGGCTCCAGCGCACCCGCTTGGTCTCGGGCCACCCCTCCAGCTCTTTCACCGCCCAATCCAGCAGCTGGGCCAGTGGCGCCCGGCTCGGCCCCTGTACCAGCAACTGCATGCGAAACTTGCCCGCCTTGCGCTCCATGAAGCCGCTGATGGGCCCCAGCACCTGCACATGTGGGTAGCGGGCGCTGCGCAGGGTGTCGGCGAGGCGGGCGAGGAACAGCTGCACCTCGTCGCGGCCGTTGGCCTCGGCCCGAAACAGCCCCTGATAGCTAAACGGGGGCAGCCCCAGCAGGCGGCGCTCCTTCAGTGCCGTGTCGGCGAAATGGCCATAGCCATTCTGGGTCAGGTCCTGCAGCAGGGCGTGTTCCGGATGATGGCTCTGCAACACCACCAGCCCGGGCTTGCTGGCGCGACCGGCACGGCCCGCCACCTGGGTGTAGAGCTGGGCCAGTTTCTCGGCGGCGCGAAAATCGGCACTGAACAGGGCACCATCCACATCCAGCAGTCCTACCAATGTCACGTCCGGGAAGTGGTGGCCCTTGGCCAGCATCTGGGTGCCGATCAGGATCTTGTACTTGCCCGCCTTGATGTCGCCGAGGTGAGTTTCCAGCTCCCCCTTGCGACGGGTGTTGTCCCGATCGATGCGCACCACCGGATATTGCGGGAACACGGTGCCGAGCAGCTGCTCCAGCTGCTCGGTGCCGACCCCGGATCCGATCAGTTCGTTGCTGCCACACTCGGGGCAGTGGTGGGGCAGCGGGCGCACGCTGTCGCAGTGGTGGCAGTGCAGCCGCCGCCCGGCCTGGTGCCAGGTGTACCAGGCGTCGCAGCGCTCGCAGGCAGCGCTCCAGCCGCACTGGTGGCAGATCAGGGCCGGGGCATAGCCACGGCGGTTGAGAAACAGCATCACCTGGTTGCCGGCCGCCAGATGCTCCGCCATCAGCTGCTCCAGCTGGGGTGAGAGGCCGGCCTGCAGCCGCACGTTCTTGATGTCCAGGATCACCTGGCGGGCGGTCTGGGCGTTGCCTGCACGCCGGGTCAGGCTGAGGTGGTGATACTTGCCGCTGCGGGCGTTGTGCAATGTCTCCAGCGACGGGGTGGCTGAGCCCAGCAGGATGGGAATACCGGCGCGATGGGCCCGCATCACCGCCAGATCCCGCGCGTGGTAGCGAAAGCCGTCCTGCTGCTTGAAGGAGCCGTCGTGCTCCTCGTCGATGATGATGATGCCGAGGTCGTGAAACGGGGTGAACACCGCGGAGCGGGTGCCGATCAGGATGGCGGCACCGCCGTCGCGGCAGGCCAGCCAGGCGTCGAGCCGCTCCCGATCGTTCATGGCCGAGTTCATCGCCACCACGGGCACGTTGAAGCGGCGGCGAAAGCGGTTGATGGTCTGTGGGGTGAGGCCTATCTCCGGCACCATCACCAGCGCCTGCTTGCCCGCCTTGAGCAGGGGCTCGAGGATGCTCAGATAAACCTCGGTCTTGCCGGAGCCGGTGATGCCGTCCAGCAAAAAGGCGCCGAACCTGTCGCTCTGGCTGGTGACGGCAGAGACCGCCAGCGCCTGCTCGCCGTTGAGGCGAAGCCCCTCGCCCGGCTCGAAGCGGGCGGCCCAGTCACCCTCATGGCTTGGCTCCAGCGAGCGTTTCTCCAGCAGCCCCTTCTTCTCCAGTGCGCTGAGTGCTGCACTCTGGATCTCCTCCTGCTTGAGGGCGGAGGGGGTCTGCGGCCCCTTGCGCAGCAGGGCGAGGGCCTGCTGCTGCTTGGCCGCCCGCTTGAGCTCGTTGAGATCTATGGCCATGCCGGCCTCGGTGGCAAACCAGAACTCCAGCTCGCGATAGGCGGCGGGCTCCCCCTTGCGCACCAGCACCGGCAGGGCGTGGGGCAGTACCTCCCCCAGTGGATGCTGGTAGTAGCTGGCACTCCAGTTCATCAGCGCCAGAATATCCGGCCCCAGCACCGGCGCTGCGTCCAATACCCGCTTGATGGGTTTGAGCTTGTTGCGCGATACCTGGCTCTCGGCCGGGTGATCCACCACCAGTCCGACCAAGGTTTGCGGGCCGAACGGGATCTCGACCCGGCAGCCGGGGGCAGGCAAGGGCAGGGGGGAGAGATAGTCGAAATGACGGCGTAACGGTACCGGCACAGCCACACGAACCAGATCCAGGGTTTGGGAAGAATTCACCAGAGATTGCCTATTTTTTCTGCGAAGCCACTTGCCTGATCTCAGGCATTTCCTATATTATTCGCAGCCTTTGAAACTGTGTTCAACAATCGTGTGGTGTCCGACAGAAGATCGGATGGCGACACGGCCTATTACTTTGAGGTTGTCCATGAAAGCTGGTATCCACCCTGACTACGTAGCCATCACCGCCAAGTGCTCTTGCGGTAACGTCATCAACACTTTCTCTACCGTTGGTAAAGATCTGAACCTGGACGTGTGCTCCGAGTGCCACCCGTTCTACACCGGCAAGCAGAAAGAAGTTTCTAGCGGCGGCCGCGTAGACAAGTTCAACAAGCGTTTCGGTGCGATGACCACCAAGAAGTAATTTTACTTCTGAAGAATTCTGAAAAAGGCGCCCGATGGGCGCCTTTTTTATTGGTCGGCGTTCTGTCAGGGCCCGCTTTGCCCTATGGTGGTGTGGTTGACGAGGGATGCAGAGCAGGAGCGAGTGAATGAGGAATTGTCTGGTGATGGGGGCTGCGGGCTACATAGGTTCTTACCTGGTGCCCCATCTGCAGGAGCTGGGTTATCGGGTGATTGCCGGGGCGCGGCGCCCCTGCCGGCTGCCGCCCGGGGTGGAGTTTCGCCTCGCCGACAGCCTCAAGCCCATCACCCTGTTGCCTGCGCTGGCGGGCATCGACACCGTCTTCTATCTGGTGCACGCCATGGGGGCAGGGGCCGACTTTCACCGGCTGGAGCAGCAGGGGGTGAAGAACTTCGCCGCCGCCGCCCGCGCCGCCGGGGTGCGCCGCATCATCTATCTCGGCGCCATCCAGCCCGAACCCTGCAACAGCCGCCATCTCAACTCCCGCCGTCACTGTGGCGAGCTGTTTCGGGGCGCCGGTGTACCGACGGTGGAGCTGCGCGCCGGCATCATCATTGGCCCCGGCTCGGCGGCATTTGAGGTGATGCGGGATCTGGTGTTCAACCTGCCGCTGATGGTGACACCCAAGTGGGTGCGCTCGCGCACGCCGCCGATTGCACTGTCCAACCTGCTGCACTATCTGGGCGGGCTGGTGGAGGCCGACGGGGTGGATGGCCAGATCTTCAACGCCGCCGGCCCCGAGCTGCTCAGCTACCAGCAGCAGTTGCAGAAGTTTGCCGCCCATATCGGAAAGCGCTGCCCCATCATTCCCATCCCCTTCCTGAGCCCGCGCCTCTCCGCCTGGTGGCTGCAATTCGTCACCTCGGTGCCGCAACCGGTGGCCAAGGCGCTGGTGGGCGGCCTCAAGCACGACATTCCGGCCGACGACGGCCCGCTGCGGGCCTTGCTGCCGCAAACCCTGCTCAGCTTCGACGAGGCGCTGGCCGAGAGCCTCTCTCTGGAGCAGCGGCTGGGGGCCGAGCAACGGGGGGAGGAGACCCCGCTCGGTCTGCGCTGGCGCCATCCCGAGTACGGCTTCTATGACCGCACCGCCAGCGGCGATGCCCTCAGTCTCGCCTCGCCCGAGGTGGTGTGGCAGGTGCTGCAGCAGCTGGGGGGCGAGCAGCGCTACTTCTACATGAACCAGCTGTGGGTGGTGCGTGAATGGATGGATCACCTGATCGGCGGGCCGGCGCTGACCCGTGGGCGCACCAATCCGGATCGCTTCGTGAAGGGGGACATGCTGGACTCCTGGCAGATCCTCGGGGTGGACGAGGGGCGCAGGCTGGATCTGCTGTTCAACATGCGGGCCCCCGGTGTCGGTCGGCTGGAGTTCAACATACTGCCGGAGGAGTCGGGGCTGACCCGGCTCAAGGTGACGGCCCACTGGCATCCGCAGGGGGCCTGGGGGCTGGCCTACTGGCTCGCCATGCTGCCGTTCCACCTCTTCATCTTCCAGGGAATGACGGAGGCGATCGCCCGGAAGGCGGAGGCCAGGGCGGGAATCCCCGTCATGGATTGAAACCATATCTATAACTAAATAGGTATTGGTGGGTGGTATGACATGCTAATTACTGGCTTGTCATTGGCGGGTTGGCGATACTTTCCTCTGTGAAAGCCCGGTGGTTTTCTTTATGATCCCCAGCCCTCGCCCGTGGGCGAGCCAATGCACCACTCATTCACTACCGTATCGGGGTCCCCCA
The DNA here is from genome assembly GCF_041402265.1 of Aeromonas sp. S15(2024). Taxonomy (NCBI): domain Bacteria; kingdom Pseudomonadati; phylum Pseudomonadota; class Gammaproteobacteria; order Aeromonadales; family Aeromonadaceae; genus Aeromonas; species Aeromonas sp. S15(2024). The sequence continues at coordinate 55,046 of NZ_JBGLQY010000012.1, read as the reverse complement.
TGTCCGATCAGCAGCACGATCTCCGCCAACAGGCACTCGACTACCACGCCCAACCCGTGCCGGGCAAAATCGCCATCGCCCTCACCAAGCCCGCCGAGACCGCCCGCGATCTGGCACTGGCCTACAGCCCGGGCGTCGCCGAGCCGGTGCGCGAGATCGCCGCCAACCCGGCCGATGCCTACCGTTATACCGGCAAGGGCAATCTGGTGGCCGTCATCTCCAACGGCACCGCCATTCTGGGGCTGGGCAATCTGGGCCCGCTGGCCTCCAAGCCGGTGATGGAGGGCAAGGCCCTGCTGTTCAAGCGCTTTGCCGGCATCGATGCCATCGACATCGAGGTGAAGCACGACACCAGCGCCCAGTTCATCGACACGGTTGCCGCCATCGCCGATACCTTCGGTGGCATCAACCTGGAAGACATCAAGGCCCCCGAGTGCTTCGAGATTGAACAGGCGCTGATCGAGCGCTGCGACATCCCGGTGTTCCACGATGACCAGCACGGCACCGCCATCGTCACCGCCGCCGGCCTGCTCAACGCGCTGGAGGTGCAGGGCAAGCAGATTGGCGACAGCCGTATCGTCTGCATGGGGGCCGGCGCCGCCGCCACCGCCTGCATGGACCTGCTGATCAAGTGTGGCGCCAAGCCCCACAACATCTTCATGCTGGACCGTCAGGGCGTGATCCACAGTGGTCGTACCGATCTGAACCAGTACAAGCAGCGCTTCGCCAACGACACCCCTCTGCGCACCCTGATGGAGGTGATCGACGGGGCTGACGTGTTCGTCGGCGTCTCCGGCCCGGACGTGCTGCCTGCCGAGGCGGTAGCGCTGATGGCCGCCAACCCGGTGATCTTCGCCTGCTCCAACCCGGACCCCGAGATCAAGCCGGCGCTGGCCCACGGGGTGCGCAGGGATCTCATCATGGGTACCGGTCGCTCCGACTACCCGAACCAGATCAACAACGTGCTCTGCTTCCCCTTCATCTTCCGCGGTGCCCTCGACGCCCGTGCCAGCCGCATCAACGATGCCATGAAGATTGCGGCGGTCGAGGCGATCCGTGGCCTGGCCAAGGAGCCGGTACCGGCCGAGGTGCTGACCGCTGCCGGCGTGAGCGAGCTCGCCTTCGGCAAGGATTACGTCATTCCCAAGCCGATGGATGCCCGTCTGCTGCCGCGCGTCGCCCGCGCCGTGGCGCTGGCTGCGGTGGAATCCGGTGTCGCCCGCATCGCCCTGCCGGCGGACTACATGCTGGGTTGAGTCACGGCAAGCGCGCAGAAAACAGAAGGGGCCCCATCTCGGGGCCCCTTTTCATTACGGGAAGCTTGCTGGTCAATTATTTGGTCTTGGGAGCAACCTTGACGGCCGGCGCCTTGGCGTGGGCAGCCTTGTGGTGTTTTTTCACGACCTTGGTCTGGGTAGCCTGGGGAGCGGCAGCCTTGGTCGGGGTGGCAGCCATGGTGAAGCCGGAGGTCAGGGCGAAGACAGCAGCCAGGCTCAGGGGGATCAGCTTGTTCATATTCCAGTTCCTCATTCGGGTTGATGACATGGAGCGTTTCTCCATGACTTCATCCTAGGGCTGTTCGACTTGCGGTTCAGTGAGTGACTGGTGACGGTTTGTATCCAAATGTACAGGCAGCATCAGGCAGAAACGGGCACCGCTGCTGCTTGGCAGCAGCTGCACCTCGCCGCCGTGGTGGCGGGCGATGCTGCGTACGATGGCCAGCCCCAGCCCGGCACCGCCGGTGCGTCGGTCCCGGCTCTGATCCAGCCGCACGAAGGGCTCGAAGATCTGCGGCGCCAGTGCGGGATCGATGCCGGCACCGTCGTCGGCCACCTCCAGCAGATAGTGATCCTGCTGGCGCGCCATGCTGAGGGTCACCCGGCCGGCGGCGTGGCGCAGGGCGTTGCCGATGAGGTTCTCCAGCGCCCGATCGAGCAGGCGGATATCGCCGCGCCAGGGCAGGGCCATGGCCGGGCGCACGAAGTCGAGCTGCTTGTCCGGTCGCAGCGCCTGCCAGTCGGCGAGGCGGCTGCCGGCCCAGCTGCCGAGCTCCAGCTCGCTGCACTGCAGCGGCAGCTCGGGACGATCGAGCCTGGCGTAGGTGAGCATCTCCTCGATGAGGGCGTCCAGCGCGCCGAGATCCCGCTCCAGCCCCTGCTGCTCCTCGGCCGAGGGGGCGGGATCCAGCATGGCGAGCCGGTAGCGCAGCCGCACCAGCGGGGTGCGCAGCTCGTGGGCGATGGCATCGGTCAGCTGCTTGCGGCTGGCCAGCATGGCCTGCAACTGCTCGGTCATCTGGTCGAAGGTGCGGCCGACCCGGCCCAGACTGCTGCCGGGCGGCAAACGGGTGCGGCAGGAGAGATCACCGTCACCGACCCGGCGGGCGGTCTGTTCGAGCTGCTGCAGGCCGCGCCAGTGCGGGCGCAGCCAGAGCAGGATCGGCAGCCCCAGCGAGAGACCGATGGCCAGCAGCAGCCCCACGTCGACCCAGTGCAGCTCGTGCAGGTAGGAGAGATAGGGGACGGGGCCGACGATCAGCACCTGATCTGTGCCCGGAATGCGCTGCAGGAAGGTGTCATCCTCCTCGACGATGACGATGTTGCCGGCCTCCAGGAAGGCCTGGTCCTCGCTGGCCAGCGGTTGGTTGGCGAGGGCGCCGATCTGCAGCGGCAGGGTGAGCTGGCGGCTCTGCTCCGCCATGCGGGCGGGCCAGTGTTCGGCCGGCAAGCGGGCCAGCTCGCCGGTGAGCAGGCCGAGGGAGCCCTGCATCATCCGCTCCAGATAGCGATCTCCCGCCCGCTCGGCGGTGACCTGATAGACCATGCCGACCAGCAGGATGGCCAGGGTGAAACAGCCGATCAGCAGCAGATAGAACTGGATAAACAGGCGTCGCATCGGGCTCTCCTCTTGCCTGGATTGCGTCTGGGCATTGCCTTGTTGCCCCCTCATCCCCAACCCTTCTCCCGCAAGGGGAGAAGGGAGCAGAGAACATCAAGATTATTCGGCGGGGCTTATTCCCAGGCCTGGGGTACCAGTAGATAACCCTTTTGGCGCACCGTCTTGATGCGGGTCGGGTTGCTGGTGTCGTCCCCCAGCTTGCGGCGCAGACGGGAGATGGCCACGTCCATGCTGCGATCCTGGCCGTCGTAGTCGCGACCGCGCAGACTGCGAAACAGCGCCTCCCGCCCCAGGATCTGGCCGGCGTGGCAGGCCAGTTCCCACAGGAGATCGAAATCGGCGGTGGAGAGCGAAATGCTGCCGCCGTCGAGGCGCACGTCCCGGCCCGGCCCGTCGATCTGCAACCGGCCGAACTGCAGGCGCTGGGGTGGCGTGCCGGCGACCACGGGCTGCGGGGCCTGTTGCCCCTGCTGGCGGAACTGGACCCGTAGCCGGGCCAGCAGCACGGGGGGCGGCGTGGTCTTGAGGATGTAGTCGTTGGCCCCCAGCTCCAGGCTCAGGATCTGGTTCATGTCGCTGTCGAGCGAAGTGAGCATGACGATGGGACCGGCAAAGCGCGGGCGCAGATCCCGGCACAGGGAGAGACCATCCTGACCCGGCAGCATGATGTCGAGCAGCACCAGGTCCGGCTGCTCGGCCTCGACCCTGGCCAGCGCCCGATCGCCCCTCGGCTCCAGCAGCACTTCCATGTCGTGGCGGGCAAGCCAGCTGCTGATGAGCTGGCCTATCTCGGGATCATCTTCAACAAAAAGAATGCGTTGCATGGTGGCATGACACCCAGACTGTGGCGCGGATGCGCGTGCCGCCAGCATAGCGGCTCCGGCCGCCCCATGCACTGGGATAAATAATCAAACAGGGCCCGCGGGCCCTGTCTTGTCTTGCTGGTCGAGCGGGGGCTCTGCCCCGGCGGCATCAACCCGCCTTGCGCTTGAGATAGACCCCGGCTTCCATGTAGTGAACCCAAGGGGGAGTGGTTCGGACAGGGCGAAGCGATTTCCCCTGTGACATCAACCCGCTTTGCGCTTGAGATAGACCCCGGCTTCCATGTGGTGAGTCCAGGGGAACTGATCGAACAGGGCGAAGCGGGCGATCTCGTGGGTTTCGCCCAGCACCTGCATGTTGGCCTGCAGGGTCTCGGGGTTGCAGGAGATGTAGAGGATGTTGTCGTAATCCTGCACCAGCTTGACGGTGGCCTCATCGAGGCCGGCCCGGGGCGGATCGACGAAGATGGTGTTGCACTGGTAGGCGGAGAGATCGACCCCCTTGAGGCGGTTGAACTCCCGCTCGCCGCGCATCGCCATGGTGAACTCCTCGGCCGACATGCGCAGGATGATCAGGTTGTCGACGCCGTTGGCGGCGATGTTGAACTGGGCGGAATCCACGCTCGGCTTGGCGATCTCGGTGGCCAGCACCTTGCTAAAGTTTTGCGCCAGGGCGATGGAGAAGTTGCCGTTGCCGCAGTAGAGCTCCAGCAGGTCGCCCTCGCTCCCCCTGGTCACGTCCAGCGCCCAGCCCAGCATCTGTTCGTTGATGGCAGCGTTGGGCTGGGTGAAGCTGTTTTCCACCTGCTTGTAGACCAGCTCGCGGCCCTGCACGGTCAGCCGCTCGATGACGAACTCCTCCCCCAGGCAGATCTTCTGCTTGTGGGCGCGGCCAATCAGCTGCAGTTCGAACCCCTTGGCCCGCAGGTCGGCCTGCAGCGCTTCGGCGGCCTGCTGCCACTCGCTCTCCAGCTTGCGGTGGTAGAGCAGGCTGACGCAGATCTGGCTGGACTGGGTGGAGAGGTAGTCGATCTGGAACAGCTTGCGGCGCAGCACGGGGTGCGGGCGCAGCCCCTCCAGCAGCACCGGCATCAGCTGGTTGATGAGACGGCTGGCGGTGGGGAACTGGTCGACCCGGATGATCTCCTTGGTGGCCGGCGCATACATGCAGTGATACAGGTCGTCACCGTCGTGCCAGATGCGAAACTCGGCGCGCATCCGGTAGTGTTCGGCGGGGGAGGCGTGCACTTCCAGCGCAGGCAGGGTGAAGTCGGCAAACAACCCGCAGAGGCGCTCGCGCTTCTCGTCGAGCTGGGCCTGGTAATCGGCCGGGGTTCGAAGGGGCGCCGGGTCGGCGGAAACCTGCTGGGATTGGGTCATGATTTACCTCACATGCACACCGGTCTGGCCGGGTCGAAATCGGGGGAAGCCTGCAGCCACCCAAAGGGGCCCGATTTTAAAAGGCCGCCGCAGATTGTCCAGTATTTTGTGGTCAAGAAGTGTGCAGTCAGGCCGATAGCTGATCTACAGGCATGGTGGGAGGACACATTATGCAGATCGACGGAGTGGGCGCGGCCCAACCCAAGGGAGTGGGTGTTGCTCCCAAATCGCCCCAGCAGGCGGACTCGAAGCCGGTAAACAACGAGGATGAAGTCTCGTTGCACAAGGCGCCGAAATGGGCGCAGGTACTGGTGCAGCAGGCGCTGCAGTTCGCGCTGGAGATCAATGGTCAGGGCTACAAGGCGCCCAAGGCGCAGGATCAGCCGGAGGCGGTGACCCCGGATACCCTGTTCGACTTTCAGTCGGTGGCCGACAACGTACTGCAGTTCGTCACCGGCCGGCTGGGGGCTGCCCGGGCTGACGGCAAGTCGGACGACAGCCTGACCGGCATGATGGAACAGGCCCGCAAGGGGGTGGACAAGGGCTTTGGCGACGCCAGGAAGCAGCTCGGCGACTGGGCGGACAATTCCGACATCAAGACCGGCATGGATCAGAGCTACAAGCTGATCCAGGAGGGGCTCGATCAGTTCGAGAAGGAGTTCTTCGGCAAGGTCTCCACCACCGACATGGGCCAGGCCGAGATGGCCAGCCGTCAGCAGGGCTCGCTGGAGATCCAGACCAAGGATGGCGACAAGGTGGTGCTGCGTTTCAACGACAGCTGGCAGACCAAGTCCCAGAAGGATGACAGCGGCAGCCAGTTCAGCCTCAAGTCGAGCCAGAGCTTCAGCTTCTCGCTGGAGGGCAACCTGAGCAGCGAGGAGATGGACTCCATCGGCAAGCTGGTCAAGGGGATCGACGATCTGGCCGGCAACTTCTTCTCCGGCAATTTCGACGACCTGTTGAAGAAGGCGGGCGAGCTGAAGCTGGATGACAGCCAGCTGGTCTCCTATTCGCTCAAGCTCAAGCAGAGCCTCAAGCTGAGCCAGACCTATCAGGGGGCGCACTCCCTGCAGGAGATGCTCAAGCCGCTGGCCGACTACCTGCCCAAGCTGGATCAGGTGCAGCAGCAGGCGGATTCTCTGCTGCCGGCGTCCCAGCAGCAGGCGTTGACGCCGGCGGTGCTGGCGGCCCGTGGCCAGAGCGATCCGGCCCAGGTGGGCAGCTTCACCAGCTTCAACCAGCGGATGCTGGATGCGCTGCGGATGATCGGCCAGTTCCAGCCGGCGACGGATGCCAGCAGCAAGAGCGTCTGAACCGTTTCGAATCGAGGACCATGACCGGCCGTTTGCCAGCTCCTGCGGGGGCTGGCAAACTGGCCTTTTTCCCGATCCGGCCAGCCCATGAACCCGAAAAAGCCCAGAGACAAGCGCGAGCTTTGCTACCCCTTCATCTTCGAGACCCAGTTCCAGTGTGACTACGAGATCGCCACCGACGAGCTCTGCTGCCAGGTGGGCGCCGTATTGTCACACCTGGCTCCGGAGGCCGAGATTGCGCCCATGCAGGCGGATCTTGCGGCGTTGCAGCGGCTTATCTACAACCTCAACGGCTCGGTGCGCGGCAGGCTCGGCATCTTCGAGGAGGATCTGGCGTGGCTGAAGGGGCGTTACGATCACTACAACGAGGCGAGCCGCGGCCGGGTCACCGGTTTCGTGCTGCCGCAAGGGCCGCAGCCGATCCCGACCCTGCATTTGTGCCGCTGCGGCAGCAAGAAGGTGGTGCGGCTGCTGGTGCGGCTGGAGGAGAGCGGGGTGCGTTTCGATCCCATCCTCTATCGGTTCGCCAACCTGCTGGCCAACTTCTTCTTCGTGCTGACCGTCTACCTCAAGCAGCTGTGGCAGGTGGACGAGGTGCCCTACGTCAGCATCAACTACTGAATACGGCCAAAAAAGCTTTTGTTTTTCATGAAGATCAAACACGATCATCCCATTTGTCGGTCACCGGGATGGTTCCGGTAGCGCAGTGGGGAAGGTCATGACCATGCTTCATCTCAGTGGCAGTTCGTTCTTGATGCCGGGCAATCTCGCCTGGCGACCCCTGGCTGAATACGGCGAAGTGCAGGTGGCCCCCCACGGCCAGTGGTTGCAGACCCTGATGCACCAGAGCGCCGATGCCGCAGCCGGGACCCACATCATCATCTGGCTGTGGGAAGATCTGGTGCCTGCCCGGACCCTGCAGGAGTGGGGCCGTCTGGCGCAGGATGAGCAGCTGCTGGCGGTTGCCGCCTTCGTCGACGCGCTCTGCCAGCCTCTGTTGCAGCATCTGCAGCGCCGCCCGCAGGATCATCTGCTGGTGGGGGCCTGCAGCCATGCGCCGCTCTGTGTCTATGGCACGGCCCCTGCCGTGCTGGCCGTGCTGGCCAGTGCGTTCGAGCAGCAGATGGCCCGCCTGCGCCTGCAGCAACCCGGCCTGGACGACCTGCACCTGCCACTCTGGCTGCAACAGCATGGCCGCCAGCACTGCTTCGATCGGCGCAACCTCTATCTGATGTCCTGCCCCTTCTCCATGGCCGGTCTGGCCAGCCTGGCGCAGTGGATTCTCCCCTTGCTGCAGCGGTTGCAGCAACCCGCCCACAAGGTGCTGGTGCTCGACTGCGACAATACCCTGTGGGGCGGCGTGGTCGGCGAAGACGGTGTCGGCGGCGTTTTGCTGGGGCAGGACGGGATGGGCCGGCTTTACCAGGCCTTCCAGCAGGCAGCCAACCACTGGCACGGGCAGGGCATAGTGCTGGCGCTCTGTTCCAAGAATCTGGCGGACGATGTATGGCGGCTGTTTGACGAGCATCCGGGCATGGTGCTGACACGGGCGCAGATCGCCGCTGCCGAAATTGGCTGGGAGCCAAAATCCCAGGGGTTGCGGCGGCTGGCCGCCCGTCTCAATGTCGGGATGGACAGCCTGGTCTTCTGGGATGACAGCGAGCTGGAGCGGGCCGAGGTGCGGGCCAACTGCCCCGAGGTGATGGTGATGACCCCGCCGGCCGATCTCTGGAGCTGGCCGGATGCCCTGCTGACGCTGCCGGCCCTGTGCAGTCGCCACCAGAGCTGGGATGACGGCCTGCGGCAGCACTCCTATCAGGCCCAGGCCGAGGCCGAAGCGGTGCGCCGGCAACTGGGCGACGAGCACGCCTTCCTGCGACAATTAGCGCTGCAGGCTGACTGGCAGCCGTTCTCCCCGGGCAACCAGTTGCGAGCCGAACAGCTCAGCCAGAAGACCAATCAGTTCAACCTCTCCGGCCGCCGCTATCAGGCGGCGGAGCTGGCCCGGCTGGCCGCCGAGGGCGGCGACGTCTGGCTGGCCAGCCTGCGAGACAGGTTCGCCGATCACGGCATGACGGCGCTGCTGGTGGTGCGCTCGCTTGATGAGGGCAGGGCGCTGCTGGATACCCTGGCCATCAGCTGCCGGGTGCTGGGGCGCGGTTTTGAATACTGGCTGCTGGCGCAACTGGCAAACCATCTGCGGGCACAGGGCGTGACCGAGCTGGTCATCAGCCTGATTGCCACCACCCGCAACCAGCCGGCACGGGATTTTCTGGCGAGCCTGCCAACCCGGCCGATAACCACTCCAGCGGGGTTGCTGCCGCTGGCGGACGAGGTTTTCCTCAGTCTGGATCTCTGCTCTCTTTCTCTCCCGTTTTTGGAGTTCTACGCCCATGAATGACCTTATCGCGCTGGCACACCAGCAGTTCCCCCAGGCCAGCGTCAATGCACAGTCTGCCCTCGGCAGTTTTCCCGAGTGGGATTCTCTGGGTCACTTCAACCTGCTGTTGCTGGTCGAACAGCACTATGCCGTGCGGTTCGAGCCGCAGGAGCTGGCCGAGTTGAAGAGCCTGGCCGACATCCAGCAAGCCCTGCTGCGCAAAGGGGTTTCCGTGTGAAACAGGCGCTCGAGCAGGCGCTGACCGAGCTGGGGATCCCCAGAGGCGGCGCCCTGATGGTGCACTCGGATGCCATGGTGGTGGCCCAGTTTGCCGGCATGGGCAACGCCGCGGGTATCGCGGCCTTCTGGACATGCCTCGAGCAGTGGCTGGGCGGGCACCTGCTGGTGCCGACCTTCAGCTACAGCCCGATGGCGGACGAGTGCTTCGATCCGGCGCAGACCCCGAGCAAGGTGGGCTTGATGACGGAGCTGTTCCGCCAGCGCGAAGGGGTGGTGCGCACACTGGATCCCGTCTTCAGCATGGCGATCAGCGGCCCGCAGGGGCCTGCACTGGTGGCGCGGGAGTGTCACGACTGCTTCGGTCAGGAGAGCCCGTTTGGCTGGCTGGCTGAGCAGGATGGTTGGCTGCTGGGGCTGGGTTGCCACCCCGACCGCATCACCTTCACCCACTACGTGGAGCAGCGGCTGGCCGTCTCCTACCGCTATCACAAGATGTTTGCTGGCCGGGTGTGCGTAGACGGCGGCGTGCGGGAGTGGCAGGCGGATTACTATGTGCGCGACCTGTCGCTGGCCAGCGAAATCGACCTCTCCCGGCTGGTGGCCCTGCTGCAGGAGCGGGGTGCCTGGCGCCAGACGCTGTGCCAGCGGGTGCCGGTCTGGGCGGTGTCGTGCCGCGACTTCATCCTGGCTGCCAGCGAGTTGCTGGCGGCCGCCCCATACGCCCTGATCCGGGCGGGAGGAGAGTCCCATGCAGTTTGATCACATCGGACTGGTGGTGCCGGACCTGGCGAGCGGTGTGGCCTATTGCCGCGACGTGCTGGGGCTGAGCCGCTGCTCGGTTGCGGTGGAAGATCCGCTGCAACGGGTCTGGGTGCAGTTCGTGCATGACGACCATGGCCTCTGCTACGAGCTGGTCGCCCCGGCCAGCGAGGAGAGCCCGGTCGCCCAGGTGCTCAAGACCCGGCGCAACGTCATCAACCACCTTGCCTATCGGGTGAGCAATCTGCAGGAGAGCGCCGAACGGCTACGCACACAGCGCCACCTGCCCCTCGGACCCAGCCAGCCTGCCATCGCCTTTGGCGGCGCCCACGTCCAGTTTTTCCTGAGCCCCCTTGGCCACATTGTCGAATTGATCGAGGCATCCACCCCATGAGTTTTTCACCCAAGAGTGGCTATCTGCCCACTGACTGGGACGACCAGGCACAAGTCGGTGAGCAACTGCATCGACTGCTCACCCTGCTGTTTCCGCTCAACCGCAGCCTGACCGGGGACGGGGTACGGCAGTCGCTGGCCCTGTGGCGCGAGCACTGTCTGCCCGAGCTGCAGATCCATGAAGTGGCCAGCGGCACCGAGTGCTTCGACTGGACCGTGCCTGACGAGTGGAACGTGCGGGAGGCCTACATAGTGGGGCCGGATGGACGCAGGGTGGTGGACTTCCAGGACCACAACCTGCATCTGGTCGGCTACTCGGAGCCGGTGCGCTGCACCCTCTCGCTGGCCGAGCTGCAGCCCCATCTTCACTCTCTGCCCGAGCAACCGGACGCCATTCCCTATGTGACCTCCTACTACAAGCGTCGCTGGGGATTCTGTCTGCCCCATCGATTGCGTGAGGCGCTGCCGGAGGGAGAATATCAGGTGGTGATCGATGCCACCCTGGCACCGGGCTCGCTCACCTATGGTGACTGGGTGCTGCCGGGGGAGAGCGAGCAGGAGATCCTGCTGTCGAGCTACACCTGTCACCCCTCCATGGCCAACAACGAGCTCTCCGGCCCCTGTGTCGGCGTCTTCCTGATGGCCTGGCTGGCGTCTCTGCCCACACGTCGCTACAGCTACCGGCTGATGCTGGTGCCTGAAACCCTGGGGGCCATCGTCTATCTCTCCCGCCATCTGGACCAGCTCAAGCAGCGCACCTTGGCCGGCTTCAACCTGACCTGCCTTGGCGATGATCGCAGCTACTCCTTCCTGCCCTCACGCCAAGGCAACACGCTGGCGGATCGCATCGGTCGCCATGTGCTGGCTCATCTTGCTCCGGGCTACAAGGCTTACAGCTTCCTGGAACGGGGCTCCAACGAGCGGCAGCTGTGCGCGCCCGGCATCGATCTGCCGGTCACCTCGGTGATGCGCAGCCGATATGGCTGTTATGCCGAGTACCACACCTCGCTCGATGACCTCTCAGTGGTAACGCCGGCCGGTCTGGCCGGCGGATTCCTGGCGCTGCGCCGCGCCATCGAGTGTCTGGAGCTGGACGAGCGCTGCGAGGTCACCGTGCTGGGCGAGCCCCAGCTCGGCAAGCGGGGGCTCTATCCGGACTTGTCGACCCGCTATTCGGGCTGGCAGGTGAGAGAGATGATGAATCTGCTGGCCTATAGCGACGGCAAGCTGACCCTGTTCGAGATTGCCGAGACCATAGGGGCGCCGTTCTGGCGGGTAGAGCCGCTGGCGCGGATGCTGCTGGATGCCGGGCTGCTGCGTCGCCTCAGCCCGCAACCGGACTACTCGATCACCAGATAGGCTGGTCCCGGGTTGTGCGGGGTGCGACGGATGGCGTAGCGATCCAGCCCCAGCACCTCCTTGAGGGCCAGGGTCTCCCCCGGAAAGGCGGGCCAGTTGAGCTCATCGAATGCCAGCACAGATCCCTTGGTCAGGTGCGGTTTGATGAGCTCGAGGCAGCGGCGGGTCGGCTCGTAGAGATCAAAGTCAAAATAGGCCAGCGCGACCATGGTCTCCGGCTGACGAGCCAGATAGGCCGGCAGCGTCTCGGTCACATCCCCCTTCACCAGCTCATGCTTGACGATATGGTCCAGCGGGCTTTCCGCCTCATGGGCGGCGAGCAGTTGGGCCAGATGCTGCTCATAGCCCGGCGTCACCCCGTAGGCACCGGGCTGGATGGCGGCATCGCTGCCATCTTGCGGAGCGTGGGAAGGGAAGCCGCTGAAGGTATCGAATCCCACCAGCTTGCGGTTGTAGTTGTAGGGCTCATACATGCCGCGAAACGAGGAGAAGAGCGTCAGGTTCTGACCCCAGCGGGTACCGAAATCCATGATGACGCCGTGGACCGGCACGATCTTCTGATACAGCTCGTGCATGAACAGGATGCGGGAGAGCGACTGGCGCTTGAGGTAGAGGCCCAGGTTGTTCTGCAGCTCGGCTGCGGGTAGCGGGCTGGCGTGCAGCAACTCGCTGAAGGTCTGGCGACGTGACAGCTCCTGCTCGGAGGCGTTGGAAATGGCCTTGATCATCAATGGTCTCCTGTGGTGGTGTCGCCGGTCGGGGTCGACAGGCAGTGCACCACTTCATATTCGAGGTAGTCGGCCAGCCCCAGCCAGTCCTGGCGCTCCTGGCACTGCAGCAGGGCGGCTACCAGTCCGGGTGGCAGGTTGCCCTGCTCGGTGACCACCTCTTGCAGCAGTTCCGGCAATGCCTGACTCGCGGCGACCGACTGCCCCAGCCGAAACTGGTGTGCCAGGGCGGTTAGGCGGGTGATCTGGCCGTTTTTCATTGCACGTACTCCGGGTGATAGCGGCAGCCGGCGATCTCCGCCCCTTCCCGGCTGCAGTTCCAGAACTGCACCTCGGGGTGGCGCGCTATGTAGCGCTCGAGCTCGGTGCGGTAGGCGGAAAAGTTCGGATTGGTCTTGACCCGCCGGCCATGGCCGTCGAGGGCCCAGCTGAGTGCCAGCGCGGCGCTGGGACCGAGCGCACCGTCGGCCCAGCCCGAGTGGGTGAGCTCGCCGGGAAAGGCGAAGTCGGTACCCAGCAGGATGACCTGGTGGCAACCCATCTGCACGGCGAGATCCACGGCGGGATGAATGACGCTGCCGCCCGAGTGCAGCACGCCCTTGGGGAGCGTCTGCCGCAGCTGCTGATACATGGGGCTGCGGGAGTAGGCGGTCTTGCGCGGCCCCTGCCAGGCCAGCAGGGCTGCCGTGGGAACCGTGGGGTAATAGACCAGGGTGGTCTGGGCCGACTGGGCGGCGGGCAGCCGGTTGCCGTCGATGGCGTCATCTATGGTGACGACGATGTCGGGTCGGATGCCGTGGCCAAGCAAAAACGCCAGCGCGGTATCGACGCTGATCAGCAGGTAGTCCTGCCGACGGCGCTGCAACTGGGCCTGCAGGGTGGCCAGGTTGTGCTGCAGGGTCGGGCCGCTCGCCACGATCAGGGCCTGCTTGCCCTGAGCCAGACCAAACAGGGAGGCCACATCGCCGTCGCTGGCCAGCAGATCGCGGTTTTCGGCCAGCCGCCTAGTGACGTCGGGGTGCTCGGCATCGAACCTGGCCCGGGCGAACGGCAAGTCGATTTCACTCACCAGCCGGTCGCGGATGCGGGCGGCGGCATCTTCCACCAGCAGCAGCTCGGGCGGCAGGGCGAAGAAGGGCAGCCGCACCTCGCCTTCGTCGCCGGCCATCATCAGCTCGACCCTGGGGTCCATCAGCCAGTCCTGCTGGTCCAGCAGCCGCAGCACCAGGGCAAACAGGGCGCCATTCATGATCTTCACTTCCAGCCGCTTGAGGCTGCTGCGCCCCAGCAGGGCGCGCGGCAGATCGCCAAGCCCGGTACCGTAGAGGTGCAGCACAGGTTGCTCGGGCAGGCTGGCGGCCTGCAGCTCGGCCTCCTTCACCCGGTCGTGCCGGCTGGTGAGCTGGATGCCGTGGAGGCTGAGGGTGGAGCCGAGCCCTTCGGTCAGCTCGGCCGGCAGGCTTTCCACATCCTGTGCCAGCAGGCGGGGCCAGAGGGCGGGCCAGCGCTGGCTGATGAGCCTGCCGTGCTGGTTGAAGAGATCATCACTCATCGTTGTCTATCCACTCCCAGCTCAGCGGTTGATTGGCGCTCAAGCTGCGGTTGACCCGCTTGCCGATGAGCCGATCGTAATCGGCCGGGGGCAGGCCGAGGGCGGGGCGCACCGACTTGATATGCGCTGCGGTGAGCACCTCGCCGGCGGCCATCTCCTTGACCAGATAGAGGGAGCGGCGAAACGCGCGGTTACCCTGTTCACTGGCGGTGAGCTGGTAATCGGCTACCCCGAGGGCGGCATGGGCGGTATTGACCGAGGCTACCAGCTCGGTAAGCTCGGCCGGTTCCATGGAGAAGGCGCAATCCGGCCCGCCGTCGGCGCGGGCCAGGGTGAAGTGCTTCTCGATGAGGGTTGCCCCGAGCGCGGTGGCGGCGATGGCCGTGGCCGATCCCAGGGTGTGATCGGAGAGTCCCACCTCGACCCCGAAGCGCTGGCGCAACATAGGGATGGTACGCAGGTTATATTCGGCCGCCGGCGCCGGATAGCCGCTGACGCAGTGCAGCAGGGCCAGCTGGCCGTTGCCGTGCTTGAGCGCCATCTCGACCGCAGCGGCGATCTCGGCCTCGTTCGCCATGCCGGTGGACATGATGAGCGGCTTGCCGGTCTGGGCGGCGTAGCGGATGAGGGGCAGGTCCACCAGCTCGAAGGAGGCGATCTTGTAGGCCGGACAGTCGAGGGATTCCAGCAGATCCACCGCGCTGAAGTCGAACGGGCTGCTGAAGACCGTCAGTCCCAGCTCGCGCCCCTTGGCAAACAGGGCCTGATGCCACTCCCAGGGGGTGTGTGCCCATTCGTAAAGGTCGTACAGGTTGTGACCATCCCAGAGGCCGCCGTGGATCTGGAACTCGGGCCTGTCACTGTTGAGGGTGATGGTGTCGGGCCGGTAGGTCTGCAGCTTGACCGCACTGGCCCCGGCCTCCTTGGCGGCGGTCATGATGGCCAGTGCGCGATCCAGGTTGCCGTTGTGGTTGGCCGACAGCTCGGCGATCACGTAGGGAGCCTGCGCCGGGCCGATGGATTGATGGGCGATCTGCATCTGTGTTCAGACTCCTGTGCCAAGTTGCCAGCCTTGCGGCGCCAACTGCCAGGGGGCAGGGGGCGCTATCTGCGGTGGCTCGGCAAGATAGAGGGGAAATTGGGAGAAAATTGTCAGCAAGCGATGTGCCAGCTCTTGCCACTCCGTGGGCTGAAGTGGCCGGGTGGCCTGCCATGTCAGTTGCTGGTCGTTCAGGGTCAGGGTGAGCAGCGGCTGGTCATCATGGTGTAGTTGCCACTGTTGGCCATCTGGTAACAACTGATAATCCGATTGTTGCAGCAACCGGGCGGTGAGCCGATCCAGTCCCAGCCCGTCCACCTGCTGCTGGCCACGGCGGCGGTAGTCGTCGGCTTGTTGCTCAAGGCGCTGCAGGGCCTGAAGGAGCCGTGCTGGCTCGGCCAGCTCGCTCAGGGTCAGCCGCTCGGCCAGCTGAAAGCGGGCGATCACCTGGTCGTTGAACTGCTGGTTGTCGACGATGGGTACCGCCAGGGTCGGCAGGCCGAGACAGGCCCGCTCCCAGGTCATGCCGCCAGCGGCGCCGATGGCGAAGTCGTGCCGGCTCATCAGGTCGGCCATCTGGTCGCTCTGGCGCAGCAGCACCAAATCGAGGTCGGCCAGTTCGGCCACTCTCTGCTCCAGCTTGGGCCAGAAGGGATTGGCGCCGCCCGCCACCAGGGTCCAGCGGATGGTGCGGGCCCAGGGCAGCCGGGCCAGGCTGTTGAGAGTGACGAGGCAGGCACCCGCCGGGTCGGCGCCGCCAAAGCAGATAAGGCCCCGTTGCCACTGACTGGCGTGTTGCCGCGCCAGCTGGCGATAGGCGGGGCGCAGCAGGGCATAGTCGGTGCCCAGCAGCAGCCGGCAATCGGCGGGGGTGAGCGGCTGGTAATCGGCGGCGCGGCGCAAGGGGCCCTGATCCAGCAGCAGCTGGCAGTGGTGCGGTCGGTCGGCCAGATCATCGATCACCAGCTCGCGGCGGCAGTGGGCGGCCAGCTGGGTTTCGAGCCGCTGGTCAATCTGGTAGTGATCGAACACCAGCCAATCGGGCTGCAGGCGAGGCAGGGCACCAGCGTCATCGAACGCGCTCAGGGGATGATGGTGATGGGGCCGCAGCAGTGACAGCAGGTGCGCCGGCAGATCGTGGCAGAGGAAGTGGCACTCGGCCCCGGCTGCGTGCAGCCGATCGGCGATGGCCAGGCAACGCATCAGGTGGCCCAGCCCTATTTCGGCGCCGGCGTCGAGCCGGAAGGCAACTTTAAACGTCATCTTGGGCCAGCACTTGATAGAGCAGTTCGGCCAGGTGCCAATCTTCCGGCGTGTCGATGTCGACCACCCTGTGCCGCGGCAATATGTGGCCAATCCCCTCTCCCCCCACCGGGCTGATCCCTCCCAGCCAGGCCGCGCGACTGCCCCAGTAGAATTGGCCGGCATCCTGATAGGCGGGCTCCAGATCCTGGGAGCGTTTCGCCATCTGCTCCGGCCAGAACGGCGTGACCCGGCCCTGTTCGTCCATGCGCACCGCCCGCTGGATCGGGAAGCCGAATTCGGCCACCGTGTAGACGAAGGGAGCCTGGCTGGCGATCAGCCGCTGATAGGCGGCCTTCAGGTCATCGGCCTGGATCAGCGGCACTGTGGCATAGATGCAGCAGTAGTGCTCTGCCTGGATGCCGAGCTGGTCGAGCCGCTGGATGGTGTCGATCACCACAGGGGTGGTGCCGGTATGGTCATCGGCCAGCGCGGCGCCCCGCAGGAAGGGCACGTCAGCCCCGAGGCGACGGGCCACCTCGGCGATCTCCGGGTCATCGGTGGAGACCACAACCCGACTGAAACAGCCCGAGTCTCTGGCCGCCTCAATGGCGTAGGCAATCATGGGCAAGCCGCAGAAGGGGCGGATGTTCTTGCGGGGAATGCGCTTGCTGCCGCCCCGTGCCGGGATGATGGCGATGGCCATGATGCTCTCTCCCTGAGGAGCCCGACGTGGTCGCCGGGCCGGATAATTGATGACAACTCGTTGATTATTTTTGAGATTATACCGAGTTTTCATCTTATATTATTGAGCTTTGCTACGGAATTGCCCGGCGATGGTCGATAACATGGGCAAGTGATGGGACGTCATTGGTATTGAACATGAGTTATGGTGTCGAATTGCGCCCGCTCCAGCCCTGGGATCTGCCTACCCTGCGACGCTGGCGCAACCAGGACGAGGTGCGGTTGCAGATGGTGGAGCAGGCGCTCATCTCCCCCCGCCAGCAACGGCAGTGGTTCGTCAGCAGCCTGGAACGGCCTGACCAGCAGCACTGGGTGCTCTGGTGCCGCGGCCTGCGGGCCGGCTACGTCAACCTGAAAGGGGAGGCGCGGCAATCGCTGCAGGGGCAGCCGGTGGCCGATGCCGGTCTCTATCTGGGCCGCTCCAGCGTGCGCCACCCCATGCTGGCCGTCGCCGCCGCCCTGTCACAGCTCGATCAGGGCTTCGATACCTTCGGGCTCGGCTGCATCCGCACTCTGGTGCGCATCGGCAACGACGCCGCCCTGCGCCTCAATGCACAGCTCGGCTATCGCCAACAGGGGCAACAGGGTGACTTCATCGCCCTCGAACTGCAGCCCGCCGACTATTATGCCGCCCGAGAACGGCTACGGAGATTTTTCAGATGACTACAGCGTTGGAACAGGTTTTTGCCGATGCCCTCGGCATCGACGTCGGCAGCGTCAGCGACCAGCTGGCCTACAACAGCATTCCCCAGTGGGACTCCGTCGCCCACATGGGCCTGATTGCCCAGCTGGAGGACTGCTACGGCGTGCTGCTCGATACCGATGACATCATCGACATGAGCTCGGTCGCCAAGGCGCGGGAGATCCTCGCCAAGTACGGGGTCGCCCTCTGATGCAGGGGCTGCTGCAAGGCAAGCGGGTGTTGATCACCGGCGCCGGGCGGGGCATCGGGCTCGCCATTGCCCGGCTGTTTGCCGCGCAGGGGGCCGAACTGTGGCTGGCGGGACGCGATGAGGCGGCCATGAGCAGGCTGGCCGATGAGCTCGGCGCCGAGTTCGGCGTGCCTTGTCACTCTCTCTGTGTCGACGTGGCGCAGCCGCAGGCAGTCAAGCAGGCCTTTCAGCAGCTGTTTGCCCAGACGCGCCAGTTGGACGTGCTGGTCAACAATGCCGGCATGCTGGAAGAGGGGCTGCTCGGCATGGTCAATCAGGCCCAGCTGGAGCAGACCTTCAGCCACAATACCTTCAGCGTGGTCTATTGCAGCCAGTATGCTGCCCGCCTGATGCAGCGCAGCGGTGGCGGCAGCATCATCAACCTGGCCTCCCTGATGGGGCGGGTCGGTGCCGCCGGGCTTTGCAGCTATGCCGGCAGCAAGGCGGCGGTGATCGGCATCACCCAGTCGCTGGCCAAGGAGCTGGCCGCCAGCCGGATCCGGGTCAATGCCATCGCCCCCGGCTTCATCGACACCGAGATGGCCCACGCCATCCCGGACGACAAGTTTGCCGAGCGGCTCGCCAGTATCGCCATGGGGCGGATCGGCACGCCGGACGAAGTGGCCGGGGTAGCGCTGTTTCTCGCCTCCGACCTGGCAAGCTATGTGACCGGCCAGGTCATCGGCGTGGATGGAGGCATGACGGTCTGATGGATCACGCGCACGCACTGCTCGCCCACCTGCGGGAAGACAACCCGGCGCCGGCCTGGCGCGATCCGCAAGAGGGCTGGCTCTCCTACGGCGAGCTGGCGCGGCGGGTGGCGCTGCTGGCGGCCAGCTATCCGGACGAGCGCAGCCTGGTCTATCTGCCCTTTTTCACCCGCACCGCCCACCTGTTGCACTATCTGGCTGCACTCAAGCAGGGGCATGTCGTGATGCTGGCAGACCCGGCCCTCCCAGCGAGCCAGCACGATGCCAGCTGCCGGCAGTTTGGCGTGAGCTGGCGGGTCAATGACGCCGGTCAGCTGGAGCGGCTTGCCGCGACGACGCCCAGCCTGCACCCGGAACTGTCAGTATTGCTGCCGACTTCGGGCAGCACCGGCAGTGCCAAGTGGGTGCGGCTGTCTGGGCGCAATCTGGCGGCCAACGCCACCTCCATCGCCGACTATCTGGCGCTGACGGCGGCCGAGCGGGCCATCACCAGCCTGCCGCTGTACTACTCCTACGGCTTGTCGGTGCTCAACAGCCATCTGCTGGTGGGCGCCTCCCTGGTGCAGCACGAAGGGAGCGTGCTGGAGCGCGACTTCTGGCAGCAGGTTGATCTGCACGAGGTGAGCAGCTTTGCCGGGGTGCCCTTTACCTATCAGATGCTGGCCCGGCTGCGCTTTGACTGGGCCCGTTACCCCTCGTTGCAGACCCTGACCCAGGCGGGCGGGCGTTTAGAGCCCGCGCTGGCACAGCAGTTTGCCGAGCAGGCCCTGCGGCTTGAGCGGCGCTTCTTCGTCATGTACGGCCAGACCGAGGCCACCGCCCGCATGGCCTGGCTGGCGGCGCCCGAGGTGGCCGCTCATCCGGATGCCATCGGCCGCGCCATTCCCGGCGGCCAGTTCGCCTTGCGCGCGCTGGAGGGGGGCAAGCCCGGGGAGGGGGAGCTGGTCTATCGCGGTGACAACGTCATGCTGGGTTACGCCGTTACGGCCGAGGATCTGGCGCTTGGCGCCCAGCTGCAGGAGCTGGCCACCGGCGATCTAGCCCGTTGCGATGAGGCGGGCCGCTACTACATCTGCGGCCGGCTCAGCCGTTTTCTCAAGCTGTTCGGCAAGCGGATCAGCCTGGCGGAGGTCGAGAGCCAGCTCCATCGCTGGGACTGGACGGGGGCTTGCGGCGGGCGTGACGACCGCCTGCTGGTGGCCGTCGAACCCCGTGGTGACCAGACGGCCGACGGCTTGCAGCGTGAGCTGGCGCAGTGGCTGCAGGCCCCGCCGCGGGCGGTGCAGGTGGTGCAGGTGACGCAACTGCCGCGCACCGCCAATCACAAGATTGACTACGCCGCTCTGGCCAGACTGGCGGGGGAGGCGTGATGGAGCACTTGCTGAGCGCGCCGGTCTTCGCGCTGCCCCAGGCCGCCAAACAGGCGCTGCTGCTGGCGCGGCTCAACGCGCTGACTGCGCACCATCGGGCACACTGCACGGCCTATGACAATGTGCTGCAAGCCTTCGGCTGGACGGCTGCGGCGACCGACTACGATGCGCTGCCCTACCTGGCGGCCCGGCTGTTCAAACTGGCCCAATGGCAGAGCGTGCCACAGAGCGAGGTGTTCAAGGTGCTCACCTCGTCGGGCACCACGGGCTCGCCATCACGGATCGTGCTGGACAGGGAGACGGCCGCCCTGCAGAGCAAGGTGCTGGTGAAGATCCTGCAGGAGTTTGTCGGCAAGCAGCGCCTGCCCATGTTGCTGGTGGAGCAGCCCGCCCTGATCCAGAACCGCAGCGGCTTTTCGGCGCGCGGCGCGGGCGCGCTGGGGCTCTCTTTCCTCGGCCGTGACCATACCTATGCCCTCGACGAGCAGATGCGGCCCAACTGGCCCGTCATTGAGGCCTTCTGTGACAAATATACCGGCCAGCCGGTGCTGCTGTTCGGCTTCACCTTCATGGTCTGGCAATGCCTGCTGGAGCCGCTGCGCGAGCGCGGCCTGCAACTGCCGCTGACGCAGGGCATTTTGTTTCACAGCGGTGGCTGGAAGAAGCTGCAACATCTGGCGGTGGACAATCCCGCCTTCAAGGCCCGCTGCCGGGAACAGCTGGGACTGGGCCGGGTACACAACTTCTACGGCATGGTGGAGCAGGTGGGCTCCATCTTCGTCGAGTGCGAGCAGGGTCACCTGCATGCCCCCGTGTTTGCCGATGTACAGGTGCGTGATCCGCTCACCCATCAGCCGCTCGGGATTGGCAGCCCAGGCCTGCTGCAGGTGCTCTCCGCCATTCCCGGCAGTTATCCCGGCCACAGCCTGCTGAGCGAGGATCTCGGCGTGCTGCTGGGGGAGGATGACTGCCCTTGTGGCCGCCATGGCCGTTATTTTCACGTAGCGGGGCGCCAGCACGGCGCCGAGGTGAGGGGATGCAGCGACACCTTCCAATGACCCCGTCCGGGATGACCACCGGACTCTGGCAGGAGGGGCCTGCGGTCAGCTTCGTGGCCCCGACGACGGGCTGGCAAACCTTCTGCCCGCAGCCGTTGCCCTGCTTTGCCCCCGTCATCTGCGACTTCGTGGCGGCGCTATCGGCCCGCCTGCAGCAGGAGGGTCGTCGTCACCCCGATCTGGCCGCGTTCGGTTTCTGGCTGCGACCGCGCCAGCTGGCCAGAGAGCAGCAGCGCTTGCAGGGACGGGGGCCGCTGGGGGTCACCTTTCATCTGGTGCCCTCCAACGTGCCGACGGTGGCCTTCTACTCCTGGTTGATGGGTCTGTTGATGGGCAATCCCTGCGTGGTGCGGCTGTCGTCACGCCGCGATCCGCAGCAGGAGGCCATGCTGGCGATCCTCAACGAACTGTTCAGCCTCGGTGAATGGCAAGCGATCGCCGCCCGCACCCGCTTCATTCGCTATGACCACGACGAGGGCATCACCGCCTGGCTG
Organism: Aeromonas sp. S15(2024); assembly: GCF_041402265.1. Taxonomy (NCBI): domain Bacteria; kingdom Pseudomonadati; phylum Pseudomonadota; class Gammaproteobacteria; order Aeromonadales; family Aeromonadaceae; genus Aeromonas; species Aeromonas sp. S15(2024). Next base: position 33,634 of record NZ_JBGLQY010000012.1, on the reverse strand, counting down.
TCGGAGCGCTGTCGGCTGCGCATCATCTGGGGCGGCGACGAGACCATTCGCCAGGTGCGGGCCATTCCCCTGGCACCGACGGCGCAGGAGGTGGTGTTTCCGGATCGCCGCTCTATGGCGGTGCTCGACAGCCGCTGGCTGGCCGGGCTGGATCCACAAGAGTGGCAACGGACGCTGGCTGCCTTGCAGCAGGACTGCACCCGTTTCAACCAGCAGGCCTGTGCCTCGCCAACCACCCTCTGCTGGCTGGGTGAGCCCGACGAGGGGTTGCGCCGCCGCCTGCTGGAAGCCCTGTTTGCCCCCTTTGCCGCCGATCCCGCTCTGGCGATGGAACGACTCATCCACAGTCAACAAAATGCCGCCGAGCAGGGGGGAATGAAGGTGACCAGCTTGCCCGGCGTCACCTTATTGACTCCGGCGAGCGGGCTGCGGCTCGCACACGTCGGAGGAGGTACAGTTGCCGAATTTGTGGCCGATACCCTGAATGAGCTGCTGGCGCAGCCCTGGGACATGCAGACCTGCGTCTGGGTCGGCGGTGACAGGGCCGGGGTCGAGGCGGCGCTGCCGACTGCCCCCATCTGCCGGATTGACCGGGTGGTGGCGCCGGGACAGGCGCTCGCATTCGAATGGCACTGGGATGGCATCGACATGCTGCAACAGTACAGCCGTGGCCTCAGCCGACGTGAATAATCGGGTGTGGCTCACATAAATCCAGCAGCTTCAATGGATTAGCTTGGTCAGGCATACCTCTTGCAGTAAAACCTGACAGAGAGGGAGAAGGGTTGACAGGGACCGTGCGGTAGCCTTGCCCATTTTCTCCCATCCGCTTCTTTTCTATTCATTTTCCCTTGGATTTCCCTATGAAAGTCAGCGTATTGGTGCCCGTCTACAATCTGGCGCGCTTCATCGAACCCTGCCTGCTCAGCCTGCTCGAGCAGCAGACGGATTTCGAGTTCGAGGTGATCGCCATCGATGACGGCTCGAGTGATGACTCCTGGTCCATCATGCAGCGGCTGGCAAGGCAGTGGCCGGCCCTGCGGGCCCTGCAAAACGAACAGAACATGGGGCTGGCCAGAACCCAGAAGCGGCTGCTTGGCGAAGCAAAAGGGGCCTACCTTGCCTATGTGGATGGCGACGACCTGGCCTTGCCGGGCAAGCTGCAGCGTCAGGCTGACTATCTGGACGTGCACCCCGACTGCATGCTTTGCTATCACGAGGCGGAGATGTTTGATGATGAGACCGATGCGCGCATCAAGCTCTTCACCCGTGATTACTACAATGCCCGTTACCTCGAACCCGTGATGACGCGGGAGGCGCTGATCCGCTTCGGGGTCTTCGTCAATGCCAGCTCCATCATGTTCCGCCGCTATGACGGCATGGCCGATGCCATCGATGAGGGGTGCAAGATCATTCTCGATTATCCCTGGCACATCCTGAATCTCTCCCTCAATCCGGGCACCCTGGATTTCATCCCCGAGCTGCTGGGGCGTTATCGCTTCCATACCCAGAGCTTCGGCGGGCAGACCCGCAAATCCGCAGAGCGGCGTGAGCAGTCGCTGCGCGACCTGCTGCGCGCCTGTGACAATGCCGCTGCATTCGGTGCAGACCCAGTGGTCATTGCCCAGGGGCGTGCCCATCACTACTACTCTGCCGCGCTCTACTTTTTGCTGCAGGATGATGTCGCCCGCTTTACTCAGCTCATCGAGCAGTCGGCGGCAGAGGTTGCGGAGCTGGCCCCTGGCTGGTTCTTCGACGAGCGCCATCAACTGGCGTGGGCGCAGCGAGCCCATCCTGCCCGGGTCGTACAACAACTGTTTGGAGAAGCGGCGTGAGTTATCAGGCAATCGTCATTGGCGCCGGGCTGTCTGGTGCCGTCATGGCTGAACGCATGGCCAGCCAGCTTGGCTGGAAGGTGCTGGTGCTGGAACAGCGCGATCACATCGGGGGCAACTGTTTCGACGAGTATGACAAACATGGCGTGCTGATCCATCGCTATGGGCCGCACCTCTTCCATACCGACAGCAAGGAGGTGTGGGATTACCTGTCGCAGTTTACCGAGTGGTTGCCTTACGAGCATCGCGTGCTGTCACGTATCGACGGGCAGTTGGTGCCTATCCCGTTCAACCTGACCAGCATCGAGCGCTGTTTCCCCGCCGACAAGGCCGGCGCCATGATTGAGGCCCTGCGCACCCGGTTCGGGGATAACGCCAGAGTACCGATTCTCGAACTGCGCAAGGAGCAGGATCCCCTGCTGGGCGAACTGGCGGATTTCATCTATCAGAAGGCCTTCGTCAACTACACCAGCAAACAGTGGGGGGTACCGCCCGAGCAGATCTCCCCCGAGGTGACGGCGCGGGTACCCGTGGTGGTCAGTCGGGATGATCGCTACTTTACCGACTCCTGGCAGGCGGTGCCGGCCGCAGGCTATACCGCCATGTTTGAGCGCATGCTCGCGCACCCGCTGATTGAAGTGAGGCTGTCGACCCCCATGGCACAGCACGTCAGGCTGGATTGGCAGCAGAAGCAGGTGCTGCTGGATGGTGAGCCATTTGACGGCCCCTTGATCTATACCGGGATGCTGGATCATCTGCTGCCGGCAGAGGGGAATTATCTGCCATATCGCTCACTGCGTTTTGAGCATCGCCATCTGGCGCAGGAACAATTTCAACCGGTCACCACCGTCAATTATCCGAATGAAGAAGCCTTCACGCGGATCACCGAGTTCAAGCATTTCAGCGGGCAGGTACATCCCGGTACCAGCATTGTTTACGAATATCCCTGTGACTATAAGCCGGAACAGGGGCTCGAGCCCTACTACCCGCTATTTACCGATGCAGCCAAACAGCATTACCAAGCGTGCCGTGATGAATTGACCAATTTCCCACAGCTGATCGCCCTAGGACGCCTTGCCGAGTATCGCTATTTTGATATGGATGATGCGGTTATAAATGCACTAAAGATGTCTATCACTTATAAAAATTAACTCTAATCAACACTGGATTCTGTTTATTCCAAAGTTGGAGACATATAGCACATGAGTATTAAATACTGCTTATTTCCATTTTCCTCTGTGGAAAAAAATGCAAAAGTAGCAATTTATGGCGCTGGCGATATATATAGAGATATTATCAGTCAACTAGATGCTGAAAAATATTGCAATGTATTATGGGTAATAGATGAGAAATTTTCTCATCAAGAACAGAAAGATATTGACTGTAATGTAACTCGCTCTTATATGTCTCCTGACAAAATGAAATGGGATGAACCTGACTATATTGTTGTCGCTTCATTAGCATTTTCCATTGAGATTATGCAGAGATTGATTGATTATGGTGTCGACAAAAATAAGATCGTCACTATTGATAGTTCAAACATGCTATCTGTTTCATTTGAAAATATATGTAAAACCCCTGCTTCTGTCGACTGGAAAAGCTACTATATAGAAGCAGAAAAGCGTGCAAATATACAATTTGAAGAAATAATAAATCCTATTTTATTGAGATATAAAGATATAATAGATTATTCAAGTGTCATGGATTTTGCTTGTGGCGAGGGTCGTATTGCCAAATTTTTTAGTCCACTATCAGGCAAGTTATATATTGTAGATTCAAGTCACACTGCAATTGACTTTTGTAAGGAAAAATTTGCTACATCCTCTCATGTTATGCCACTCTGTAACGCATCTGGTCCTATTCCAGTTGAAGCTAATGCAATTAACTTCATATATAGTTGGGATGCAATGGTTCATTTTACTTATAAAGACATTGACTATTATTTATCAGAGTTTTCCAGAGTGCTAGCAGAAGGAGGGTTAATATTTGTACATCACTCTAATTTGGCAGCTAAGCAACAGGAAATGGTAGTGTTTGAACAATGGAACTTTAATTATGGTGGAAGAAGTAATCTTATCTCAGAAGATATAGTGAGAATTGCCCATCACTATGGTCTTAAAGTGTTGGAGCAAAAGGTTATTAATTGGGGTGGGCTTGATCTTGATTGTATTTCAATAATACTAAAGCCAACTAAAAAACTAGGGTGACATTATATGAATAATGAACCATTAGTTTCAGTCATTATGTCGGTTTATAACTGTGGTGACTATATTGAGGAAGCTGTAGCGAGTATATTGACTCAGTCATATAGAAATTTAGAGATAATAATCATTGATGATGGTTCTGATGACTGTACATGTGATGTAATTAATCGAATGGCCATTGTAGATCCTCGTATTAATTTTCATCAGCGTAAGCGAAAAGGGATTGCTAGCAATCTTAATGATGCCTTAACCATGGCCAAGGGGGAATTTATAGCGAGGATGGATGGTGATGATATTTCAACAACGGATAGAATCACTAGACAGATGGATTTTCTCAAAGCACATCCTGAAGTTGATATTGTGGGATGCTGGTTACAGCTATTTGGTTTACGTGATGAAGTATGGCATTATAGAGCAGAAGATAATTTTATAAAAAATGCTGTCCTATTGTTTAGTAATGGTGTTGGGCATAATGCGATATTAGTGCGATCTAGTGTTTATAGACAGTTTCGTTATGACATTGACTATACAGATGTTGAAGATACAGAGCTATGGACACGCATGTTTACTAGTCATCCTGAAGTACGTTTTGCAAATATCCGTGATGTGTTGGTACTATATCGGATTCATAAGCATCAATCTTCAATTTTACGTAAAGCTAGACAACGAGATCTGTATCGACGAATAATTAGTAAATATCTGGATAGATTGGGTGTTTCAGTGATAGAGCAAGACATGGATGCACATGAATTGATGATTGATCAACCAACAAATTTATCAAATGAGCAACTGCATCGGTTAGCTGATTGGCTTAATTTTCTCTCTACCCATAAAACACTGTCTGATGATTTTGGTGTATTAGCAGAACGTTGGCACCATTTATGTCGAAAGAATAATGTAAACATGGGTATCTATACACGTTATCATGCAGACTTTGATATTTGCTGGTTACCTCGAATATCTACTTGATGTAAACAATATGGATGGTAGTGTGATTTATGCAATAAAATTGAGGTGTTATGAAACTGAAAATTATTGGGCGAGAAAGAATTGAATCTCTGGCCATTGCCGCACTACCTTCATCTGGATATTTGTTAGCGGGATTGGGAAATTATAGTCGGCTTATCCTACAACGTTTGCAAGAGCAGCAAGTTCCGCTGCCTCTTGCATTAATTGATACTATGGAAAGTGGGTGTGTCGAAAAATTTGGTCTCCCTGTTATTAGTATGATGCAGGCCAGTCAGCAAGACTTAAGTATAATCATCGGTTCTTCACCTTATGATTATGAGCAAGAGCTGATCATTAAGTTAAAACTTAAAGGATGCTTCAAGCTTATAGCTCTAGAGCCAGAGGAAATTCTGGTTCCATTAGCTGATCCTTGTAGAGGCTTGCCAATAGAATGCAATAATTGGCCGGTAGTTTTACTAGTTTGCATGTTGGATCTTCATGTTAAAAAATTATCTAGTCTCATTAGTTGGCTATCTCAACGGCATATTAGATGTCATATTGTTCGACCATATGATATTAGAGCAATAACAGAGATTAAACCATCACGCTTACTGGGTGCCATCATTTGGAATGGTGTTCCCGTCTATTATGAAGGTATAAAGCAGTATCTTCAGGGACACAACAAGCCAATTATTTATGCTGAGTTGGGATTTTTTCCTCAGCGAGACTATGTTTATCTGGACCGTCGGGGGGTTAATTTGGCGCGCGAGATAGAGTTGCAAGCGAGCCAGAAGGAATCGGCAGAGCAAGAGTTAGTTCAATTACGTGAGGGACTTCTTAAAGGGAGATCTTGGATTCCTGGTGAGGCAATCTTAGTTCCCCTACAGATTGCCACTGATACTAATGTTCATCTTTACTCTGATTATGGGGATAATATACAAAAATTTATTGATGATGTGATAAGAGATTATGGAAATGAACGCTTGATGTTCAAACCCCATCCGCTTGACCCATCGAAGGATATTTATGATTTTCATGGTTATGAGGTTGTTGATGGTGATTTTATGACGCTCGCTTTATCTAGTAAACTTATTTGTGGGATCAACTCAAGCACCTTATTTGAAGCGCGTTTAGTTGGAATACCTGTGCATTTTTATGGCCATTCATTGTTAAACTGTAATGAGAATGAGTATATGACACTGTTAGCAATGGTAAATAACCAATTCAGGGTTGATGGGGCAGACATTGAGAATAAAATTGGTAAATTTATGAGGCATTTTGGACTGTGATGGTCCACATTTTAGACGATATTGTATGGCGTGGTGTAAAACATACATAAATATTAACCAATATAATATTGAGGTTTGCCATGATTGATTGTAATAATTTAAATAAAGTCCATCTCAAACCATTAAGAGCGGAGTTTAATGGTTTGGTTGAGCATGGGACTGCAGGTCAAGCCATGCAAAAATTATTAGATGACTATGTATTTGAAAGTGTATTGGATTTGGGCGCTGGTGAAGGGCTCCACTCAAATATACTATCAGCACATGGAAAAAAAGTTACTGCAGTCGACTTAGGTGGCTCAATTTATTCAAAGCGTGCTTCACCGGACTTTGAGGTAATTAATGGAAATTTTATGGATTTATCATTTGATAAAGCCTTTGATTGTATATGGTGTTCCCATGTTCTTGAGCACCAATTAAATGTTAATCAATTCCTTCTTAATATTAATAGTCACTTGATTGAGGGGGGGGTATTAGCGATAACTGTCCCCCCCATGAAGAATGAAATTGTAGGAGGGCATGTTTCTATATGGAATGCAGGGCTATTAATATATAATCTTGTTATGGCTGGGTTTGATTGCCGACGGGCCGCAATATTGCGCTATTCATACAATATCTCCTGTATCATAGAGAAACGGAGCATTGTTTTACCAAAAGATTTGAATTACGACTATGGTGACATTGAGAAGTTATCAATGTACTTACCTCAAGGATTGGCTGAAGGTTTCAATGGCGATATTTATGAGTTAAACTGGTATAAATGAAATGGCTCAATTTCTATAATATACTGAATGCGCATTCCGTCTAGGTTGAACAGTGACTCCAGAGTCTACGAACATCCTTTCCGGAAAGGACACTGAAGTGGAATGATCGAGCAGATATTGAGCTTTAAGGATAGGTATTTTTCGGCTCACCAAATAAGTCAGCATCCAAGCGCAGTAATCTATGGGAGTTTGTTCTTGACCCTTCATTCAATACTAGAACACGAGTTCTTAGCATTCCGAGATCGGTGTATATGCAAGCCGGAGTCAGCGTTCATTTTAAATCGGAATATGTCGTTGAGAGATTAATCTTGAAGTAGGCCATCATCTTGATGGTTTACCATCGCGGATCCCCCAGCCTTGCAACACCTGTAGTTCCTATTTCCCCGGTTAACCTTTTGCTCGTGTAGTGTGGCCCAAAAGGAGCTTGTGGCGCTACATGCCTTCACCTCGTTTAATGCCCAGCTAACAGCATACCGTTGTTGCCTCCATTACTAGGCCGACACTGTTCAGCTAGGCTGTGTTCTCAAAATGCTAGTTTTCTGTCTGTCCACCAATAGTTCCCGCAAGTAACGAAGGCAGAAAGCCAGCTTGATAAAAGCGGCAAAACCTCCCGCCAGCTTTTCATACCTCGTTGAGAATCGGCGAAACTTCTTCAGCCATCCGAAGCACCGCTCGACCACATTTCGCCTTCGATAACGAGCTTTATCTAATACCAGTGGACGCCCCTTATGATACCATGTAGTGGTCTAATCATCCCGGACACCATTTTAGGTGGTATAGTCGCCACCCAGACCTGAGGTGTTCAATGACAAGATTACATCGCTCATTTACTGCCCAATTCAAATTCGAAGCCGCATCCCTAGTGCTCGACCAGGGATATTCTGTCCCCGAGGCAAGCCGTTCTCTGGATGTCGATGAAACCGTACTTCGCCCCTGGGTTCAGCAACTACAATCCGAACGAACTGGCACCACCCCCAGTCGGCAAAGTACTGACTCCGGAGCAGCAACAAATTCAGGAGCCTGAAGTCAGAATGGCTCCGGGCTATGGGATATATGAGCTTGCGGGAAGCGAAACGGGATATCAGTTATTACCTGATGGATTACTACAACTGGCGGCGACCACATCAACATAATGATGGGATATCGCCAGCAGAGGCCGAGAAGTGACTTCACTCCTAGCATAAATAGTTGTAGGTAAAGATAGACGAGTATCACTGGTGCAGCCGGCCCCGTTAGTGTTAAAAATATTACCTACATAATTTATTATAATCATATAAATATGCTGCGCATCCACTTTTGTTAAATGGGATGGCATTTTTTTAATAAAAAATGACCATCATCATGCTCTTCCTCGTCACGATAAAAAGCTGCGTGTAAGAGTTTGAAGTTATTTTGGTGTGAGAAATATGCTGTAGCCCCATAAAAATGGTCAATAATATGCGCGCCATAGTGTTGCTCTCTTGCAAAGGCGTTTGAAACTATTAAATAACCATCCTCTGTTAACAATGAATGGATATTTTTTAGTACTTGTGGTAATGGTTCCAAAATATACCAGAGAAGTTGATTTAGAATAATGATGTCGTAAGTGTCATGGGGGAGAACTGTTGGTATCAAGTTGCTGATATCTGCCTGAGTAAAACTTAAAGTATTAAATTTCTCACGAGCGGATTTTATAGCTGTCTCACTAATATCTACCCCATAAACATGACTTTCAGTGAAGTTTTCAGCAATCATCGCAGTAACATAACCAAGACCACAGCCAACTTCCATAATATGGTCTTTTTTGTCAATTTTTGATATTATCGATATCAATCTTTCTCGTGAAAGCTCATAATATCCTCTCATTGATGATGATGCCGATTGTCCCCAAGGATCACTTTCCGAGCGATAATACCCATCAAAATCTCCGACAAAGATTAATCTATTCTCAGGGTTTCTTTTAAAAATAAAATCGCCAGACTTGCTCATTATTAGTCTCTATTATTGATGAAATTTACGATGGACTTATATTTAAAGGATTTAGACAACAACGAATGAGGATTGGTTATTGTGAGTGTTATTTCCTTTTTGTCTAATATACATTCTTTTATTAAGGTTAGATATGCAACTATATCGAGACGATTTTGTCGACCTTTAATAGTATTATCTGTTGTGGCGTGAGGCTTTAATAAGTTTCTATCCCATTGTCCTATAGCATAGTCATCGTTTACCGCTTTGATTGCGGATGAATATTTTTTATTATTTGAAGGTTTGTCCCAAAAGTACGCACTATGGTTTAAATCTACACCAACAAAGGCTATTTCTTTGTAGCCTTGTCTTACTGCAAAATTTAATGCACAGTCAAGAGTGGAGCAATAATGAATCAGAGGTGATGAATTTGAAGATGGTAAATAATAATGTTCTAGATATTGTTTTAAAACATGATTGTCGCTAGTTAACATAGTAGTTGGTGAATATAAATTCACTCTATTTCTATCGGATTTTAAAACTCGCCCGCTGTTAATTAAATGTCTAATTTGCATAAATATGGGTTCAGTTCTAAGAGGGTCACCTAATAGATGGTCATGTATACAATTAAATGCTTCATTTGAACCGCCAAGTTCTATGAAATGAGCCGTGGGAATAAAATCATGAAAATAGAAATAATTTATACCTATACTATCATGTTGTTTTATCATGTTCCATTCATCATCAGATACGTCGTTGATACTGGTACCACAACCAAGAATGAATATCTTTGATGATTTTCTTTGCCATTTAATGTTGCTAACAGCGGTGCCGTTGATATATCTAGCCTCATTCAGAAACTTTCTAGCTAGGTATCGATCCCATAATATTGCAAAGACATCAGATTCACTATCTCTTGTATAAATAAACTTTATTTTTGCATATATCTTTATCAATTTAAACAGAATGGGTGCGTATAACCGGTAAGCTGCTGTCTTAAACCTTAACTTATACATGCTGTGTCTCTATACATTTTTTGAGTGCATCTACGATCTTATCACTCAATTCTCTTATAATTTGCTCATTGTGACAAAATCCAGTAAAAACAATTCCATTAGTCGGCCATAAGACATTTAACTGCATCATATGATCACGAAATATTTTTTGGAATTCATAATTTAACTCTAAAGAATCTCGCTGTGCTCTATTTTTTATTGGTTGGTCAGTAAAATATAATCTATTAATTGATGCAAATCCTGAAAGTCGACAGGGAATGTTTAATGAGATAAGTTTTTTGTTAGTTTCTGATCGAAAGGTTGCTGCTAGTGTATCTATCACTGCATAATCTTTTTGTTTCAGAATATTTATTACGGTACTGGCAACTTTAGCCATCAATGGGTTTGCTGAAAAGGTTCCTCCGGATAGCATTTTCTTGTATTGATCTCTAAATGTCATCCGAGATACAGAGTCAGTGAAGGCGACGAGTCCAACTGGTAGGCCTCCCCCTAGAATTTTACCGTATGTAACAATATCGGGGGTTAAACCCCATGTACCAGTTGCGCCAGATATACCAATTCTAAATCCTGAAATTATTTCATCATAAATTATTAGGATTCCATTCTCTTTGCAAAGTTGTTCTAATCTTCTTAAAAATGGAATAATGTCATCTCGTGGATTAGAACCTTGAATAGGTTCTATACATATTGCTGCTAATGTACTTTTGTTTTTTTCAATAATATCAAATGCCATGCTATCGTTGTATGGTAAAAGAATACTGTGTTGTAAAACAGAGTCAGGGATGCCACTCGGTAGACGATGATCATTCAGGCTGAACCGACCACCATCATCGCGTAAGGTCCACTCGTTCATTCCATGCCAACCACCCTGAAAACTAGCTATTTTATCTTTTCCTGTAGCGGCTCTTGCATATCTGAGTGCTCTCTGGGTTGCTTCACTTCCGCTATTACAAAAAACGAAGTTATTTAACAATGGGGGTAATACTTCAGCCAGCTGTTCAGACAAATGTTTTATTTGAGTATTATTATTGAGGAATATAACTCCCTGTTCCGCTTGTTCACATAACGCACTAACTATTTCATTGTGACTATGTCCCAATATATGGCAGCCAGCAGCTAAGCCTGCATCAAGGATAGACTGACCATTTTCTTTAATAAGGAAAGCTCCTTTACCAGCAACATACTTAGTTTCATTTTCAGTATAGCCAGGATTATGAATCGTATATGAAGCCATCCATCTTCACCTTTTTTTGGCAATGGCAAAAACATTGCCAGCAGTTTTTGTTTTCACTAGGAAATCTGCGAATGAATCAGAGAACTCCTGCCTATTTAAGTGATGCCCTAAATATAATCCAATATTGTCATTGAAGATTTTGGATATGTTAAGTTGTTTTTTTATATAAGAAACATCAAGTGTACCATTTAATGTGTGAGTCTCAATCAGATCAAATCCTGTCTGTTCAAGTAGTATTTTAATGGATGTTGGGTTGAATAGGTTAATATGACCCGGTGGCAAAATTTGAACATGCTGGTCCTCAGCAGTAAGCCATTCAAAGCTATGTGTATTCGGTGTCGAGAAAAACCAATATCCATCTTTTTTTAATAATGAGTTAATTTTTTTAGAAACCAAGAGTGGATCTGTGACATGTTCTAGTGTATCCCACATAGTAATAGCGTCAAAATGGGACTGCAATTCAAGGTCCTCTACCATGCAAGGATATAACTCTATATCTGGAATGCTGTCTTTTAATGTAGAACATGCAGACTTAGACGGATCACATGAAAATAGTTTATATGAGTTTGGTTGTCTATTGAGTGCAGTGAGGAATATTCCAATCGCACTACCTACATCAAGAAGGTTACCAGAAGGTACAAATTCTTTTATAATATCAATTCTTTCTTCGAATATAGGAATGCGATCTTCAAAGGATTCCATGAAAAACTCATTTTCGAAATCCTTCATTTCACTATTATAAAAGTATTCTAATTGAGATTTACTTGGCATTGGATTACAAAAGATCTGTTCACAATGACTACAGCGAGACAGATGAAAACCATATTTCTCGGTGAAATATTTAATTTTATCATTATGGCATATAGGGCAATAATTTGATTTAATTGAACTATTACCTATTTTTAGTGCTTCACTACAAGCTCTAGTCATCATTTCTTGTAGTAGCTGTTGTTTCTTAGTGGTATGGATTCTGTCAAAAGTAATTCTTTTGTTCATTTTAGTACCCGATTCCAAGATATAACGTGGTTATGACCATGTAGAGTTCCATCAGTATTACATTTATTACAGGGAGTGCAGGTTCGTTTACCATTAATCAATTTCTTTCTATATAAATCGAGAGCCTTGCTATTCCATATATCAATAAGGCGTTGTTGTGATGCATTTCCAAACTTTATTTTTTTATTCCAATCTTGCATGCAAAGCATAACATCACCATTCCAATCAATAGTTAATGAATATGCAGTATAATAACAGGGATGAGTTGGATCGGGTACGGTCTGCTCTCCCACACTTACCGTTCCAGCTCGGTTTGTCAACTTAAGACCAAAGCTATCTTCTTTATTGTGCCAGCGATCTCTGAGAATGTACTTTTCTTCACTTAAACCAACAGAGATAAACATACTCTTGAACTTTTCAACTTGTTCAGGACCGTCATACATACTCACGACAAAATAATCCAGTCCAGCATCAGATAGTTTTTTTATTTTCTCCGGTTTCAAAAAATCCCCATTGGTTACCATTTCTAATCTGATGCTTTTAGGAAAAGATGAAATTATTTCTTCTAGATTTGGACATTGCATTGGCTCTGAATATCCTGAAAACACTACAACACCAGTATAGTTGAGGGTCTCAAGCTGGCGCCCAATATTTTTAGCCAATTCTATACTCATGTGTATGTTTTGATTTGGGTATTGATCTGGATCGAAACGTGGGCAAAAAATACATTTTCTATTGCAGAGCTCAGTTATGTTTATATCAATCCAACTAAATAAAGGGCGTTCTTCAACGATCTGAACAACGTCAATATAGCTTGATTTTCTTCTTAGATTTTCTTTAATAGATTCATTTAGCATATGTTATTTCCATAATAATGAATTTATCGCTGATATAACCACATCTAGTTCCGAGTCATCCAGTGATGGGAAAATAGGAATAGTTATGCACCTCGTATAAAATTCGGATGCTGTGATAAGTGGATGACATTTCTCTTTGTAGTATGGCTGAAAGTATATAGGAATGTAATGAACATTAGCCCCAATGCCACAATGGTTTAGATGATGGAAGACTATCTTCTTGCTTTTCTTATTGACAATAATGACCATAAGGTGTCTGGCCGACTCTCTGTCATGAAATCGACTCAAGAATGAAACATGTGTCTTCTCTATTATCTCTTGATATCTATCTTCAATTTCTTTTCGTTTTTTTAAAAACAAATCCAGTTTCATTATCTGGCTCAGCCCCAGTGCAGCCTGGATGTCGGTCATCCGGTAGTTGAAACCCAGCATCTGCTGCTCGTAGTACCAGGGGCCGTCCGGTTCGTTGATGAAGTCTTCCGGTTCGCGGGTGATGCCGTGGCTGCGTAGCATGCGCATGGTTTTGGCAAGCACAGGGTCATTGGTCATTGCCATGCCGCCTTCGCCGGTGGTGATGATCTTCACCGGGTGGAAGCTGAAGACGGTGATGTCGCTGTAACGGCCGTTGCCGGTGGGCTCGTCGTGATAACGGGCGCCGAGGGCGTGGCAGGCATCCTCGATGATCCGAAAACCGTACTCCTGACCCAGGCGATGTATCTCCTGCATGTCGCAGGGCAGGCCCGCGAAGTGTACCGGGATGACTACCTTGGGTAGACATCCTTGAGCCTTGGCGGCTACCAGCTTGCGCTCCAGCTCGATGGCACACATGTTGCCGGTATCGGGCTCGATGTCGACGAAGTCGACCTGGGCTCCGCAATAGAGAGCGCAGTTGGCCGAGGCGACAAAGCTGATGGGGGAGGTCCAGACCCAGTCACCCGGGCCGACACCCAGAGCCAGACAGGCGATATGCAGGGCGGCCGTACCTGAGTTGACCGCCACCCCGAAGCGGGCTCCGCAGTAATCCGCCACTGCCTGCTCGAAGCGGGGCACCACAGGCCCCTGGGTCAGAAAATCTGACCTCAATACTTCGACCACGGCTTCGATATCCGCTTCGCTGATCGACTGTCTGCCGTACGGGATCATTCCATTACCACCTTGCTGTTCAACTCTTTCAGCTGTTCCACCGTCAGGAAGTCATCGTTGTCACGGGAGTTGTACTCGAATCCCTGGGCTACCATGGTTCCCTTTTCACCTGAGGCGGTGACGGAGAAGTCGTTGTTGCGGTTGTTGAAGTTGATGGTCGGCCCGATGATGAAGAAGTCGTCGAACTCGAAGGTGTGGTAGGAGTCGTCACACGGGCACATCACTTCATGCAGTTTCTCACCCGGGCGGATGCCGATGATCTCCTGCTCCAGCTGAGGGGCCATGGCGGTAGCCAGGTCGGTGATCCGCACCGAGGGCAGCTTGGGCACGAAAATCTCACCCCCCTTCATGCGCGGGAAGTTGTTCATCACGAAGTCCACCCCCTGCTGCAGGGTGATCCAGAAGCGGGTCATCTCGGCGTGGGTGATGGGGAGGGTGGTGGCGCCCTGATCGATCCGTTTCTGGAAGAAGGGCACGACCGAGCCGCGCGATCCCACCACGTTGCCGTAGCGGACCACCGCAAAGCGGGTCGGATCCTGACCGGCGATGTTGTTGGCGGCGACAAACAGCTTGTCGGAGGCCAGCTTGGTGGCGCCGTACAGGTTGATGGGGTTGGCGGCCTTGTCGGTGGAGAGGGCGATCACCTTCTTGACCTGATTGAGCAGGGCGGCCTGGATGACGTTCTCGGCCCCGTGGATATTGGTCTTGATGCACTCCATGGGGTTGTATTCGGCGGCCGGCACCTGCTTGAGCGCCGCCGCATGCACCACATAGTCGACCCCGCGCATCGCCATGGTGAGCCGGTTGGCATCCCGCACATCACCGATAAAGTAGCGCATGCAGGGGGCGTTGAAGACCTGCTGCATCTCGAACTGTTTCAGCTCGTCGCGGGAGTAGATGATCAGCCGTTTCGGCTTGTAGCATTCCAGCACTGTCTTGACCAGCATCTTGCCAAACGAGCCAGTGCCGCCGGTAATCAATAGGGTTTTATTGTCGAACATGACGGATTCTCGCTAGTGATGCCAAGTGACAAGCAATTTATGTGCCTTGGGCCAGTTTAGCCGAAAAGGGGCGGAAGCGGCCTTGTATGATGCCAGTTTTATTCCACTCTGAGTGAACTAACTAGATGATTCATAGAGAAATCCAACCCAGTTCAAACAACTTTATGCGATCTCGGGGGCTTTAACAAAAAGCGGAACACAGGGGTTCCGCTTTTTTGACGCCTAGCTGGAAAGCAGCACTCTGGCCGAGTTGGCGGGGATGGTGAGCTGAACCTCGCCCTGCACCACTTCGAACTTGTCGCCGTTGAAGGCGTCGGTGAAGCGGCTGGCGGGACTGGCGGTCTGCCACAGGGGCAGGCTGATGGTGCGCGGCTCGCTGGGGTGACGGTTGCAGGCCACCACCACCTGATCGCTTTGCAGGGTGCGGGCGAACACATAGCTGTGGGAGCCGGCATAGAGGGTCTGGATGTCGCCGCGGCGCAGGGCCGGACGTTGCCGGCGGATCTGGATCAGCCGGCGGTAGTGGTCGTGCAGCACGTGATCCCAGGCGGTGGTCTCCCACGGGAAGCAACGGCGGCAGTCCGGATCGTTGCCACCAGAGAGCCCCACCTCGTCGCCGTAGTAGATGGAGGGCACGCCGATATAGGTGAGCAGCAGGGTGGCCGCGAGCCGCATTCGCTGCTTGTCCTCCCCCAGCAGATGGAGGAAGCGGGCGGTATCGTGGCTGTCCAGCAGGTTGAACTGGGCCAGCTGATTCTTGAACGGGATGTGGGCTCGCGCCAGCTTGAGCCAACGATCCAGCTCTTCGGCGCTGATCTTGATGGGGTGGTAGGCGATGTCCTGGCCAGCCAGGAAGGCGCGGATCGGGTGGGCGAAGCCGTAGTAGTTCATGGCGCCATCCTCCTGATCCCCCTGCAACCACTGGCTCGCCTCGAAGAAGTGTTCGCCCAGCACGTAGGCGTCCGGGTTCTCCTGCTTCACCGCGCCGCGAATGGCGCGCACGTGGCCGCGGTTGCCCTCGGCGGTGCCGCGTTCCCCCAGCATGTGGATGACGTCGAAGCGCCAGCCATCGATCTGGTAGGGGGCGCGCATCCAGTAGCGCAGGATGGCGTCGTCGGCGCGGTAGATGGCGTCCTGTACCTGTTCGCTGGAGAAGTCGAGCTTGGGCAGGCTGCGGATGCCCTTCCAGCTGACGTAATCCCCTTCGTTATCAAAGGTGTAGAAGCTGCGCCACGGCGAGTCCGGGTTGCGCTGGGCCCCCAGCGGCGGGCAGAACCAGGGGTGTTCGGTGGAGGTGTGGTTGACCACCGCATCCAGGATGATCTTCATGCCGCGCTGGTGCAGGTTGCGCGTCAGCTCGGCGAATTGGGCGTTGGTGCCCAGATGCGCATCCACCTTGAAGTAGTCCTGGGTGTCGTACTTGTGGTTGCTCGGCGAATCGAAAATGGGGTTGAGGTAGAGCGCCGTCACCCCGAGGGACTGCAGATAGTGCAGCTTGGCATCGATGCCCGCAAGGTCGCCGCCGTAGAACTCGCAGGCGCCGTGGCCCTCCTCGTGGCGGCTGACCGGCTCTCCCCACGCCTTGCTGATGACCGCCTTGCCGCGGTACTCGTATTCGTGATGCTTGACGCTGAGGGACGGGTCGCCGTTGCAGAAACGATCCGGGAAGATCTGGTAGAACACCTGATCCTGCACCCAGGCCGGCGGCTGGTGCAGGCTGTTGAAGCGAAAATGCTGTTCCCGCGGCGGCATGGCCGAGCTGACGCCGGCGCCATGCAGCCACCACTGCTCCTCGTCGGTGAGACACTTGAAACAGTAGAGGTGTATGTCCTGCCCCTTGTGAAGCGGCAGGGTGCCCTGCCATACCTGCAACCGATCGCGGGTGGAGACCGCCGTCATCGGGATCAGGTACTCCTCGTTGTCCGGCTCGTGGCGCAGCCACACCTCGCGGATCGGCGCGTCCAGCTCGCTGAACAGGGTGAGTTGCAGGGCGTCGGCGCTCTCTTTGAACCAGGGCGCCACCTGGGGATGAAACAGAAACGGATGGGTCATGATGCTTATTGAGTCAGAAGATCGGCGAGGGCATTACCCTGTTCATGCAGTGTTTCGAGCTGACCGGCGAGGGACTTGGGATCCAGTCCCAGCTGGTCGGCCAGCGGCTTGGGGAAGCGAGCTATGATGGCCTGGGCCGGCACCCCGGCGTTCCAAGCGAAGGAGATGAAGACTGCCAGGCGGATCAGTACCGCCTCCTTGCTGACCGGATCGTGGGAGAGGGGATCCAGCTGCTGGGAGATGGCGTCGACGAAGGCCTCCGACAGGTTCCAGCGCCGCGCCAGCTCGGCACCGAGCTGGGCGTAGTCGTAACCCAGCATCTCGCGCTGGGCCTCGACCCGGCTGCTCCCTTTCTGGATCGCCAGATTGATGAGCTCCGCCTCTTCCGGCAGGGTGCTCTGGATCAGCAGCTCGCCGATGTTGTGGATGAGGGCGCAGGTGAAGGCGGTCTCGGGGTCGAGCACCTTGGCCTCCTGGGCCAGCGTCTTGGCGATGGTGGCGACCTGGAAGGTCTCGGTCCAGAACTTGTTCTTGTCGAAGCTGGGAGGGGCCTTGAAGCTGCCGATGATGCCGGAGGCGACCACCACAGATCGCAACCGGTTGAAACCGAGGCGGATAACCGCCTGTTCGATGGAGGTGACTTCGTTGCCGCGGCGCAGGGCGGCCGAGTTGGCCATCCGCAGCACCTTGACGCTGATCACCTGATCCATGGCGATCTTGGCCGCGATCTGGTCGATACGGGCATTTTCATCGCTGAAGCTCTGCATCAACTCATGCAGCAGCTGTGGAATAGTGGGGAGTTGTTTGATCTTGTCAAACAGACGGTCCATCGACATGGCTGAGGCAGCCTCCATTGCGAGCACTGCCTCATATTGTGCCACAGGCGGGGCACATGTTCCTGTTTGTGATCCGGCTTTGTGATGCGAAGGGGGGGTTACAGCACCCAGTCGCGCAGGGTGTATTCCAAACGATGCCGTTTGCCCTGCAGGATCAGGGTCTGGGTGGTGCCATCCAGGGTGGCCCCTTCGGTGAGGGTGGTCAGCACCGCCTGCTCCACCGCATCGAGCGGGGCCTGGCAGGCCATCTCTGTGCTGCCCAGACTGGTCACCCAGAACTTGTTCCCCTCGAGGTGGCCCTGACCGAAGTAGCGGTTGCAGCCGGCGATGCCGTTGACGGTGAAGTGCTCACCTATCTCGAAATCGGGCGGATTGTCTCGCGCCGCGGTGACGGGCTGGCCATCCAGCTTGTCGAGCACCCAGTGGTGGTGCTGCAGGTCTTGCGAGGCAAAGCGGGGAGTACTGCTGCAGGCGCTGAGCAGAAGCAGGGCGAGCAGCAGTAGCAAGAATCTGGGCATGAAAGGGCTCCGGTAGTGGGAGTGACAAGCATACCCTCTGTGCGGCCCCCCAGGCAGGGCAAGGGGGAGTGCCCCCGACCGCTTCTGTCGTCCCGCGGATTGGGCCTGTGTCGTTAAATGGCAACACCAGCCTTGCAAAAGGGTGCCTGCGTCGTCGCTGGCACCCCCGCGGGGGCGTCAGTTGCCGAATAGCCGCTCGGCGTAACGGGCCAGACCGGAGGCGACCGAGCCGAAGTCATCGCCCCCTTCCAGCGGTACCTGGGGTAGCTTCTGGCGGATGAAGGCCTGGATGAGGGGCGAGCGGGCGCTGCCGCCGGTGATGAAGACCCGGTCCGGCTGCACGTCGGCGGCGGCGATGGCTTCGTCCATCAGCTCACCGATCTTCTCCAGCAGCGGGGTGGAGGCGCTGGCCAGCTGATCGCGCTTGAGCTCGGCCGTCAGCCCGTGCTCCAGCTCGGCCAGAGATTGCTGGGCCGACTCCTCCTGGGAGAGGGCGATCTTGCCCTGCTCGGCGCGCCACACCAGCTGGTGGCTCAGCTTGTGGGCGCGCAGGCTGGCGAGGCGCCCCAGCTTGCTGCCGGGCAGGCTGTCGAGCTGCAGATCTTGCAGCTGGCGGCCCGTCTCCAGGCTGTAGAAGCGGCTCTGGGCGCTGACGTCGTTGATGGCGGCGGCGTCCCAGAACAGCGGGTGGGGCAGCGGCTTGCCGGTCTTGAGGGTCTCGTGCATGCCGAGCAGCGGCATCATGCCCTCCACCGTCAGCCGGATGTCGAAGTCGTTGCCGCCGATGCGCTGACCACTGTGGCCGAGCAGATCGCAGCTGCGATCGAGCTGGGCGCGATGGCTCGGGCCCATCCGCAGCACCGAACAGTCGGTGGTACCGCCGCCGATGTCCACCACCAGCACCACCGCATCCTCGTTGAGGCGGGCCTCGAATTCGAAGCCGGCTGCCACCGGCTCATAGAGAAACTCCACCTGCTCGAATCCGGCGAGGCGCGCCGCCTCGCTCAGGATGGCGATGGCCTGACGGTTGCTCTCTTCCCCCGCCAATCCCTGGAAGTTGACCGGGCGGCCGACCACGGCCCGGCGAATAGGCGCGCCGAGCTGCTGCTCCGCCTCGCGCCGCACATGCAGCATCATGGCGCAGACGATGTCTTCGAACAGGGCGATCTGTGGTGCCTTGAGGCCGTAGGCGCCGAGGAAGGATTTCGGCGACTTGATGTAGTAGCCATCGTCCGGCTCTTCCAGATAGCGCTCCAGCGCCGCAGCGCCGAAGCTGAGCTCGTCGATCAGCCCCTCTTCGCGCATCTGGCGGCGTACCGCCTGGGCCCGGGTCACCACGGGGCCGCGCAGCTTGAGGTATTCGCTCTGCTGGGCAGGCGCCAGCCCTTCGGCCAGCAGGCCGGCGATGGCATCCCGATGGGGCGCGTGCAGGGTGGAGGGAAGGTAGTGGGCACCGCTCAGGTTCAGCAGCCGGGGGCTGCCTTGTTCCATCACGGCGACGGCACAGTTGGAGGTACCGTAATCAAATCCGATAAACATGGGCAGCCAGACTCCTGAGCAAAAAAGGGCTGGTAGCCTACCCGAAGGCGCCGGGTCTCACAACCCGGCGCACGGCAATGAACCGCTGAGGGGCAGGGGAGGCCCCTTATTCCACCTCGTTGTCAGAGCGGCCCTGGCTGTCGATGGCGCGGATGTTGCTGAGGGTGGTGTCGGCGATGGCGTGCAGCGCCTCGCGGGTCAGGAAGGCCTGGTGACCGGTGAACAGCACGTTGTGGCAGGCCGACAGGCGGCGGAACACGTCATCGGTGATCACCTCGTTGGACTTGTCGGCGAAGAAGAGATCTTCTTCTTCCTCGTAGACGTCCAGCCCCAGCGCGCCGATACGGGCAGTCTTGAGCGCCTCGATGGCGGCGTTGGAGTCGAGCAGGCCGCCTCGGCTGGTGTTGATGATCATCACCCCGTCCTTCATCTTGGCGAACGCCTCTTTGTTCAGCAGGTGGTAGTTCTCCTTGAACAGCGGGCAGTGCAGGCTGATGACATCGGACTGGCGGAACAGGGTATCGAGATCCACGTACTCGGCACCGAGATCGATGGCCGCCTGGTTCGGATAGGGATCGCTCACCAGCAGGCGCATGCCGAAGCCCTTGAGGATGCGCAGGGTTGCAATGCCGATCTTGCCGGTGCCTATGATGCCGGCGGTGCGACCGTGCATGTTGAAGCCGACCAGCCCCTCCAGCGAGAAGTTGGCGTCACGGGTGCGCTGATAGGCTTTGTGGATGCGACGGTTGAGGGTCATCATCAGGCCCACCGCGTGCTCGGCGACCGCTTCCGGGGAGTAGGCGGGCACTCGCACCACCTTCAGCCCCAGCTCCTTGGCGGCGGCCAGATCCACGTTGTTGTAGCCGGCGCAGCGCAGGGCGATCACCTTGGTGCCGTTGGCGGCCAGCTCGGTCAGCACCTCGCGGTCGGCATCGTCGTTGACGAACAGGCACACCACGGGGAAGCCGTGGGCCAGCCGGGCAGTCTTGGCCTCCAGCCGCACGTCGAAGAACTCAAGTTCATAACCGTACTGGCTGTTGGCCTGATTGAAGTGCTCTTTGTCGTAGCTCTTGGTACTGAAAACGGCGACTCTCATGGTGCGCTCTCCGCAGATAATGATGTAGTTAAATTACAACGAATATGGGTCGTCATCACGGGATAAATGGTGGGGATTCAGCTCCACGGCATGATGGGCACGGCGCTGACCGCACTCTTGTAAGAACCATCCACCAGCTTGGTGCTGTAAGTCAGATAGATCAGCGCATTGCGCTTCTGATCGTAAAAGCGCACCACCTTCTGCTCCTTGAACACCAGCGAGGTGCTGACGTCGAACACCTCTTCTCCCGCCTTCAGCTTGGCGGGCAGGGTGATGGGACCGATCTGGTGGCACGACAGGGAGGCATGGGAGGGATCTTCCGCCAGCCCGAGCCCGCCCTTGACGCCGCCGGTCTTGGGGCGCGCCAGATAGCAGGCAACGCCGTCGATGCGCGGGTCGTCGAACGCCTCCACCAGGATCTTGTGGTTGGGGCCAAACAGCTTGAAGGCGGTGCTCACCTCGCCGACAGGGTCGGCCTTGTCGGCCAGCGCCGGGCCGGCAATCAGTGCGCCCAGCAGCAGCGGCAGGGCGCGAGCAAGGGTGTGACGGTATCTCATGGTCTCTCCTGTTGGCTTCCCTCAGTAGGGAATGCCCAAACGACGATAGAGGCTGGCCAGCACCCAGGCGGGGCCGATCAGCAGAAATTGCAGGTCGGCAAGGAAGGAGGGGCGCTTGCCCTCGATCCTGTGACCGACGAACTGGGCTATCCAGAGCAGCACGAACCCGGCCAGTGCCGGCCACAGCAGCGGGCCCTGCCAGCTGTGGCAAGCGACCAAGCTCAGCGCGGTCAGCACCGCCATCCCCACGAACAGCGCAAACGACAGCCGCAGGTAGAAGGCCAGCACCGGAATGGCGACCAGCGCAGCCCAGTTGAGCGACGGTGGCAGCGGCCCGGCCGGCAGGCACCAGAGCAGGGCCAGGGCGCAGAGATAGATGCCGGGTACCGCCAGCTTGTGGATCGCCACATTGACCGGGTGCCGGTGACTCTGGCCGTACAGTTCAAACCACTCCTCGATTCCCTTCATGGCACCTCCCTGGCGCGCTGTGTGTACCACCTCGTTGTGAGGTGGCCGATTCGTCATCCCTGCGGGGGATACTCCCAATATTGGGCCGGAATGCTCTTGAGCAAGGGGGTCATGTCGGGATTGGGCAGGGCGATTGTGACCCGCTGGTCGAGCTTGGCGCTGGCCAGCGCCTCGCGGATCTTGGGGTTCTCCCGGAAGAACTTCATGAAGCTGCCGTCGGCATAGGCCCGCTCAAGCCCGGTCTGAATCGCCTTGGCCAGTTTCGGCGCCTCGGGACTGACGAAGAAGAACTCGGCGAAGGGGTAGCGGATCAGCAGATGCTGATCGATGACCAGGTTGGGGTATTGCGCCACCAGCTCGCTGCGCTCGGCGAAGATCTCCACCAGGTTGCGCGGGAAGAAATCCAGCTTGTCGCCGTCGTTGATGAGGCGAAACAGGTTGCTGTAGCGCCCCGAATAGGTGGGGATGCCCGCGTTCTCCAGGATCTTGTTGTCGGCCCAGCCCACCCCTTGCGCCGCCTTCAGCTTCTTGAGATCGGCCAGCGAGTTGATCTGGTTGAACTTCTCCTGGGCATCGGCGTGGATGAAGGAGAGTCGCATTCCTTCCAGACCGCGAAACAGCGGGATCGGCACGGCGATGAGGGAGGATTCGAGGGCGCTGGAGGTTCCCATCCAGAACACATTGATGGTTTTGCCCTTGCTGAGCTGCTGCTGCAAGCTGTACTGGTTGAGGTTGAGTTCGACCTGCTGGATGCGAAACGGCTGGTCGGCATGGGTGAGGGCCAGTTCCAGCAGCTTGAGCTGATACTCTTTGTCGAGGTCATTGATCGGTCGGCTGGGCACCTTGACCGTGAGGGTCTGTGCTTGTGCCAGCAACGGCAGACACAAGCACAGTTTGAGGAACCATTTCACTCTCTGCTCTCCTGTAGATTCCGGGGCTTGCCCGGAGTCTAACAGAACTTGTCACTCTGTTGCTGCGCTGCCGTGGCGCGGGAAGCGGCGAGGCAGGGAACCCCGCCTGCATCGAGGCAGACAGGGCCTGCTCGTCATCCCGCCGGCGAGCGCCAGTGACGGCGTGGGGAGGCGTCAGGCGACGCGACGATACACGTGGGTATCGTTGAACTCCTTGGTGCTCTGGCATTCGACGCAGAAGCGGGACTCGGGACGCGCCTGCAGCCGCTTGAGGGAGATCTCGTCCCCGCAGGACTCGCAGTAACCGAAATCCCCTTCGCTGATGCGCTTGAGCGCACCACGCAGCTTGCGCAGATGCAGCTTGTCATGCTCGATGCGGTTCAGCTCCAGACGGCGGGCTTCCTCGATGCTGGCACGGTCAATTTCATCAGCCATCTCGTTGGTATCGGTGGCGATGGCCTGGCTGGCCTGGGAGTTGAGGCGATCTTCGAGTTCGAGGATCTGGCGCTCGATCTGTCCCTTGTAAAAGGCCAGTTGGTCTTCAGTCATGAAATCACACATACGATTTACTACCAGTCAGTTTACTAACCCAATTATCCCTGTTTATGGGGGCTGTCTGCCTGCAGACCAAGCCCTGTGTCCTGTATTTGCACCAAATCCATGCAGGAGAGTGCAAATCAGGGCGGGCCTTGTACCAAAAAAATGCAGGCATGCAAAGCAAAGAGGACAAGGATTGTGCGCCCTTGCAAAAAAATGGCTCGATTCCGACAGGGTCTGACTGAGAACATACGGGGGTAACACGCCTCGTTGGCACCGGCTTTGCAGTGAGTCGTTACCATGACAGGGTGTTTAGTATTTGTTCTCGCCATGGTCATTATATGCGCCGTTATTTATAGTTTTTTAAACACCACCGCTTGACATTGCCCCTGATGGCGGGCTTTTATGGTGGTGTTGATTACAATTTGATAACAAGGGTGTTCCATATATTAGACACCCTTGCCAATGGCAACCGTAGAGTCGGGGTTTAACATGGACAGTATCAAGGGCTGGATGGAGAGCAATCGCATCACGGAAGTGGAGTGCCTGTTTCCGGATTTCACCGGCAATGCCCGAGGCAAGATCATTCCAGCCAACAAGTTTCTGCGCGAAGGGGGCATGCGCCTGCCCGAGGTCATCTTCACCCAGACGGTGACCGGCGAGTATCCGGATGACGACAGCATGATCGACCCGCTGGAGCGGGACATGCAGCTCTATCCCGATCCCAACACCATTCGTTTCGTACCCTGGGCACTGGAGCCCACCGCCCAGGTGATCCACGACTGTTTCGACATCAATGGCAAGCTGATCGACATAGCGCCGCGCTCCGTGCTGCGTCGGGTCCTGTCATTTTACGAGAAGCAGGGCTGGAAGCCGGTGGTGGCCCCCGAGCTGGAATTCTACCTGGTCAAGCGCAACGAAGATCCCGACTATCCGCTGGTGCCGCCCACCGGCCGCAACGGTCGCCCCGAGACGGCCCGCCAGTCGTTCAGCATCGATGCGGTGAACGAATTCGACCCCATCTTCGAGGACATGTACGACTACTGCGAGGCGCAGGAGCTGGAGGTGGATACCCTGATCCACGAGTCCGGCGCCGCCCAGATGGAGATCAACTTCCTGCACGGGGATGCCATCGATCTGGCCGATCAGGTGTTCCTGTTCAAGCGCACCATGCGCGAGGCGGCCCACCGTCACGGGATTTACGCCACCTTCATGGCCAAGCCGATGAGCGACGAGCCCGGTTCCGCCATGCACATTCACCAGAGCCTGGAAGATGAGAACGGTCGCAACCTGTTCGGAGCCGAGAACGGTGGCAACTCCGAGCTGTTCATGCACTTCATCGCCGGCCTGCAGAAATACACCCCGGCGGTGACCGCGCTGCTGGCCCCCAACGTCAACTCCTACCGCCGCCTCACCTTCGGCGAGAGCGCGCCGCGCAACGTCCAGTGGGGGGTGGAGAACCGCACCTGCGGGCTGCGGGTGCCCTTCTCCGAGGCCAGCGCCCGCCGGGTGGAGAACCGCTTCGCCGGCGCCGATGCCAACCCCTATCTGGCGCTGGCCGCCACCCTGGCCTGCGGCTACCTCGGCATGATGGAGAAGCTGGAGCCGCTGCCGGAGATGAAGTCGAGCGCCTATGAGCTGCCCTACAGCTTGCCCCGCTCGCTGGAGGAGGCACTGAGCCACCTGGAGCAGTGCGATCCTATCAAGGAGATGCTGGGCGAGCGCTTTACCCGCGCCTTCGTGGCGGTGAAGCGCAAGGAGTATGAAACCTACTTCGGGGTGATCAGCCGCTGGGAACGGGAGTTCCTGCTGCTGAACGTGTGACCCGGGTGCGCGCCTGACGCGCATCGGCCTGCCGGGAGCGCCCGAGGGCGTTCCCGCTCATATCGACAATGACGGGGCCAAGGTCAGGCTCTCCCACGCCGTGAGTGGGGGAGCACCCTCCCTCATCCGTTGACGAACAAACATCGCTTACATCGAAGGAACCGAGGAGCAAGCAATGCAGCACACCACCCGTGAGTGGCAGCAACTGGAAGCCAGCCATCATCTGCATCCGTTTACCGATTTTCAGGCGCTGAACAAGAAAGGCAGCCGCATCATCACCCGTGCCGAGGGGGTCTATCTGGAAGACTCTGAAGGTAAGCGCATTCTGGACGGCATGGCGGGTCTGTGGTGCGTCAACCTGGGTTACGGTCGCCAGGAGCTGGTGGACGCCGCCACCCGCCAGATGCAGCAACTGCCCTACTACAACCTCTTCTTCCAGACCAGCCACCCGCCTGCCGCCGAGCTGGCAACCCTGCTGGCCGAAGTGACGCCCTCCCACCTCAACCACGTCTTCTTCACCGGCTCGGGTTCCGAGTGCAACGATACCGTGCTGCGCATGGTGCGCCACTACTGGGCCAGCAAGGGGCAGCCGGAGAAGCAGGTGATCATCAGCCGCCACAATGCCTACCACGGCTCCACCGTGGCCGGGGCCAGCCTGGGCGGCATGAAGGGGATGCACGCCCAGGGCGGGTTGCCGATCCCCGGCATAGTGCACATCGATCAGCCCTATCACTTCGGCGAGGGGCAGGGGATGAGCGCCCACGAATTCGGGCTGGCCCGTGCCCGTCAGCTGGAGGAGAAGATTCTGGAGCTGGGGGTGGACAAGGTGGCCGCCTTCATCGGCGAGCCGATCCAGGGCGCCGGCGGCGTCATCATCCCGCCCGACAGCTACTGGCCCGAGATCCAGCGCATCTGCGACAAGTACGGCATCCTGCTCATCGCCGACGAGGTGATCTGCGGCTTTGGCCGCACCGGCCACTGGTTCGCCAGCGAGGGTTTTGGCATCAAGCCGGACCTCATGTGCCTGGCCAAGGGGATCACCTCCGGCTACCTGCCGATGGGGGCTGTGATGGTGGGGGACAGGGTCGCCAAGGTGCTGGTGGAAGAGGGGGGCGAATTCAACCACGGCTTCACCTACTCCGGTCATCCGGTGGCCTGCGCCGTGGCCATTGCCAACATTACGCTTATGCAAAATGAAAGCATAGTTAAGCGAGTTCATGATAGTATCGGCCCCTATTTGCAGCGTCGCTGGGCGGAGCTGGCGGACCACCCGCTGGTGGGCGAAACCCGTGGCAAAGGCCTGGTGGCCGCGCTGGAAATAGTGCAGGACAAGCAGACCAACAGCCGCTTCCCGGCTGAGCTGCAGGCCGGTATGACCTGTCGGGAGTTCTGCTTTAACAATGGCTTGGTGATGAGGGCTGTCGGCGATACCATGATCATATCGCCCCCCTTGGTGATCACCGAGGAACAGGTGGATGAATTGGTCAATCTGGCCAGGCTCAGTCTGGATCTGACGGCGGCAAAGCTGCGGGGATAGGCGGGCGCCGGGCAGGTTGGCTTGCGCATACAATTTGCTTAGGAGACAAGGACGATGTCTTTCAAAACGGGAATGATTGCAGCCTCGGTGGCGCTGGTCATGATGAGCGGCGCGGCGATGGCCGAAGACAAGGTGTTGCACGTCTACAACTGGAGCGACTATATCGCGCCGAACACCCTGGAAGACTTCCAGAAAGAGACGGGCATCAAGGTGGTCTACGACGTGTTCGACAGCAACGAGGTGCTGGAAGCCAAGTTGCTGGCAGGCAGCTCGGGCTATGACATCGTGGTGCCGTCCAACCCCTTCCTGGCCAAGCAGATCAAGGCGGGCGTGTTCCAGAAACTGGACAAGTCCAAGCTCTCCAACTGGCAAAACCTGGATACCTCGTTGCTCAAGGCGCTCGAACCGAGCGACCCGGGTAACCAGTACTCCATTCCTTACCTGTGGGGCACCATCGGTTATGCCTACAACCCGGAGAAGGTGAAAGCCGTGCTGGGTGACAAGGCGCCGGTGGACTCCTGGGATCTGGTGTTCAAACCGGAAAACATGGCCAAGTTGAAGGAGTGCGGTGTCTCCTTCCTCGACTCGCCGACTGAAATGCTGCCGGCCGCCCTGCAATACCTGGGCTTCAAGCCGGACAGCCAGAAGCCAGACGAGCTGAAGAAGGCGGAGGAGCTGTTCCTCTCCATCCGTCCCTACACCGCCTACTTCCACTCCTCCAAGTACATTTCGGATCTGGCCAACGGCAACCTGTGCGTGGCGGTCGGCTATTCCGGTGACTTGCAGCAGTCCAAGTCGCGGGCGATCGAGGCCAAGAACGGCATCAATCTGACCTACGTGATCCCGAAAGAGGGGGCAGGCAGCTTCTTCGACATGCTGGCCATTCCGGCCGATGCCAAGAACGTGGAAGCGGCCCATGTATTCCTGAACTATCTGATGAAGCCCGAGGTGATCGCCCAGATCTCCGACGCCGTCAGCTACCCGAGCGGGAACAAGGCCTCCGTGCCGCTGGTGTCCGAGAAGATCCGCAACGATCCGGGCATCTACCCGAGCGACGAGACCCTCAAGAAGATCTACACCTTCCCGGATCTGCCGGCCAAGGTGCAGCGTCTGATGACTCGTAGCTGGACCAAGATCAAGTCAGGCAAGTAAGTGAAGAGTGCCCCTCCCGGTCCGCAGTTCGGCCGGGAGGGTGGTGACCCACCCGACAGGTTGGACGGCGCGTATGGATGCGCACTGGCAAATCACACATAAAGAGGACTGAGTAAGTGCACATGACCAAGATAGCTACGCTGGCCCTGACCCTGGGGTTTGCAAATCTGACCCAGGCAGCCCCTGTGGTTCATTTTTACAACTGGTCCGACTATATCGGCGAGACCACCCTCAGTGACTTCCAGCAGAAGACCGGGATCAAGACCGTCTATGACGTGTTTGACTCCAACGAGACGCTGGAAGGCAAGCTGCTGACCGGCCGTACCGGTTACGATCTGGTCGTGCCCTCCAACAATTTCCTGGCCAAGCAGATCAAGGCGGGGGCCTTCCAGAAGCTGGATCCCACCCTGCTGCCCAATCTGGCCAACCTGGATCCCGTGCTGCTCAAGCAGCTCGACAAGGTGGATCCAGGCCATCAATACGCCGTGCCCTATCTGTGGGGCACCAACGGCATCGGTTACAACGTCGAGAAGGTCAAGGCGGTACTGGGGGTCGACAAGATCGACTCCTGGGCGACCATCTTCGAGCCGGAAAACATGAAGAAGCTCTCCCACTGCGGGGTGGCCTTCCTCGATTCGGCGGACGAGATGATCCCGGCGGCGCTCAACTATCTGGGGCTCGACCCCAACAGCCATGAGCCGGCAGACCTCAAGCGTGCCGAAGAGCAGCTGCTCAAGGTGCGCCCCTACGTGGCTTACTTCCACTCCTCCAAGTACATCGGCGATCTCGCCAATGGCAACATCTGCGTGGCGGCCGGCTTCTCCGGCGACATCCTGCAGGCGGCGGCGAGGGCCGAGGAGGCGGGCAAGGGGATCAAGATCGCCTACAGCATTCCGAAGGAGGGGGGCAACCTCTGGTTCGACATGATGGCGATCCCGGCCGATGCCACCAACGTGAAAGAGGCGCACGCCCTCATCAACTACATTCTCGAGCCTGACGTCATCGCCAAGGTGAGCGACTACGTGGGGTATGCCAACCCCAACAGCAGAGCGGGAGAGTTCATGGAGAAACGCGTGCGCGAAGACGAATCCGTCTATCCACCCCAGGCGGTGCTGGAACGGCTCTATGTGCAGCAGGCACATCCCCGTGCGGTGCAGCGTCTGATCACCCGGAGTTGGACCAGGATCAAGTCCGGAACCTAACCTTGGCGCCCGTCCCGGGGCGCCAGACTGTTTTATGGATCGGCCCCGGCCGGTATTACCTTTGGGAGTTTGGTAATGGCGATAGCCTCCAGTGCCTACAAGAAAGCCCTCGAGGGCAGCCAGCAACGCAAAGAAGTGCTGGTCAAGATAGACAGGGTAAGCAAGCAGTTCGATGAAACGCTGGCGGTCGACAACGTGTCCCTCAACATCCACAAGGGCGAGATTTTCGCTCTGCTGGGCGGGTCCGGCTCCGGCAAGTCGACCCTGCTGCGGATGCTGGCGGGGTTCGAGCGCCCCACCGAGGGGCGGCTGTTCCTCGACGGCGTCGACATCACCGACATGCCGCCCTATGAGCGTCCCATCAACATGATGTTTCAGTCCTACGCCCTGTTCCCCCATATGACGGTGGCCCAGAACATCGCGTTCGGTCTCAAGCAGGACAACCTGCCCAAGGCGGAGATCGACGCCAGGGTGGAGGAGATGCTCAAGCTGGTGCAGATGACCCAGTATGCCCGCCGCAAGCCGCATCAGCTCTCCGGTGGCCAGCGTCAGCGGGTGGCGCTGGCGCGCTCGCTGGCCAAGCGGCCCAAGCTGCTGCTGCTGGATGAGCCCATGGGGGCGCTCGACAAGAAGCTGCGTTCCCAGATGCAGCTGGAGCTGGTCGAGATCATCGAACGGGTCGGGGTTACCTGCGTCATGGTAACCCACGACCAGGAAGAGGCCATGACCATGGCCGAGCGGATCGCCATCATGCACCTGGGCTGCATCGAGCAGATCGGCAGCCCGATGGACATCTACGAAACCCCGGCCAGCCGGCTGGTGTGCGAGTTCATCGGCAACGTCAACCTGTTTGACGGCCTGCTGGTGGAGGATGAGCAGGACCACGCCACCATCGCCTGCGCCGATCTGGAGCAGCCCATCTACGTGGGTCACGGCATCAGCTCCCGCGCCGAGAACAAGAAGGTGACCTATGCCCTGCGGCCGGAAAAGCTGCTGATGAGCCTGCAAAAGCCGGTGGAGATCGAGCACCCGGACTTCAACTGGACCAAGGGCGAGGTCTACGACATCGCCTATCTGGGCGGTCACTCGGTTTACTACATCCAGTTGCCCTCGGGCAAAATCGTTCAGGCTTTCATCGCCAACGCCGAACGCCACGGCAAGCGGCCGACCTGGGATGACCAGGTGTTCCTCTACTGGGAAGATGACAGCGGCGTGGTGCTGCAATCATGATGGCATTGAAACGACTGAAGTCGTTGGGGGGGCGGCAGCTGGTGATCGGCATCCCGTTCTTCTGGCTGTTCCTGTTCTTCCTGCTGCCCTTCATCATCGTCGTGAAGATCAGCTTCGCCGAAGCGGACGTGGCGATCCCGCCCTACACCGACGTGGTGAGCTGGGCGGACAATCAGCTCACCATACTGCTCAACATGGGCAACTACCTGCTGCTGCGGGAGGATGAGCTCTACATCGCGGCCTATCTCGGCTCCCTCAAGATGGCCCTGGTCAGCACCATTCTCTGCCTGCTGATCGGCTATCCCATGGCCTACTCCATCGCGCGGGCCAACAAGGAGACCCAGACCGTACTGCTGCTGCTCATCATGATGCCGACCTGGACCGCGATCCTGATCCGGGTCTACGCCTGGATGGGCATTCTCAGCAACAACGGCCTGCTCAACAGCCTGTTGATGGGCATCGGCCTCATCGACGAGCCGCTGCAGATCCTCAACACCAACCTGGCGGTCTACATCGGCATCGTTTACTCCTACCTGCCGTTCATGGTGCTGCCGCTTTACGCCAACCTGGTCAAGCATGACCAGAGCCTGCTGGAGGCGGCCTCCGATCTGGGGGCCCGCAACCTGACCCGGTTCTGGCGGATCACGGTACCGCTCTCCAAGAACGGCATCATCGCCGGCTGCATGCTGGTGTTCATTCCGGTGGTGGGTGAGTTCGTGATTCCGGAGCTGCTGGGCGGCCCCGAGACCCTGATGATAGGTAAGGTGCTGTGGCAGGAGTTCTTCAACAACCGCGACTGGCCAGTGGCCTCCGCGCTGGCGGTGGTGATGCTGGCGGTGCTGATCATCCCCATCATCCTGTTCAACCGTAACCAGGCCAAAGAGCTGGAGGGCAAGGCATGATGAGACGTTTCGGTTTTGCCAAGCTGATGCTGTGGCTGGGGCTGCTGTTCATCTACCTGCCCATGATCATCATGGTGATCTACTCCTTCAACGCCTCCAAGCTGGTGACGGTATGGGGGGGCTGGTCGCTCAAGTGGTACTTCGGCCTACTCGACAACAAACAGTTGATCAGCTCCGTGCTGCGCTCGCTGGAGATCGCCTTCTACACCGCCGTCTCGGCGGTGGCGCTGGGGACGGTGGCGGCCTTCGTGCTGACCCGGATCCCGCACTTCCGCGGTCGGACCCTGTTCGGCGGCATGGTGACGGCGCCGCTGGTGATGCCCGAGGTGATCACCGGTCTGTCGCTGCTGCTGCTGTTCGTGGCCATGGCCCAGCTGGTGGGCTGGCCTGCCGAGCGGGGCATGGTGACCATCTGGATAGCCCACACCACCTTCTGTACCGCCTATGTGGCGATCGTGGTGTCGGCGCGGCTGCGGGAGCTGGATCTCTCCATCGAGGAGGCGGCCATGGATCTGGGGGCCAAACCCTGGAAGGTGTTCTTCCTGATCACCATCCCGATGATCGCCCCTTCGCTGGCGGCGGGCGGCATGATGTCGTTTGCCCTGTCGCTGGATGACCTGGTGCTGGCGAGCTTCGTCTCCGGCCCGGGCTCCACGACCCTGCCGATGGAGGTCTTCTCGGCGGTGCGGCTCGGGGTGAAACCCGAGATCAACGCGGTGGCCAGCCTGATCCTGTTGTCGGTGTCGCTGTTCACCTTCGGCAGCTGGTATCTAATGGCCAAGGCGGAGAAACGCCGCCGTGCCGAGATCGCCATGACCACCCAGATGCAGGCAGTCGCCTGACCCCTCACATGATAAGATCCGCATTCTCTCGTCAATCCGGAGGATGAGAATGCGGATCTCCATCTTTAGCGGCCAGGGTGCCGAACTGGTTCCCGGCCTTGTCAGTGCCATCCACAAACAAGCCACCCCCATACCGCTCTGGTGTGGCGTCAGCGGTCTCGCGGGCGACGAACAGTGCGACCAGCGCCACCATGGCGGCCCGGATCGGGCGCTGCACTACTATCCCGCCGATCACTACCCCTGGTGGCATAACTGGCAGATGGCGCTGGGTTTGGCGGCCCCGCGTACCCCCTGGCAGCCCGCCGCCTTCGGCGAGAACCTCTCCGGGGTCGGGTTGACCGAGGCGCAGGCCTGCATCGGCGATGTCTATCGACTCGGCGAGGCGCTGATCCAGATAAGCCAGCCCAGATCACCCTGTTTCAAGCTCAACCAGCGTTTCGGCTATGGCCAGATGTCGCAGGTGATGCAGCTCAACGGCCGCTGCGGCTGGTTGCTGCGGGTGCTGGAGGAGGGGATGGTGATGCCACAGGAGAGGCTGGAGCTGGTGGACAGACCCTACCCTGAGCTCACGGTAAAGCGTACTGCCGATATCCTGTTCAATCAGCTACGCAACGAGGCGGACCTGCTGTTGCTGCTGGAAAATCCGGCCCTCTCGCCCAACTGGCGCAAGCATGCGGCGGACTGGCTGGAGCACGGCACGATTGCGGATTGGCAACGCCGGTTGCTGGGGCCTGAGTCGCTTCGCCTGCCCTGAGGCTGGGTTAGCGAAATGTCACCGTCCGGCTGCATTTCGGTAAAACGGCGGGGAGAGTGCTGAATAGTTGAGCGAACAGCACTTTTTTTCCTTTTTAATGCAAAAAAGGCTTGTGTCGGGTCGGGGCTTTCGGTAAATTCCCGTCCCGCAGACATCGGTGTGTAGCGCAGCTTGGTAGCGCACTTCGTTCGGGACGAAGGGGTCGGAGGTTCGAATCCTCTCACACCGACCACCTTAGAAAAGGCCGCTCAATAGAGCGGCCTTTTCGCATTTGGCTTTCGCCTCAACAGAGGCTGGCTCCAGCGCTGGCAGTCGTACGATGGTATGCCATGCTTTCCTGCTTTCCTGCTTTCCTGCTTTCCTGCTTTCCTGCTTTCCTGCTTTCCTGCTTTCCTGCTTTCCTGCTTTCCTGCTTTCCTGCTTTCCTGCTTTCCTGCTTTCCTGCTTTC
>NZ_JBGLQY010000011.1:0-133427 GCF_041402265.1 Aeromonas sp. S15(2024) | reverse complement strand
TTGCTTGATTCAAATTGTTAAAGAGCGACGCAGCTTTTGGCTGCTGCGGGAGTGGCATTCTACTCAACCGCCTTCTCGAGTCAAGCCTTATTTTCAAAGGCTTTTCGAGGCCACCGACCCGGCTCTTTGCGTTGCCGCTTGCCGTGTCGATGGAGGCGCATTATAGGGATCTGGATCACGCTTGCAAGCGACAATTCGCATTAAATTCGAAGAAATCGTTCAACCGCTCAACAATCAATCAAGAAGTCGCTTAATCCAGCAATTTCCTCGCCCGTAGTCAACGCCATCTATCTTCAATCATGCATGACAAGAGCAGGATCAACAGCAGGATGAAATGGCTGCCACCATCGCCATATCCATGGTGATCACGCTCACGCCTTCGGGTAACATAGCGCCCCTTTGCGATTCACACACTCTTGGGCTTTGGAGAGTTTAATGCCTTTTGCACTTGGCCAGCGTTGGATTAGTGATACAGAGACGGATCTGGGGTTGGGAACTGTCGTTGCTGTTGAAGGACGCATGGTTACCCTGTTGTTTCCGGCTACCGGTGAAAACCGCATGTATGCCAAAGAAGAGGCGCCGGTGACCCGGGTCAGCTTCAATGTGGGCGATCAGATAGCCAGTCACGAAGACTGGACCATGATGGTCGATGAAGTGCAGGAGAAAGATGGCCTGCTTATATATGTAGGTGTTCGCACCGACAATGATGAACCGGTTGCCCTCAAGGAAGTGTTTCTCAACAACTTCATCAAGTTCAACAAGCCACAGGATCGCCTGTTCGCCGGCCAGATCGACCGGATGTCCCGTTTTACCCTGCGCTACGAAGCGCTGGTCAACCAGCACAAACGTCGTCGCAATCCGACCCGCGGTCTGGCCGGTGGCCGGGTCAGCCTGATCCCGCACCAACTCTATATCGCCCATGAAGTAGGCCACCGTTATGCCCCGCGTGTACTGCTGGCAGACGAGGTGGGCCTCGGCAAGACCATTGAAGCGGGCATGATCATTCATCAGCAGTTGCTCTCCGGCCGCGCCCATCGCGTGCTCATCCTGCTGCCCGAAACGCTCCAGCACCAGTGGCTGGTCGAAATGCTGCGCCGCTTCAACCTGCACTTCTCCCTGTTTGACGAGGAGCGCTGCATCGAGGCCTTTGCCGATGCGGAAAACCCCTTCGAAACCGAACAGCTGGTGATCTGCAGCCTCGACTTCCTGCGCAAGAAGCGCCGCCGCTTCGAGCAGTTGCTGGAAGCCGAATGGGATTTGCTGGTCGTCGACGAAGCACATCACCTGGAGTGGAGCGAGGAAGCGCCAAGCCGTGCCTACGAAATGGTGGAAGCACTGGCCGAACAGGTGCCAGGCGTGCTGCTACTGACCGCGACCCCGGACCAGCTGGGCCATCAGAGCCACTTTGCCCGTCTGCGTCTGCTCGACCCCGAGCGTTTCTACGACTACGAAGCCTTCCTCGCCGAGGAGCAAGCCTATGGCCAAGTCGCCAGTGCCGCCCAGGAGTTGCTGGATGGCGAGGCCCTGAGCGAAGCTGCCAAACAGACTCTGGCAGGCCAACTTGATGGTCTGGATCTCACTGATGCGGCCGCCCGTCAGCAGGCAGTCGCCAAGCTGCTGGATCAGCACGGCACCGGCCGCGTGCTGTTTCGCAACAGCCGCGCCAACATTCAGGGATTCCCCGAGCGTCATCTCAACGTCTACCCCATGCCGTTGCCGGAGCAGTACAAGACCGCCATCAAGGTGATGGGCATGATGGGTGGCAACGGCGGCGATCTGCAAACCCGTGCCCTGCGCTACCTCTATCCCGAGAAGATCTTCCAGCAGTTTGAAGGCGACAACGCCAGCTGGACCCTGTTTGACCCGCGCGTCGACTGGCTGCTTGAGTTGCTGATCTCTGCCCGTCAGCAGAAGATATTGGTGATCTGCTCCGAAGCGGCCACCGCCATCGCGCTGGAAGAGGCCGTGCGTACCCGCGAGGGGATCCGCGCCGCCGTCTTCCACGAAGGGATGTCCATCCTGGAACGGGACAAGGCCTCCGCCTATTTCGCTCAAGCTGAGGGGGGCGCTCAGGTGCTGCTCTGCTCCGAGATCGGCTCCGAGGGTCGCAACTTCCAGTTTGCCAGCCATCTGGTGCTGTTCGACCTGCCTCTCAACCCGGATCTGCTGGAACAGCGGATCGGCCGACTGGATCGCATCGGTCAACAGAACACCGTCGAGATCCACGTTCCCTATCTGGAGGGCACCTCCCAGCGCGCCCTGCAGCTCTGGTATCACGATGGCCTCGATGCGTTCGAGCAGACCTGTCCGACCGCCCGCCCGGTATTCGAAGCGGTGCGTGACGAACTGTTCGAGCTGCTGGCCGCCAACACCGGTGAGCAGGCGACCCTCGAAGCACTGCTGACCCGCACCCGCGAGTTGCACGAGCCCCTCAAGGCCAAACTGGAACAGGGCCGCGATCGGCTGCTTGAGATCCACTCCAGCGGTGGCGAAGCTGCCAAGCAGCTGGTCGAGAAGCTGGCCGCCGAAGATGACGACACCGGTATGATCTCCTTCGCCCTCAAGATGTTCGACGAGATCGGCGTCAATCAGGATGATCGCGGTGAGAACGCGCTGGTGCTGATGCCGGGCGATCACATGCTGGTGCCGAGCTTCCCGGGCCTGCCGCAAGACGGCATGACCATCACCTTTGATCGCACCACAGCCCTGTCGCGGGACGACATGTCGTTCCTCTCCTGGGATCACCCCATGATGCGCGGCGGTATCGACCTGATCCTCGGCTCCGAGATCGGTGCCACCTCGGTAGCTCTGCTCAAAAACAAGGCGCTGCCGGTCGGCTCCATCCTGTTGGAGCTGATTTTCGTCGCCGAGTCTGCGGCCCATCCCCAGCTCTACCGCTTCATGCCACCGACGCCGATCCGGCTGCTGATGGACAAGAACGGCAACAACCTGGGTGAGAAGGTGGCCTTCGATGCCTTCAACCGTCAGCTGACGCCGGTCAACCGCCACCTGGGCAGCAAGCTGGTCACCGCTTCCCAGCCAGTGATCCACGGTCTGATTGGCCAGGGCCAGGCGATTGCCGAAGGACTGAAGGCGAATATTGTCGACCAGGCCCGTACTCAGATGGCGCAAACTCTGCAGCAGGATCTCGATCGTCTGGAGGCGCTCAAGGCAGTCAACCCGAACGTGCGCGACAGCGAACTGGATTATCTGCGCAATCTGCAGGCAGAATTGCACCACCTGATCGACCAGACCCAACTCAAGCTGGATGCCATCCGCTTTATCGTGGTTACTCATAACTGATGAAACGGTGAAGGCATCGTCTGGTTGATAACGACCAGACCCAACGCGAGTTGGATGCCATGCACTTTTTATCGTGGTTACCCATAACTGATAAAACTGTGAAAGCATCGTCTGGTTGATAACGACCAGACCCAACGCGAGTTGGCTGCCATGCACTTTTATCGTGGTAATCCATAACTGATGGGGGCTTGCCCCCACTTTGACCAAAGATGCGAGACGCTATGTTTGTATACTCACCGCCCCTGGAACCCTGGCTCGATATCCTGTTCAAGGACAAGGACATCATGGTGGTCAACAAGCCCACTGGCCTGCTGAGCGTCCCCGGGCGCGGCCCCGAGAATGAAGACAGCGTGCTCCATCGGGTGAAGCAACAGCACCCTAAGGCGGCGGCCGCCCATCGTCTCGACATGGCGACCACAGGCGTGCTGGTGATCCCCCTCAATCCTAACTCTCACCGGGAGCTGAGCCGGCAATTCCGCGAGCGGGAAACCGAGAAACACTATCTGGCCTGGGTGTGGGGCGAGCCGGAACTGGATGCGGGTGAAGTGGATCTGCCGCTCTGCGTCGACTGGCCCAACCGCCCGAAGCAGAAGGTGGACTTTGAGGAGGGGCGTCACGCCCTGACCTTGTGGCAGAAGCTGAAGGTGGAAAATGGCAACAGTCTGATCAAGCTGACCCCCATTACCGGTCGCTCCCATCAGCTACGGGTTCATATGCTGGAGCTGGGTCATCCCATCCTCGGCGATAACCTCTACGCCCATCCGGATGCGCTGGCGGCGGCACCGCACCTTTATCTGCATGCGGCCAGCCTGACCATCAGCCACCCCCGCAGCGGCGAACGAATGACCTTCGAGGCACCAGCCCCTTTTCCGGTCTGAGCCAAGAGAGACATTGCGATATCGCAGACATAAAAAAGCCCCCATCGACGAGATGGGGGCTTTTTCGTTAGGGTCAGACGCGAATATCGATGTTACTTCCCAGAGAAGCGTTGGCCGATGTCGGTGCAACCGGTGCTGATTGAGCTGCTGTTTGCAGCAGTTTCAATGCAGATTCACCTTCTTGGGTCTGCTGTTTCTTGGCCAGGCTGGCCGTCATCAATGCAGAACCAAATGACGCAGATGCAGAACTAGATATATCCATGGTGTACCTCCTGCCCTAAGACTATCGGCCATCTTAGGCCAGACATGAGCACTTTGGCTAAATTAAATACGCCTTGTCGGGCTGACGCCGCTCCAGCCACTCCTCTTCCATCTCCAGCAGGGTCTGATAGACCTTCTCCGCCTGCTCGGGACGGCTGAACAGATAACCCTGACCATAGAGATGGATGTCGGTCAAAGTGCGCAGCACGTCGAGCTGGGCCTGGGTTTCGATCCCTTCGCACACCAGACTCTTGCCCAGCATGGAGCCCATCCGGCAGATGTTGGCGACCAGCTCGGACGCTTCGATGGAGGTATCGATCCCCTGAATGAAGGAGCGATCGATCTTCACCTTGCTGACCGGCAGTTTCTGCAGATAACTGAGAGACGAGTAGCCCGTCCCGAAGTCATCCAGCGCCAGCTGTACCCCTTGCTGGTTGAGGTCCTGCATCAGTTGCAGGGAGTTTTTCACCTCGCGCATGGTGGTGTCTTCCGTCACTTCCAGCACCAAGCTGGCAGCCGGGATATGGTGGTCCATCAGCGCCTTGGCCACCAGCTTCAACAGGTTGCGCTGATACATGCCGGGAGAGATGTTCACGCACATCTGCAGATCCACCAGGCCCAGCTGCTGCCATTGATAGAGCTGCTCACAGGCGGTGTTCAGCACCCAGCTACCCAGCTTTTCGGCCAGCTGAAACTCTTCGGCGACCTGGATCACCTCGTTGGGCGGGATGAAACCAAGCTCAGGGTGACGCCAGCGCAGCAGGGCCTCGACCGCCTCGCAGCGGCCGCTTTCCAGGTTGACGATGGGTTGGTAGTAGAGCTCGAGCGCATTGTGCTCCAGCGCCATGATCATGTCGCTGGCCAGATGCTTGCGACGCGCCGTCTCATTGAGCAGCGAGCTGTCGTAGATGACGTATGGCACATGGGTCTTGCGGCTGTGGAACAGTGCCTGCTCGGCCCGGCTGAGCAGTTCCTGGGCCTGTTTACTGTCCATCGGGAAGAAGGCGATGCCGATGCCCACCTCCAGCCGGAATGGATAGTTGTCGATGATGATGTCCTGCTTGAGCGCGTGCAGCAGACGGGCTACCAGCTCCCTCACCTGACGCAGATCACTGCTCTCGCGCTGGATCATGGCGAACTGGTCACCGCCAAGCCTGGCCACCCACTCACCGTTTTCACACAGGCCGCGCATCCGTTTCGCTAGCTCCTGCAACAGGAAGTCACCGGTGTTGTAACCGAACTTGCTGTTGATGTCGCGAAAGTCATTGATGTCCACCAGCACCAGACCAAACGGCGTCTCCTTGCTAGCGTAGGATTCCATCTTCTCAAGCAGGGCCAGACGATTGGAGAGCCCGGTCAGGGGATCTATCCGTGCCACTCTGAAATGGCGGCGCGCCTCGCGGATCAGCAGACCGCTCAGCAGCATCACCGACAACACCAGCCCGGATACCATGAACAGCAGGGCATTGCGCAACTGGCCGAAGCGCTTGTCATTGCCCGAATAGACGTTGATGTTCTTCTGCATCACGGAGGCGAGGGAATAGGAGAGCGGTTCCTGCAGAGGCGACAGCCTCATCATGATCTGCTGATAATCCGGCGTTCCCGACTTCAGGTTGGTGATGTTGGGCTCCATCTCGCGGATATTGCTTTCGATCAACTGCACAAGCCGCAGGGTCTTCTGCTTGTCCTTCATGCTCTGACGCAACTGGCCGCTAAGCAGGATGGGGGTGCGGCTCCAGAGGATGTCGTAGCGCAACATCAGGGTATCGTGATCGATACCGCCATAATGGTAAATCTCGACGGAGTTGAGGAAGCGCCCCAACTCCAGTTGCAACTGCATCAGGGCCCAGGAGACGTCATAGGTATACTTCTCCATCACCCGGGTCGCATTCTGTATTTGTGCGAGGCAATACAGAGTGCTCCCGGTGAACAGCAGGATGGATAGATAAAGAACGATGAGTAAAGGCCACGCCTTGGTCTTTGCTTTCACTCGTGCTCCCAGAAGCCACTACATCAATGCTGAATATCAATGGCATTCAATTGCCAAATCATCATGTCGGTAAACTCCGAGCGTTTCAGCTCGGGATATTGATCCAGCGGTAGGATAAACCAAAGCGGTCCCTTATTCCGTACCCGCATGGTGACCCCATCATCTTGCCAGGCCAGAATCGGGTCGTATTGCTTGACCTTATCCCAGTTGAGCCTGATCTGAAAACTGTTCAATGCGGTCAAGGTGATCGCCTTGCCATCCGCGCCGACGGCGGCCAGCAGATCGGCCAGCTTGGGTCCCACATATTTGTGCGGCTTGTCGACCCAGGGGTTGGCGGTCACGATCTCGTGCTGTGGCAACGCCTTGAGCATCGCCAGATCGAAGGAGACCACCCCTTCGGTCGCTTCCGCCGGTTGTACATTGCCGGTCACCTTCAGGATGACGGGACCTTGCGGCGTTTCCAGCGCCATTGCCGGCATGGCCAGAGAAAACAGTAATGAAATCAAACCCAGTACACGCATGTTCACCTCGGATAAAGTCACTGACAATAGACTCAGTCTAGTCGCCATAAAAAAAACGGCTCGCAAAAGCGAGCCGTTTGGTAACCCAGGCTGAATTACATCATGCCCATGCCACCCATACCGCCCATGTCAGGCATGGCAGGGGTATCTTTCTTCGGCAGCTCGGAGACCATGCACTCGGTGGTGATCATCAGACCGGCAACGGAAGAGGCAAACTGCAGGGCAGAACGAGTCACCTTGGTCGGATCCAGGATGCCCATGGCCAGCATGTCGCCGTACTGTTCGGTGTAGGCGTTGTAGCCATAGTTGCCTTCGCCGTTCTTCACCGCGTTGGCGATGACGGAGGCCTCTTCACCGGCGTTGATGACGATTTGACGCAGCGGAGCTTCCATGGCGCGCAGAGCAACCTTGATACCCACGTTCTGGTCTTCGTTGTCACCACGCAGACCGGTCAGTTTGGCGGCAACGCGCACCAGCGCCACACCACCACCGGCAACCACGCCTTCTTCCACCGCAGCGCGAGTCGCGTGCAGGGCATCGTCGACGCGTGCTTTCTTCTCTTTCATCTCGACTTCAGTGGCAGCACCCACCTTGATCACCGCAACGCCGCCAGCCAGTTTGGCTACGCGCTCTTGCAGCTTCTCACGGTCGTAATCGGAAGAGGTCTCTTCGATCTGCTGACGGATCTGGGCTACACGGCTCTCGATCAGGCCTGCGTCACCCACGCCATCGATGATGGTGGTGTTCTCTTTGGTGATGACGATGCGCTTGGCACGGCCCAGGTCTTCCAGGGTCGCTTTTTCCAGCTCCATGCCCACTTCTTCGGAGATCACGGTACCGCCAGTCAGGATGGCGATATCCTGCAGCATGGCCTTGCGACGGTCACCGAAGCCCGGCGCCTTGACGGCAGCCACTTTCACGATGCCACGCATGGTGTTGACCACCAGAGTCGCCAGCGCTTCACCTTCAACGTCTTCGGCGACGATGATCAGCGGCTTGCCAGCCTTGGCCACGCCTTCCAGCACCGGCAGCATTTCGCGGATGTTGGAGATTTTCTTGTCGACCAGCAGGATGAAGGGGTCGTCCAGCTCGACGGCACCGGTTTCCGGCTTGTTGACGAAATACGGGGAGAGGTAGCCACGGTCGAACTGCATACCTTCAACCACAGCCAGCTCGTCTTCCAGACCCTGACCGTCTTCTACAGTGATGACGCCGTCACGGCCCACTTTGTCCATTGCTTCGGCAATCAGCTTGCCGACTTTCTCGTCGGAGTTGGCGGAGATGGTGCCTACCTGAGCGATGGCGTTGTTGTCTGCGCAGGGCTGGGACAGCGCTTGCAACTCGGCAACGGCGGCTACCACGGCCTTGTCGATACCGCGCTTCAGATCCATCGGGTTCATACCGGCGGCAACGGCCTTCAGGCCTTCGTTGACGATGGCCTGGGCCAGTACGGTTGCGGTGGTGGTACCATCACCGGCGGCGTCGTTGGCCTTGGAAGCGACTTCCTTGACCATCTGGGCGCCCATGTTCTGGAACTTGTCTTCCAGTTCGATTTCACGAGCGACGGAGACGCCATCCTTGGTGATGGTCGGAGCGCCGAAAGATTTGTCCAGCACCACGTTGCGGCCTTTCGGGCCCAGGGTCACCTTGACGGCATCGGCCAGGATGTTGACGCCTTCCAGCATCTTGATGCGGGCTTCGTTGCCAAACTTGACTTCTTTAGCTGCCATTTTGTTCAGTCCTTCAATCAATTCTTGGGGGAAAGGGGTGGATTACTCTTCGACAATCGCCAGGATGTCGGTTTCAGACAGGATCAGCACGTCCTGACCATCCAGCTTCTCGGTCTTCACACCGTAGCCTTCGTTGAAGATCACCTTGTCACCAACCTTGACGGCGAGGGCTTTGACGTCGCCATTATCCAGAATTCGGCCAGTCCCCACGGCAAGAACTTCACCACGGGTGGACTTCTGGGCCGCCGTACCAGTCAAGACAATGCCGCCAGCGGATTTGGCTTCAGCTTCGATGCGCTTGATGATGACGCGGTCGTGCAGTGGACGAATTTTCATCGATAACTCTCCCAAAATGAGTCTCTGTGTTGCTTTGAGGAATGGCCATTCCTGGCCAAATTAGATATGTCTCCGATGTGGGGTACGTTTGTTAACCCTTCAAGGGCAAATACAAAAAAAATATTTTCACGTACTATGAAGGTCTTCGATGGATCGCCCGAGTCCCGGTCAGGAAACCGGTTTGTGCTGCCAGCAGCCAGAACTCCGCCAGATGTACAGAGACCAGCCCGTGACCCGACCCAATCCCCTGCTGACAGCCCCCATGACGTCCGTACTGCTGCGCATGACGGGCCCCATGATCCTCGGCATCGTCGCCATCCTCGCCTTCAATCTGGTCGATACCTTCTTCATCGGCATGCTGGGCACCCAGGCACTGGCCGCCATCAGCTTCACCTTTCCGGTCACCTTCGTGGTCACCTCGCTGGCTATGGGGCTGGGGGCCGGCCTCTCCGCCGTGATGGGTCATGCCCTCGGCCAGGGCAAGCATGAAGAGGCCGCCCGCATCACCACCGACAACCTGTTCCTGGCGGTGCTGCTGGTCACCCTCATCGCCGTGGCGGGGGCGCTCACCATACACCCGCTGTTCCGGCTGCTCGGTGCCAGCGATGCGCTGATCGCCCTCATCTACGACTACATGCTGATCTGGTATCTGACCGTCCCCATGCTGGTGCTGCCCATGGTGGGCAATGCCGCCATCCGGGCCACCGGCGATACCAAAACTCCGAGCCTGGTGATGACGGTGGCCGGG
Organism: Aeromonas sp. S15(2024); assembly: GCF_041402265.1. Taxonomy (NCBI): domain Bacteria; kingdom Pseudomonadati; phylum Pseudomonadota; class Gammaproteobacteria; order Aeromonadales; family Aeromonadaceae; genus Aeromonas; species Aeromonas sp. S15(2024). The sequence continues at coordinate 123,660 of NZ_JBGLQY010000011.1, read as the reverse complement.
CTGGTCAACGGCGTGCTGGATCCCCTGCTCATCTTCGGCATTGGCCCCTTTCCCGAGTGGGGGATCCGCGGCGCCGCCATCGCCACCTCCCTCTCCTGGCTGATGGCCATGCTGGTCAGCCTCTATATATTGCGCCACCGCGAGGGCCTGCTGCGCTGGCGCCTATCCCCGCGCCCGCAGCTGCTGGCCCACTGGCGCGCCCTGCTGCACGTGGCCGTGCCCGCCTCCTTCACCAACATGCTCAACCCGCTGGCCAATGCGGTGCTGATGACCATCTTCGCCGGACTGGGCACCGAAGTAGTGGCCGCCTACGGCGCCGCCTCGAGAGTCGAGGCCCTGCTGCTCATCGTGATGATGGCGCTCTCCTCGGTGCTGGCTCCCTTCATCTCGCAAAACTGTGGCGCCGGCAACCCGGCCCGCGCCAAAGCGGCGCTGCAGCTCTGTATGCGCTTCGCCCTGCTGTTCCAGCTGGCGGTCTACGCGCTGACCTGGCTGCTGGCCCCCTTCATCGCCGATCTGTTCAGCGATCACCCGCAGGTGGTGCACCTCATCGTGCTCTATCTGCACCTGGTACCCATCGGTTACGGCTTTCAGGGCATGGTGATGCTGCTGGCATCCGCCTTGAATGGCGTGAGGGCATCCAGCATCTCTTTTCTGTTCAACGGCTTGCGATTGTTTGTCTTCTTGCTGCCAGGAGCCTGGCTGGGGGCAAAACTGGGGGGAGAACAGGGGATCTATCTGGGGATCCTGCTGGCGAACCTGGCGGCGGGCACTCTGGCCTGGTGGTATGCCCGCCACCGCTTCGAGCAGTTGTGCCATCAGGGCAAGCCCTGATGGCCCGGGATTGAGCGCAGCACTTACTCCTTGCGCTCGAACTCCCCTTCGATGGTGGTACCGGCGCGCGGGGATTGACCCGGCTGGTCACTGCCAGGCACCTCGTCGAACGGCTGCTGACGGCTTTGAAAACCGCCCATCTGCATTCTGAACTGGTTGCTGCCGATCAGCTTGTCGGCCAGCTTGTTGCGCAGCCAGGGTTGCAGCAACAGGATGCCGAAGAAGTCGGTCACGAAGCCCGGAATGATCAGCAGCAGACCGGCCAGCGCCAGCATCATGCCCCCCATCACCTCACGTCCAGGCATCTCCCCCTGCTGCATCTTCTGCTGCGCGTTGAACAGGGTCTTGATCCCTTCGCTGCGCACCAGAGAGGAGCCCAGCACCGCCGTCAGAATGAGCAGGCCGACAGTCGGCAAGGCGCCGATCACGGAGCCCACCTCGATCATCACGGTGAGCTCGAGCACCACCAGACCGACCAACAATAGAAACAACTTGCCCATAACAACCTCAGTGCGGGTGAATGTGAATGAACCGCCGGCAGACCAGACAGCCGTCGATGCCGCTGCCAACCCGTCATGATATCGGTTCCTGTTGATTAAAATGGGGGTCAGCGCGCACTTTTCAAGTGCGGAGGGTGACGCAGCGCCGGATCCGCAGAAAAACCGGCTTGCCGGACTGTGATTGAAGTCATTGTTCTGTCAAAGTTAATCGGTCGATTGCAATATCTGTTTAATGACCACAAGTTATTTGAGGTTGTCTCAAATTTAGTGATCCAGGTCTAATATCAGATACCTCAATTGGGGTAATATCGACGCCAGTAATGAAGGAGGCAAAAAAGGCCTCCAACCGCCCCACTCGATGTGTGGTGCTTCAGGATGAACCGTGCGTAAGGAACTCGCGACCACTCGGTGAGGATCGTTTCCATTTATCTGATTTCTGAGGCATTACAATGAGCGACATCAAGAACGTCCGCATTGAAGAAGACCTGCTGGGCACCAAAGAAGTTTCCAACGACATGTACTACGGCGTACACACCCTGCGCGCCGTCGAGAACTTCAAGATCAGCTCTCAGAAGATTTCTGACGTTCCGGAATTCGTCCGTGGCATGGTGCTGACCAAGAAGGCCGCCGCGCTGGCAAACGGCGAGCTGGGCACCATCCGTCCTGAAATTGCAGACAAGATCGTGGAAGCCTGCGACCTGATGCTGAACACCGGCAAATGCTTCGACCAGTTCCCGGTCGACGTTTACCAGGGCGGTGCCGGCACCTCCGTCAACATGAACACCAACGAAGTACTGGCCAACATCGCCCTCGAGCTGATGGGTCTGGAAAAAGGCCGCTACGACGTCATCAACCCGAACGATCACGTCAACAAGTGCCAGTCCACCAACGACGCCTACCCCACCGGTTTCCGCGTCGCCGTGGTGAACAGCACCGACACCACCCTGTTTGCCCTGGAAGCGCTGATCGCCGCTTTCGATGCCAAGGCTGCCGAGTTCAAGAACATCCTGAAGATGGGTCGTACCCAGCTGCAGGACGCGGTACCCATGACCCTGGGTCAGGAGTTCCACGCCTTCGCCGTCACCCTGCGTGAAGAGATCAAGTCCATCAAGCGTTGCCAGGAGCTGCTGCTGGAAGTGAACCTGGGCGCCACCGCCATCGGTACCGGCCTCAACACCCCGCCCGAGTACTCCGCCCTGGCCATCAAGCGCCTGGCCGAAATCACCGGTCGCGCCTATGTGCCGGCTGAAGATCTGATCGAAGCGACCTCCGACTGCGGTGCCTACGTGATGCTGCACGGCGCCATCAAGCGCATGGCGATGAAGCTCTCCAAGATCTGTAACGACCTGCGTCTGCTCTCCTCCGGCCCGCGCACCGCACTCAAAGAGATCAACCTGCCGGAAATGCAGGCTGGCTCCTCCATCATGCCGGCCAAGGTCAACCCGGTCATTCCGGAAGTGGTCAACCAATCCTGCTTCAAGGTCTTCGGCAACGACGTCACCATCACCTTCGCCGCCGAAGCCGGTCAGCTGCAGTTGAACGTCATGGAGCCGGTGATCGGTCAGGCGATGTTCGAATCCCTGAGCCTGATGGAAAAGGCCTGCATCTCCCTGCGCGAGAAGTGCGTGGAAGGCATCACCGCCAACCCGGAAATCTGCATGAACCACGTGCTGAACTCCATCGGTATCGTGACCTACCTGAACCCCTTCATCGGCCACCACGAGGGCGACATCGTCGGCAAGATCTGTGCACAGACCGGCAAGAACGTCCGTGAAGTCGTGCTGGAACGCGGCCTGCTGACCGCCGAACAGCTGGACGAAATCCTCTCCATCGAGAACCTGATGAACCCGCAATACAAAGCCAAGCGTTACACCCGCGAAGCCACCGTATAAGCGAGCAAATGGGCCGGGATCATCCCGGCCCATAGAGTCAGTTCCCGATAGGTCTTGCCCAGCCCCATCGGGAATTGGCTTTTCTGCCAAATAAAACCTAAAAAAACTGGAAAATGGAGTGTTCACTATGATTGGAATCGAGTTGCTCGTCGTGCTCGCCGCTATCTATCTGGGGGCCCGGATAGGCAGCATCGGCATCGGCTTTGCCGGTGGTTTGGGGGTACTGGTGCTGACCTGGGGCCTCGGGGTGCAGATCCCGAGCGATCAGCTGGTCACCTACATCCCCTGGGACGTGATCATGATCATCGCGTCCGTCATCTGCGCCATCGCCTGCATGCAGCTGGCCGGCGGGATGGACTACCTGGTGCACCTGGCCGAAAAAGCCCTGCGCAAGAACCCCAAATACATCACCTTCGCAGCCCCGGTCGTCACCTACCTGATGACCATGCTGGCCGGTACCGGTCACACAGCCTTCTCCACCCTGCCGGTGATCGCCGAAGTGGCCAAGGAGCAGGGTATCCGCCCCTCCCGTCCTCTCTCCATCGCGGTCGTAGCCTCCCAGATCGCCATCACGGCCTCGCCCATCTCCGCAGCCGTGGTCGCCTTCTCCGGCATGCTGGAGCCGTTCGGTGTTGACTACCTGACCCTGCTGGCCATCTGCATCCCCTCCACCTTCATCGCCTGCATCCTCGGTGCCTTCGTCGCCAACATGCTGGGCAAGCCGCTGGACCAGGATGAAGTCTATCTGGAGCGCAAGGCCAAGGGGCAGATCAAGCTGCGTGGTACCACCCAGCTCGAGATCAAACCCTACGCCAAGCTGTCGGTCTGGATCTTTATCGCCGCCATCGTGGCCGTGATGGCCTATGCCACCGCCATCTCCGGTAAAGTGGGCCTCATCACCAACCCGCCGATCCCCCGTGACGGCGCCATCATGGGCATCATGCTGGCCGCGGCCACCATCATGACTCTGGTGTGCAAACTGGACGTGACCCAGGTCACCAACATGCCGACCTTCAAGTCCGGTATGTCCGCCTGTATCTGCGTACTGGGTGTGGCCTGGCTCGGCAACGTCTTCGTGAAGGGCAACATGGATACCATCCAGCTCATCGCCGGCGACCTGCTGAACCAGTACTCCTGGCTGCTGGCCGTGGTGCTGTTCTTCGCCGCCATGCTGCTCTACTCACAAGGCGCCACCACCAAGGCCCTGATGCCGGCCGCCCTGGCACTGGGTGTCAGCCCGCTGACCGCCATCGCCTCCTTCGCCGCCGTGAGCGCCCTGTTCGTGCTGCCCACCTACCCGACCCTGCTGGCCGCGGTCGAGATGGACGACACCGGTTCCACCCGCATCGGCAAGGCGGTGTTCAACCACCCCTTCTTCGTACCGGGTGTGGCCACCATCGCCATCGCCGTGGCGCTCGGCTTCTTCTTCGGTGGCATGATGCTCTAAACAGCATTTAATTCCACAAATGTTCAAACGGCCCTCTCTGGGCCGTTTTTTATGCCTGCCTTTCTGGTCAAACCATTAATTAATCCTTGTCCGCTTCAGTTTCTATCAAGGTTCGCAGGGCTACTCTGGGCTATCGGAACAGAAACCGATCAACAGGGCCGAGCACAGGTCCGACAGTGTTTACACCAGAGGAACGAACAATGAAAAAAACAGCATTGACCATGGCCATCTCCAGCCTGCTGCTGGCCGGTGGTGCGCAAGCCGCGACCGTTTACAACCAGAACGACACCAAGCTCGACATCGGTGGTCGCGCCCAGGGCATGTACTACGGCACTGATGACAACGGTTCTGAAGGCGACGCCAGCTACCTGCGTCTGCACATCGCCGGCGAAACCAAGATTGCCCCCGAGATGCAGGCCTTCGGCTTTGCCGAGTACAACCTGCCGACCTCAGGTTCCGACAATGACGAGCTGCGTTATGCCTACGCCGGCATCAAGCACGATCGCTTCGGTGCCTTCAGCTACGGTCGTCAGGACGGCCTGTTCACCAAAGCCGTGAACAACTACACCGACGTGCTGCCCGAGTGGGGTGGTGACGGCCTGGGCAAGGACACCGAAGTGTTCGGCACCGGTCGTACCAATGGCCTGGCCCAGTACATCTACACCTATCAGGGCCTGACCCTGGGTGCCCAGTTCACCGGCAACAACGATCCGCAGAACGCCGATCGCTCCAACCTGACTGGCACCAACAGCACCTGGAATCCGAAGGGTTCCGCCGAAGGCTTCGCCGTGTCCGCCAACTATGACTTCGACATGGGCCTGAGCCTGGGTGCCGCCTACAACCAGGCCGGCAAGACCGACGAGCAGGCTGCCAACGCCTCCTTCGGTGGCGACAGCGACGCCAAACTGTACGGCGTGGGCGCCAAGTACGCCGTCGGCGACCTCTACCTGGCTGCCACCTACTCCCACGGTGAAGACCACATGTACGTCAGCACCTTCAACGGTTACGCCGAGAAGATGGATGGCTACGAAGCCGTGGCCCAGTATGCCTTCGGCAAGTTCAAGCCGTCCGTGGCCTACCTGCGTACCGACGTGAAGGACAACGCTCGCGGCATCGATGATACCGCCACCGAATACGTCTCCATCGGTGCTTGGTACAACTTCACCGACAACTTCAACGCCTACGTTGACTACAAGATCAACCTGCTGGACAACGTCAACGGCACCCACACCAACTCGCTGGGCAAGAACACCGACGACGTGGTCGCCGTGGCCCTGCAGTACAACTTCTAAGTCTTCCTGTAGCCTACTGTATTTTTTACCGGCCGCCTGCGGCCGGTTTTTTTATGCCCGTTCAGACGTTGACCCGCGCCAGACTCGACTCGCGATGAAAGCAATTGGCCAGCAGCAGCAAAGTGGTCACACCCACTGTGCCCAGCACCAGCCAGGGCAACCAGGGCTGCCCCTGAGCCAGGGCGTAGTCATGCAGGGCGCCGCCCCCCACGTACCCCGTCATGCCTCCCAGTGCCAGCCCCAGCCGGCTGAAGCCCATGTAGCTGCCGCGCGCTCCCGGCTGCGCCAGCTTGGTCATCAGGGTCTCCCGCGCCGGCTCGGCGATGACGATCCCCAGATAGAAGCAGGCCAGCAGCATGAACACCGCAGGCAGGGTGTTGGCAAAGGCCACCAGCCCGATGCCGGTGGTCATCAGCAGTACCCCGGCCATCAGCCGGCTCTCCAGCTTGAAGCGCCGCTCGCCATAGCGCGCCAGCGGATAGAGCAGCGCCAGCGAGATGGCGGTCTCCAGGGTATACATCCAGCCCACCGCCGTGGTACTGCCCGCCATCTGCTTGACCAGGATGGGGAAGATCAGCATCACCTGCACCCAGAGCGCGTAGTAGCCGCTCAGGATCAGTACCAGCCGGCAGAATGCCTTGTCGGCCAGCACCTGGCCGAGACCGGCGCGGATCGGGGTCGGCCGCACCGAGAGCTTGTAGGCGGGCAGGATCAGCAGGTTGCACAGGGCGGCGCAGACAAACAGGCCGGCCCCCAGCAGACAGACGTATTCGAAATCGAAGTTGAGCAGCCAGCTGCCTAGCAAGGCCCCCACCACGGCGCCGGCGCTCTCCAGCATCATTAGCAACGAGATATAACGACCCCGCTCCCGCGGCCGGGTGAACTTGATCACCAGCGCCGCCCGGGGAGGGTCGAACAGGCAGCCGCCGAGCCCCGAGATGATGCAGGAGAGGATCAGCTCCAGCCCGCTCTGGGCATAGGCCAGGCTGGCAAAACCCGCCGCCCGCAGCAGCATACCGCCCACGATGAGCGGGCGCGCCCCGAACTTGTCCGCCAGTGACCCCCCCAGAATGCCCAGCCCCTGCTGGGTCAGCTGACGCAACCCCAGCGCCAGGCCGACCACCCCGGCCGCCCAGCCGAGCTGATCCACGAAGCGCAGGCTGATCATGGGCATCACCACGAAGAACCCCAGGATCACCAAGAGGGAATCCAACGCCAAAAACCACCGCCCCAACCGCCTCGCCCGATCCACCATGACTACCCGTCCCCTGCTGCTCTGATGACATTCATATCGATTACTGCTCGTCGCCCGAATGACGCCGTCACCAAACGGACTCAAGGTGCTGCAAGCCCCTGAGCCGGTGTGGCAATATGCCAAAGCACAACGATTGATACTGCTATTCTGGAAGGACGCCAGATATAGTGGTAGCCGACAACTGGCTATATTTCATATTGGATTATCTTATGGCTATGACCCTCGACGATCTGCAGTTGCTGCTGGATGTGGTCAATCGCGGCAGTTTCAGCAAGGCGGCGGCCGTGCGCGGCTGGTCGCAACCCATGGTGAGCCAGCGGATCGCCGTGCTGGAACAGGAGCTGGGCCAGCCCCTGTTTCGCCGCCACCGGCGCGGTGCCACCCCCACCCCTGCCTGCGAGCAGTTCCTGCCCGCGGCGAGCGCGGCCCTCAGCGCGCTGGAAGGGGGCCGGCTGGCCATGCAGGGGGCACCGGCGCTGCCGCGCATCCGGCTCGCCTGCCTGCCCTCCCTGACGACAGTGGTGTTCGGCCCCCTGTTGCTGGCACTGGTCGACGAGACCTTCGAGATCCGCTGCAACACGGATCACTCCGGCATCATCATGCAGGAGCTGCTGACCGGCGAGACCGACGTCGGTTTCATCCTCAAGTGTCCCGCCATCGCCGGCATCCAGCTCGAGCTGCTCTACCGCTCCCCCATCATAGCGGTGGCCTGCGCCACCCATCCGCTGGCCGGGCGGCAAGGCCTGACCCTGCAGGACATAGCCAACGAGCGGCTGGCGCCCCAGCAGTGGGGCACCGGCTGCGACGAGCTGATCCTGCAGTTGCGCCTGCTGCGCCAGGTGGCGAGCCCGCTGCACGCCATCCAGCCCGCCAGCGCGGCGCGGGAGCTGGCGCTGGAACACGGCTTCATCACCCTGATGCCGGCGCTCGCCATCGCCCGGGATCTGGAATTTGGCCGGCTGGTGCAGCTGGACGTGGTGGATCTGCCGCCGGATCACTGGGACGTGATGATGGCCTGGCGCAGCGGCAAGCGCCCCAACCCCGCCAAGGAGCGGGTGCTGGAGGCCGCCCGCACCCTGGCCGCCCGCTGGGCGGGCAAACCCGCATAAAAAAAGCGCCGGACAAGTCCGGCGCTTCACTGTTGTCAACGGCCACTGATGATCAGTAACTGGCCTTGAGGGCTACTCCCGAGAAGGCGCTGTAGGCGCTCAGCTGCACGTTCCAGGTCCCCGCCTTGGGCGAGTTAAGGGTGCAGGTCTCGGCGTTGCCGCTCTTGTACGGACGGCAGTCATAGCTGCTGCTGGTCGGCACGCTGCCGAACTTCACATAGAGGTCCGCATCGCCGGTACCACCGCTGCTGGCGATCACCAGCTGGCTCTTGCCGGCCGGCACGTCGATGGTGAAGTTCAGCTTGCCACCCTTGGCGGCGGAGAGACCGGTCACCGGTACCCCGTTTTGCAGCACGCTGCCAGTGGGCGGAGTGGTGCCGCCACAGGTGGCATTGACCCCGACTGTGGTAAAGGCGGCCGCCACGTCGGTCACGCTGTAACCGAGATCGGTCGCCGCCTTGGTCACGCCACAGGCGCCCTGATCGAAGGTGGTGTTGGCGCCCCAGTAGAGACGGTTGGCCAGCACGAACACTTCGAAGGCCTTGCGGGTATTCCAGCCGCTGGTGTTGGCCAGCAGGTAGAAGGCGCGGTTGTAGACACCCGAGCTGTGGTGCACGTCGATGCCGTCATAGTAGTCGCTGGCGTGACCGATGGAGCGGCCATCCCGGGTCGGATCCTCGAAGTAGCGCAGGGAGCCGTTGCCCTTGAAGATCTGGGCGCCCACCAGCCAGTCGTTGCTGCCCTTCATGTAGTTCTCGGCCGCTTCCCCCGCCATGTCGGAGAAGGCCTCGTTGATACCTCCCGACTGACCGGAGTAAACCAGCCCCGAGTTCTGCTCGGTGAAACCGTGGCTCACCTCGTGGGCCGCCACGTCCAGGCTCACCAGCGGATAGAAGGTGGTGGCGCCGTCACCGAAGGTCATCTGGCTGCCGTCCCAGAAGGCGTTCTCGTAGTTGCGGCTGTAGTGCACCCGCATCTTCAGCTTGAAGGTCAGCGGCGCCGTGTTGTACCAGTTGCGGTACATGTCGAACACCACGTTGCCGAAGTAGTGGGCATCGTTGAGGGGCGAGTAGGCACCGTTGATCTCCTTGACCGTGTTCTCCGGGCAGGTGAACTGGTGGATGGTGCCGCCCGTGGTGGCGTGATTCATGTTGAGGGTGTCAACGTTGGCACTGGTCATGCGGCAGTTGTCATCCACCTGCAGCGGGCCGAAGTCGGAGCCGTAGAAGTATTTGCCGGTCTTGATGTTGCCGCCCGGGCCGGTGGCATCCTTGTGGTTGATCCCTTCCCAGCGCTTGAGCTCGTTGCCGGTCTGGGCATCGATCATCACGAAGGGACGGCTCGGCTCTTCGCTCGCCGCCAGCCAGGAGACCAGATAGACCAGCTTGGCCTGACCCGCGTCATCCTGCATCACGAACAGCTTGACCCGCTCGTTGCTGCCCTTGGCCCCGGCCCGCGCCTTGCTGGCGGCATCGGCCGGCGACAGGGCCGCGGTCGGGCTGGCCAGATCGGCATCGATCTGGCGCAGGATCTGACCGGAGACCTGGCTGATCTGGCCACCGAGGGACTGCTCGGCCACCAGCACCTGACCCCAGACCGGGATACCGTGCCAGGTCTGCTCATAGCGCACCCGCTGCTGGCCGTTGGGCAGCTTGACTGCCCGCACCTGGCGGAACTCGCCATCCCCGGCCAGCGCGCTGACGCCGGCGGCACCGCTCGGTGCTCCCTGAATGCCGGCAACCTGATGTACGTCAACCTGTTCTGCAGCCAAGGCTGCGCTTCCCCAGCAGGCCAATACCACGGCCAAATAGACTTTGTTCATCCGTCTTTTCCTTAAGTCGATGAAGATTACACGCCGGGTCCGTTGCCCAGCGCTCCTACACTAGTTGGCGCGATCGGAATTGCTGCCTGTCAGATGTGACAGCCCAGCATGAATCCATAGCAGAATCTACTGTTGCCTGTTTTTGGTAGCGTAAAGAGCCGAAAAAATGGCGAATAACACCAGGAAAGGCCGAACAATGACAAGGCCCCCCAATGACGGTCGGAGCCGCCCCTCCATATGGGGATAGCGCAGCCTTGATAACGGCTGAAAGTCCTTGGCTAACAAGGGGTTGATTGGCTACATTGGCGGTTCTACGGCCCATTGCGGGCCCCTGCGGCAACGGGAGGTGCGGATGTTTTCATGGCAACTGGATGACGAGCTGGCGCTGCTGTTCCTGCAGCCCGACATGGCCAGCGAACTCTTTGCCCTGTGTCGGGAGAATCGTGACTACCTGACCCAGTGGCTGCCCTGGCCGCCCTACATTCAGCAACCCGCCGACAGCGCCACCTTCATCCGCCACGCCATCGAGAAATTCGCCCGTGGCGAGGGGCTGACCACCGCCATCGAGTATCAGGGAGAAGTGGTTGGCGTCATCGGTTACAATCAGATCGACAAGGCGCTGGCCAAGGTCAGCATCGGCTACTGGCTGGCCGAGCGCTGGCAGGGCAACGGCATCATCACCCGCGCCTGCCAGGCCCTGATCCATCACGCCTTCGAGGAGATGGGGATGGAGAAGGTGGAGATCAGTGCCGCCATCGACAACGAGCCCAGCCGGTCCGTCTGCGAGCACCTCGGCATGCAGCAGGAGGGGATCACCCGCCGTGCCGAGCGGCTGGCCGACAGAGTCGTGGATCACGTTCACTACAGTCTGCTGCGCGACGAGTGGCTTGGGCAGAGGGATCACTGATGGCACTGCCACACCTGTGCACGGCCCGCAGCCGACTCACCGTACTGCCTCCCGAGCGGGCCGATCTGATGCTGGATTTCTATCTGCGCAACCGCGCTCACCTCACCCCCTGGGAGCCCAGCCGGGACGAGAGCTTCTATACCCTGAGCCACTGGCACGGCCGGCTGCGCGACAGCTACGGCCAGTTCTTCAACGGCAGCGGGGTGCACCTGGTAGCGCTCGAGCCGGATGGCGAGCAGGTGATCGCCACCTGCAACTTCACCAACATCCTGATGGGTGCCTTCAAGGCCTGCCACCTGGGTTACGCCATCGACCAGGCCCACCAGGGACAAGGGCTGATGCAGGAAATCGTCGGGGCCGGCATCGACTACCTGTTCCGGGAGCACGGTCTGCACCGCATCATGGCCAGCTACATGCCGGCCAATCAGCGCAGCGGCGCCCTGCTCGAGCGGCTCGGTTTCGAGCGGGAGGGGTACGCCAAAGAGTACCTGATGATCAACGGCCGCTGGGAGGATCACATCCTCACCTCCCGTCTCAATCCGGCGCTCTAGCTGGTTCTCTTGCCGGCGAAGACCCCGTCAAAGACGGGGAACGGACATAAAAAAACGGGTCCGAAGTCACCTTCGGGCCCGTTCTTCAGATGAGGTGCAGGCTTAGTTGGCCTTGGCATCGCTCACTGCGGCTTCTGCCTTGGTGGCTACGTCAGCGGCAGCCTTCTCAACGGTTGCAGTCGCTTCGGAAGCAGCCTTCTCTACGGTAGAGGTGGCTTCGCTAGCGGCTTTCTCAACAGTTGCAGCAACGTCGGCGGCCGGAGTAGCGGCCGGTGCGGCGGCTTCTTCTTTCTGACCACAAGCGGTCAACATCAGACCCAGGATACCGGCTACCAGTACTTTGTTCATGTGCATACCCTCAGAAAAATATGGAGAGATGGTTGGTACAACCATCACAGTGCGTCCTTTCACCCGGTGAAAAACCCATATGCCGGGAGCCAAGAGGCGCGCGAAATATATCCCCATACGCGCCCAATGAAAACGAGTATCACAATGATATTTTCTCGTTGGCTGGATGAAAAGAACTACTACAGCGACAAACATTAATACAAAACACTGTAAACGGCGTGAATTCGTACAATAAAACGCCACAGGCCCCGTGATGGCTGGCAATAAACAGCTATTGCATGGTGCCGGCCATCACGCACAGACCCCGCCTCAGTCAGACAGGATCTGACAAGCCAGCCGCTTACCCTCGCGAGCGCTGTCGCGGGCCAGGTCCAACAGCGCCATCACCGCCAACGCCTCGCCGGCCGGCACCGGGTTCTCCCCCTCCCCACGGATGGCGGCGCAGACGCCGCGATAGTAGGCGCCGTAATCCCCCGCCTCGCCGGCCACGCTCTGCTGCTGCAGCTGACCATCGCGGATCCGGCTGAGCTGGCCGGGTTCGTTGTCCACCCCCCAGTCTGCCGCCGGCGGCCGCTTGCCGAGCTTGAGCTGCTCTTCCTGCACATCCATGCCGAACTTGATGAAGGAGCCCTCGCTGCCGTGGATGACGAAACGCGGCATGGTGGCCGACACCAGGCAGCTGCCGTGCAGCACGACCCGCATCTCGCCATAGCCCAGCACCACGTGGAAGTAGTCATCCGCCAGGGCACCGGGGCGCTGCTGGGCCAGATCCGCCTGCAGCCAGTCCGGCTGACCGAACAGCTGCAGCGACTGATCGAGGATATGGGGGCCGAGATCAAACCAGAGGCCGGAGCCCGGGCCACCCGCCTCGCGCCAGCGCTGACGCACCTCGGGGCGATAACGGTCGAAGTGGGATTCGAACTGGGCAACCTGACCGAGCACCCCCTCCGCCAGCAGGCGGCGTACGGTGAGAAAGTCCCCGTCCCAACGCCGGTTGTGGAAGATGCTGAGCAGTCGCTGCTGCTTCTGCGCCAGCTCGACCAGCGCCTGCGCCTCGGCCAGATCCAGGGCGAACGGCTTGTCGATCACCACATGCTTGCCGGCCAGCAGCGCCTCGCGGGCGATAGGGGCATGGGTGTCGTTAGGGGTGGCGATCACCACCAGATCGACCGACGGATCAGCCAGCACCTCGGCCAGCGAACCGACCCGGCAGCCGGGCAGATCGCTCTGCACCTTGGCGGCATCCCGGCTCACCACCCAGCCGAGGGAGAGCCCGGGCGTGCTGGTCAGAAACGGGGCGTGAAAGGTTTGGCCTGCAAAGCCGTAGCCCACCAGGGCGGCATTGATTGTGTGGCTCATCCGGTTTTCTCCACGGGTAGCTGTGTCATGAGATGCAGGCGAACCTTTGGCCTGCCAAAAGAGAAGGGGGCCCAAGGCCCCCTGAGTGTGCCCATCAGAGCACAGGATTTATTGCAAACACAAGCGCCGGCCCTGGCGGGTCATCAGCACCAGCAGCGGGGGCAGCAACAGCCACATGTGCAGTGCCAGCTGGTTCAGCGGATCGTGCATCAGCGCGCCGATAAAGCCCACCAGCGCACCGGAGCCGCTCATCTGGAACAGGCCGAGCAGGGCGGCGGCGGTACCGGCGCAGTGACCGAACGGTGCCAGCGCCATGCCGGCGGCAGAGCCCAGGATCATGGCAAAGCCAATGCTGGAGAGGAACACCGGGCCCATCATGGCCAGCGGATGATCGATGTGCATCGACAGGCTCAGGGAGATGGCGGAGAGCAGCAGCACCAGCAGACCGATGCGCAGGGTGCGTCTTGGCCCCACCCTGGCGATGAAACGGGGTGCCAGGAAGCAGGCCAAGATGTTGAGCGCCGCGTTAGCCGCAAACCAGTAGCTGAAGCCGCTCATGTCCAGCCCCAGCCTCACCATCAGTTGCACCGGCGCCGCGGTGACATAGGCCAGGATCACCGCCATCGCCAGCATGCACAGCGTCGCGTTGAACAGGAAGCTCGGGGAGCGCAGCACCGGGCTGTAGCGCGACCAGCTGATGAGCGGGCCGCCGCTGCGGGTCTCTTCCGGACGGGTTTCCGGCATCCGCCACAGCAGCCAGCTACCGACGATGACCGCATAACCGGCCATAAACCAGAAGTTGGCCGACCAGCCCGCCTTGGCGGTGAGCCAGCCACCGAGCAGGGGGGCCAGCGCCGGAATGAAACAGATGGCACCGTTCAGGTAGGAGATCATCTGACCGCTCTTCTTGGGGCCGTAGCTGTCACGTACCACCGAGAAGGCGGCCACCGAGGTGGCACAGGCTCCGAGGCCCTGCAGCACCCGCGCCAGCATCAGCTCGCCGAGGCTGGCGGCAAAGCCGGCACCCAGGGCGCTCAGACCGTAGAGCAGCACGCCGCCGAGGGCGATGGGCTTGCGGCCGTAGCGGTCGGCCAGCGGCCCCACCAACAGTTGCCCCAGTCCCATGCTGAACAGGAACCAGGTAATGGTGCCCTGCATCAGGGTCACCTCGGCGCCTAGCTGCTCGGCCATCTGCGGAATGGCGGGCAGGTAGATGTCGATGGCCAGCGGACTGAACAGCACCAGGAGTACAAGCAGAAGAATCAATGGCATCAGTCACCTCGTGGCATGGGGAAATGGATTGGGGCGCGAGTCTACTGACTCACAGTAATGAATTGAAATGGTATTTAATCACTTCTGTTATTCCACTCAGGAAACATTCATTTTATCCACATCTTGCCATGACCCCGGCGAGGGTGATCCAGGGCAATTGGCGCTTTTCCTGGGCGCCAGCCCCGCATAGAATGCGCAGATTATTTTTGCGGAGGTGCTCGATGAACAAGCTTGTCCTGGCAACAGGGAACCAGAAAAAGGTGAAAGAATTGGCCGCCATGCTGGCCGATATGAAGATCCAGGTGATCCCACAGAGCGAGTTTGCGGTCTCCGATGCCGACGAGACCGGCACCACCTTCGTCGAGAATGCCATCATCAAGGCCCGCCACGCCGCCCGCGTCACCGGCCTGCCGGCGGTTGCCGACGACTCCGGCCTGGAAGTGGATCTGCTGCACGGCCGCCCCGGCGTCTACTCCGCCCGCTTTGCCGGTGCCGGAGCCAGCGACAAGGAGAACATCGACAAGCTGCTGGCCGAGCTCAAGGGCGCCCCGGATTACCTGAAAAGCGCCCGTTTCTGGTGCGTGCTGGTCTACATGCGCCACGCCGACGACCCCACCCCCCTCATCTGCCAGGCGAGCTGGGAAGGGATGATCATCGACGAGCCCCGCGGTCAGCACGGCTTTGGCTATGATCCCGTGTTCTTCGTCCCCGACCACGACTGCACCTCGGCCCAGATGCCGGCCGAGCTGAAGAACCAGCTCAGCCATCGCGGCCAGGCCCTGGCCAAGCTGAAGGCGGCCCTGGCGGCGGTCAACTAAAGCGCTGTCTCCCGCCGCGTTGTCATCTACAATGGGGGCCGTCGGCCCCCGTTTCGTTCGCGGCGCCCCGGCCCGTTGTCATCGACGACAAGGGCAACCCGACCCCTTTTGATTGTTGAATACTGGAAACCCCATGCTGCAACTGCCGCCCCTCTCCCTCTATATCCACGTGCCCTGGTGTGTCCAGAAGTGTCCCTACTGCGACTTCAACTCCCACGCCCAGAAGGGGGAGCTGCCCCACCTCGAGTATGTGGCGGCCCTGCTGGAGGATCTGGAACAGGACCTGCACTGGGCCCAGGGGCGCCCGCTCTCCTCCATCTTTATCGGTGGCGGCACCCCGAGCCTGCTCTCCGTGGAGGCCATGCAGGCGCTGCTGGACGGGGTGCGCGCGCGCATCGTACTCACCGCGGACTGCGAGATCACCATGGAGGCCAACCCGGGCACGGTGGAGGCGGACAAGTTCGCTGGCTTCCAGCGGGCCGGCATCAACCGCATCTCCATCGGGGTACAGAGCTTCCAGCAGGAGAAGTTGACCCGCCTCGGCCGCATCCACGGCCCCGAGGAAGCGCGCAAGGCCGCCGAACTGGCCCACGCCATCGCACTGCCCACCTTCAACCTGGATCTGATGCACGGCCTGCCGGATCAGAGTCTGGACGATGCCCTCTACGACCTGCAGCAGGCCATCGACTGCGCGCCGCCGCACCTCTCCTGGTATCAGCTCACCATAGAGCCGAACACGGCGTTTGCCTCCAAGCCGCCCAAACTGCCGGAAGATGACACCCTGTGGGACATCTACGAGCAGGGGCACGCCATGCTGACCGCCAAGGGCTATCAGCAGTACGAGATCTCGGCCTATGCCAAGGCGGGCTACCAGTGCCGCCACAATCTCAACTACTGGCGCTTCGGCGACTATCTGGGGATCGGCTGCGGCGCCCACGGCAAGGTGACGGATCTCGCCAACCAGCAGATCCTGCGCACCGCCAAGGTGAAGCATCCCAAGGGATATCTGGACCCGAGCCGCCCCTATCTGGACGAGCAGTGGCAGGTGAGCGCGGACGATCTGCCGCTCGAGTACTTCATGAACCGGTTCAGATTGTTTGAACCGGCCCCCAAGGCGGAGTTCGAGGCCTACACCGGCCTTGAATTGGAGCGGGTAGAAACCATGCTGACCATCGCCCAAAGCAAGGAGCTTATCGAGGATCTCGGCGACAGCTGGCAGCTCACCCCCCTCGGCCATCGCTATCTCAACGTGCTGCTCGAGCTCTTTATGGACGAGTGAATCAGCACCAGCGAATAGAGAAACAGTCAGGGCGCCATTGGCGCCCTGACTGTTTTGGTTCCAAGAACCTGTTCACGGTCCTGTCAGCAAGGTGAAGAGCAGCGCAGGAACCGGAGTGTGTAAGTACACATGAGGATTGCGAGCAGCACATGAGCCTTGATCACGGCCTCGCAGCAAGATCGTGGACAGGTGCCAAAGCAGAAACCCGCTCAGCAGCAGACGCTTATCATCTGCTGTTGGCCGGGCTCCCACCGCTTGCCGTGCTTGGCCTTGCGCTGATAACTGCCCTTGCCCTTCTTGCTGGGCTCAACCCTTGCCTGGAACAGGGGGGAGGTCACCAATGCCTTGAGGTGATTGTCCTGGATAACCCCGCGCTGATGATCGTGAGCGGGCTCTGTGGTGGCGATGACCACCTTCTGCTTGGCCATATCGGCTCCTTTGCGATGACTGACTCTAGTAAGCGATTGTTCAACGCCTGGCCGAAGTGGATCCCCCGGTGGCGAAAAACGCGCCGATTGTGCGCCTCCCCGAAGCCGAGTGCAAGCTGAGGGTGGTGCAAGGATTCACGCGGCGGGCGGCAAGGGTTCGGGCCGATAGACGACCCGCACCAGACCACTCGGCAGCAGAGTGCTGGAGACGGGGTTGAGGCCGCCGGGCAGGGCCCCGGCAAACAGCGGCACGCCGCCCCCCAGGGTGACCGGCACCCAGAACAGGATCAGCTCGTCCACCAGGGCCCCCTGCAGACCCTGCCTCACCAGCTCGCCGCCATCCAGGTAGAGGTGGCGGCTGCCCGCCTGCCACAGCTCGTCCAGCACCTGTGCCAGCGCCCCCTGCCGAAAGGAGACATGCTCACGGGGAGCGGCGGGTCTGTGGGTCAATACCACCACCGGCTTGTCACCATAGAACCATTCGGGAAAGGCACTCACAATGTCATAGGTGTTGCGCCCCATCAGCAGGGTATCAACACTCGCCATCAGCGCGCCGTAGCCAGTCTCTTCCTGGGAGTCGCCGTTGTAGGGTTCAAGCCAGGCCAGATCGCCCCCCTCTCCCGCAATGAAGCCATCGAGGGAGAGGGCGAGAAAGGCGGATACCCTGGGCCGGCGCAACTCAGTGCTCATGGTCGTGATGCTCATGGCGGGAGGGAGCACCGGATTCCAGCGTCTCCAGGATGGCGCAGTGCTCCGCCGAGCGCGGGCCACCGCAGCAGATGTTGGAGAGCTCCCGCAGGTTGTCGCGAAAACGGGTCAGTTCGACGATCTTCTGCTCCACCTGTTCGAGCTTGGTGTCAGCCACCGCCTTCACCTCCTGGCAGGTGACCTTGGCCTTGTTGGTGTCGAGATCCAGCAGCTCGCCGATGTCGGCCAGCGAGAACCCTACCGACTTGGCGCGGATGATGAACTCCAGCCGCCGCTTGTCCTGCTCGCCATAGAGGCGATAGCCGGACTCGTTGCGAATGCCCGGCGAGATGAGACCGTTTTTCTCGTAAAAGCGCAGAGTATCCGCCTTCACCCCGCACGCCTTGGCCAGCTCCCCGATCCGATACATGCCTTTCTCCCTCCCAAATGAGTCAAGAACCACAACCGGCACCCACTATCGCCCCTTTGCCGGACGATTGCCAGTCGGCAGCGGGAAAGAGGATGCGGCCACCCTTTTGCCATCAAGACACTGAAAAGACAAACGTTTCACAAAAAACCACCGGAAAACGTTTAACACCGCACCAGACAAGGCTTTGTCACTTTAAAAAATCCACCACGGGTCACATTTTTTGTGTAGAATACGCGCCCACAAGAGAGCGACGCGTCAAGCGGGTATTTCCTAAAACGCTTTTGCCTGGCGGCAGGTTTCAGGCGAGAGCGGTTTGCGAAATCCCCCACTTCCATTTATTTGGGGACTCTCTGTGTTGAGCCTCGCCTCCCATGGAACGGTCCCCGTTATGCTGAGGACGATAGTGTGATGGAACAAGCTCGACCCATTCGCCGTGCACTGCTGAGTGTGTCTGACAAGACTGGCATCGTGGAATTTGCCAAGGCACTCAACGAGCGCGGCGTGGCCCTGCTCTCCACCGGTGGTACTGCCAAGCTGCTGGCCGAGGCGGGTCTGCCGGTGACCGAGGTCTCCGACTACACCGGATTCCCCGAGATGATGGACGGCCGGGTCAAGACCCTGCATCCCAAGGTCCACGGCGGCATTCTCGGCCGGCGCGAACAAGACGACGCCATCATGGCCCAGCACGCCATCTCCCCCATCGACATGGTCGTGGTCAACCTCTATCCCTTCGCCGCCACCGTTGCCAAGCCCGATTGCACCCTGGCCAATGCGGTCGAGAACATCGACATCGGCGGGCCGACCATGGTTCGCTCCGCCGCCAAGAACCACAAAGATGTGGCCATCGTGGTCAAGGCTGCCGACTATGACCGCGTCATCCGCGAGATGGATGGCAACGGCAACAGCCTGAAACTGGCCACCCGCTTCGATCTGGCCATTGCCGCCTTCGAACACACCGCCGCCTACGACGGCATGATCGCCAACTACTTCGGCACCCTGGTTCCCTCTTACGGTGACAACAAGGAAGGTGACGAGGAGTCCCGCTTCCCGCGCACCTTCAACAGCCAGTTCATCAAGAAGCAGGACATGCGCTACGGCGAGAACAGCCACCAGGCCGCCGCCTTCTATGCCGAAGAGCAGGCCGCCCCGGGCTCGGTGGCAAGCGCCATCCAGCTGCAGGGCAAGGCCCTCTCCTACAACAACATCGCCGACACTGACGCGGCGCTGGAGTGCGTCAAGGAGTTCGACCAGCCGGCTTGTGTCATCGTCAAGCACGCCAACCCGTGCGGCGTGGCCATCGGCAGTGACCTGCTGAGCGCCTACGAGCGCGCCTGGCAGACCGACCCCACCTCCGCCTTTGGTGGCATCATCGCCTTCAACCGTGAACTGGATGGCGCCACCGCCAAGGCCATCGTCGAGCGTCAGTTCGTCGAGGTGATCATCGCCCCCACCGTGAGCCAGGAGGCTCGCGACGCGGTCGCCGCCAAGCAGAACGTGCGGCTGCTCGAGTGCGGCCAATGGACCGCGCCGGCACAAGGCTTTGACTTCAAGCGCGTCAACGGCGGCCTGCTGGTGCAGGAGCGCGACCTTGGCATGGTGACCCTGGGGGATCTGACCGTGGTCAGCAAGCGCCAGCCCACCGAGGCCGAACTGAACGACCTGCTGTTCTGCTGGAAAGTGGCCAAGTTCGTCAAATCCAACGCCATCGTCTATGCCAAAGACGGCCAGACCATCGGCGTCGGCGCCGGCCAGATGAGCCGCGTCTACTCGGCCAAGATTGCCGGCATCAAGGCCGAGGATGAAGGGCTGACCGTGGCGGGCTCCGTCATGGCCTCCGACGCCTTCTTCCCGTTCCGCGACGGCATCGACGCCGCGGCCGCCGCCGGTATCTCCTGCGTCATCCAGCCCGGTGGCTCGATGCGCGATCAGGAGGTGATCGACGCCGCCGACGAACACGGCATGTGCATGCTGTTCACCAACATGCGCCACTTCCGTCACTGATGGATCAGGGCCGCCGCCGGCGGCCCTTTTGTTGTCTCTTTTCACCTGGCTATTTTCACCGGCGCAGGCCCCAGGCCCGCCCGTGACCACGAATAGAAGCGAGCGATACGATGAAAGTACTGATCATTGGCAACGGCGGCCGTGAACACGCCCTGGCCTGGAAGGCCAAGCAATCCCCTCTGGTGACCCGGGTCTTCGTCGCCCCCGGCAATGCCGGCACCGCCCACGAAGGGAGCATCGAGAACGTGGCCATCTCGGCGACCGACATCCCGGCCCTGCTGGCGTTTGCCAAGGAGCAGCGCATCGGTCTGACCATCGTCGGGCCGGAAGCACCGCTGGTGAAAGGGGTGGTCGATGCATTCCGCGCCGAGGGGCTGGCCATCTTCGGCCCGACCGCCGCCGCCGCCCAGCTGGAAGGCTCCAAGGCCTTTGCCAAGGACTTTCTGGCCCGTCACGCCATCCCGACCGCCGAGTACCAGAACTTCACCGAGGTGGAGCCGGCCCTGGCCTACCTGCGCGAGAAGGGCGCTCCCATCGTCATCAAGGC
This sequence comes from Aeromonas sp. S15(2024), assembly GCF_041402265.1. Lineage (NCBI taxonomy): Bacteria > Pseudomonadati > Pseudomonadota > Gammaproteobacteria > Aeromonadales > Aeromonadaceae > Aeromonas > Aeromonas sp. S15(2024). Next base: position 102,882 of record NZ_JBGLQY010000011.1, on the reverse strand, counting down.
TGACGGCCTGGCCGCCGGCAAGGGGGTCATCGTTGCCATGACCCTGAGCGAGGCGGAAGAGGCGGTACGCGACATGCTCTCCGGCAACGCCTTTGGTGACGCCGGGGCCCGGGTGGTGATCGAGGAGTTCCTCGAGGGGGAAGAAGCTAGCTTCATCGTCATGGTGGACGGCGAGCACGTGCTGCCGATGGCCACCAGTCAGGACCACAAACGGGTGGGCGATGGCGATACCGGACTCAATACCGGCGGCATGGGGGCTTACTCCCCCGCCCCCGTGGTCACCGACGAGGTGCATCGCAAGGTGATGGAGCGGGTGATCATGCCGACGGTGCGTGGCATGGCGGCCGAAGGCAACGTCTATACCGGTTTCCTCTACGCCGGTCTGATGATCGATGGCCAGGGCAACCCCAAGGTGATCGAGTTCAACTGCCGCTTCGGCGATCCCGAGACCCAGCCCATCATGCTGCGCATGCGCTCCGATCTGGTGGAGCTCTGCCTGGCGGCCTGTGCCGGCAAGCTGGATCAGGTCGAGGCCATCTATGACACCCGCGTCGCCATTGGCGTGGTGCTGGCCGCCGGCGGTTATCCCGGCGACTACCAGCAGGGCAAGCCCATCAGCGGCCTGCCGGTGGAAGAGGCAAGCGGCGAGAAAGTATTCCACGCCGGCTCCCGCATGGAAAGCGATACCGTGGTCACCGCCGGGGGGCGCGTACTGTGCGCCACGGCCCTCGGCCACACGGTCGCCGAGGCGCAGCAGCGGGCCTATCAGCTGGCCGGGCGCATCAAGTGGGACGGCATCTTCTACCGCAACGACATCGGCTGGCGCGCCATCGAGCGTGAACAGCAGCAGTAATGAACAGGGCCCGCAAGGGCCCTCTCTTTAACTTGCCCTCGGCCAGCCTGGCAACATGGTCCATATGGCATGGTTCGATTGGCTCAACATCCTCCTTGCATCTCCCCCCTCCCTGTTACCCTTTGTGACAAAAAACAGCAATATTCACAAACAGTTCACGTACTGTCATGGCATCATGCCTGTAATGAATCCAGATAAGGGTTCATAAGAAGCCACATAGAATCGATAAGCATGTCGTTTAAATAAGGAAATCCCATGTTGAAAACTGTACGCCCCCTGTTGCTGCCCCTGATGTTTGGCCTGATGACCCTGCCCGCCATGGCCGGTGAGCTGGAGCAGCCGATGAAGAAGATCGGCTTCAACTACAAGCAGGCGGTCAAGGCCGAGGATGCCGCCACCATGGAGAAGTACATCAACGAGATGAAGGCACAGTTCGACATTGCCAAGCAGAAGAACATGCCGGCCGCCAAGAAAGAGAAGTTCCTGGAAGGCATGAACGAAGTGCAGACCGAACTGGACGCCAGCCTGGCGGCTCTCAAGGCGGGTGACGAAGCCAAGGCGCGCGAGCACCTGGCCAAGGTCAACGACCTGAAGAAGGAGTACCACAAATATGCCAAACAAAAAGGCTGATCCCTTCCACTGGGATAGTCTGGTCCGCCTCACCCACTGGGGTGTGGCGGCCATCTGTATCGGCAACCTCTGGCTCAACGAGGCGGGCGAGGAGTGGCACGAGCGGCTGGGTTATCTGGCCATCGCCCTGATCAGCCTGCGCCTGGCGTGGGGGCTCTCGTTTGCCAGGGGTCATGCCCGGTTGCGAGCCCTCATCCCAAGCCGGGAAGATTTTCGCCAGCAAGCGGTGGAGCTGCGCGAGCGCACGCCACCGGCCCCCGGCCACCACGGCAGCGGCAAGCTGGCGGTCTGGATGCTCTGGCTGCTGATCCTGGCCACCGCCGGCACCGGCTGGTTCCAGAATACCGAGATGGGGTTCGAACTGGGGGCTGACGACTGGCACGTCTGGTGCACCTGGGCCCTGCAGGGGATGATAGCGCTGCACCTGCTGGCCATCCTGTTCACCTCCTGGCGCCAGCGCAGCAATCTGGTGAGGCGCATGTTGCCCGCCCGACGCCCGGGCGCCCCCAAGCAGGCCCCCATCCAGCAGGATCAGGGCTCCTGACCCTGTTTGAGGCGAAACGCCAGCAAGCAAAAAGGCCGCTCATGATGAGCGGCCTTTTTATGGAATTTGGTGGCCCCTGCCCGACTTGAACGGGCGACCAATCGATTATGAGCGTGGGGAAAATGCATTTTACTGTATTTACGTACAGTATATGATGTTATATAAATCAATATCTTAGAGCGCACCGCTCATTTTATGACCTCCCCTAATCTTCCCCTATATTCTCCCTCTGTCATATCCTATAGGTATCCTTTTTCGACCAATCGATTTTTAGGATACCTGGATCGATTGGTCGGCCAAGAGCAGGCTAGCCAGGGAAAGGAGCGGCAAACGCCACTCCCCCTTGGGCCAAAAAAGGTCGCATAGGGTTTAAATATTGAGGTTACAGAGGTTACAAGGTTACATCTCTCTACAGGCCACGGTTTTACTGGGTTTGTTTGTAACCTCACCATAAATAGTCAGAGGTTACAGAGGTTACAAGACCTGTCTTGCCTGCCCTTCCTCTGGCTAGCCTGGTTTGTGGGGGGAAGATGAAAGCGTTCAAATTCACCAAGGCCACGATCGATGCACTGCCCCGCGCACCAGAGGGGAAGCAGGTCGAGTACTGTGATGCCATGGTGCAGGGGCTGAGGCTTCGGGTCGGGGCCACTGGAACCAAGTCGTTTAGCGTGGCCAAGAGGAAAGAGGGGCGCTTTATCAGGGCTACCTTGGGGCGCTATCCGGCATTGACCATCGACATGGCCCGCGCCAAGGCGCTGGAGATCTTGGGAGACGTGGCCATCACAGGCCAGAACCCCAACGTGATACGCCGCGAACAGGACAAGCTGAAAGTCACCCTGGGCGAGGCGATAGATGCCTACCTTGCCAGCCGTGGCGACCGGATCAGAACAGAGACGGCCAAGCACTACCGCGCTGATCTCAACAACTACTCCGGCGACTGGATGACGATCCCCCTGGTCAAACTCACGCGGGAAAAGATCGAGGTTCGCCACAAGGCCATCACCGAAGGGTTGCCCAGTGCTTGGCACGGCGCATCGCCAGAGTTTCGCAAGGCGGGCACCGGCAAAGGCAGCAAGGCGCAGGCCGACCGCTGGGCGCGCACACTGCGGGCCGTGTGGCGCTTTGCCCGTGATCACTATCGGGATGCCAATGATCGGGTCATGCTGCCCGAGCCACCAACCGAAGTCCTGAGCAGCAAGCGGCTTTGGCACAACACCCCCAGACGCAACGACCGGATCCGCACCCACGAACTCAGGCGCTGGCTGGATGCTGTGGAGCAGGTCAGGCAGCACGCCATCGACTGGCGGGACGATACGACCGCCACCGTCTGCGATGCCATCGACATGGCGTTGTTTACGGGGTTACGCCGCGCTGAAGTATTCCAGCTCACCTGGGATCGGGTCAGCATGAGCGGCGGCTACTTCTGGATTGACCAGACCAAGAATGGTGATCCGCTGGAGCTACCGATCACCGATACCCTGCTCACCATTTTCCGCCGCCGTTGGCACTGGAACCTGAAACAGAGCCGGTTTGTGTTCCCAGGTCGCAATCCGGATCGCCCTATCCACGAGCCGCGCCGTGTCATAGCCAAGATCTGCGCGGCCACTGTACCGAACCCGAACCCTGATGGCCTGCTGCCGCTCGAGTTCAAATGCCACGATGCCCGCCGAACCTTCGGCACTGTGGCCGAATTGGCCGAGGTCGGTCAGTACACCATCAAGCGCCTGATGAATCACCGCACCCTGCGCAGTGCAGATGTCACCCAGGGTTACATCCACTTCACCGCAGACGAACTGCGTAAACCGGCAACCAGGATTGAACGGGATATTTTGGAATACGCAGGCCGCCTGGACAGTAAAAATAATGCCAATAGTAATCTGTTGACTATTTTTGCCACGTTGCCAGAAGACGATCAGCGCCGCTTGCTTTTAAGTATTAGCAATGCTGGCAGCAAATAAAAAGGATTGAATTCATGAGTATGATTGTGGATATTGATGATCTGATTTCCCATGCAGAGAATAAAGGCGATGATAAAGAGCACAAAGGGAATTTCTTAAAGATTTATGCGTCAGGGAAGTACGAAAAGGTGAGTAATCTTAGCTCCTTTGATTTTATAGAACAGTTGCGCATAAGGGCTGATATTATGGAAATGCTTAATATTGGCTCCCCCTGTTTGCCCCATTACTTGCCTAATTGGTTAGCGGTTTATTTATCTGATGGTATTTATATCTCTGAGCCAGAGGAGTTACTTGTTGACGTGTCCGCAATGTTATCACCTGAAGCTAAGGCGGAAATGGTAGAGAGGGAGTTTTCTTATAGCAGTGATGACCATGGAGAGGAGTTGTCATCACTGAATAGTATCACCCCAATACACGTTCGGAATATTATCGCGATGGCCGAGGTTGCCAAGAGTTATGGCTTTAATGGTAACGACTCCTACAGCTACAGGATGCCAAAGATGCCTTTCGCTACTCTGCTTGCAGAGCGTTATAAAGAGAGTATGCCAAAGCTGGTAGCCGTAAACGTTAATATTGAGAGCTTTTCTGACAAAGAAATCCTTGATGATATGGCCAGCTTGCTTAAAAAGTGGCGGAGTGAATTGTCAGTTAATGAGGAAAAAGATTGTAAAGGTATTAGCTCAAATGCACTAAGAAAAGCTGTCAATAACAAATATTTGCCATTGCTAGACGCCATGATTGCACATAAATTGTTTAATGGCGCAATCAGTGATTTAGTAATTCTGGATACACTATATCCATCTCTTGATATTGAATTAGATGCTCTCAGGAAAACATATAAACATCAAGCAATGAGGTTTTCTGATGAGCGTCATGTCTCCGCTTGGAAACGAACTCTGGTGAAGTCAGGAGTAGAACATCTCACAATAAAAGATGCGTTAACAAAAAAATTCTAATATCGCAAGGGTAGTTTACTGCTTGCCAGTTATACCTTACATCCTAAAAGCCCCCCAGAGAAAATCAGCACCGTCAAAGCAATACTGGGGGTGCCAAGATGAAATCAGTAATAAACCAGAACACTCCACAACGCCTCACCCGCCGTGAGGCTGCCGCCTACCTTGGGTTGTCCGAGAAAACCCTTGGGGTCTGGGCCAGTAATGGCCGGTATGAGATCCCTTACTACAAACTCGGCAACCGTACCCTCTACGAACGCGCCGATCTCGATGCGTTCCTCGCCTCCCGCAAGATGCTGCATTCCAGCAAACCTGCAAATCCCATCCAATAACCCTGGAGGTACTCACATGCGCGTGATGTGTACCGAGTGCGGTCAGTTGGGCCGCATTACCAAGACCAACCGCCTGACGGCGGGGGTCGCCAATCTTTATTGCCAGTGTACCGATGCCGAGTGTGGTCACTCTTGGGTGTCCACCCTGGCCTATAGCCACACCTTGAGCCCATCGGCCAAGAACGCTACAGCGATGGCCATCACTCTGGCGCAAGGGCTGTCGCCGGAGGCGCATGGCTCACTGTGCAAGAGCGTGAACGAGCGGCAGCAGCAGCTCGACATACTGGCCGCGCAAGAGCGCGAAAAACCGGTGGTTACACTGCGGAGGGTGGTATGAGTAGCCAAATCAAAACCGGCTGGGTGTGCATCGCCACTGCGGGGCCAACACTGGATGGCCGCACCATCACCCCCGAGTGCCTGCGCCAGATGGCCGAGGCATATGACCCAAGTTTCTATACCGCGAGGCTCTGGCCAGAGGGGGCGCGCACTCGCCCGCTTGGCTCTGTGGATGCCTTGAAGGTGCAGGAAGAAGCGGGCCAGCTCAAGCTGATGGCAATACTTTGCCCGACCCTTGAGCTGATTGACCTCAACATCAGTGGCAGTCACGGCTTTTGCACCATTGAGGCGGCCGAGAACTTTGCAGGCACCGGCAAATGGTATCTGGCGGGAGTCTCTGTCACCGACCAGCCGACCATCACGGGGCTGACCCAACTGCAATTTAGTGCCAAGCGGCCCGAGGCGCGCCCGCTCTTGGTGCCTGCCTCTTTGCCTGTGCCCGTCCCTACCAAACCGGTGAACCGGACACCAGACCCTGACCGCATGTTTAAGCAGCTGGAAACCTTAGTGTCGGACATCGAAAGCATCAACAAAAAGCTCGCGAGCATGATGCCTTGCCCACCAGACCCGCCCACTGCTGGCCGCCGTGATAACCCCGACTCTGACAACACCTACCGCCTCTACTAAGGAGCCTTTCTGATGACTTTATCTGACCTGCTGCGCGATGTGCGCATGAGCTTTGCCCCCGCGCCGCAACCCAGTTTCGGCAACCTCGATAACGCCACCAGTATGGCCCTGACGGCGGCCATTTTGCAGGCCGTCCCGTTCCTGTGGATGGTCTCTATCTTGGGGGTGGATGATCCGCACGCCCCGCGCTTTGACCCGCTCAAGCCGACCCTGCGCAGTGGCCGCAAGGCGCAAGCGCGTTTCATGGTTCCGGCCAAGCCGAGCAAGCGCGCCCACCAATACGAAGAGATGGACAGCAGCGTTATCTGGACATGGCAACAGCTGGCCCAGATGCTGGCAGGGCTCGACCAGCGCCAAGCCAACAACCTGCTTGAAGAGCTGGCCTTGGCCGCCTTTGGTGATGACTTGATACGGGTTGGCTTCCATGGCCAGTCTGCTGCCGTCAATACCGACCCTGTCGCCAACCCCAACGGGGAGGATGTGATGATGGGCTGGCCCGCCTTGGCCAAGGCGGCTGACCCCGAGGGGCTGCGGGTGCTGCGCGATGCGGTCACCTTCTCAACCAGCGGCAAGGGTGATTTCGCCGACCTCGACAGCATGGTCTATGCCCTGATTGAGAAGCTGCCCGGGGCATACCGCCAAGACCCGCGCTTGGTGGTGATGGTCGGCGGCGACCTGCTGCGCGCCCACCAGAAAGCCCACCTCAAGGCCGGACAAGTGCGGGATAAAACCCAGCGCATGAAGATTGCGGACTTGGGCTTTGTTTCGCACCAGCATATGCCAGGCACCTATCTGGCCATCACGCTGGTCGAGAACCTGCAGGTGCTCACCGTCAATCATACCCACCGCCTCACGGCGGGCGACATTGACGACTTGGCCAGCTGGGGCATTCGTTACAACCGCGCCCAGACCTACGCCTTGGGCGAGCCGACCGCCTACGCCGCTTTTGATGCCATCACCCTTGCTACCGAGGAGTAACCCCATGCAACAGACCCCTACCTTGCAGGCTGTGCCGACTGCCCCCGCTGCCACCCGAGCCAGCCGACTGGATGAACATGTGGCCCTGTTTCAAAGCGAACACCGCAAGCTGATGGAACTCGACCAAGAGATATTGACCCTGCGCGAGCAGCGCAAAAACCTGATGGCGCAAATCCCGTCCGCCAAGGCCCGCCGCGAGGAGCTGCGCCAAGGGCGGATTAACCAGCTAATGGGCGGAATGGTGTCCCTGGAAGCGGCGCGGGAGTACCGCGAGCTGACCGAACTGCTGGACGATGCCAACGCGGCGGCCACGTTGTCGGAGTGTCAGGAGAAGCGCTTGGCGTTGCCGCTCTATCAGACCCAGCTGGCGGTGAACAGCGCCCAGAGCATGGTCGCCGGATGTTATGAAAGCTACCTCGACCACAAGCTGGCCCCCGCCATCTTGCCCAACCTCAAGCAGCAGCTGGCCGAACTGGCGGCCCTCACCCGCGCCAAGGGCTGCATCATCGGGATGGAAGGTGCGCGCCGCTGGGCGCTGAACGAATTGGGTTTGGCCCTCAAGGAGGCAATGAATGGCGAGCAGGTGGCGCTGGAGGGCGACAGCCCCGCCGCTCGTCAGGCGCTCGTTACCTCAACCCGTCCCCAGTGTGCCGATCTGCTGGCCCTGTGTGACAGTCCAGGCAAACGTCAATGCCTGCAACGGGAGCTGGAGGAGTAACCGCCCAGAAAAACAAAAGGGAGCCTGCCAGGGCTCCCTATTTGCTTACCCCACCCCCAAATCCAGAGGAGCAAGCCCATGCACCATAGCAAAGCCCCTGATCCCCAGCAAGAGTTGCATCCACAGATCAATTCGGATAGCCTTCAGGTCACCAAGGGCTTAGACACCCCTTGGTATGGCTGGCGGATTAGACACCCGCAGGCAATGACTAAACCAAGGACAATTTGCACCATTTCCCCCATCTTCGGCCTCATGCCGGAGATCTATCCTTTTTTGGGGGCATGGGTCGGGAGCCAAAGAAAACGCCCCCACTGTGCCTTCCTTGGTTTGGCACTGTCTTGCGGCTACCCGATCCGCCTTGGTCTACCAAAACCAAGGATAGTAATCATGATCTTCACCTTCTTGATCGCCACCCATGGTAGGGTCTCTGACCTTCACCGTATACGCACCATTTCTGCCGTCGCTGATACCGAAGCCCAAGCGCGCGCCAATCTGCCTGGCTTGCCGCTCGTGTTTGTTGCCCGTATTCCCAATGCGAAAAGGGGGCAAGCATGAACATCCATCAGAACCCCTCAAAAGAGCTTACCCGCGTCACTGCTGAACTGGATACGTCAGTCTGTGCCCTTCATACCCTTTCCCATTTGCTGTCCGCCAGCGTGGATTGGGAGCGTAAGAGCCGCATCGACCATGAAGAGTTTACCTATGGCCTTTCCGGCCTGCTCAAAGCACTGGCGAAAGACATAGACACCAACTCTTGCCGGATCAGTGAGTTGAATGATCGGCTGCCTGGAGGTGAGTCATGACCTCTATTCGAATTGTCTCTGATGTCTCCCTGGCAGCCCGTGGCCAATGGCCCTTTATCCTTGCTGAACTTGGCCTATCAGTCCCCAAGCGTGGCCAGCATGGCCCATGCCCTGCCTGCGGTGGCAAAGACCGGTTTCGCCTGGATGATAAGGAGGGGCGGGGCACCTGGATTTGTTCCCAGTGCGGTGCCGGTGATGGCTTAACCCTGCTGGCCAAGGCCACCCACAAGAGCACCAAGGAGGCCGCCCAAGAGGTGGCCACCTTGCTCGGGTTATCCCCAGACGGTCTCGATGCAAACGAGGTCGCCGCCCGCCGACAGAACGCCGAGCAGGTAGCAGCCAAAGCCAGACAGGATGAAGAGAAAGCCAAGCGCAAAGCCTGCACCAGGGCCGCCTCAATCATTGGGGATTGCGTTAAGGGCCGTAGTCCTTATCTCTCCCTCAAGCACCTGCCCGACTGGCTGGCAGATACCAATCAGACCCTGATCCGAGAAGCACGGCACAACTTCCCCCAGGGCTCCCTGGTTATCCCGCTCACTGATGACAATGATCAGCTGGTCAACGTCCAGCTCATCGACCCCCAGGGCGAAAAGCGCTATTTGGCCGGCGGCCAGAAAGCAGGGGCATTTCACCGGTTAACCGGCGGGCTACGGGTGGCAATCTGTGAAGGTTACGCAACGGGGGTATCTGTCCATTTGGCGACAGGGGCAACCGTCTATTGCGCCATGGATGCAAGCAATCTGCTGGCCGTGGCTGAGATTGCCAAGCGCCGAGAAGGTGCAGAGCCGATCCTGATTGCCGGTGACAACGATGCCCATATTGATGGCAACCCTGGCCAAGCCAAAGCCCAAGAAGCCGCAACAGCGATAGGGGGGCTGATCTGCCTTCCTGGTGAAGCTGGTGACTGGAACGACTACCACCAGGCTCATGGGCTGCTCGATACCAAGAAGGCGATCATGACCTCATTCGCAGATACCAAGACCCCAGCAGAACAAACCCCCGAGTCGTCAGAGCTCCCCGACAACTACAACATGGGGAAAGATCGCCTCTTTGCCATGGAGTGGCGCGGCAAGGGGGAGGAGGCCGAGCGGGTGCCGGTGCCTATCAGTTCCCCGCTACATGTCAGGGCGATCACCCACACCGAGCAGGGCCAAGGCTTTGGCCGGTTGCTGGAGTGGCGGGATACCAACGGCAAGACCCGCCGTTGGGCGATGCCCATGCGTATGCTGGTTCACAAAGGCGGCGAGGAGGTATTCGGCCAGCTGGCGGAGAGCGGGCTCAGTTACATCAACATGAGCAAAAAGAACCTGCTGCGCGATTACCTGATGAGCTGCCAGCCGCAAGCCAGGATCACCTGTGTCGAGCGCACTGGTTGGCACAAGCGGGCCTATGTGCTGCCAAATGGCAACTTGGGGCCGGATGCCAACGAGGTGATCCTGCAAACCACCGGTTATGTGAATAACGACTTCACCACATCCGGCACCTTGGCCGAGTGGCAAGCTCAGGTCGCCGCTCTGGCAGTCGGAAATAGTCGGTTAGCCTTTGCCATGTCGTGTGCCTTTGCTGCGCCCCTGTTATCGCTGATTGGGGTTGAGGGGGGCGGGTTCCACCTGAAAGGCGAGAGTACCGACGGCAAGACCACCGTCATGATGGCTGCCGCTAGCGTGTACGGCCCCGAGGCGTTCGCCCATACCTGGCGAGCAACCGGTAACGCGATAGAAGGGATCGCCAGTCGCCGCAATGATGCCTTGCTGTGCCTGGATGAAATCAAGGAGGTGGATGGACGGGAGGCTGGTCTGGTCGCCTATATGCTGGCCAACGGACAGGGCAAGGGGCGAAGCCGCCAGGATGGGGAGCTGCGCGAGCGCAAGCAATGGCGCTTGCTGTTCCTCTCTACTGGTGAGCTTTCTCTGGAAGACCACGCCGAGCAAGCGGGTCAGCGCACCTTTGCCGGTATGGAGATCCGCACAATCCAGATCCCGAGTGATACCGGCAAACACGGCGCATTTGAGGAGCTGCATGGCATGGCTGATGGCCGCCAGTTCGCTGATACCCTGCGAGAGCGCCTGCAAGGGCAACACGGCACCGCTTTTCGGGCTTATGTTGAAGCATTGGCTAATGACCTGAACGGGCACAGCACATGGATGAAGGGGGAGATCCGCCGATTGGTCACAACCATGACCCCAGAGGGAGCCGGTAATCAGGTTGGTCGAGCCATTAACCGCTTTGCCTTGGTTGCGGCAGCGGGTGAGCTGGCCACCCGTTTGGGGATCACTGGATGGCAAGCCGGAGAGGCCACCAAGGCTGCACGAGCTTGTCTTGATGCGTGGCTGGCCGACCGTGGCCACCTGGGCAACCAAGAAGACGCGGCAACTCTGCGCCAGATCCGACAGTTCTTCACTGCTTACCAGTACAGCCGGTTTGCAGACTGGGATGATCCTAATCACAGACCGATCCAGATGGTTGGCTATCGAAAGAACCCGAAGACAGGTTCAGATGACAGTGCCACATTCTATGTACTGCCAGAGGGATGGAGAGAAATATGCACGGGGATAGACTCCAAAAAAGCTGCGCATCTAGCGCTAGAGCAAGGCAGGATCATCAAAGCTCAGCATGGGAAAACACAAACTCTTATTCGTCTTCCAATGTCTAGTGCAACGCCATCGCGAGTATACATGATGAAAATGGACAAAATGATCATATAAATCAAATGGATATTGATTTTTGTGTTGTCATTCTACAATTTTTGTTGACTATGATGTGTTTTTTTTGTTTAATCTAATTGTGGGAGAGACAAATGCTCCCACACACAGGAGGAGATATGGCTGCAGTCACCCCGCTGGGTCGGTTCTTACGCAAAGTCAGAATAGATGAGCATGAACTACTTAAAGACATGGCTACAAAGCTTGATGTAAGTGTTGCTCAACTATCAGCTATTGAACTTGGGAAAAGGTCCATAAACACGGATGTCGTCACAAGAATAAAGGAAGTTTATAAAAAATATATTAATGACTCTGATTTTGATGAGGTGGTTGAAATGTCTCAACCTTCACAAAAGATAGATGCAAGAGAGTCAGACTCGCATCGAGAGTTATTGGTTACGTTTGCTAGAAAGTATGTTGAATTATCTGATGATAAAGCAACAGCTCTACTTGAGAAAATTAAAATGATTTAGTTTTTAGGGAGAATTCAACTTGAAACAGCGTTACTTGGCAAACAAGGTCAAGCCCCTCTCATCTGGCTTTATCCAGAAAGAGGTTGAAAAAATAAGAGAGTTCATTAAGTTGTATTCTCCCGAGTCTGTGGACAATGGAAGAATTGATATTGTGCGTTTCCTTGAGGTCTTGCACAACCATGGTCAAATCACAATAGAATATTGTGAGAATGAAGAATTAGTTGCTGAATATGCTAAAGCAACGCCTTCGATGCAATCAATTAAAGTTAGAAGTTCAGTTTATCTGGATGCTCTTGATGGTAATCCTCGGGCTAGATTTACATTGGCTCATGAGTTAGGGCACCTAGTTCTGCATCACAACATTGTTCCTGAGTTTGCACACTCGCAAGCAATGTCTTTCTTTGATTACACGGAGGATGTTGAATGGCAAGCTAACGAATTTGCGTCATGGTTGCTGGTCGATCCCAACAATGCAGAATATTTGAAAAATCCAAGAGCGATTGCAAACCATTTTGGGGTAAGCCTAGAAGTGGCGATGTATCAAACTGATAAGCTAAGAAAGTATGAATATATATGAGTCACAGGAAGTTGCACCCTCCTGTGACTCAGTACACTGACAACGTAGGTTTTTCACCCCTACGCTTGTGCGCCAGCACACTTAAACTTGACGGTACAAAGTGTAAACGCTTGGCGCTCTATTGTAAAGGTGATTTTATAATCGATACAGGAGCGTCATTATGACAGCGCCAGATGAAGATGTTGTAGTAATTTATACCCGTTATATCGTGAAAAATGGGAAAAGGATTTACCGGCGGAATGGTGGTGTTTTCCGACTGGAAATCCCGCGAAGCCAATATCAGGTATGACAGCTATATAATTTATGGCCATATTATTTATGGCCATACTCAAAAATAAATAGGGTATTAAATTATGCTAAACACCATTAAAAAGAAAGCTTGTATTGAAATAATTATTGGGATGTTGATATTTCTTCCGTCATCTATTTCAACCATCGTTTCATTCTTGAAAATGTTTTATTTTAGATTGAGTGATGGTAGTCGAATTGGTGAGGCAATAGCAGCGCCATTCAAAAACATAGTCTATTACATATATACAAACACAAGTCCATGGTTAAACTTTTTTTGGGACAACTCGCCAACGCCTGACCCACATGCTATCAGTAGTAGTGAGAGCATAAGCACATTTGTAATATATGGGATCATATTTATTGGTATGGCTTTTATTGGCTCGGGCAAAAAGAAAATAATGAAAATCATAAGAATAAATGAGGCTATTGATGAGCAAATGCTGAAAGATTCGCTTGAGGGGCGGCATCAAAGGCCAAGAGATGAAATAGAAAGATCAGTCGACATTCCAAGCGATAAGTTTTTTACACAGTTCCATACTCTTTATATCGCACCAATAGTCACGGGTATTGTCATTGCGATTATTACAAAGTTAGTAGGAATGTGACCGTTCGATAGAAGATAGGGGTAGTTAATCAGAGACTATCCCTATCTTTTTTGAGCTACCAATAAAAGTTTACAAAATGCCCCAGTGATATCTTCCTGTCATCTTCATTTAGAGCCTGTAGGTTTATCTAAACGCCACTAGAAGTTCACCTGTCTTTTACTGTCCAGAAAAGCTACGGCTCTATTCACGTCACGAAATCCGCGCTCATCCGCTCCCGCCTGCGGGCTGCGTTAAGAAAATTTTTTGCAAAAATGGATTACCGCAGTTTCCTAGCTCTAGGCCGCGCCGTTCTTGGGGGTTGGGGGCTTGGGAGGAACTGCACGAAGTGAAAGGAATTTCAGTTTTTTGCAAAAATGCGCAACATTAGCAGGCCAGGCGTAAAACTTAACTGTCTGATTTATATATCAAAAACGTACTTTCCGTGGCAGTTTCGCCATCGCCCAGATTTTTCCGTTTGCCGACTGTAATCACCTATTTTCATTTAAAAACAGAGACCTATGAGCATTTCTCAGATTTATAAGATCTGAAAAATTTCAGTTTTCCACCTGTGCTAGTGAGCTTACCGACCTGAGGGCCGCATACGGTAGCTAAACACGCTCTGGCCTCGCGGCCCCTTTGTCTTTCTAGAAAGCACCATATCCCTTAAGTGGGCAAGATTGCTCTTCACCTTTTAGGCATTCGCTAATCTGGATGACATCATCGCAGGCTGCATTCTCTGGCGTACCTGATGCAGTACCAATACAGGTGCCAGTTAAGCAACATTTATGAGCTTCTAGCATAACCGGGACTAAAAGCTTTGGGTCTGTCACGGTTTTCTGGTCTGAGCAACCTGACAATGCAACGCCAATCAATAGGCTAAACAACAGTTTCACCATGATGCCTCAACAAAGTGAAATAGGATTCGTATGATCGAAGAATTGTACAAGCTTGCAAGCCAATTTAGAAACGCACTTGACCAGCTAGAGTGGTCTCAAATGCCTGATGGTTTTAAAGATTTTCCGGCTGGTACATGCGGCAATATCAGTAATATCTTGGCTGAATATCTCTATGAATGTGGTGTTACAGGAGTTGAATTGGTAATCGGCACTAATGCACTTCATGGTTCCCATGCTTGGCTAGAGATTTCAGGGATCATTGTGGACATAACTGCAGATCAATTCCCTGGTATCTCAGCATCAGTGACGGTGACAAGAGATCACCGATGGCATTCACAGTTTGAAGAAAATGAAGGAGGCAGACAGGCAGCTGGTTTCTCCGAAGAGGATGCCGACCTCCGTGAGATTTATCATCAAACAGTAGCATTTCTCCACAAGCCTGACCCCGCATAATGAAACATGCGGTTAAATGAGCAGATGGGATGATAGATAGAAGTGCTGGCCGTCAGCTCTATTCGATTGGGAAGGAGCTGCGGGTTTCTCCAGGGGTTACATGGCAAGTGTGGGACGCTGAGATTTGTAACCTCTCGAGGTTACAGGTTACACCGTCAAGAAAAATGGCTGTAGCCCCCGCCAGACAAGGGCTACAGGCTTGTAACCTCATGCTTCTTTCTGTGCGTGTAACCTCTATTCGCTTTTTGTGCCCAGAGTGGGGTTACAGCGCAAAGCCGCGCCAGTACTGGGCTAGAGCCGAGTTGTAACCTCGTAACCCGTGTAACCCCGCTTTTTTCAATATATAGAGATAGAAAAGGGGAATCTGGGGAGGAGAAAAAATTTTAGCGATGATTCTCAAAAGAGAACCTTTTGAAGGGGCTGGTAATTTTTCCTCCTGGCAGAGAAAAAATTTTTTGAGGGGCTGGGGAGTGTTTTTAGAGTGGTTACTCTACAGGCTGAGATATCCTATAGGTATCCTATTGAAAAGAGGGTTAGCGAGTACTATCTCGCTAACCCTCTGGAATTGGTGGCCCCTGGGGGACTTGAACCCACGACCAATCGATTATGAGTCGACTGCTCTAACCAACTGAGCTAAGGGGCCGAAATGTGCTTTTGCGGCGTGGATTATAGGGGATGTCCGTTAACCAGTCCATAGGCATATCAACCACTTGGCGAGATTTCATCCATATTCAAGCGGTTCCGTGGTTCATCGTCAGCGCCCCATCGCCACGAATAAAACAAAGCCCCGCATGACGGGGCTTTTGGGCTGCTGTTCCGGGTTGGAACGTCCGGGATTATTCGTCCAGGAAGCTGCGCAGCACCTCAGAGCGGCTCGGATGGCGCAGCTTGCGCAGTGCCTTGGCTTCGATCTGACGGATCCGCTCACGGGTCACGTCGAACTGCTTGCCCACTTCCTCGAGGGTGTGGTCAGTGTTCATGTCGATACCGAAGCGCATCCGCAATACCTTGGCCTCGCGGGCGGTCAGACCGGCCAGCACTTCGCGGGTCGCGTTGCGCAGGCTCTCGCTGGTGGCCGCATCGGCCGGCAGGGCCAGGGTGGTATCTTCGATGAAGTCGCCCAAGTGGGAATCTTCATCATCACCGATGGGCGTCTCCATGGAGATGGGCTCTTTGGCGATTTTCAGCACCTTGCGGATCTTGTCTTCCGGCATGCCCATGCGCATGGCCAGTTCTTCCGGGTTCGGTTCGCGACCCATCTCCTGCAGCATCTGACGGGAGATACGGTTGAGCTTGTTGATGGTCTCGATCATGTGCACCGGGATACGGATGGTACGGGCCTGATCCGCGATGGAGCGGGTAATGGCCTGACGGATCCACCAGGTGGCGTAGGTCGAGAACTTGTAGCCACGACGATATTCGAATTTGTCGACCGCCTTCATCAGACCGATGTTGCCTTCCTGGATCAGATCCAGGAACTGCAGACCGCGGTTGGTGTACTTCTTGGCGATGGAGATAACCAGACGCAGGTTGGCCTCGACCATCTCTTTCTTGGCGCGGCGGGCCTTGGCCTCACCGATGCTCATGCGACGGTTGATGTCCTTGATCTGGGCGATGGACAGACCGGTCTCTTCCTCGATCTGCTGCAGCTTGCCGATGGCGCGCAGCACGTCTTCGTCCATCTCCACCAGACGGGGAGACCAAGCCTTGCCGGCCTGCTTCTGGTATTCGAACCAGGCAGTTTCGCACTCGTTGTTGGTGAAGGCCGCGACGAAGGTCTTCTTCGGCATCTTGGCCTGCTCAACGCAGAGTTTCATGATGATGCGTTCCTGCACGCGGACCCGCTCCATCATCTCGCGCATGTTGTTGACCAGGCGATCGAACTGCTTGGGCATCAGGCGGAATTGACGGAACACGTCTGCCAACTGGGCGATGGCATTCTGGGTATCTTCGTGCGCGCGGCCATTCTGCTGAATGGAGAGGCGGGTTACCTCGTACTGGGCGCGCAGCTCACCGAACTTCTCGCGAGCAACTTCCGGATCCGGACCACCGTCGCCATCATCGTCGGAGTCATCACCATCACCGTCTTCGTCTTCGTCTTCGTCTTCATCCTCGTCAGCCAGATCTTCCTCGCTGAGCTCGGAGCCGATGTGAGTGGCGGTCGGTGCAACGTCGTCGGTCTCGTTGGGATCGATGAAGCCGGAGATGATGTCGGACAGGCGCAGCTGTTCGGCTTCATATTTGTCGTACTGTTCAAGCAGATAGGTAATCGCTTCCGGGTACTCGGCAACGGAACTTTGTACCTGGTTGATACCGTCTTCGATCCGCTTGGCGATATCGATTTCGCCTTCGCGAGTTAGCAGTTCGACGGTACCCATTTCCCGCATGTACATGCGGACGGGATCGGTCGTGCGACCAATCTCGGATTCAACAGATGCCAGAGCCTGGGCCGCTGCTTCGGCAGCGTCCTCATCGGCGGTACCACCTTCAGCCATGATAAGATCATCGGCATCCGGGGCGTTCTCCACCACCTGGATACCCATGTCGTTGATCATCTGGATGATGTCTTCGATCTGGTCAGAGTCGACAATGTCTTGCGGGAGGTGATCGTTCACCTCGGCATAGGTCAGGTAGCCCTGTTCTTTACCTTTGGCAACGAGGAGTTTAAGCTGAGACTGCGGGGTTTGCTCCATAGAACTCATCCGGTTGGTGTTGCTAGGTTGCGCGTACAGTGCGCTGCTGCGCAAATAGCCAATTCTAATAGAAAACCGCCAGACATGCTATGTCTGGTTGCGGCGTCGGTCATGAGAAACCCCTGCCCGCAGTATTGTCGGGGCCAGGCGGTTATAAAATGTTTGCTTTTAATCCCGTCCATTCGGGCAACGGTATTCATATTGGGGTTAATCACTCAAATATCAAGCCCCACTTTCATTTCTTTTCTCAATCTGCACCTCTCTGATCAGCATCATCAGCTCCTGAGTTTCCTCAGAGCTTAGCCCTTCCTGCGCCACCTTGGCCTGCAATTCCTCGATGCGCTGCTTCAGGAACAGGTTGATGAAACCGACGAAAGTATCCTGCAATTCTCCCAGAATATCGGGCTCCTGGTCGAGCTTTACCTCTTCAAACAGATCGTGCATCGCCAGCTGGGCCAGGATCTCTCCCTCTTTGGTACCGCGCCAGTGTTCCAGCAGAATACCTGTTGTCACCCCGGGCTGAGTCAGGATCTGCTGATGCAGTTGCAGCAGGAACTGGATCCCCTGCAGACGCAGGCCAGCCAGCTCAGGCATGGCCGGCAGCTCGGCGGTAATCGCCGGATATTGCACCATCAATGCCAACGCCCGGCGCAGTGGTGTCAGCTTGGCCGCCTTGGGCTTGCTCACCTCGGCCTTCGGCTGGCTGTTGCGGGCAAACAGTTCGGCGATCCGCTGCTTGTTTTCACCCCAACGCATCATGCTGGAGAGCCGGGTGATCAACCCCTCGCGGGTAAAACCTTCCGGCACCCGGCGGATCAGATCGGCGGCCTTGTTAGCCACTTCGAACTTGCCGGCCTCACCGGAAAGAGCCGCATCGCGCCCGAGACGTTCGAACATGAAATCGGCAAACGGCTGAGCCTGGTCGAGCAGCGCTTCGAACCCATCCTTGCCGATCTGGCGCACCAGGGAATCGGGATCCTCGCCATCCGGCAGAAACACGAACTTGAGTGCACGGCCATCCTGCAGATGGGACAGCGCGTTATCCAATGCCCGCCAGGCCGCCTCACGGCCGGCATTGTCGCCGTCGTAACAGCAGACCACCTCGGCCGTGGTGCGAAACAGGGTATGGATATGGTCGCTGGTGGTCGCGGTTCCCAGCGCCGCCACCGCATAATCGATGTCGTACTGGCCGAGCGCCACCACATCCATATAGCCCTCTACCACCAGGATCCGACGCGGATCCTTGTGCGTCTGCTTGACCTCGTAGAGACCGAACAGCTCCCGCCCTTTATGGAAAATGGGCGTTTCGGGAGAGTTAAGATACTTGGGCGTGCCATCCCCCAACACCCGGCCACCGAAGCCGATGACCCGGCCGCGCTTGTCGCGGATCGGGAACATGATGCGATCGCGGAAGCGGTCATAGCTGCCCGGGCCGCTGTCACGGGGGATCAGCATGCCGCCAGAGATGAGCAACTGCTCGTGCTCCCGGCTGGATCCAAAGCGGCGACGCACCTGATCCCAGTCTCCGGGGGCATACCCGATGTTGAAGCGCTTGACCACCTCGCCAGTCAGGCCCCGACCCTTCAGATACTCCACCGCCTGCGGCGCGCTCTTGAGATTGCTCTCGTAGAAGCGCGCAATCTGGTTCATCAGCTCGAACAGATCCTTGCTGACGGCCGGTTGGCTATTGCTGGCTCCCCCCGCCGTTTGCTCACGGGGGACCTGCATGCCATGCAGGCTGGCCAGCTCTTCGATGGCGTCGGGAAACTCGAGCCCGTCGTACTCCATCACAAAGCCGATGGCATTGCCGTGGGCACCGCAGCCGAAACAGTGATAGAACTGCTTCTCCTGACTGACGGTAAACGAGGGGCTTTTTTCGTTATGAAAAGGGCAGCAAGCCTGGTAGTTTTTACCGGCTTTCTTCAGTCGCACACGGGAGTCGATCAACTCGACAATGTCTGTGCGTACCAGCAGATCATCGATAAAGGATTGTGGGATCCTGCCTGCCATAACCGTCCTGTTTCATTGCGTAGAAAATAAAAAAGCCGCGCATTCCCAGGGAAGCACGGCTTATTTGACCAAACAAGAGAGTTGCCTGTTACGCCAAGCGGGTTTTCACCTGCGCACTGACGGCGCCGACATCGGCACGCCCCTGAATTTTCGGCTTCAAGACAGCCATGACTTTGCCCATGTCAGCCATGACGGCAGCACCACTTTCAGCGATGGCTTGCTCAATCAGTGCGGCAATCTCGGCTGCGGTCAGCTGTTGCGGCAGGAACTCCTGCAGCACAGCGATCTCGGCGGACTCTTTGTCGGCGAGATCCTGGCGACCGGCGGCCTCGAATTGACTGATGGAATCACGGCGCTGTTTGACCATCTTGGTCACCACAGCGAGGATATCCTGATCATTGAGCTCGACACGGGTGTCAACTTCACGCTGCTTGATTTCAGCCATCAACAGACGGATCGCGCCCAACCGCTGCTTGTCTTTGGCAAGCATGGCGAGCTTTTGCTGATCCTTGAGTTGATCCTTCAGAGACACGGCATGATCCCTTGATTAGTACAGGCGGATACGACGTGCGTTTTCGCGGGACAGCTTCTTGGCGTGACGCTTAACGGCGGACGCTTTGGCACGCTTGCGAATGGTAGTCGGCTTCTCGTAGAACTCACGGCTACGAACTTCGGACAGGATACCGGCTTTTTCGCAAGAACGCTTGAAACGACGCAGAGCAACGTCAAACGGCTCATTTTCACGGACTTTGATTACTGGCATGTGCCTTTCACCTCAGTGATAAATTGTTAGCTGACCTTCAATCGATCAGCATGTCTTAAAATGGTGCGAAATTATACTCTGGACAGGGAATGAAAGTAAACCCACAGAGATCGCTCTGGTTTAAAAAACCCGCGAAGGTTACCATAGCCGTCTCATTTTAGCAGTGAAATTTTTTAGCAATGCGTGTATTGGGCATAGAGACATCCTGTGACGAAACCGGGATCGCGATCTTCGACGATCAAAAAGGGATCCTTTCCCACCAGTTATACAGCCAGGTCAAGCTGCATGCGGACTACGGCGGCGTCGTTCCCGAGCTGGCCAGCCGGGACCATGTGCGCAAGACGATCCCCTTGATCCAGGCGGCGTTGCAAGAGGCCGGACTGGGCAAGGATGACATCGACGGCATCGCCTATACCGCGGGCCCGGGTCTGGTTGGCGCCATCCTGGTGGGGGCCACCATAGGCCGCTCGCTGGCGATGGCATGGAACAAACCAGCCATCGCCGTGCACCACATGGAAGGCCACCTGCTGGCGCCCATGCTGGAAGAGAAGGCTCCCGAGTTCCCCTTTGTGGCGCTCTTGGTCTCCGGCGGCCACTCCATGCTGGTGCGGGTCGACGGTAT
Organism: Aeromonas sp. S15(2024); assembly: GCF_041402265.1. Lineage (NCBI taxonomy): Bacteria > Pseudomonadati > Pseudomonadota > Gammaproteobacteria > Aeromonadales > Aeromonadaceae > Aeromonas > Aeromonas sp. S15(2024). Next base: position 82,086 of record NZ_JBGLQY010000011.1, on the reverse strand, counting down.
CGGCAGCTATCAGCTGCTCGGGGAATCCATCGACGATGCCGCCGGCGAGGCGTTCGACAAGACCGCCAAGCTGATGGGTCTGGACTATCCCGGTGGTCCGCTGCTCTCCCGCTTGGCAGAGAAAGGCCTCAAGGGCCGCTTCACCTTCCCGCGTCCCATGACCGACCGCCCCGGGCTCGACATGAGCTTTTCCGGCCTCAAGACCTTTGCCGCCAACACCATCGCAGCCAATGGCGATGACGAGCAGACCCGTGCCGACATCGCCCGGGCGTTTGAGGATGCGGTGGTCGATACACTGGCCATCAAGTGTCGCCGCGCCCTGAAGGAGACCGGCCTCAATCGCCTGGTGGTCGCCGGCGGCGTCAGCGCCAACCGTCACCTGCGCGCCCAGCTGGCCGAGCTGATGGAGAGCCTCAAGGGGGAAGTGTTCTATCCGCGTACCGAATATTGCACCGACAATGGCGCCATGATCGCCTATGCCGGCATGCAGCGCCTGAAAGCGGGCGTGTTCGAGCCGCTGGCCGTGAAGGCCGTGCCGCGCTGGCCGCTGGATACGCTGGATCCGGTTTGATCCTGAGGATCCTGCCGACATGAAAAAGGGGCCTTGGGCCCCTTTTTGTTTTGCCTGGTAAGCATCTTCGCTCACTCGCAGCAATTAGTTGGTACGGAACAGCGCCTCGATGGAGAGCCCCTGCCCCAGCAGGATCTCCCGCAGACGGCGCAGTCCCTCCACCTGGATCTGGCGCACCCGCTCCCGGGTCAGGCCAATCTCGGCCCCCACGTCTTCCAGGGTCGCCGGCTCATAGCCGAGCAGACCGAAGCGACGGGCCAGCACCTCACGCTGCTTGGGATTCAGCTCTTCCAGCCAGTGCACTATGCTGGCGCGCATGTCGTCATCCTGCGACTCCAGCTCAGGGCCCATGCCGCGCTCATCAGAGAGCACATCCAGCAGCGCCTTGTCGCGATCGCCACCAATTGGGGTATCGACCGAGGTGATCTTCTCGTTGAGCTTGAGCATGCGGTTCACATCATCCACCGAGCGATCGAGCGCCTGGGCAATGTCCTCGGCGGTCGGTTCATGATCGAGGCGATGAGAGAGTTCGCGCGCGGTGCGCAGGTAAACGTTTAACTCCTTGACCACATGAATGGGCAGACGAATGGTACGGGTCTGGTTCATGATGGCCCGCTCTATGGTCTGGCGGATCCACCAGGTGGCATAGGTGGAGAAGCGGAAGCCGCGCTCCGGATCGAATTTTTCGACCGCGCGGATGAGACCGAGGTTGCCCTCTTCGATGAGATCCAGCAGCACCAGGCCGCGGTTGTTGTAACGACGGGCGATCTTGACCACCAGCCGCAGGTTGGACTCGATCATGCGCTTGCGGGCGGCTTTGTCACCCCGCAAGGCACGGCGAGCATAATAGACTTCCTCTTCAGCCGTGAGCAAGGGGGAGAAGCCAATCTCCCCGAGATAGAGCTGGGTGGCATCCATCACCTTGTTCAGTTCAGGTGCCATCAGCTCATCGGAAATCGTCTCTTCGGCCTCGGCCGCAACTTCCTGTATCTCTTCTTCTTCCTGACTCTCCAGCTCTTCGTCGAACTCTAACTCTGCATCCTGCATTACCAGTTGTTCTTGGCTCATGGCGTGTCTCCCTGACCTGCACCAGAGTAAGACTTAACTCTCTGGGTCTAACGCTTTGGCAAATGGCTCATCGGGTTGATCGACTTGCCTCTGTACCGGATTTCAAAGTGCAATCGCACATCCGGCGCGTCCGTGCTACCCATGTTGGCAATGACAGATCCGCCCTGCACAGAATCCCCTTCCTTGACCCGCAGCTCATCGTTGTGAGCGTAGGCTGAAAGGTAGTCATCATCGTGCTTGAGGATGATCAGCTTGCCATAACCCCTTAGTGCGCTACCCGCATAGACGACCTTGCCGCCGCTCGCCGCATAGATGGGTTGCCCCTTCTGGCCGGCGATATCTATGCCCTTGTTCCCCTGTTCTGCAACAGAGAAACCCTCGACGATCCGGCCTTTGGTCGGCCAGTGCCAAGAAAGTCTCGACTGAGGCTTGTTGTCGTTTTTTTGTTCTTTTGCCTGAGCGTATTCTTTTGAAGATGGCTGAGCAACGGTTTTTTGTTTGATGAATGGAGTGGTCGTACCTGACGTTGCCGGCGCCAGGGGTTTGGGACCACTGCTCTGGCTGACCACCGGAGCGGTCACCGGCGAAGTCGCCGCCACCATCTGGCCACTGCTCGCCCCGGAGGACTGCACGTTCAGCACCTGCCCCACCTGAAGGGCAAAGGGGGCTCTCAGATTGTTGTTCTGGGCCAGGGTCTGATTCGACATGCCGAACTGGCGACCAATGCTGCTCAGGGTATCACCGGGTCGAACCTGATAGGTGCCCGCGCTGCGTGCCACCGCCATGGTGCTGCCGGAGGCGTCGAGCCGGATCTGTTGACCCGGATAGATGTTGTAGGGGGGGCTGATGCCATTGAGGCTGGCCAGCGAGGGCACGTCATTGCCCGAGTTGAAGGCGATGGAGTAGAGCGTATCCCCTTTCTTCACCGTGTAGCTGTTGCCCTGAATGGTGGGCTGGGCTGCCATCTGGCGCGCCGGAATGGTGGAAACAAGACCGTCATTGCCCAGTCCCTGGACGGGGGCGGCGGTCTTGCTGGAAGCGCAAGCAAGCAACAGCCATGACAACACGACGACACTGCTTCCTTGCCAAATACGCGAACGCATAGTGGATCCTCAACGACTAAACCAGAAATAGGCCACGACGGCCAAACCAATACAGAGCCAACCCAGCACATCCACATAGTGCATCAGCTTGCGCTCCATCTTTTCGCCACCCCAGCGCATCAGACCCGCCACCAGGAAAAAGCGCATGCCACGCCCGATCAGCGAGGTCACGATGAAGGGCAGCAGTGCCATTTGCAGCAGACCGGCCGTGACGGTAAACACCTTGTAGGGGATCGGCGTGAAGCTGGCAATAAAAATCACCCAGATACCCCACTGCTGAAACCACTGTTCGGCCACGGCAATCTTCTCCTCATAGCCGACCGACGCAACCAGCGGCTGAACGACAGGCTCCCACAGGGCATAGCCGAGCAGGTAACCCACCAGGGCGCCCAGTACCGAAAACAGGGTGGCGAGCGCGGCATAGTGCCAGGCCCGCCGGGGTTTGCCGAGCGCCATGGGGGCCAGCATCACATCCACCGGGATGGGCCAGAACACCGACTCGATGAAGGCGGTGATCGCCAGATACCAGGGGGCATATTTGTGGCGCGCCCACTGCATCACCAGCACATAGAGGCGGGAAAACAACTTCACTCGACATCTCCGTCAATCAGGGGAACAAAACGAACCGGCTCCAGGATCCGGCTGGTGAGCTGGGAGCCCGACCGCTCGATCAGCTGCAGGGTCTGCTGGCTATCTCCCACCGGCAATACCAGCCGGCCACCGTCGGCCAGCTGATCGGTGAGGGCCGTCGGCACCTCGCTGGCCGCCGCCGTGACCAGAATGGCGTCAAATGGTCCTTTATTGGGCCAGCCCAGCCAGCCATTGCCGTGCTTGGCGGAGACATTGTGCAGGTCGAGCTGGCGCAGCCGGCGCCGGGCCTGAAACTGCAGCGACTTGATCCGCTCCACCGTGTAGACGTGCTCCACCAGATGAGCCAGCACCGCCGTCTGATAACCCGATCCTGTGCCAATCTCCAGCACGTGGGCCGGATTGTTCTGGATCAGCAGTTCGGTCATGCGCGCCACCATGTAGGGCTGCGAGATGGTCTGGCCGTGACCGATGGGCAGGGCCGTATTGTCCCAGGCCTTGTGGGCCATGGCTTCATCCACGAACAGCTGGCGCGGCACCTTGGCAATCGCCGCGAGTACGCGGAAATCGCGAATGTCCTGCGCAATCAGCTGGTTTAACAGGCGCTGTACTATCACACCTTCATCCCTGCAGGTCCAACCAAGCCCCCAGCCCCGCCAGACTGCTGTAGGCAGTCATATCGATGGTCAGGGGGGTGATCGAGACGTAGCCCTGCTCGATGGCGGCGAAATCCGTGCCTTCTCCCGCATCTTGCTGGCTGCCGGGGGGGCCGATCCAGTAGATGGGCTGACCGCGGGGATCCTCGGTGCAGATCACCGACTCCGCCCGGTGGCGGTTGCCAAGGCGCGTCACCCTGATCCCCTTGATCTGGTCGAGGGGCAGGTCAGGCACATTGACGTTGAGGATCTGATCGGCGGGCAGCGGGTGCACCATCATGCCCCTCACCAGCTGGGCGGCGTAGTGGGCCGCCGTGGCGAAATGGGTCTTGCCTACCAGCGAGATGGCCAGCGAGGGGAAGCCGAGGTGGCGTCCCTCGGTTGCAGCCGCCACCGTGCCCGAGTAGATGACGTCATCCCCCAGGTTGGCACCGTGGTTGATACCGGCCACCACCATGTCGGGTTCCGGGCGCACCAGCTCGTTGACGGCCAGGTGCACGCAATCGGTCGGCGTTCCCTTCACCGCATGATATCCGGTTTCGGCGATGCGGGTGACCCGCAGCGGCACTTCCAGCGTCAGGGAGTGACTCGCCCCGCTGCGATTGCGATCCGGCGCCACCACGATGACCTCGCCGCAGGCGGCCAGCGCCTCGCTGAGGGCACGGATACCCTCGGCATGCACACCGTCGTCATTACTGACCAGAATTCTCATCGGACTGATTCCTGAAACCATGATCGGCCTCTTCGGCCTGCATTAACTCGCGCACCACGCTGGTGGCAAACGCCCCGGCCGGCAGGAAGAACGACAGGGTCAGCACAGCCCCCTCCAACTGCCAGCTCATGGCCTGCGGCTTGAGCAGCAAGGGGCGGCGATCCTGATCCAGCCCCGCCTTCTCCAGCCCCTCGCACCACTCGTGATAAGGCGCCAGCACTGCCTGCTCGAACTCGGCGGCGGCGCCCTGGCTGGCAGAGCGACCACGCCCCCACTGGGGCGCGGTGAGCTGCACGTCGCCGGAGGCGAGACGCGCCTCCAGCTCGGGCGTCACGCTCTCTTCGCTGAAGATGGAGTGGCTGCCTTTGAGCATCACGCAGTCGCCAGCCAGCAGCTGATGGGCCAGCCCCTGCTCGATGCGGGCGCTGACGATGGCGTTGAACAGCATACTGCGGGCGGCGGAGAGGTAGAGGGAGCGCTTGTTGCGATCCTTGATCCGCTTGCCGGCGAACATCGCCTTGGCGGCCTCCAGATTGTTGCCACCACGGCCGAAACGCTGCTCGCCGTAGTAGTTGGGCACGCCCTGGTCGGCGATGGCCTGCAGGCGGGACTCCAGCCCGTCGGCCTGCTCCAGTCCGGTGAGGCGCAGGGTGAAGTGGTTGCCCTTGAGATAGCCGACCCGCAGCTTCTTGTTGTGACGCTTCACCTGCAGGATCCGGATGCTGTCGCTCTCGATGACCGAGAGGTCCGGCTCTGCCTTGCCAGGCAGGTGGATACCGAACCACTGTTCGGTCACCGCGTGGCGATCTTTCAGCCCGGCCCAGGTCACCGCATTGCGGGCAACCCCGGCCGCATCGGCCAGCAGGCCCGCCACCCAGGCGGTGTTCTCGCCGGTTTTGCGCACCTGGACGAAGATGTGCTCACCCTCGCCGCAGGGTTCAAACCCGAGATCTTCATTGACCACGAAGTCGGCGGCTTGCGCCTTGAGGATGCCGCGGGCCGTGGGCGCCCCGTGCAGGTAGGCCAGTTGTTCGAGCATTATTGTTTCACCAGTAAGACGACGGCTTCGGTGGCGATCCCTTCCTTGCGCCCCGTGAATCCAAGCTGTTCGGTGGTCGTCGCCTTGACGTTCACCCGGTTCAAATCACATTGCAGATCGGCGGCCAGCACGGCGCACATGGCGTCGATGTGGGGCGCCATCTTGGGCGCCTGGGCGATGATGGTCACATCCAGATTGCCGATGGCATAACCCGCCTTCTGCACCCGGGCAAACACGTCCCGCAGCAGGATGCGGCTGTCGATGCCCTTGAATTCGGCCGCAGTATCGGGGAAATGGCGGCCGATGTCGCCGGCGCCGATGGCCCCCAGCAGGGCATCGCTCACCGCATGCAGCACCACATCACCATCGGAGTGAGCCAGCAGGCCCTGTTCATACGGCACCGCCACCCCGCCCAGCATGCAGGGGCCAACCCCGCCAAACTTGTGTACATCAAAACCATGTCCAATCCGGATCATGCCAGCTCCTCTGTGGGTGAATCGGGTCGCGCCGGCCGGCGCGCGTCCTGTTGCTGCAAATAGAGCCCCGCCAGGGAGAGATCCTCCGGCCGGGTCACCTTGATGTTGTCGGCCCGCCCTTCCACCATCCGCACCGGGAAGCCGGCCCGCTCCATGGCGGAGGCCTCATCCGTGATGGTGGCACCCAGCGCCAGCCCCTCCTCCAGCGCCCGCTTGAGGGAGCCGGTGGGGAACATCTGCGGGGTCAGGGCGTGCCAGAGCTCCTCGCGCTCGACGGTGGCGAGGATGTTGCCGGCGGCGTCGGAGCGCTTCATGGTGTCGCGCACCCGGCTGCCGAGGATGGCTCCGCCACAGGCCATGGCGGTGGCGATGAGGCGATCGAGATCGCCGTGGGTCAGGCAGGGACGGGCGGCGTCATGCACCAGCACCCACTCCCCTTGCGCCACGTGCAGCGCATTGAGCACGGAGAAGGCGCGTTCGGCGCCCCCTTCCACTCGCAGGATCCTCGGATCGGCAGCCACGGCCAGTGTGTCGAACCAGCGGTCATGGGGAGCCAGCGCCACTATGACCTGACCGATAGCCGGGTGGGAGAGCAGTCGGGTCAGGGTGTGCTCCAGAATGGCCATGCCCGCCAGCTGCAGATACTGTTTCGGGCACTCGGCCCCCATCCGGCTGCCGATGCCGGCGGCCGGCACGATGGCGGTCAGTCCGCTGTGATGATCAGTCATCGTAGGCTGCGTCTCCGGAACTGGAGCCCTTGTCTTTGTCCTTGGGAATGATGCGGTAGAAGGTCTCGCCCTGCTTGATGTAGCCAAGATCGTTGCGCGACAGCTCCTCGATAGCCTCCAGGCCCGAGGTCAGGTCATCAATCTCGCGATAAATCAGGTTGTTGCGATCCTTGAGTAACAGATTGTCCTGCTGCTGCCGGGTAATGGCATCGGACAGCTCACGATAGTCAGACAGGCCATTCTTCCCCAGCCAGAGGTCGTATTGAAGCCCTCCCAACAGGAAGAGCAGGATAAGAGTGAGTAGCCGCATGCACTGAGTCTCCTTCAAGCGGCCTAGTTTCCCATATTCGCAGACAAGACAAAAGAAAGCCTGTGTCCCGGATGGGTTGGGTCGGAACAAAAAATGCAGAATCTGGGGATGGGGGTGACACAGACGAAAAAGCCCCGCCGGATGGCGGGGCTTTGTGAAGCAAGAGAACCGGCGACGATTAAGCCTGGTTCTTCACTTCTTTCAGACCGCGGAACGGAGCCTTGGCACCCAGGGCTTCTTCGATACGGATCAGCTGGTTGTACTTGGCAACACGGTCAGAACGGCTCATGGAACCGGTCTTGATCTGGCCAGCAGCGGTACCAACGGCCAGGTCGGCGATGGTCGCGTCTTCGGTCTCACCGGAGCGGTGGGAGATGACGGCAGTGTAGCCAGCGTCTTTGGCCATCTTGATGGCAGCCAGAGTTTCGGTCAGGGAACCGATCTGGTTGAACTTGATCAGGATGGAGTTGGCGATGCCGTTGTCGATACCGCGCTTCAGGATCTTGGTGTTGGTTACGAACAGGTCGTCACCCACGATCTGGATTTTCTTGCCCAGTTTCTGGGTCTGGTAGGCGAAGCCTTCCCAGTCAGATTCGTCCAGGCCGTCTTCGATGGAGACGATCGGGAACTTGGCAGTCAGCTCTTCCAGGAAGTCGGAGAAACCGTTGGAGGTGAAGACACGGCCTTCGCCTTTCAGGTTGTACTCTTTCTTCTCTGCATCGTAGAACTCGGAAGCAGCGCAGTCCATGGCCAGGGTCACGTCGGTGCCCAGCTTGTAACCGGCAGCTGCAACGGCTTCGGCGATCACTTCCAGCGCTTCGGCGTTGGATTTCAGGTTCGGAGCGAAACCACCTTCGTCACCAACTGCAGTGTTGTAGCCCTTGGACTTCAGCACTTTGGCCAGGTTGTGGAACACTTCGGCGCCCATGCGAACGGCTTCTTTCAGGGTCTTGGCGCCAACCGGCTGGATCATGAACTCCTGGATGTCGACGTTGTTGTCGGCGTGCTCACCACCGTTGATGATGTTCATCATGGGCAGCGGCATGGAGTAGACACCGGGGGTGCCGTTCAGCTCGGCGATGTGGGCGTACAGCGGCATGCCTTTGGCAGCTGCGGCAGCTTTGGCGTTGGCCAGGGAAACAGCCAGGATGGCGTTGGCGCCGAACTTGGATTTGTTCTCGGTACCGTCGAGGTCGATCATGATCTGGTCGACAGTGGCCTGGTCCTTGGCATCTTTACCCAGCAGAGCTTGAGCGATCGGGCCGTTGACGGCTTCGAGGGCTTTCAGCACGCCTTTACCCAGGAAACGGCTCTTGTCGCCGTCACGCAGTTCCAGCGCTTCGCGGGAACCGGTGGACGCGCCAGACGGAGCGGCTGCCATACCAACAAAACCACCTTCCAGGTGAACTTCGGCCTCAACGGTCGGGTTACCACGGGAGTCGATGATTTCACGACCGATCACTTTAACGATCTTGGACATGTGTATTTCCTCAGGTTTCGTAAAAAAACAACAAAAATATGCCAAAAAAAGCGGCTGTGGCACAGGGCCCCAACCGCATTTATTTTCAATTACTTCAGATTACGCTTCTGATACTCGCCCGCCGCCTTCACAAAACCGGCGAACAGGGCGTGGCCATCACGAGGAGTCGAGGTGAACTCCGGGTGGAACTGCGCGGCCACGAACCAGGGGTGATCCGGGATCTCGATGATTTCCACCAACTTCTTGTCGGCGGAGAGACCGGTCACTTTCAGGCCCGCTGCTTCGATCTGCGGCAGCAGCTTGTTGTTCACTTCATAACGGTGACGGTGGCGCTCGTAAATGGTCGGGCTGCCGTACATCTGACGCACCTTGGAATCTTCCACCAGGTGGCAGAGCTGGGAACCCAGACGCATGGTACCGCCCAGATCGGACTTCTCGGTCCGGGTCTCGACGTTGCCTTCGTCATCCACCCACTCGGTGATGAGACCCACTACCGGGTAGGCGCAATCTTTCTTGAATTCGGAGGAGTGAGCCCCGGCCATGCCGGCCACGTTGCGGGCGAATTCGATCATGGCAACCTGCATGCCGAGACAGATGCCGAGATACGGGATCTTGTTCTCGCGGGCATACTGGGCCGCCAGGATCTTGCCTTCCACGCCGCGCTCACCGAAGCCACCCGGTACCAGGATCGCGTCCAGACCTTCCAGCAGCTCGGCGCCACGGGTCTCGATGTCCTGGGAATCGATGTACTTGATGTTGACGGAGAGACGGGTCTTCAGACCGCCGTGCTTGAGCGCCTCGTTGACCGACTTGTAGGCATCCGGCAGGGAGACGTACTTGCCCACCATACCGATGGTCACTTCTGCAGTCGGGTTGGCCTCTTCATAGATGACCTGTTCCCACTCGGCCAGATCGGCCTCCTTGCACTCGATGCCGAAGCGCTCGGTGATGTAGGAATCCAGGTTCTGGGATTTCAGCAGCGCGGGGATCTTGTAGATGGAGTCGACGTCCTTCATGGAGATGACGGCACGCTCCGGCACGTTGCAGAACAGGGCGATCTTGGCACGTTCGTTGGCCGGAATGGCGCGGTCGGAACGGCAGATCAGCACGTCTGGCTGGATACCGATGGAGAGCAGCTCCTTCACGGAGTGCTGGGTCGGCTTGGTCTTCACTTCGCCGGCGGCGGCCAGATAAGGCACCAGGGTCAGGTGCATGAACATGGCGTTGTTGCGACCCACTTCGGCAGCCAGCTGACGAATGGCTTCGAGGAACGGCAGGGACTCGATGTCGCCCACGGTACCGCCCACTTCGACGATGGCAACCTGATGGCCTTCGGCACCGGCAATCACCCGCTCTTTAATGGCGTTGGTGATGTGCGGGATCACCTGAATGGTGGCGCCCAGATAGTCGCCGCGGCGCTCTTTGCGCAGCACGTCGGCGTAGATGCGACCGGTGGTGAAGTTGTTGCGGCGGGTCATCTTGGTGCGGATGAAACGCTCGTAGTGGCCCAAGTCCAGATCGGTCTCGGCCCCGTCCTCGGTTACGAACACTTCACCGTGCTGGGTCGGGCTCATGGTGCCCGGATCCACGTTGATATAGGGGTCCAGTTTCATGATGGTCACATCCAGACCACGGGCTTCCAGAATGGCTGCCAGAGAAGCTGCGGCAATGCCTTTGCCGAGGGATGAAACAACGCCACCAGTTACAAAAATATATTTTGTCGTCATGCTGAACCTGAAAGAAGTTTAGGGAATTTTAAGGGGTGCTTCGGGGATGAAGCAGGACGGGGAAACAGTATACCAAAACCCCCTCTCCCAAACAATGAACAAAAATCTATCAGGCTCCCGGCGCCCCCATCTTGCGCCAAATCAACTTTGTTCGGTTTCCTTGGCCTTGGCCCAGGCGGCATCCAGCTTCTCGAGGCTGCAGTCGGTCATTTTCAGCCCTTCCGCGGCGATAAACTGTTCAACCTGACGAAAGCGGCGTTCGAACTTGGCGTTGGCGCCCCGCAGCACCTGCTCCGGATCCTTGCCGAGATGGCGCACCAGGTTGACGGTGGCAAACAGCAGATCGCCGAGTTCGTCGCTCACCCGTTCTTCATCCACGTCGGCCATCAGCGCTTCTTCCATCACCTCGTCGATCTCCTCGTGGATCTTGTCCACCACCGGGCCCAGGGTCTTCCAGTCAAAACCGACGGTGGCGCAGCGCTTCTGGATCTTGGCGGCGCGGGTCAGGGCCGGCAGCGAGAGGGGGATGTCGTCAAGCACGCTCTCTTTGTCGAGTGCCGCCCGCTCCCTGGCCTTTTCCGCCTCCCAGTTCACCTTCACCGCCTGCTCGTCACCGAGGTCGGCATCGGAGAAGACATGGGGGTGGCGACGAATCAGCTTCTCGCTCACCGTGTCGACGATGTCGGCAAAGTCGAACAGCCCCTGCTCCTTGCCAAGCTGCGCGTAGAACACCACCTGGAACAGCAGATCCCCCAGCTCCCCTTTCAGCCCCTGCCAATCTTCGGTCTCGATGGCGTCGGCAACCTCGTAGGCCTCCTCCAGAGTGTGCGGCACTATGGTCTGGAAGCTCTGCTTGAGATCCCAGGGGCAGCCCCCGTGCGGGTCGCGCAGTTTGGCCATGATGGCGAGCAGTTGGGGCAGGTCGTAACGTTGGGACATGGGATGTTCGCTTTTCTTGATGCTACCGGGAGAAAACAGTGACCGACCTGGCGGTCGGTCACGAGTGCAGTGTTGCGTACGATCAGAGGCGCTTGGCGCTGATCACGTCGTTGAGCTGGCTGAGCTTGGCCAACGCCCGGTTGAAGGCGTTGATGTTGTAAATTTCCAGCTCCATGTCGATCTCGGCGGTCTGCTCGCGCACGTTGGAGCGCGAGCGCACCCCCATCACGTTGATCTTCTCGTTGGCGAGCACTGTGGTGATGTCGCGCAGCAGGCCGGATCTGTCGTTGGAGAGGATGCGGATGGTGAGACCGTAGCCGCCGGAGTAGTTCTCCCCCCATACCGCGTCGATCAACCGCTCCGGGTTGCGGCGCGACAGCTCTTTGAGTTGCTCGCAATCCTCCCGGTGGATGGATACGCCGCGGCCCATGGTGATGAAGCCCTGGATGGCATCCCCGGGGATCGGCTGGCAACAGCGGGCGATGTGGGTCATCAGGTTGCCGACCCCTTCCACGACTATGTGATCCTTGGGCTTGTGGCGGAACGGCGCGTTGGCCTTCTGCTCCAGTTTCTCCAGCAGGCGGCGATCTTCCTCCTCCGCCGTCGGCTTGTTGTAGCAGGTGTCCAGGTAGTTGATCACCTGGTTGATGCGGATGTCGCCGCTGCCGATGCCGGCCAGCAGATCGTCGGTACTCTCCAGATTGAAGCGGCGCAGCATGTTGCCCTTGTCGATCTTGGCCATGCTGAGGTTGTGGCGATCCAGCTCCTTGTCGAACAGCTCGCGCCCGGCGACGATGTTCTTGTCCCGATCCAGCTTTCTGAACCAGGTGGCCACCTTGGCCCGCGCCCGGCTGGAGCGCAGGAAGCCTGAGTTGGGGTTCATCCAGTCGCGACTCGGGTTCGGCTCTTTCTGGGTGATCACCTCGACCTGATCACCGGTCTGCAGCGCATAGGTGAACGGCACGATGCGGCCGTCGATCTTGGCGCCGATGCAGCGGTGGCCGATCATGCTGTGGACGTGATAGGCAAAGTCGAGGGGCGTAGCCCCCGCCGGCAGGTCGATGACATCCCCTTTCGGAGTGAACACATAGACCCTGTCCTCGAACACCTGACTGCGCAGATCCTCGAGCAGGGAGCCGCTCTCGGAGAGATCCTCCTGCCAGGCGAGCAGCTTGCGCAGCCACTCGATCTTGTCTTCGAAGTTGTTGGCCTTGCCGCCGGCCTGAGCCCCTTCTTTGTAGCGCCAGTGGGCCGCCACACCGAGCTCGGCATCCTGGTGCATCTGGTCGGTACGGATCTGGATCTCCACCGTCTTGCCCTCGGGCCCCACCACCACGGTATGGATGGACTGGTAGCCGTTGGGTTTGGGGTTGGCGACATAGTCGTCAAACTCGCGGGGAATGTGGTGGAAGTGGGTGTGAACGATGCCGAGCGCCGCATAGCAATCCTGCAGCCGCTTGGTCACCACCCGCACCGCACGCACGTCGAACAGCTCGTTGAATTCGAGGTGCTTCTTCTGCATCTTGCGCCAAATGCTGTAGATGTGTTTCGGCCGGCCGTAGACTTCGGCCTCGACTCCCGCCTCTTTAAGGGCATCACGCAGGGACTGCACGAACTCGCGAATGTAGCGCTCCCGATCGAGGCGCTTCTCGTCGAGCTGTTTGGCGATCTGCTTGTAGGTATCCGGGTGCAGATAGCGGAAGGCGAGATCCTCGAGCTCCCACTTGAGCTGACCGATGCCGAGCCGGTTGGCCAGCGGGGCATAGATGTTGGTGATCTCCTGGGCCATCAGCACCCGGGTCTCTTCATCCGCCTTTTTAGCCTCCCGCAGGCAGGCGATCCGCTCCGCCAGCTTGATCACCACGGCGCGCACATCCTCGACCATGGCGAGCAGCATGCGCCGCACGTTGTCGACCTGCTCCGGCGAGGTTTCACTGCGGTGGAGGGTCTGCAGGGAGCGGATGGCCTCCATCTCCAGCACCCCTTCCACCAGCTTGGCGATCTTGGGACCGAAGTCCTCGTCCATCCGCTCCTGGCTGATGAGACCGGCTTCGACGAAGGGGTAGATGATGGCGGCCTTGAGGGTGCCGAGATCCATGCTGAGCATCAGCAAGATGCCCACCATCTCGACCCCGCGCACCAGCAGCCGGTTGGTGAGCGCTTCGTCACCGAGCGTCAGACAGTACTGGTAGACGGTTCGCAGCTGATCCTTGTCACTGTCACTCAGGGTGAGCGAGCTGACCCACTCCTCCAGGGTGAAGTTGTCTTTCAAATGAATATCGCGAACCGCAACCATGGTATCAATCCTTTAAATTATTGGGCCGAAGGCTGTCGCCCCCTCCCCTCATGAGATTGCCTCAAATGGGGATCTGCGGAGAATTTTTCAAGGCATATTGTCAAGAAAAACAATAGAGTTCTCCGCCAGGCCCTGCCGATTTACAAGGGTCTAGATTACCCCAATCATGCCTGCCCAGACAGCGTTATGGACGCCACCATCGTCAGCTGACGGCAGCCCTTTCATGGCACCGCCACCACGTCCGTTTTGCCCATCATCGCCCGTCTATTTGCGCTCGAACAGCGCCATGGACTCCAGGTGGCCGGTGTGCGGGAACATGTCGAGCATGCCGAGGCGCACCAGCCGATAGCCCCTTTTCACCAGCACCTGGCTGTCGCGCGCCAGGGTGACCGGATTACAGGAAACGTAGACCACCCGTCTGGGTGAAAGTTTCACGACGTGCTCCATCACCTCGAACGCACCGGGACGGGCCGGATCCAGCAGCACCAGATCGAAGCCTTCCCGTGCCCAGGACATGCCGGCGATGTCGCCGCTCAAGTCCGCCTTGTAGAAACGGGCGTTCTCGATGCCGTTGCGACGGGCGTTCTCTTCGGCACGGGTCACCATGGCCAGCTCCCCTTCCACCCCCACCACTTCGCGAGCCTGACGGGCCAGCGGCAGGGTGAAGTTGCCGATGCCGCAGAACAGATCGAGCACCTTGTCATCCTTGCCCGCCTCGAGCCAGTTCAGCGCCTGCTCCACCATGCGCTGGTTGACCGGGCCGTTGACCTGGATGAAGTCACCGGGAGCGAATGCAAGAGACAGGCCATCAAGCGAGTAGGAGGGCGCAAATTGCTGGTGCAGCGGCTCAATCTGCTCATCGGCCGCCTGCAGATAGAGGTCGATCCCCTGCGCCTCGGCGAACTCGATCAGCTGCGCCCGATCCGCCTCGGTCGGCCGGCCGGTATGGCGCAGCAGCATCAGGATCCCCTGCTCGGCCTGGATCAACTCCGCATGGCCCAGCTCACGCTGGCTCTTGAGGCGGTTGAGGCATTCGCGCAGCGGGGCGATCAGTGCGGAGAGCGGTTCAGCCAGCACCGGACAGCCACTGATCTCCACCAGATCGTTGGACTGACGACGACGAAAGCCCACCCGGGTGCAGCGGCCGTTCTTGTCGAACTTGATGGCCAACCGGCAGACCCGGCGATAGGCGCGGGACTCCCCGCCCAGCACGGGCTCCAGCGCCGGGGGCTGGATGTTGCCTAGCCGCTCGAACAGGCTGACCAGGCCGGCCTCCTTGGCGGCGCGCTGATCCGCTTCGGCCAGGTGCTGGGCGCTGCAGCCGCCGCACTCGCGGTAGTGGCTGCAGAAGGGGGCGATGCGATTGGCCGCCGGGGTCACCACCTGTTGCAGGGCGGCGTGGGCATACTGCTTCTTGTCTTCGAGGATGCGGGCCTTGACCTGCTCACCGGGCAACGCCCCTTCGATGAAGATCGCCTTGCCCTGGTGGCGGCCGATCCCGACGCAGTGGTGATCCAGGCTGTCTACCGTAAATTCAATGCGTTGGGGCTGGGTGGATTTCTTTTGGGGCTTGAAAAACTGGGCCATAAAACTTGGTGCCTATAGGTGGCTATGTCATGATTGTGGAATCTGCAGCAGGCTATTGTCCCACAAGAATAATAGTATGACCAAATACGGCCTGTGGGCCCGCACCCGCTCGTTTACGCCATTGCCAACCCTGCTCTTCGGGGGATCATCCGCATGACCAAATACGGCCTTCGGGCGCGTGTGCTGGCCTTTACCATCTTGCCGACCCTGATCATCGGCGGCCTGATGGCCGGCTATTTCACCTTCCACCGCTATCAGCAGCTGGAAAACAACCTGATCGATCAGGGCATCAACATCATAGAGCCGCTGGCCATCGCCAGTGAATATGGCATGACCCAGCACAGCCGCGAATCGCTCAAGCGGCTGATCGGCCTCACCCACCGCAAGAATTCGCCGCTCATCAAGTCCATCGCCGTCTTCACCCAGGACAACCAGCTGTTCGTGACGTCCAACTACCACAGGGACTTCACCCGGCTGCGGCTGCCGGACGGCAGCCAGATCCCCGAGCTCACCAGCGTCACCCTCTATGGCGATGACATCATCTTGCGCACCCCGATCCAGGCCGAGACCAGCATGGACGGCTTCCCGCTGCCAAGCGACGTGGAGCCGCCGATGATCGGCTACATCTCCATGCAGATGACCACCGACCGAGCCATGATCCTGCAGTACCGCGACACCTTCTTCGCGGTGATCATGGTGCTCATCGGCATCGCCTTCAGCACCCTGTTCGGCTTTCGGCTGGTCAAGAGCGTGACCCAGCCCATCACCGACATGGTGCAGGCGGTGCACAAGATCAGGGAGGGACGGCTCGATACCCGGGTCAGCGGTCAGCTCACCGGCGAGCTGGACATGCTGAAAAACGGCATCAACGCCATGGCCAAGGCGCTCTCGGAATACCACGAGGAGATGCAGCAGAATATCGATCAGGCGACCTCGGATCTGCGGGAGACACTTGAACAAATAGAGATCCAGAACGTCGAGCTCGACATGGCCAAGAAGCGGGCGCAGGAGGCGGCGCGGGTCAAGTCGGAGTTCCTCGCCAACATGTCCCACGAGCTGCGCACCCCGCTCAACGGGGTCATCGGCTTTACCCGCCAGCTGCTCAAGACCAGCCTGACCCCGAGCCAGACCGACTACATGCAGACCATCGAGAAGTCGGCCCGCAACCTGCTCGGCATCATCAACGACATCCTCGACTTCTCCAAGCTGGAGGCGGGCAAGCTGCAGCTGGAGCACATCCCGTTCAGCCTGCGCGACACCCTCAACGAGACCATGCACCTGCTCGGCCCCAGCGCCCACGACAAGCAGCTGGAGCTCTCCCTGCAGGTGGACGCCGAGGTGCCGGACTACCTCACCGGCGACCCCATGCGCCTGCAGCAGGTGCTGACCAACCTCACCGGCAACGCCATCAAGTTCACCGAACACGGCAACGTGGATGTGCGCATCGAGCAGATCGGCAGTGCCAGCGGCAGCAAGGTGCGGCTCAACGTGCTGATCCGCGACACCGGCATCGGCATCTCGGAAGAGCAGCAGCGCCAGCTGTTCCAGGCCTTCAACCAGGCCGACTCCTCCATCTCTCGCCGCTATGGCGGCACCGGCCTGGGCCTCGTCATCACCCAGAAGCTGGTGCAGCAGATGGGTGGCCAGATCCGCTTCGAATCGGAACTTGGCAAGGGATCTGTCTTCTCCTTCAGCCTGGATCTGGAAGTCTCCCCCCTGCCCCAGACCGACCGGTTGCCGCTGGATCGCATCCAGGGCAAGCGGGTCTGGCTGCTGGAACCGGACCCCTTCAGCCACTCCGCCATCTGCGCCCTGCTGGCGGAGTGGCAGTTGCAGGTGCACTCCCTGACCGGCGACGCCCCCTGGCCCGAGATGAGCAGCCAGGACATGGTGATCATCGGCAGCGGTACCCAGCACAGCCCACAGCAGGTGGTGGCGCGCCTCGACGGGCTGGATGGCCAGCAGAACACCATAGTGCTGCTCAGCAGCCACGAGCCTTCGCTCTACGAGGCCATGCTGGCCCACGGTGCCCAGCACTGCCTCTCCAAACCCATCAACCATCGCAAGCTGCTGCACGCCCTGCTCTCCCCCGAGGCGGCGCGCAGCGCCCCGCTGCCAGAGCCCTCCCCGCGCAGCGTGCAGGAGATCAAGGTGCTGGCGGTGGACGACAACGCCGCCAACCTCAAGCTCATCGCCGCCATGCTCAAGGAGATGGTGAGCCAGGTGGTGGTGTGCAAGAACGGCAAGGAGGCGGTCAGACTGGCTCAGAGCCAGCCGTTCGACATCATCTTCATGGATATCCAGATGCCGATCATGGACGGCATCAGCGCCACCCAGGCTATTCGCAGCCAGTCCCTCAACACCGAGACGCCCATCGTCGCGGTCACCGCCCACGCCATTCCCGGCGAGCGGGAGCGGCTGATCCGCCAGGGCATGGACGACTATCTGGCCAAGCCCATCGACGAGGCCATGCTGGCCAAGCTCATCACCGACTTCGCCCATCGTCGCCACCAGAATCACGCCAGCCAGCAGATCGACTGGTCGCTGGCGGTGCGCCAGGCGGCGGGCAAGCTGGATCTCGCCAAGGAGATGCTGACCATGCTGATGACCAGTTTCGACGAGGTGGATCCGGTGCTGGAGGCGGCGCTCGCCGGCCAGGTGGAGGACAGCGAGGTGCTGGCCCAGCTCCACCGCCTCAACGGCGGCTGCGCCTACTCGGGGGTGCCTCGTCTGCAGCGGCTGCTCTCCCAGCTGGAGCAGCAGCTGCGCGACGGGGTGGCGGTGGCCGAACTCGAGCCCGAGTTGCTGGAGCTGCAGGATGCGATGGAGCAGGTGCGCCAGGAGGCTCCCCGCTACCTCGCCTGACCCGGTGGCCCGCTTTTTCTGACGCGGGCCCCGCCAGATGATAAAGTTGCGCCGTTTCCACAGGAGTCGACATGACCAACAACGATATTTTGCGCCGCCTGCGCTACGCCCTCAGCATCAGCAACGACCAGATGGTCGACATGTTCGCCAAGGGCAACCTGACCGTCACCCACACCCAGTTGCACGGCTGGCTGATGAAAGAGGCAGAAGAGGGTGAGGTGCAGGAGGCTGGCTTTGCCGCCTGCCCGGATTCGGCCCTGAGCCAGTTCCTCGACGGCCTGATCCTGGTGCGCCGCGGCGCGCGGGAAGATGCACCGCCCCAGGTGATCCCGAACCGGATCAACAACAACATGATCCTGCGCAAGCTGCGCATCGGCCTCAACTTCAAGGAAGAGGAGATGCTCGCCACCCTCAAGCTGGCGAACTTCAACCTCTCCAAGTCCGAGCTGAGCGCCCTGTTCCGCTCACGGGACCACAAGCACTATCAGGATTGCGGGGATCAGATCCTGCGCAACTTCCTCATCGGCCTCACCGCCAAGTATCGCGGCTGAACCATGGACCGGCGTCTGCGCTCACCATCATACCGCCTGCTGGCGGTAGGTGGGCGCCGTCGGCCATGGGGCACCTGCCGGCACTGGTATGCCCTCTGCCTCACCCTGCTGCTGAGCGCCTGTCAGCCCGCCCCCTATCGGCTCAACAACGACCATCAGAGCGCCAGCCAGAACGAGCGCATCGCCTTTCTGATCCTGCACTACACGGATGAAGACGATGAGCGTTCCCTGCGCCTGCTGACAGAGCCGGCCCATCAGGTGAGCGCCCACTACCTGATCCCGCGCGATACCCATGAGCGGCCACTGCCGGTCTACCAGCTGGTGCCCGACAACCGGCGCGCCTGGCATGCCGGCCGCAGCCGCTGGCACCAGTATACGGGGCTCAATGCCAGCTCTCTTGGCATCGAGATCGTCAACCTCGGCTACCCGCCACAGGATGAGCTGCTGCCCGCCCACCAGCGGCGCTGGCAGCCCTACACCCAGGCACAGATAGCCGCCCTCGGGGCCCTCACCCGCGAGCTGGTCGAGCGCTACCAGATCCCCCCCACCCAGGTGCTGGCCCACAGCGACGTCGCCCCCGAGCGCAAGCAGGATCCCGGTCCCCACTTCCCCTGGCGCGAGCTGGCCCTGAACTACGGGGTGGGCGCCTGGCCCGATGAGACCCGGCTGACCGAGCTGCGCCAGCAGCCGGCGCCGGCCTGGGATGCCCTCGGCTGGCAGCAACGACTGGCTCGCTACGGCTATGGCGTCGCCCCGAGCGGCCACTGGGACGAGCAGAGCCGCGCCGCCCTGCGCGCCTTCCAGCTCCACTTTCGGCCCGCTCTGGTCAGCGGTGAAGCGGATGCCGAGAGCCAGGCCATCCTGACAGCCCTGCTCGAGCGTTACTTTCCCGAGCCAGATTGACCCTCATCCCTACCGGTATCACGCCATTCTGCCCAAAGCAGAAGAACGCCGAACGTCAGGCCATCCTCCCTCTCCTGCTCGAGCGCTATTTCCCCGCGCAACGCTGAGCTTCGCCCCAGACCACGAAAGAGGGACGCCATGGCGTCCCTCTTTTGCATTCTCAGTCGATTGCCGGCTCAGGCCTCCACCAGCAGCACCTCTATCCCGGCCTGGCGCAGACCGGCCAGGGTCTCCGCCGCAATGGCGTCGTCGGTGATCAGGGTGTGGATGCGCCGGGTATCGACGATCTTGTGCAGGCTCAGCCGGCCAAACTTGCTGGAGTCGGTCACGACGATGATCCGCTCGGCCACGTGGCACATGCAGCGGTTGAGCCTGGCCTCGTCTTCGTGATGGGTGCTGACGCCGCGCTCCAGATCGATGCCATCCACCCCGAGAAACAGCAGATCGAAGTGATAGTTCTGCAAGGAGAGATCCGCCTGGGCGCCGTAGAAGGAGAGCGACTTGCGGCGCAGGTGGCCCCCCGTCATCAGCAGCTCCACCCCTTCCGCCTCCAGCAGGGCATTCGCCACGTTCATGCCGTTGGTCATCACCACTATCTCCTGGTGATCGCGCAGGTGGCGTGCCACCTCCAGGGTAGTGGTGCCCGAGTCGAGAATGAGGCGACAACCCGGCTGCACCAGGCTCGCCGCCATGGCGCCGATGCGCTGTTTGACCGGGGTGTTGAGCACGCTCTTGTCGGCGATGGTGCGCTCGGCCACCGGCTGACCGGATTCGCACAGCAGGGCGCCGCCGTAGGCGCGCACCGCCACCCCCTGTTTCTCCAGAAATGCCAGATCGTTGCGGATGGTGACGGTGGAGACCTGATAGTGGCCGGCCAGCTCGTTGACCTGAACGCTGCCATTGCTGCGCAGCTGCTGAATGATGCGCTCCCGTCGCTCGCTGGTGCCGAGCACGCTCTTTTCGGTGATTTGCATAGTCTCTCTGCCGGAGTCCTGTGGTGAAAGTAGAGCTTTCACTTCGTTACGTTTCCCTATTAACACTCAGCCTCGATGGCAAATCAAGCTTTCATTGAATTGAAAAGTGCCATCAGACTCCCTGAAGCAGCCAAAATACTTTCGATTCATTTCTTTTTGTGATCTTGCTCAAGATGTGAACACGCTTTTATTTCGTTTCGAACGCCGTACGCCTAGGGTAAAGAAAGAAATCGAAAGCAATACATCTTGTTCAGGCCAAGAGGAAGAGGGAAATGAAATCAATGCTGGATCTGGTCGCACAACACAAGCAGGGGGAACAGGTCGGGATCTACGCCGTCTGCTCCGCCCATCCGCTGGTACTGGAGGCGGCCCTGCGACTGGCGGCGCAAGGAGACCAGCTGCTGCTGGTCGAGGCCACTTCCAATCAGGTGGATCAATTTGGCGGCTACACCGGCATGACACCGGCCGATTTTCACGACCTGCTGCACCGGCTCGCCGCCGAGTGCCGCTTTCCCGTGCAGCGGCTGGTACTGGGTGGGGATCACCTCGGCCCCAACCGCTGGCAGAGCGAACCCGCCGAACAGGCCATGGCCCACGCCGAGGATCTCATCACCAGCTATGTTGCGGCCGGCTTCAAGAAGATCCACCTCGACTGCAGCATGCCCTGCCAGGGGGATCCGGTGCCGCTGACCGACGAGTTGGTGGCGGCGCGCGCCGCCCGGCTGGCAAACGTGGCCGAGCAGACCGCCATCCGGCAGTTTGGCCACAGCGACCTGGTCTATGTGATTGGCACCGAAGTGCCGGTACCGGGCGGTGCCCACGAAGAGCTGGCCGAGCTGGCGGTCACCACGCCGGAGGCGGCGCACCACACCCTGGTCGCCCACCAGCAGGCCTTCGAGCAGGCCGGACTGGCCCGGCTCTGGCCACGGGTGATCGGTCTGGTGGTGCAGCCCGGCGTGGAGTTCGACCACACCCACGTCATCGACTACCGCCCCGAGCGGGCCGCCCCCTTGAGCCGGATGATCGAGGCCTATCCCCATCTGGTATTCGAAGCCCACTCCACCGATTACCAGACCCCGGACGCCTACCGCCAGCTGGTGCGCGATCACTTCGCCATCCTCAAGGTCGGCCCGGCCCTCACCTTTGCCCTGCGCGAGGCACTGTTTGCCCTCGCCGCCATCGAGGAGGAGCTGGTGGTGGCCAAGGCCTGTTCGGGCCTGCGCCAGGTGCTGGAAGAGACCATGCTGGATCGCCCCGACTTCTGGCGCAGCCACTATCAGGGCAGCCCCAACGAGTGCCGGCTGGCCCGTGGCTACAGCTACTCCGATCGCATTCGCTACTACTGGCCCGACAGCCGGGTCGACGACTGTTACGCCCGGCTGCTGGCCAACCTGGCCGCCGAACCCATTCCCCTGCCGCTGCTCAGCCAGCACCTGCCGCTGCAATACCGCAAGGTGCGCCAGGGCACGCTGTCGCCCCGGGTTCACGACCTCATTCTCGATCAGGTGCAGGAGGTGCTGCGCCAATACGCGGCGGCCTGCAGCGCCGTCCCCGCCAGCCACTCCCGGCTGACCCCGGTTGTATAAGGAGTTGTAGAGATGATCCTTGGTTATCCAGAAGAGACGCTGCGGTCGGCCAACGGCCTGGCCACCGCCCGTGAAATTCGCCAGCAACCCGCCACCTGGCGGGAGACCCTCACCATGGTGGAGGAGTGCCGCGCCACCATAGAGCGCTTCCTGCTGCCCCTGCTGTCGCGGGGCAACCTGCGGGTGATCCTGACCGGAGCCGGCACCTCCGCCTTTGCCGGCCGCGCCCTCGCCCCCTATCTCAGTGCCCGCCTCAACGGCCGCTTCGAGGCGATCGCCACCACCGACATCGTCACCGATCCGGGCGAATACATGGCACAGGACTGCCCGACCCTGCTCATCTCCTTCGCCCGCTCCGGCAACAGCCCGGAGAGCGTGGCGGCGGTGGAGCTTGCCAGCCAGCTGCTGAGCGAGTGCCACCACCTGGTGCTGACCTGCAACGGCGAGGGGGAGCTCTATCGCCGCTGTCAAAAGGATGCCCGCTCCCTGGCGCTGCTGATGCCGCCCCAGACCCACGACCGCAGCTTTGCCATGACCAGCAGCCTGACCAGCATGATGCTGAGCTGCCTGGCGGTATTCCTGCCGCGCCAGTTCAACCCGATCGCCAGCCAGCCGCTCATCGCGCTGGGGGACGCCATCCTGCCCCAGGCCGAACTGAAGGTACCCGAGTGGGATAAACCGCTGCCGGAGCGGGTCATCTACCTTGGCAGCGGCAGCCTGCAGGGGGTGGCCCAGGAGGCGGCCCTCAAGCTGCTGGAGCTCACCGCCGGCCAGGTGATGGCCATGCACGACTCCCCTACCGGCTTTCGCCACGGGCCCAAGTCGGCCATCAATCGGCAGACCCTGATCGTGCTGATGGTGTCCAACGATCCCTATACCCGCCAGTACGACCTGGACCTGCTCGGCGAGCTGCGCCAGGACGGCCATGCCGCCCGGGTGGTCGCCCTCGCCGACCGGCCGGATCCGCTCATCAGCGCCGGCGAACACATCTACCTGCCCACCCCCCTCAACGGTGACGACGCCGAGCTGGCGCTCTGCTACCTGCTCTACGCCCAGTACTACGCCTTCCACACCGCGCTGGTGCTGGGCATCACCCCGGACAATCCCTGCCCGAGCGGGCGGGTCAACCGGGTCGTGCAGGGGGTCAACATCTATCCGTTCAACCAGCAAGGAGGCGTCTGATGCCGAACATAGTGCTGAGCCGTATCGACGAGCGCCTGATCCACGGTCAGGTCGGCGTGCAATGGGTCGGCTTCGCCGGCGCCAATCTGGTGCTGGTGGCCAACGACGAAGTCGCGAAGGACCCCATCCAGCAGAACCTGATGGAGATGGTGTTGGCGGAGGGCATCGCAGTGCGCTTCTGGCCACTGCAGAAGGTGATCGACAACATCGGCAAGGCCGCCGATCGCCAGAAGATCCTGCTGGTGTGCAAGAGTCCGGCGGACTTTCGCACCCTGGTGGAGGGCGGGGTGCCCATCCCCCGCATCAACGTCGGCAACATGCACTACGCCGACGGCAAGCGTCAGATCCACAAGACGGTATCGGTGGACGAGTCGGACATAGCGGCGTTTCGCGCCCTGCAGGACGCCCACGTCGCCTGCTTTGTCCAGGGGGTGCCGACCGAACCGGCACAGGACATTTTCAACCTCATCTGATTAAGGACAATTGTGATGGAAATCAGTTTGTTGCAAGGGCTATTGCTGGGCATGCTGGCGTTCTTCGCCGGGCTTGACCTGTTCAACGGCCTGACCCACTTCCACCGGCCCGTGGTACTGGGCCCGCTGGTGGGCCTGATCCTCGGCGACCTGCCCACCGGCATTCTGGTGGGCGGCACCCTGGAGCTGGTCTGGATGGGGCTGGCCCCGCTGGCAGGCGCCCAGCCGCCCAACGTCATCATCGGCACCATAGTCGGCGCCACCTTCGCCATCACCACCGGGGTCAAGCCGGATGTGGCGGTCGGGGTCGCGGTACCGTTCGCGGTGGCGGTCCAGATGGGGATCACCTTCCTCTTCTCGGTGATGTCGGGGGTCATGTCCCGCTGTGACCGGATGGCGGAACAGGGGGATGTGCGCGGCATCGAGCGGGTCAACTACCTGGCGCTGCTGGTGCTGGGCTCCTTCTACTTCCTGTGCGCCTTCCTGCCCACCTACTTCGGGGCCGAACACGCCAAGACCGCCATCGACGTGCTGCCCGCCCGTCTCATCGACGGCCTCGGCGTCGCCGGCGGCATCATGCCCGCCATCGGCTTCGCCGTGCTGCTCAAGATCATGATGAAGAACGTCTACATCCCCTACTTCATCCTCGGTTTCGTCGCCGCCGCCTGGCTCAAGCTGCCGGTGCTGGCCATCGCCGCGGCCGCCCTGGCCATGGCTCTGATCGATTTCATGCGCAAGGACCCGGCGCCACAAGCCCGCCCCATCCAGGAGGAAACTGAAGATGGCATCTAACAACACCGCCACCCGGCTGGCCCAGGCGGCCGAGCCGCAACCGACCCGCACCGTCTCCGACGACGTCTACGAAGATCAGCAACTGGGGGCCGAGCTGACCCGCCAGGACATCAACCGCTTCGCCTGGAGATCCCTGCTGCTGCAGGCCTCCTTCAACTACGAGCGGATGCAGGCCTCCGGCTGGCTCTACGGCCTGCTGCCGGCACTGCAGAAGATCCACACCAACCCCAAGGATCTCTCCCGGGCGATGAAGGGCCACATGGGCTTCTTCAACACCCACCCCTTCCTGGTCACCTTCGTGATGGGGATAGTGCTGGCGATGGAGCGCTCCAAGCAGAACGTCAACAGCATCCAGAGCACCAAGATCGCGGTCGGTGCCCCGCTCGGCGGGATCGGCGATGCCATGTTCTGGCTCACCCTGCTGCCCATCTGCGGCGGCATCGGCGCCGACCTTGCCCTGCAGGGTTCCATCATGGGAGCTGTGGTCTTCTTCCTGCTGTTCAACCTGGTGCACTTCGGCCTGCGCTTCGGGCTGGCGCACTACGCCTATCGCATGGGGGTGGCCGCCATTCCGCTCATCAAGGCCAACACCCGCAAGGTGGGCCATGCCGCCTCCATCGTCGGCATGACGGTGATAGGCGCCCTGGTCGCCACCTATGTGCGACTCGGCACCACCCTGGAGATCACCGCCGGCGATGCGGTGGTGAAGCTGCAGGCGGACGTGCTCGACAAGCTGATGCCCGCCTTCCTGCCGCTGCTCTACACCCTGGCCATGTATGGGCTGATCCGCCGCGGCTGGAGCCCGCTGCGCCTCATCGTCATCACGGTCGTGCTCGGCATCGTCGGCAAGTTTGCAGGCTTCCTCTAATCCGGTGCCGGCACCAGGCCGGCCCTTTGCTGTAAAGGAACAGATTATGTTGGGCATCATCATTTGCGGACACGGCGGCTTCGCCAGCGGCATGGAACAGGCCATGTTGCAGATCCTCGGCGAGCAGGAGGCGGTGGTCGCCATCGACTTTCCCGAGTCCTCCACCACGGCCCTGCTGCAGGATCAGTGCGAAAGCGCCCTGACCCAGGTTGAGCGAGGGGATGGGGTGGTCTTTCTGACCGACCTGCTGGGGGGAACCCCGTTTCGGGTCGCCTCCACCCTGGCGCTGCGCCAGCCCGGGCGGGAGGTGGTCACCGGCACCAATCTGCAGCTGCTGCTGGAGATGGTGATGGAGCGCGGCGAGCTGACCCCGTCCCAGTTTCGCGAACAGGCGCTGTGCTGTGGTCATCGCGGCCTCACCAGCCTGGTGGACGAGCTGGCGCGCGAGCGGGCCGAGACCCTGGCCGAGGAGGGGATCTAGATGGTAGAGCGGATCCGCGCCCGCCGCCTGCTGACCGAGCAGGGCTGGCTGACACACCAGGTACTGACTCATGAAGGAGGCGTCATCACCGCCATCGACCCCATCCCGGCCGACGACCCGGTGCGGGAGGTCGAGCTGCTGGTGCCCGCCCTCATCGATGGCCATGTCCACGGCGGAGCCGGCGTCGACGTGATGGACGAGGCGGCCGACGCCCTGGCCCGCCTCTCCCTCGCCAAGGCGGCAGAAGGGGTGGGCGCCTTCCTCGCCACCACGGTCACCGCCCCGCTACCCGCCATCCTCAGCACCCTCGGCCGCATCGCCGATGCCATGGCGAGCCCCCTGCCGGGCGCGCAACTGCTCGGCAGCTATCTGGAGGGGCCCTACTTCACTCCGGACAACAAGGGCGCCCATGACCCGGCCCTGTTCCGGGAGCTGGATCTGGCGGAGCTCGACCAGCTGCAACAGGTGGCGCGAGGCACCCTGAAGGTGGTCGCCCTCGCCCCCGAGAAAACCGGGGCGCTGGCCGCCATCCGTCATCTCAAGCAAGCCGGCATCCGGGTGATGCTGGGCCACTCCGCCGCCGACCACGACACCACCATGGCGGCGCTGGCGGCGGGGGCCTCCGGGCTGGTGCACTGCTTCAACGGCATGCGCGGCCTGCACCACAGAGAACCCGGCATGGTCGGTGCAGGGCTGGTGCATCCCGATGCCTGGCTGGAGCTCATCGCTGACGGCCACCACGTCCATCCGAGCGTGCTCAGACTCTGTCACTGCTGCGCCAGGGATCGCCTGCTGCTCATCACGGATGCCATGCGCGCCGCCGGCATGCCGGACGGTCACTACCTGCTCGGCGACTACCGGGTGGAGATGAAGGACGGGGTGGTGCGCACCGACACCGGCGGCCTGGCGGGCAGCACCCTCACCCTGCTCGGCGCCGTGCGCAACATGGTGCAGCTGGCCGGCGTGCCGCTGGAGGAGGCCATCCGTATGGCTTCGCTGGCACCGGCCCGGATGCTGGGGATGGAACATCGCCTCGGCTCGCTGGCCGTCGGCAAGCAGGCCAACCTGCTCGCCCTGACCACGGAGCTCAATCAACAACATATCTGGGTGGCCGGCCGGGAGATCCTCCCCGCCCCTGCCCCGCTCTCTTTCCCTGAAGCTGGTGCCCGCCAAGGTGCCAAGGAGTCCTTATGTATCTGATCTCGTCCCACGAAATGCTTAAAGATGCCCAGCGCCGCGGCTATGCGGTGCCCGCCTTCAACATCCACAACCTGGAGACCGTCGAGGTGGTGGCTCGCACTGCCACCAAACTGAACTCCCCGGTGATCCTGGCCGCCACGCCGGGTACCTACCGCCACGCCGGGGTCGAGTACCTGGTCTCCATCTGTGCCTCGGCTGCCCATCAGTACCGCATCCCGCTGGTACTGCATCTGGACCACCACGAGGATGAGCAGGATATCCACTACAAGGTCGAGGCCGGCATTCACTCCGCCATGATCGATGCCTCCCACCTGCCGTTCGAGGAGAACGTCGCCAAGGTGCAGCGGGTCGTCACCTTCTGCCACCGCATGGGGGCGAGCGTGGAGGCCGAACTGGGCCAGCTCGGCGGCCAGGAGGATGACCTTATCGTGGACGCCGCCAACGCCCATCTGACCGACCCGGACAAGGCGGCCGAGTTCGTGACGCGCACCGGCATCGACTCCCTGGCCGTCGCCATCGGCACGGCCCACGGCCTCTACAAGGAGGAGCCGCGCCTCGACTTCGAGCGCCTCGCCGCCATCCGGGCCAGGGTCGCGGTGCCGCTGGTGCTGCACGGCGCCTCCGGCATTCCCGACCGGGACGTGCGCCGCTGCATCGAGCTCGGGGTGTGCAAGGTCAACGTGGCCACCGAGCTCAAGATCGCCTTCTCCGACGCCATGAAGGCCTTCCTGGCCTCCCACCCCGACGCCAGCGACCCGCGCCAGTATCTGGTGCCCGCCATGGCCGCCATGGAGGAGGTGGTCGCCGCCAAGATCCGCATGTGCATGAGCGACGGCAAGCTCTGAACATCGCAGAAGGCAGTGCAAGTCTGACCGCCACCGACCTTTCCATCATGCTTGGTCACAACAAAAAGGGACGCCGTGGCGTCCCTTTTCTCTTCGTGCCGCGGGGCCCAGCCCCTGCCGATAGATCAGATCCCCTGACGGGCTTCCTGCATCAGCAGGCGCATGTCGCTGACCGCCTTGGCCAGGCCGTCGAAGGCGGCGCGGCCGATGATAGCGTGGCCGATGTTGAGCTCATAGAGCTCGGGGATGGCGGCGATGGCCTTGACGTTGTGGTAGTGCAGGCCGTGGCCGGCATTGACCTTCAAGCCCTTGCCGGCGGCATAGGAGGCACCGGCGGCGATGCGCTTGAACTCGGCGTTGCGTTCGGCATCCGTAGTGGCATCGGCGTAGCGACCGGTGTGGATCTCGATGAAGGGAGCACCGCTCGCGGCGGCCGCATCGATCTGGATGGGGTCGGCATCGATGAAGAGCGACACCTGGGCGCCGACGGCGGCCAGACGGGTCACCGCATCGGTCACCTTGTCCAGCTGGCCGGCTACGTCCAGACCCCCCTCGGTAGTCACCTCGGTGCGCTTCTCCGGCACCAGGCAGACGAAGTGAGGCTTGATACGGCAGGCGATGCCGACCATCTCCTCGGTCACCGCCATCTCCAGGTTCATCCTGGTCTGGATGGTCTGGCGCAGGATCTCCACGTCACGGTCGGTGATGTGGCGGCGATCTTCCCGCAGGTGCACCGTGATGCCATCCGCACCGGCCTGCTCGGCCACGAAGGCGGCCTGTACCGGATCCGGATACTGGGTGCCCCGGGCATTGCGCAGGGTGGCGATATGATCGATGTTCACACCCAGATAGATTTCACTCATTGAGGACTCCTTGAAACTCTTCATCTGTTGGCTGCGCGGCTACCGCGCGGATATCCGTATGTCACGTGGGGGGTTGCAGGTTGCAACCCGCGGCAGAGGCACAGGGCCGGCGGGCCCTCAGCCCTGGCCTGCACCTCTGCGCTTTAAAAACAGCTCCCGGCTCTTCAACTGACGCCGTCCCAGATAGGGTTGCAGTGCCAGCCGGCTGAAACGCTTGGCCGCCTGCAACAGAGGGGGAGTATCGAAGCGCCCCTCGGCAAAGGCCAGCAGATGCGCGCCGAGAAACAGGGTACGGGGATCCGGCGCCCGTTCGCAAGCGACAAAGCCCAACTCCCGCTCGAAGCCGTAGAGCAGGGTTGGCTCAATTGGCGACTCGTCATCCGCCGTGTACTCGAAGTCCACCGCATAACCCAGCGCCTGCAGCAGCAGGAACTCAAAGCGGCGCAGCGGCAGCTCCGGGGTCTCGCCGTCGGCCAGCGCCATGATGGCGCGGGCATAGGCATCGAACACCTCGGGGAAGGGGGTGTGTGCCTCCAGCAGGTAGTAGACCAGCTCGTTGAGATAGAGGCCGTAGAAGAGGCGATCGCCACCGAGGCGCAGGGAGTGATCCGGGCACTCGACCTGGGTGAGATTCTTGAGATCCCCCTTGCCACGCCAGGCGATGGTGAGCAGGGTAAAGGGCTGCAACAGCCCCTTCAGAGGCGAGCGTGGCCCGCGAGAACCGCGAGCCACCAGGGTAAAAC
Source organism: Aeromonas sp. S15(2024) (assembly GCF_041402265.1). Lineage (NCBI taxonomy): Bacteria > Pseudomonadati > Pseudomonadota > Gammaproteobacteria > Aeromonadales > Aeromonadaceae > Aeromonas > Aeromonas sp. S15(2024). Next base: position 52,480 of record NZ_JBGLQY010000011.1, on the reverse strand, counting down.
GGCCACTATCCTGGGTGAAAACCTCGACCAGCTGGCTGGTCTCCCGATAGGGCCGACTGTGAATGACGAAAGCCGGGGTCAGCAATCAGTCGTCGCCATAGCCGAGACTGCGCAGGGCGCGCTCGTCGTCGGCCCAGCCGGACTTGACCTTGACCCACAGCTCGAGGTGCACCTTGTTCTGGAACAGCCGTTCCATGTCGATGCGGGCCTCGGTGCCGATGGTCTTGATCTTCTCGCCCTTGTTGCCGATGACCATCTTCTTCTGGCCTTCGCGCTCCACCAGGATCAGGCCGTGGATGTGGTAGAGACCGTTCTCTTCCACCTTGAAGCGCTCGATCTCCACCGTCACCGAGTAGGGCAGCTCCTCACCGGTGAAGCGCATCAGCTTCTCGCGGATGATTTCGGAGGCCATGAAGCGGGAGGAGCGATCGGTCACGTAATCTTCCGGGAAGAAGTGGACGTTTTCCGGCAGCAGATCCTTGGCCCACTCGCGGATCTTCTCCACGTTGGTGCCCTTCTCGGCACTGATGGGCAGGATATGGGAGAAGTTCATCTGCTGGCCCAGCCACTCCAGGTGGGGCAGCAGATCCTCTTTCTCTTTGACGTTGTCGATCTTGTTGACCGCCAGTACCACGGGACACTTGAGGTTGCGCAGTTTGCCCAGCACCATCTCGTCGTCCTTGGTCCAGTGGGTGCCGTCGACCACGAACACCACCATGGCCACGTCCCCCAGCGAACTGGTGGCGGCGCGGTTCATCAGACGGTTGATGGCCCGTTTCTCTTCAATGTGCAGACCCGGGGTATCCACGTAGATGGTCTGATAGTTCTCCTCGGTGTCGATCCCCAGGATCCGGTGACGGGTAGTCTGGGGCTTCTTCGAGGTGATGCTGACCTTCTGGCCAAGCAGCTTGTTGAGCAGGGTGGACTTGCCCACGTTGGGGCGGCCCACGATGGCGACAAAGCCGCAGTAGGTAGTATCTGTCATGACAGTTTTTCCAATGCTTGCTGCGCAGCGGCCTGTTCGGCCTTGCGACGGCTGGTGCCGACCCCGACCAGCGGACCATCCAGACCTTCCACCTCACACTGGACGGTGAACTCCTGGTTGTGGGCTTCGCCCTTGACGTTGGTCACTGTGTAGGTCGGCAGGGATTTGCGGCTTCCCTGCAGAATTTCTTGCAGACGGGTCTTGGGATCCTTCTGCTCTATGCCCGGCTTAATCTCGTCCAGGCGACTGGCGTACCAGCCCAGCAGCAGGGTCCGTACCGTCTCAAGATTGGTATCCAGATAGACGGCGCCGATCACCGCCTCGACCGTGTCGGCCAGAATGGATTCACGGCGAAAACCACCGCTCTTCAGCTCGCCCGGCCCCAGGATCAGGTGATCCCCGAGGTCGAACTCCCGGCCCAGTTCGGCTAGCGTCTTCTCGCGTACCAGGGTGGCGCGCATCCGGCTGAGATCCCCTTCCGCCGCCTGCGGGAAGCGGTGGAACAGATCGTCGGCAATCACCAGACTCAAAATGGAGTCACCCAGAAATTCCAGTCGCTCGTTGTGACGGGAGCCGGCGCTGCGGTGAGTCAGCGCCCGGGTCAGCAGTTCTTGATCCTGAAAGACATGCCCGAGACGGGACTGCAGTCTGTTCATCTTGATATTCATTTACTTGATTCCGCCAATGCGGTTGAAGCGCACCCCTGTCGGTACCCAGCTAGGCAGCAGGGAGCCTTCTTCGCGCTCGAATTCAAAACTTATCCAGATAGCGACCGCCTTGCCCACCAGGTTCTGCTCGGGCACGAAGCCCCAGAAACGGCTGTCGGTACTGTTGTCACGGTTGTCCCCCATGACGAAGTACTGACCTTCCGGTACGACCCACTCGTCGGGGTAGGTGCCGGGCTGGCGGTAGTAACGGCCGACCATATCGGGCATCAGCGGGTTGCGCAGGGTCTCGTGAGACACCTCGCCCAGCTGCTCGGTATAGCGGTCAAGCGGGATCCCCATCTGGGTAAATTCACCCCTTTGTTCAAACTTGACGTCGAGCTTCTGGAAGCCCGGGCACGTTTTCCCTTCCTGCTCCTCGCACTTGGGCCGGATCATCAGCTCCTTGTTACGATAGATGACCCGATCCCCCGGCATGCCGACTACGCGCTTGATGTAGTCCACCCGGGTATCCAGCGGATACTTGAACACCACCACGTCGCCGCGCTTGGGTTCACCGGTCTCGAGGAACTTGGTGTTGGTCACCGGATCCTTGAGGCCGTAGGCAAACTTCTCCACCAGGATGAAATCGCCCACCAGCAGGGTGGGCATCATGGAACCAGACGGGATCTGGAACGGTTCGAAGATGAAGGAGCGCAGGATCAGTACGAGGGTGATGACCGGAAAGACCCCGGCGGTCTGTTCGATCCAGACCGGCACGGGGGCCACCTTGGCCAGGGTTTTCTCGTCCAGATGGGCGCCGCCGTGGGCACGGGCCACGGCAATCTTGGCGGCTCGCTGCTTGGACCAGATCATCTTGTCCAGACACCAGATAACACCGGTGATCGCGCAGACCACCACCAGGATCAGGGAAAACGTGCTTGCCATCTATTAATCCTTTCCGACGTGGAGAATTGCGAGGAAGGCTTCCTGCGGCACGTCGACACGGCCCAGAGACTTCATCCGTTTCTTGCCTTCTTTCTGCTTGTTCAGCAGCTTCTTCTTACGACTCACGTCACCACCATAACACTTGGCGGTCACGTCCTTGCGCAGGGCCTTGACGGTGCTGCGAGCGATGATCTGGTTGCCGATGGCAGCCTGGATGGCGATGTCGAACATCTGGCGCGGGATCAGCTCGCGCATCTTCTCCACCACCTGGCGACCGCGATACTGGGCGTTCTCCTTGTGGGTGATGATGGCCAGGGCGTCGACCCGCTCGCCGTTGATCATGATGTCCAGACGGACCATGTCGGAGGTTTCGAAACGCTTGAAGCCGTAGTCCAGCGAGGCGTAACCGCGGCTGGTGGACTTGAGGCGGTCGAAGAAATCGAGCACAACTTCCGCCATCGGGATCTCATAGGTCAGTGCCACCTGCTTGCCGTGGTAGACCATGTTGGTCTGCACGCCACGCTTCTCGATACAGAGGGTGATCACGTTGCCCATGTACTCCTGCGGCAGCAGAATGTGACACTCGGCGATCGGCTCACGCATCTCCTTGATGCTGGTGATGGCGGGCATCTGGGCCGGGCTGTCGATGTGGATGGTGGTGCCGTCGGTCTGCTCGATCTGGTAGACCACGGTCGGCGCCGTGGTGATCAGATCCAGATCGTACTCACGCTCCAGCCGCTCCTGGATGATCTCCATGTGCAGCATGCCGAGGAAGCCGCAACGGAAGCCGAAGCCCAGTGCGGTGGAACTCTCCGGCTCGTAGAACAAGGAGGCGTCGTTGAGCGACAGCTTCTCCAGTGCATCGCGGAAGGACTCGTAGTCATCGCTGGAGATGGGGAACAGACCGGCATAGACCTGCGGCTTCACCTTCTTGAAGCCGGCCAGCGCCTTCTCGGCACCGTGTTTGGCCAGGGTCAGGGTATCGCCCACCGGTGCGCCGTGGATGTCCTTGATGCCGCAGACGACCCAACCTACCTCGCCGCAGCCCAGACCGTCGGTATCCACCTGCTTGGGTGTGAAGATACCGATACGATCGACACCCCAGGTCTGGCCGGTGCTCATTACCTTGATCTTGTCATTCTTCTTGAGCGAACCGTTCTTGATCCGCACCAGAGAGACGACGCCCAGATAGGAGTCGAACCAGGAGTCGATGATCAGCGCCTGCAGCGGGGCATCCGGATCCCCTTCCGGAGACGGGATCTTGGCCACGATCTCTTCCAGCACCAAATCGACGCCGAGGCCGGTCTTGGCGGAGCAGCGCACCGCGTCGACCGCGTCGATGCCGACGATGTCCTCGATCTCTTCGGCAACCCGCTCTGGCTCGGCGGCCGGCAGGTCGATCTTGTTCAGCACCGGCACCACTTCCAGGTCCATTTCCATGGCGGTGTAGCAGTTGGCCAGAGTCTGTGCCTCAACCCCCTGGCCGGCATCCACCACCAGCAGTGCCCCTTCACAGGCCGCCAACGAGCGGGAGACCTCGTAGGAGAAGTCCACGTGGCCCGGGGTGTCGATAAAGTTCAGCTGGTAGGTGTTACCGTCTTGTGCCTGGTAGTTCAGGGTCACACTCTGTGCTTTGATGGTAATGCCGCGCTCGCGCTCCAGTTCCATGGAGTCAAGCACCTGAGCCTGCATCTCGCGGTCGGAGAGGCCGCCACAAGTCTGGATCAGACGGTCCGACAGGGTCGATTTACCGTGGTCGATGTGCGCAATAATCGAAAAGTTACGAATGTGTTTCATCGAGCAAGAATCACTCAAAATTAGGTTAGGGCCGGATATGGAGGCAGGATTTTACTGGATAACCCGGTCGACGGCCAATCTTTAGTCGACGAAGCACCAGAAATAGCGGCCTGCACGGTCAGGAGAGGTGGCGGGTGGGCAGGACCACACCCAGCATGCGGGGACCATAGCCCCCCTGATCGAGCCGGTTGGAAAAGTAACGAACCAGTGAAAAACCGACGAGGCCCCCCAGCAGGCAGCAGAGGATGGTGACCCCCTCCCCCGCAGAGAGCAGGGGTGCCAGCCAGAGTTGCCCCAGCAGGGCCCCCGCCAGCAGGCAGAACAGCGGCAGCACATAGACCAGCGCGGCCCCCTGCAGGATGCTCGCCTGGGGAATGCCGAGCCTCACCTGCTGGCCGACGCTCACCTCGGCGGTGAGTGCCACCCGCAGTCGCTGCGCTTTCAATGGAAACGCCTTGGCCACCGTGCCGGTACCGCAGTTGGACTGTTGATGACAACCGCTGCAGGCGGAGCGCCGTTCGCACTCCACCCAGGCATGTTCTCCATCAATGGCCACCACGGTTGCCAGCTCTTCGCTCATTCCACTCACAAGACGGTTCCACAATAACGAAAGATAGATTGACCCAATCTGAACACGACTGCCGGCCTTGGGCAAGCAGCCGCGTCTGACGGCTTACTGTACGGCCTCGTTGCGGGCCAGCGGCTGCACCGATTCGGCAATCCGCTTGGCGGTGTCGGCTGGCACTTCCCCGACCACGGTTATCTCGACCCCCACGTCATTGACGAAGCTCACCAGCGAGGTGGCGCCCTGACGGATCAGTTGCTGGCGCACCGCCTGCTTGGGATCGACCCGGGCCACGTAGACCGAGAGATCCACCAGCCCGTCGGAGAGCATCATGTAATCCACCGGCAGACTGGTAGTCACCAGCTGGTGACGATCCCGGGAGAGCACCTTGAAGCCTTCAGGCAGCCAGGTGAGGTGCCAGTTCAGCTGCTGCTGCGGCGCCGGATAGGCATCTTCCAGCGCCAGTGCCTGGGGCAGCTTGCTGCTGGCCAGCTTCACCAGCCAGGGGGCCGGCGCAGGGAGCCGGTCCAGATCCACCCCCAACACCTGTTCGACCAGGTTGCCTTCCCGATCCACCATGTCCACCCGCAGCAACAAGCTGCTCTGCTCATCAATCCAGAGCACGAAACCGTACTTGTCGGCCTCCTTGGGCACCAGCCGCACCACCTGAGCCACCAACCCAGCCGCCCGGCTGCGGCCGGCCAGCACAGGATCATAACTCTCCAGCACCCGCGGCAACGGCATTCTCACCAGGGTGGCCCATACCCCGGGGAAACGCGCCCCCTTGAGGGTGTAGGGTTCATGGGTATTTTCAAAAAAGGTGTACTCGTCCTGGCGCTGCAGGTACTCGATGGTCTTGCCATCGAGGTAGCTGAGGTGAGCCACCTCCTTGCCATCGATCACGCCGTGGCTGAAGCGGATAGGCTCGAGTCGCCCCTGCCGGGCCTTGACCATGGACAATTCGAAATTCTGTTGCGAGACGGCACTCTGCATCTGCTGCAACAAGGCCTCGGCCGACTTGTCGTCGGCCGAGGCCTTGGCACTGATCAACAGGAGAGAGGCCAGCAAAATACGGCTGGACTGGCGCACGTTCTGATCCCTAATCCGTTATTCCTGAATCTGCTTGTCTTGCAGCAGACGCTGTTGCAACTGGTGGTCGCGCAGGAAAGCGTTGATGCGCTCGCGCTGCTCCTGCATCTGCTGTTCGCTCAACCCCTGCTGACGCTGGGTCGCACGATTGCCGTCCTGCGGATAGTGCACGCTCACCGGCGAGGCACTGCCACCAACGGGGATAGTGTTGAGTACCGGGTTGGTCGGCACACCGTCCTGCCCCTGATACTGCTGCACCCCGAAGATGACGGCGGCAGCGACCGAGGCGGCGATGGCGTATTGCCCTACCTGCTGGCCGGCACGGCGCAGGAACGGCACTATGGTGGCGGTCTTGGAGGTACCCGGCTGCGGTGCGGCAGGTTTGCTCTCCACCGGCTTGGGCGCCAGTATGGTGGGTTCATCTTCCAGCGCAGCCATGATGCTGTCGCTCAGATCCAGTTGCAGATTGACCGGCAGGTCCCCCCGCATGGCATCACCAATCAGGTGGTAACGAGACCAGGTCTCTTGCAGAGCCGGATCCGTTCCCAGCTCGTTCAGAACCTCAACATCGCTCAAGTCACCGTCCATCAGGGCCGAGAGTTGCTCTTTATTTGCCATAAGTTAACCTGTCTTTCCCCAGTTAATTCTCGATCAGAGGTTGCAGCTTTTTATCGATTGCTTCCCTCGCCCGGAAGATGCGGGATCTCACCGTACCCACCGGACAATCCATGATTTCGGCAATCTCTTCGTAGCTCAGCCCTTCCAGTTCGCGAAGGGTGATAGCTGTCCTCAAGTCTTCCGGCAAAGCTTCTATGGCAGAAAACACGGTGCGCTTGATCTCGTCGGTCAGCGTCAGGTTTTCCGGGGTGGCCACCTCTTGCAAGGCTTCGCCACCGCCATAGTATTCTGCCTCTTCCGCCTCTACGTCACTGCTGGGCGGCCTGCGCCCCTGAGAGGTCAGATAATTCTTGGCCGTGTTCACGGCAATCCGGTACAACCAGGTGTAAAAGGCGCTCTCGCCACGGAATGTCGGCAGCGCGCGGTAAGCCTTGATGAAAGCCTCCTGCGCCACATCCGGTACATCGCCCGGATTGTTGACATACCTGGCCACCAGGTTGACCACCTTGTGCTGGTATTTTTTTACCAACAGGTTGAATGCATTTTTATCGCCACGCTGGACCCGTTCAACCAGCTGTTCGTCCAGTAGATTCTGGTCGCTCATCAGAGCCGTAAAACCCCCATCAGGTTATCGTTTTTCTTTTCCGGCCCTTCCTAAGCGCACAAGTTCAGACAGGAGGAATCAGGGAAAGTTCGCTTGCATTGAAAAAAATGTGACGCAGGCTGCATCACCACCCTCGCTTGGGCTACCATGGTGCCAGTTCTTAATCCAGGCCAATGATACTTATGAAAGCAAGTGTTGAATACCTTTGCGACGTACTGATCATTGGCAGCGGTGCCGCCGGTTTGTCTCTCGCGTTGCGATTGGCAGACCAGGCCAAAGTCCTGGTTCTGAGCAAGGGGCCCATCAGTGAAGGGGCCACTTTCTATGCGCAAGGAGGCATCGCTGCCGTGTTCGACGAGACCGACAGCATCGAATCCCATGTGAGCGACACGCTCAACGCCGGGGCCGGGTTGTGTGACCCGGCCGTGGTGGAGTTCACCGCCCGCAACGCCCGCGACTCCATCCAGTGGCTGATCCAGCAGGGGGTCCCCTTCGATCAGGAGGAGGACGCCGAGGGCGAATCCCACTATCACCTGACCCGCGAAGGGGGCCACAGCCATCGCCGCATCTTCCACGCGGCGGATGCCACCGGCAAGGCGGTGCAGCTCACCCTGATTGATCAGGTGCGCGCCCACCCCAACATCCAGCTGATGGAGCGCTTCAACGCGGTCGACCTCATCACCACCCGCAAGCTGGGTCTGCCCGGCAACCGGGTGCTGGGCGCCTATGTCTGGAACCGCAACGCCGAGCAGGTCGAGGTGATCCGTGCCCGCTTCGTGGCGCTGGCCACCGGCGGTGCCTCCAAGGTGTACCAGTACACCTCCAACCCGGACGTCAGCTCTGGCGATGGTATCGCCATGGCGTGGCGCGCCGGCTGCCGGGTAGCAAACCTGGAGTTCAACCAGTTCCACCCCACCAGCCTGTTCCACCCCGATGACCCCAACTTCCTGCTGACAGAAGCCCTGCGCGGAGAGGGGGCCTACCTGCGCCGCCCCGACGGCAGTCGCTTCATGCCCGACTTCGACGAGCGGGCCGAGCTGGCACCGCGGGACATAGTCGCCCGCGCCATCGACCACGAGATGAAGCGGCTCGGTGCCGACTGCATGTATCTGGACATCAGTCACAAGCCGGCCGATTTCATCATCAAGCACTTCCCGACCATCCATGAGCGCTGCCTCGCGGTCGGCATCGATATCACCAAGGAGGCGATGCCCATCGTCCCCGCCGCCCACTACACCTGCGGTGGCGTGATGATCGACAACAACGGCCAGACCGACATTCCCGGCCTCTACGCCATCGGCGAGGTGACCTATACCGGGCTGCACGGTGCCAACCGGATGGCCTCCAACTCCCTGCTCGAATGCGTGGTCTATGCCCATCAGGCGGGGGCCGACATCCTGGCCAAGCTGCCGACGAGCGTGGAGCCGCCCCACCTGCCGGTGTGGGACGAGAGCAAGGTGGAAGATTCGGATGAGCTGGTGGTGATCCAACACAACTGGCACGAGCTGCGGCTGATGATGTGGGACTACGTGGGGATAGTGCGTACCAACAAACGTCTGGCCCGCGCCAAGCGCCGCATCGACCTGCTCAAGCAGGAGGTGCAGGAGTACTACGCCAACTTCCGGGTCTCCAACAACCTGCTGGAGCTGCGCAACCTGCTGCAGGTGGCCGAGCTCATCGTCAACTGCGCCCTGCAGCGCAAGGAGTCGCGCGGCCTGCACTACAACCTGGACTACCCGGACATGCAGCCTGACTCCAAGCCGACCGTGCTGACACCGGAGCGGGACTAACCTCTGCCGCAAGCAACAAGCAGTAACACCAAGATGACCTCGCTCCGGCGGGGTCATCTGTTTTATGGGGAAGAGCGGCTAGCGGGTCTGCTGGGAGAAGTGGATGGCGCGAGCCAGCGTGCGGTAGTGGGCCGGTGCCAACGCATCGCTGAACAGCCAGAGCCGGCTGGCGGGACGCTCCAACGCTACCAGCTGCAGCCAGAGTACCCCGGGCCAGATGCGGCTGCCCGCCCCCAGCTGATAGCGGTTGCCCTGCCAGCTGAGCCACTGACCGTCCCACTCCAGCACACCGGTCATCCGGTTTGTGTCGAGCCAGGCACGCCACAACCCCAGACCCCAGCAGGGCAGCAACAGGGCCCACTGCCAGCCGTGGATCAGGGCGGCCAGTGGCCACAGGATCAGCAGAAACAGCGACAACAGCAGCAGACGCTGCTGCCTGGAGACGGTGACGGGCATCGACACCCGTACGGATGGATCAACGCTGGCGATCGTGACGGGCCTGATTGCGTTCCAGGATCAGCGGGATCATGGCAGCGAAGGCGGGGTCTTCCGGCACGCCGTGGCCCATGCTCCAGCGGAACAGCTCCGGATCCTCGCACTCCAGCAGGCGGATAAAGGTCTGCTGATCGGCCTCGCTCAAACCGTCGAACTCGTGCTCGAAGAAGGGCATAAAGATCACATCCAGCTCGAGCATGCCACGGCGGCAGGCCCACTTCAGGCGGGATTTTTCAATTGGGCTCAACATGGAACTCTCCTTACAAAGACCCGGCGATGGTACCAGCTGGATTTTCCGGCTGACAAACATTCCTTACGTCTTTACCATGCAGGTCACATACTTTCTGTCTCTGGAATGCCATCGTGAGCCTGCCAACCCTTCCCGCCGAGCCAACCCTGTTCCCTCTGACCGATCTGGCCATCACCAGCCTGAGCGGCCCGGATCGCGCCAAATACCTGCAGGGTCAGGTCACCTGTGACGTCAACGCCCTGCAGCCGGGCCAGCACACCCTGGGCGGCCACTGCGATCCCAAGGGCAAGCTGTGGAGCGATTTTCGCCTGCTCTGCCTGAGCGATCGCCTGCTGATGCTGACCAAGCCGTCGGTGCTGGCCCGCCAGCTGCCCGAGCTCAAGAAGTTCGCGATCTTTGCCAAGGTCGAGATCAGCGAAAATCACGGCCAGGCGGTCGGCGTGGCCGGTCAGGGAGCCGATGGCTGGATCGCGGGGCAATACGACCTGCAGGAGAGCGGCCTCATCGAGGGGGGCATGGCGGTGCGGATCGAAGCCGATCGCTGGCTGCTGGTCAGCGAACAGCCGCTGGCGCTGGCCCTGCCCAGCGGCCCCGAGTCGCTCTGGTGGGGACTGGAGATCAAGGCAGGCATCCCCCATCTGGAGGAGGTTCATCAGGGTGAGTACATTCCCCAGATGCTCAACCTGCAGGCGCTGGATGGCATCAGTTTCACCAAGGGCTGCTACATGGGGCAGGAGACGGTGGCCCGCGCCAAGTATCGCGGCGCCAACAACCGTGCCCTGTTCGTGCTGAGCGGCACCGCCACTACCCCGGTTACCAGCGGCGACACCCTGGAGATCCAGCTCGGTGACAACTGGCGCCGCAGCGGCATGGTGCTCAACGCCTGGCAGCAGGATGGCGAGCTGTGGCTCACCGCCGTGCTGCCCAAGGACACCGAGGCCGACGCTCGCTTCCGGCTCAAGCAGGAAGAAGGCTCAAGCCTGACCCTGCAGCCCCTCCCCTATCAGCTGACCGAGTAAGCGAAGCAAAGCGCCCTGCTAGCGCACCCGCGCCAGCAGGGCCTCCTTCAGCCAGCGCCCCGCCTGCCCGAGCGGGCGGGCGCGATGCCACTGCAGCTCCAGCGCCAGCTCGGGCTGGGTGATAAAGTCCGGCTTGAGCACCACCACCTCGCCCCGAGCCAGCGGCCGGTGCAGCAGAAAATCGGGCACTGCCGCCCACCCCAGCCCCAGTTTCACCAGCTCCAGGATCCCGAGATCCCCCTCTACCCACCACACCTGCGCCGACAGGCGAAAGCGATGGCGCTCCGTCCCCTCCCGTCGCCCTGTCACCAGCAGCTGGCGAGCCCCCTGCAGATCGCTCTCCCGCAGCGGCGCCTTGTGGGCCAGCGGATGTTCGGGGGAGACCACCAGCGGCATGGCGACGCCTCCCAGCGAGCGGGCCACGATCTCCTGCTGCGGGTTCTCCTTCTGATAGCTGATGCCAAGCTGGGCGCGGCCGCTGATCAGCATCTCGGTGAGATCCTCCATCAGCGGAAACAGCAGCTCCAGCTCCACCGTCGGGTAGTGGGTGGCGAACTCCTCCAGCACGGCGCCGAGCCAGGGCAGGTGGGAGTCATCATCGATGGCCAGGGTCAGGCGCGACTCGACGCCGCTGGCCAGCTCGCCGGCGATGGCCTGCAAGCGGGCGCTCTGGGCCAGCAAGATGCCGGCCTCCTGGCTGATGCGTACGCCCGCCTCGGTCAGCACCGGATAACGCCCGCTGCGATCGAACAGCTCCAGCCCCAGATCTATCTCCAGATTGGCGATGGCGGTGCTGACTACCGACTGCGCCTTGCCCAGCTGGCGCGCGGCCGCCGAGAAGGAGCCTGCCTGCGCGGCGGCCAGCAATACCCTGAGTTGTTCCAGCGATGGGTTCATCGTCCTGCTCCTGAAAATGCGGTCATCCATCTATTTTAGCGATGGATACTAACGTGAAACTATCAACAAATAGGGATAGATTGCCAACCAGTCAGTCAACATAGCTGTTTAAAGAGAGGAATTTATGCGTACCCGCAATGACCGTATCCGCCACGCTATCGGCTTTGAAGTGATAGGTCTGCTCATCGCAGCCCCCCTGGCCAGCTGGATCACAGGCATCGAGCTCAGCCACATGGGGCCGCTGGCCGTCCTGTTCTCGGTACTGGCCACCGTCTGGAACTATGTCTACAACATCGGCTTCGACAAGCTGCTGCTCAAGTACCAGGGGCACCCGCACAAGACCTTGTGGCAGCGCGTGGTCCATGCGTTCGGCTTTGAAGGGGGCTTCATGGCGCTCACCCTGCCGGTCATCGCCTGGTGGCTGGATCTCGCCCTGCTGGCGGCGCTGGCGCTCAATATCGGCTTCGTGACCTTCTATCTGGTCTACGCCTTCGTCTACAACTGGAGCTACGACAAGGTGTACCCGATCCCGGGTCAGTGGCAGCAGAACGCACTGGGTTGAACGACGGCAACAAACGGTGGGAAAAACGAGGCACCATCATGCAAGAGGCATGATGGTGCTGGGGGAGGACAAGCCCGGCGGGCCTGCCGCGGCCTTCAGGCTTGTGCCTTCAGCTCTTCGGTCTGGGCCTCTGCCTCGACCTCCTGGGTCAGCATGGCCTCAAGGTCGCTCTGGTACTGGGTCAGCAGACGCTGGGCCGCCACCATGTCACCCTTGTGCAGGCGCTCGAACAGATGGTGCTGCACCACGCCGTTGAGATACTCCACCGTGACCGGTTGCTCCAGGGTCTCCAGCAACTCCTCTCTTTCCAGCTCGGCATTGATTTCATCGGCACTGGTACGCAGCAGACCGGCCAGTTGCACCAACATACGGCGCTCACCTTCGCGCAACAGGCTCAACATGCGGTTTCTCTGCTGCTCATTCTGTTGGGTCATACATTTCCTTACGTCGAATGGGAACAAGCCCGCTCATTCTGCCTTGTCGCTCTGACAGCGTCTATCTCATGCCCCCCACTTATTTTCATGTCGCAGCCGCAAAGTGCGCCAGATGCTATTTGACCCGTCGCTAGGTATAGTAGCCACTGGTTTGCGGGCGCCTTGCCGCCCGGTACGGACGAGAAATTTCACCATGACTGACGCCATTCTGGTGCTTTGCACCTGCCCGGATGAGGCCAGTGCCGACCTCATCTGCGAACAACTGCTCGATCGGCGACTGGCGGCCTGCATCAACCAGCTGCCCGGCCTCACCTCCGTCTATCGCTGGCAGGACCGGATTGAACGGGCCACGGAGATCCAGCTCATCATCAAGTCGCACGCCGCCCTGTTCGAGCCGCTGCGCCAGTGCATTCTTGCTCATCACCCCTATGAGGTGCCGGAGATCCTGGCGCTGCCGACAAGCCAGGGCCACCAGCCCTATCTCGACTGGATAAAACAGGAAACCTCATGACGCCGTTTCGCCTGCTCTCTTCCCTGCTGTTGCTCTGCGCCCTGCTGGCCGGGCTCGGCTCACTGCCGGCCCGGGCCAGCAGCACGGATCTGCTGAGTGCCCTCGGCATAGAGGCCAGCGCCCAGCCCAAATTTCTGAAAGTGGACGAGGCGTTCGTCCTCGAGAGCGAACAGCAGGGCAACCGGCTGCTGCTGCGCCTGCGCATCGCCGACGACTACTACCTCTACCGCCACCGCTTCAGCTTCCAGGGCGAGAACCTCACCTTCGAGGAGCCGGTGCTGCCCGCCGGTACCGATCATGAAGACGACTTCTTCGGCAAGACCCAGGTCTATTACCGGGAGGTGCAGATCCCCGTCACCCTGACCGAAGCGGGCCAGCAGGCCAGCCTCAAGATCAGCTATCAGGGCTGCACCGACGGCCTCTGCTATCCCCCGACCGACAAGCGGATCGCCGTCGAGCCCCTCGTCGCTGAGCCGCCACATGACCAGGTCGATGCGCCCACGCCGGCCCCGGCCAGCAGCCAGCAAGATCAGCTGGCGGCCGCCCTCGGCAGCCAGGGTTTCTGGCTCAGCGTCGCCGCCTTCTTCGCACTGGGGCTCGGCCTCGCCTTCACCCCCTGCGTCTTCCCCATGTATCCCATCCTGACCGGGATCATCGCCGGGGCCGGCCATCGCCTCTCCACCCGCCGCGCCTTCCTGCTCTCCTTCGTCTACGTGCAGGGGATGGCGGTCACCTACACCCTGCTCGGGCTGGTGGTGGCGTCGGCAGGCTTGAAATTCCAGGCCGCGCTGCAGCACCCCTATGTGCTGATCGGGCTCTCGGTGATGTTCGTGCTGCTGGCCCTCTCCATGTTCGGGCTCTACACCCTGCAACTGCCGAGCAGCCTGCAGACCCGACTCTCCGGTCTCTCCAACCGCCAGCAGGGCGGCTCCGTGCTCGGGGTCGGCATCATGGGGATGATCTCCGGCCTGGTCTGCTCCCCCTGCACCACGGCCCCCCTCTCTGGCGCCCTCATCTACGTGGCCCAGAGCGGCGATCTCTGGCTCGGCGGCGCGGCCCTCTACGCCCTGTCGCTCGGCATGGGGCTGCCGCTGCTGCTGCTCGGCACCTCGGGCGGCAAGCTGCTGCCCAAGGCGGGCGCCTGGATGGACGTGATCAAGCAGCTGTTCGGGTTTGCGCTGCTGGCGGTGCCCATCCTGCTGCTCTCCAGGCTGTGGAGCGATCAGGTCGCCACCCTGGCCTGGCTCGGCTGGGGGCTGCTGCTGTGCGGCTACCTCTACCATCACAACCAGCACCAGCAACATTCGGTGGGGCGCAGCCTGCGCGGTTTCGTGCTGCTGCTGGCGATGATCAGTGCCGTGGTGGTGGGCAAGGATCTGCTGCTGCCACCCCAGGGTGCCAGCACTGCCGCTCAGACCGAGGCGCCGGCCTTCATCCGCATCAAGACCCTGGACGATCTCAAGACCCAGCTGGCCGCCGCCCGCGGCAAGCCGGTGCTGCTCGATCTCTATGCCGACTGGTGCGTGGCCTGCAAGGAGTTCGAACACAAGACCTTCAGTGACCCCGCCGTGCGCGAGCGCTTCGGCCAGATGGTACTGCTGCAGGCGGACGTCACCGCCAACGACGATGCCGATGTGGAACTGCTCAACGGCCTCAACGTGCTGGGCCTGCCGACCCTCATCTTCTTCGACCGCGCCGGCAATGAAGTGAGCGGCCAGCGGGTGACCGGCTTTATGGGGCCCGCCGAGTTCCTCGGTCAGCTGGACAGGATTGGCGATGCCAACTGAGCTGCGTCAGCTGCAGGCAAGCGATGCGCCCGCCCTGCAGCGGCTGTTCGAACTGGCTCCAGCCTATCAGGCTGCGATAAGTCACGCGCCGCTCTGCGCCCAGGCAGCAGAGGAGGCGCTCACGGCCTGTCCGCCGACGCTGCCCTTCTCTGCCAAACGGGTGATCGGGTGCTGGGAGGCGGGGGAGCTTACCGCCGTGCTCGATCTGCTGCGCGGCTATCCCGAACCCACCACCGCCTATCTGGGGCTGCTGCTGGTGGGCGAGCCCTGGCAGGGGGCCGGCCGCGGTCAGGCGCTCTATCTGCACGCCTGCACGCTGGCTCGCTCCTGGGGCGCAACCCGGCTGCGCCTGTCGGTCATTGCCAGCAATGAGGCCGCCTTGTCCTTCTGGCAGCGCCGAGGGTTCACCGAGTGCTATCGCCGCGAGCTGGCCGGCTACCGGGCCGAGGTGATCGTGCTGGAGCGAGCCATCGACCCTGCCCCTTCCGGGCACGCCCCCTCCCTCTCACCCCTTACTGACTGATTTTTCTGGCAATCCCTTGTATATGGTCGGCAGCATGGCAAAATTTGCCCTTTCCCGTCTCGTTCGTCCGGAGTTTTGATGAAAAAGTGGTTCATCCCCCTGCTGGCCCTCTGGCTCTATGGCTGTTACGCAGGTCCAGGTGAAGAGGCAATCCGGACCCAGGTCACCGCCAAACTGCAGGCCGACACCGACGCCAATCTGTTCGAGATCAGCGACTTCGCCATTCTGGACAAGGAAGAGCGCATGGAGGGGGTCTATCTGGTCAAGGTGAGCTACCAGCTCCACTTCAAGCGGGGACTGGAGCAGTTGCAGGTGCTGCAGGACGAGGATCTGGTCTATGACAGGGTCGGCCCCTTCCAGCAGGAGATGGGGCTGATGGAGCTGGAGCGCAAATACGGCGAGTTCGAGGCGGGCCAGGTGCTGCCGCAGCAGGCCGAAGTGTGGATGATGAAGACCGAACAGGGCTGGCGTCTGGCCGAGCCCGCTCACTGACGCGGCCCCGGCCAGGCAACCCGGGCCGACTCAGGCCTGGGTATCCACCATATAACCCTTCCGGTCGGGCGCGTCGCTCGGGATCTTGCTGGCAAAGGCCGACAACAGATCCTTCAGAGTCACCCCGCTACCGCTGTTGCCGCTGCTCTCCAGCAGGCTGGAGAATTGACTCTGCAGAGCGCTCACCTCGCTGCCAGGCTCCCCTTCCCCATCCAGCTGACCCAGCAGGCTCTGCAGATCCAGCTTCATGGGATTGTCACTGCTGCCAGTGGCGATGGCCTTGCTCCCCTCCTGCTGAGCGTGCAGGGCATCCATCAGGCTCGCCATGAAGGAATCGAGTGAACCACCGCTGGCGGCGGTACTCTCGGTACTCTCACCGCTCTCTTCCTCGCTCTTGCCCGACAGGCCCAGCTCGGCCAGCACCGACTTGAGATCCTGCTCCATCTTGTTGCTCGCACCGGGGGGCGGCGGGGGCGGCATCTCTGGTCTCTCCTGCCGTTCGCCGCTGCGCGTTGCCAACAGTTGCGCCAGCGAGCCGACGCTTCCCGCGGCTGTTACGTTTGTTGTCATTGTCCTGATCTCCTGAGCGGGGCCGCCGCTGATCCTCAGCGGCTCGAACCCCGTTCACAGATGGCAAACCCCGCGCCAATCCGCTGTGTTCCTCTGATCAGCACAAGAAATTGGCGCATGATGGATTTTTGACAACTCCGACTATAAAGCGAGGCAACGGCAGGATAAATCCGGCTGGCCGGCAAACGGGGCGGCAACCGCTTGCCGAGCCGTGGCAAGCCCTGACTCGCTTAGAACAGATCCTTGAAGCGATACCAGAGCATACCGAGCGCCAGCAAGGGCGAACGCAGCGCCGGGCCGCCGGGGAAGGTCATGTGCGGCACGCGGCCAAACAGATCCAGCCCCCGGCTCTCCCCCCTGATCGCCTCCGCTACCAGCTTGCCCGCCATATGGGTAGCGTTGAGGCCGTGGCCGGAATAGGCCTGGGCATAGAAGACGTTGGGATGATCCGCCAGGCGGCCGATCTGGGGCAGCCGGTTAGCCCCTATGCCTATCATGCCGCCCCACTGGAACTCGATGGCGGTCTCCGCCAGCTCGGGAAACACCCGCAGCAGCTTGGGCAGCATGAAGGCCTTGATGTCGCGAGGATCCCGTCCCGAGTAGTTGCAGGCTCCGCCAAACAGCAGGCGGCCGTCGGCGGAGAGGCGGTAGTAGTCGAGCGTCACGTTCTGATCGCACACCGCCATGTTTTGCGGCAGCAGGCGCTGGCGCAGCCGTTTCTCCAGCACCTCGGTGGCGAGGATGTAGGAGCCCGCCGGCAGCACCTTGCCCCCCAGCTCGGGGTTGAGGTCGTTAAGATAAGCGTTGCAACCGATCACCAGGTAGTCGGCGCTGACCCGGCCGTGGGCCGTGGTGACCTGCAGCCGCTCGCCATAGTCGATGTGCACCACTCTGGATTGTTCAAACAGCGCCACCCCCAGGCTGGCCGCCGCGCGCGCCTCACCCAGCGCCAGATTGAGAGGGTGCAGGTGGCCGGAGCCCATGTCGATCATGCCGCCGATGTAGCGATCCGATCCCACCACTGTATGCATATCTTCGCGCGCCACCAGTTTCAGCTCGTGCCGGTAGCCGAGGCTCGCCAGGTGCGCGAGCTCATCTTCGAAGCCGGCCAGATGGCGCTGACGGGTGGCCAGATCGCAGTAACCCCAGCGCAGGTCGCAGTCGATGTTGAAACGCTCGACTCGCTCGCGCACCAGTTCGACCGCCGCCAGCCCCATCAGATCCAGCTCGCGCACACCCTCTTCACCAATCCAGCGGGCGAACTGGCTGGTGTCGTGACCGATACCGCGAATGAGCTGACCACCGTTGCGCCCGGAGGCGCCCCAGCCGATACGGTTGGCTTCCAGCAGCACCACCTTGTAGCCAGCCTCGGCCAGATTGATGGCGGTATTGAGACCGGTGAAGCCGCCGCCTATGATGCAGACCTCGGCATTGCACTCCCCGCTGAGCTCTGGCCACTGCTGATTGTCATTGCGGGTGGCCGCGTAATAGGAGGCCACGTGTTCCTGATGTGTGTTGTGCTTTCCCTGCATGTTCAGCATCCTGCCCTGGTCCCATTGCGTTTACTAAAATAAACGGCCTGTCATCGATAATACGCAGGCCCCCGCCGCCAATCCAGCCCGCCGGGATCACAGAAATGCAAAAGGCGCCCCAAAGGACGCCTTGTCACGAGCCGACCGCCCATCGCGATCCGCACTCATGCAAAAGGCGCCCCGCAGGGCGCCTTTTCATGCAATCAAGGTGCTGTAACGAATTACAGTACGTTGATGGCGTTCAGGTCGGAGAAAGCCTGTTCCAGACGCTTGATCATGGAAGTCTGACCGGCACGCAGCCATACACGCGGATCGTAGAACTTCTTGTTCGGCTTGTCGGCGCCTTCCGGGTTGCCCAGCTGACCTTGCAGGTAGGCTTCGTTGGTCTTGTAGAAGTCCAGGATGCCTTCCCAGGTCGCCCACTGGGTGTCGGTGTCGATGTTCATCTTCACTACGCCGTAGGAGATGGACTCGCGGATCTCTTCCAGAGTGGAACCTGAGCCACCGTGGAATACGAAGTCCAGAGACTTGGCCGGAATGCCGAACTTCTCGGACACGTACTTCTGGGAAGCGTCCAGGATGGACGGGGTCAGCTTGACGTTACCCGGCTTGTAGACACCGTGCACGTTGCCGAAGGAGGCAGCGATGGTGAAGCGCGGGCTGATCTTGGACAGACGCTCGTAGGCGTAGGCCACGTCTTCCGGCTGGGTGTACAGAGCGGACTGATCCATGTGGCTGTTGTCGACGCCGTCTTCTTCGCCGCCGGTGCAACCCAGTTCCAGTTCCAGAGTCATGTTCATCTTGGCCATGCGGGTCAGGTACTCGCAGCAGATGTCGATGTTCTCTTCCAGAGACTCTTCGGACAGATCCAGCATGTGGGAGGAGAACAGCGGCTTGCCGGTTTCAGCGAAGTGCTTCTCGCCCGCTTCCAGCAGACCGTCGATCCACGGCAGCAGCTTCTTGGCAGCGTGGTCGGTGTGCAGGATGACCGGTACACCGTAAGCTTCGGCAACGGCGTGCACGTGCTTGGCACCGGAGATGGCACCGATGATGGCAGCCTGCTGACCTTCCAGCTTCAGACCCTTACCAGCGGTGAATGCAGCACCACCGTTGGAGAACTGAACGATAACCGGCGCTTTCACCTTGGCGGCAGCTTCCAGCACGGCGTTCACGGAGTCGGTACCGACGCAGTTGACTGCCGGCAGAGCGAAGCCGTTCTCTTTCGCGATGGCGAACACTTTCTGAACGTCATCACCAGTGATCACGCCCGGTTTTACGAAGTCGAAAATTTTCTTAGACATGTTTAATCGTCCTGTCTCGTATGCCGTTAATAAAAAATGGGGGGTTCATCATGAACCGGCACAGCGGCCACATGATAAACGAAACGGGAGGCTTTTGCCCCCCGTCTCGGGTCAATTAGGCTTTGGCGCGCTGTTCCAGAATCGCAACAGCCGGCAGTACCTTGCCTTCCACGAACTCCAGGAAGGCGCCGCCGCCGGTGGAGATGTAGGAGACCTTGTCGGCGATGCCGAACTTGTCGATGGCGGCCAGGGTGTCACCACCGCCCGCGATGGAGAAGGCCGGAGAAGCCGCGATGGCTTCGGCGATCACCTTGGTGCCTTCAGCGAACTGGTCAAACTCGAACACGCCGACCGGGCCGTTCCACAGGATGGTCTTGGCGTTCATGATGATGTCGGCCAGGGCCTTGGCAGAGTCAGGGCCGATGTCGAAGATCATGTCGCCGTCGGTCACCTCAGAGACGGACTTGATGGTGGCCGGGGTGGACTCGGAGAACTCGGCACCCACAACCACGTCGGTGGTCACCGGGATGTTGGTTTCGGCAGCCAGTTTCTTGGCGGTGTCGATCAGGTCGTGCTCGCACAGAGACTTGCCGACGTTGTGACCGGCAGCAGCGATGAAGGTGTTGGCGATGCCACCACCAACCACCAGCTGGTCAGCGATCTTGGAGAGGGATTCCAGTACGGTCAGCTTGGTGGAGACCTTGGAGCCGCCAACGATGGCAACCATCGGGCGCTCGGGCTTCAGCATGGCTTTGCCCAGGGCTTCCAGTTCACCAGCCAGCAGCGGGCCGGCACAGGCGACCGGTGCGAACTGGGCCACACCGTAGGTGGAGCCTTCGGCGCGGTGAGCAGTACCGAACGCATCCATTACAAAGACGTCACACAGGGCGGCGTATTTTTTGGCCAGCTCTTCGGTGTTCTTCTTCTCGCCTTTGTTGAAGCGGCAGTTTTCCAGCACAACCAGCTCACCGGCGGCGACTTCTACGCCATCCAGGTAGTCTTTGGCCAGACGAACCGGGCAGGACAGTGCGTCTTTCAGATAGTTGACAACCGGAGCCAGGGAGAATTCTTCGTTGTATTCACCCTCGGTCGGACGACCCAGGTGGGAGGTGATCATCAGCTTGGCGCCCTTTTCCAGAGCCAGCTTGATGGTCGGCAGAGTCGCAACGATACGTGCATCGGAGGTGACCTTGCCGTCTTTTACCGGCACGTTCAGGTCAGCACGGATCAGAACGCGTTTGCCCGCCAGATCCAGGTCAGTCATCTTGATAACAGACATATTCAGTCCTCTATATTTTCAGGTAATGTTAAAAACAGTAACCTTGCGCCCGGTGCAGGCTCTCAGCCTGCGGCCATCATGGCCCGGGTGGTATCCAGCATGCGGTTGGCGAAGCCCCATTCGTTATCACACCACATCAACATCTTGACGAGGTTGGCATCGCTGACCCGGGTCTGGGTACCATCAATGATGCAGGAGTGAGCATCATGATTAAAGTCTACGGAGACCAGTGGCTCTTCCGTGTAATCCAGAATACCGCTTAATGTACCTCTGGATGCCCGTTGCAGGGCTTGATTTACGTCAGTAACCGTCACTTTTTTACGAACAGTAATACTGAGATCCATTGCCGTTACATTGATGGTCGGTACCCGTACCGCGATCGCCTCGAACTTGCCGGCGAAGTGGGGAAGGATCCGCTCCAACCCCTTGGCCAGCTTGGTATCCACC
Source organism: Aeromonas sp. S15(2024) (assembly GCF_041402265.1). Taxonomy (NCBI): domain Bacteria; kingdom Pseudomonadati; phylum Pseudomonadota; class Gammaproteobacteria; order Aeromonadales; family Aeromonadaceae; genus Aeromonas; species Aeromonas sp. S15(2024). Next base: position 31,341 of record NZ_JBGLQY010000011.1, on the reverse strand, counting down.
GGGATGATGGACTGGCTGGCGGCGCGGGTTCGGCGCAAGTCGCTGTGGTAGGCATCGATGACTTGCTGATCATGCATGGCCGAATGAATTGTCGTAATAGTACCACAATTTATCTCGAATTCTCGATGCAATGTTTCGATGACGGGGACCACGCAGTTGGTGGTGCAGGAGGCGTTCGAGACGATCCGCTCGCGCCCGGTCAGCACCTGATGGTTGACTCCGTAGACGATGGTAGCGTCCACGTCCGCCTCGGCCGGATGGGAGAACAACACCTTGCCCGCCCCCGCCGCCAGATGCAGCTCGGCATCGGCCCGCGAGCCGAACACCCCGGTGCAATCCAGCACCACATCCACCCCCAGCGCCCGCCATGGCAATCTGGACGGGTCTTTCTCGGCAAACAGGGAGATGAGATCCTCCCCCACCAGCATGCTGTTGCCGGCCAGCTGCACCGGATGGTGGAACCGACCGTGGCTGGTGTCGAAGCGGGTCAGGTGCACCATGGCCTCGGGGGCGGCCAGCTCGTTGATGGCCACTATCTTGATGTTCTTGTCGCGGCCGCTCTCGTAGAGGGCCCGCAGCACGTTGCGGCCGATCCGCCCGTACCCGTTGATGGCAATCTTGATCATGAAAATTCCGGGTCCTCAGCATGGACAAAGGGACAAGCGGATGGTTGACTCACGACAGCAGGGCATCCTGAAATTCACCGCGGGCCAGCAGTGCCGCCCCGAATACCCCGGCGCTGTCCCCCAGGGCTGGAGCAATAATGGGGGTGGCGAAGCGGGGATTAAAGAGGAAGGGCAAAATAGTCTCCCGTCCCACGCTGTACAGGCTCTGCACGTTGCCGACCCCGCCGCCGATGACGATCACATCCGGGTCCAGGATGTTGACCACGTTGGCCAGCGCCTGGCCAAACAGCAGATGCAGCCGGTCGATGGTGAGCTTGGCCACGTGGTCGTGAGCCGTCGCCGCCGCGATCTTGGCCAGCGGCAGGTGACGCTTGGCCTTGGCCTCGTACCAGGCCTCCAGCGCCGGGCCGCTGATGAAGGTCTCGACGCAGCCGCGCTTGCCGCAGTAGCACTCGGGGCCGTCGGGTGAGAGCACGTTGTGGCCCCACTCGCCGGCGATGCCGTGGTGGCCGTTGAGGATGCGGCCGTTGATGACGATGCCGGAGCCCACTCCGGTGCCCATGATGATGCCGAACACTACCTTGGCATCAGGGTGGTGCTGGCGCACGGCTCCCAGATGGGTTTCCGCCAGCGCGAAGCAGTTGGCGTCGTTGGCGATAAGCACCGGCACGCCGAGCCGGCGCTCCAGATCTTCCTTGAACGGCTTGCCGTTGAGCTCGGTGGTGTTGCAGTTCTTCATCAGGCCGGTTTGCGGATCCCGCGCCCCCGGCGTCCCCATGCCGATGAGGGTCGGCCGCTGGCCGAGCTTGTCGGCGCACTCTACCACCAGCTTGGCGATCTGGCCGATCATGTGGTCATAACCGCCGGCACGTTCGGTAGGAATGCGATGACGCAGCAGCACCTCGTCCCCGTCCAGTACCACGCACTCGCACTTGGTACCGCCAAGGTCGATACCCCAATCCAACAACCTGTTGCTCATCCTGCCTCCAGCCATGACCGCAGGGCGCCAGCTCCGGGGTGCACGCTGCCGTGCCCGCCTGAAGTCGGCAGCCCTCTACCGGGTTGCAGTGTAACCCGAGCGGCGGTCAGGATGCAGCCCCCGCCGCAGACAGCAAAACGGGGCCCGCAGGCCCCGTTGTTTATTGTGTTGTCGACGGCGCTCAGCGGCCGTGGTACTGGGCTGACAGCTCGTGTACCGCGTTGACGAACACGCCGGCATGCTCCGGGTTCACATCCTGATGGATGCCGTGACCCAGGTTGAAGACGTGGCCGTTGCCGTGACCGAAACCGGCCAGGATGGAGGCGACCTCTTCACGGATGCGAGCCGGGCTGGCGTAGAGCATGGAGGGGTCCATGTTGCCCTGCAGCGCCACCTTGTCGCCGACCCGGCGCTTGGCGTCGGCGATGTCGGTGGTCCAGTCCAGACCCAGCGCATCGCAACCGGTGGCGGCGATCTGCTCCAACCACTGGCCACCGTTCTTGGTGAACAGGGTGACCGGCACGCGGCGACCGTCGTGCTCGCGGATCAGGCCATCGACGATCTTGTGCATGTACTGCAGGGAGAAGTCGCGGTAATCGCGCGGGGTGAGCACGCCGCCCCAGGTATCGAACACCATGACTGCCTGGGCACCCGCCTTGATCTGGGCGTTGAGATAGGCAATCACGCTGTCGGCCAGCTTGTCGAGCAGCAGGTGCAGGGTCTGCGGCTCTGCGTACATCATCTGCTTGATCTTGGTGAACGCCTTGGAGCTGCCCCCCTCCACCATGTAGGTGGCCAGGGTCCAGGGGCTGCCGGAGAAGCCGATGAGCGGCACTTCGCCCTTGAGCTCACGGCGGATGGTGCGCACCGCGTTCATCACGTAGCCCAGCTCGTCTTCCGGATCCGGCACCGGCAGCGCCTGCACGTCGGCCATGGAGGTGATCGGACGCTCGAAGCGCGGGCCTTCACCCTGCTCGAAGTAGAGACCCAGGCCCATGGCATCGGGCACGGTGAGGATGTCGGAGAAGAGGATAGCGGCATCGAGCGGATAGCGGCGCAGCGGCTGCAGGGTGACCTCACAAGCCAGCTCGGCGTTGCGGCACAGGGACATGAAATCCCCCGCCTGGGCGCGGGTGGCCTTGTATTCCGGCAGATAGCGGCCAGCCTGGCGCATCATCCATACCGGGGTCATGTCCACTTCCTGGCGCAGCAGGGCACGCAGGTAACGATCGTTCTTCAGCTCTTTCATCCCAGTTCCTGAGTTCATATCCAGCATAAAATGGCGGATATGATACCACTTTGTGCGCGGCGGGGGGCGGCTCAAACGCCAGCCACTGCCGTTGGAGTGCAAAGATGTGAAGGGGCGCAAACAAGCGCCCCTCTTTGCATCCCTCATTGCATCCCTCAGGCCTGCTCGCCGAGGCAAAGCTCGATGAGCCGCCGCGCTATGGTGCCGTGGGGCGGCAGCCGTGGCAGCGCACCGGCCTCGAAGAAATCGGCCGCCACCAGCTCCTCGTCCTGCACCCGGATCTCGCCGCTCTCATAATCGGCGGTGAAGCCCATCATCAGGCTGTGGGGAAACGGCCAGGGCTGGCTCGCCACGTAACGCACGTTGGTCACCCGGATGCCGCTCTCCTCGAACACCTCCCGAGCCACGCACTGCTCGAGGTTCTCCCCCGCCTCCACAAAACCGGCCAGCACGGTATACATGGGATCCTCGGCCTGATAGTGACGGCGGTGGGCCGCCAGCAAGATGGCGGGCCCCTTGCGCACCGCCACGATGATGCAGGGGGAGATACGCGGATAGACGACGTGGCCATGGCGGCACCCTTGCGCCCACTCCCCCGCCTTCGGGCTCATGGGGGCGCCGCACTCGCCGCAGAAGCGGTGGGTCCGGCGAAAGGTGGCGAGCTGCCAGGCGCGGCCAGCCAGCTGAAAGCCCGTTTCATCCCCGGCCACCATCAGCTGGCGCAGTGGGGTCAGGGCCTCGGTGTCAGCCGCCCCCCCCAGATCGAGCAGCAGGCAGGGCAGCCCGTCCCACTCGTCAAAGCGCTCAAAGGCAGCATGCTGCAAGTGGCTGGGCAGACAGGCGCGGGGGCCTTGTGGAATGCGCCCCTGGTCATCCAGCAGGACGAGGTGATCGCCCCCCAGCACGAACCAGCGGGCCTGTTCGGTTAATGGCATAGATGCAGCACTCTTTGTTGTGACGTCGGTCGGGATGCGCGCCCGGGACTGGGCGGCGGTGACGGATGAAAGCGACAACCGGCCACCATCTTAAGACGCGGCAAGCCGGGTGGCGACCCCAAGATGGCGGCTTTTCAATACCCATGAGAATGCCCATGAAAAAGGCCGCCCGCAGGCGGCCTGATGTCGGTCACGGTCGATCAGGCGTCGCCCATCGCCAGCAGGGAGGCGTTGCCGCCCACCGCCGTGGTGTTGATGGTGCGAGTCTTCTCGGTCACAAAGCGGCTCAGGTAATGGGGGCCGCCCGCCTTGGGACCGGTGCCGGAGAGGCCCTGCCCGCCGAACGGCTGCACCCCGACCATGGCGCCGATCTGGTTGCGGTTGATATAGACGTTGCCCACGTTGATGCGGCTCGCCAGCTCCTCGGCATGGGATTCGTTGCGGCTGTGGATCCCCAGCGTCAGGCCGTAGCCGGTACCGTTGATATCCGCGATCACCTTGTCCAGATCCCGCGCGGCGTAGCGCACTACGTGCAGGATAGGGCCGAACTGCTCGCGGGTCAGCTCGCGGATGGAGCCAATCTCCAGCGCGGTCGGCTGGACGAAGTGGCCTCCCAGGGTCACCGCCGGCATCGGCGCCTGAGCGATCAGGCGGGCACGCGGGATCATGTGCACCAGGTGCGCATCCAGCCCGGCCTTGGCCTCGGCGTCGATGACCGGGCCGACGTCGGTGTTGTGCTCGGCCGGGTTGCCCACTTTGAGCTCCTGCAGGGCACCAGTCAGGATCTCCAGCACCCGCGGCGCGATCTCTTCCTGCAGGTAGAGCACCCGCAGGGCGGAGCAGCGCTGGCCGGCGCTCTGGAAGGCGGCGCTCACCACGTCGCGCACCACCTGCTCCGGCAGGGCGGTGGAGTCGACGATCATGGCGTTCTGGCCACCGGTCTCGGCGATAAGCGGCAGGATGGCGCCATCGCGCTGGGCCAGGGTCATGTTGATGAGCTTGGCGGTCTCGGTGGAGCCGGTGAAGCAGACGCCGCCGATGCGGGCATCCGCCGTCAGCTTGGCACCCACGGTGGCGCCGTCACCCGGCAGCAGTTGCAGCACGTCGCCCGGAATGCCGGCCTGATGAGCCAGGGTCACCGCCAGGTGGGCGATGAGGCCGGTCTGCTCGGCCGGCTTGGCGATGACTGTGTTGCCGGTGGCCAGTGCCGCGGCGACCTGGCCCAGGAAAATCGCCAGCGGGAAGTTCCACGGGCTGATGCAGACGAACACGCCGCGGCCCTGCAGGAACAGCTCGTTCATCTCGCCGGTGTAGCCGGGCAGCAGGGTAGCCTGCCCCATCAGGCCACGGGCCTGCACCGCGTAGTAGCGGCAGAAGTCCACCGCCTCGCGCACCTCGTCGATGCCGTCCTGCAGCAACTTGCCCGCCTCGCGGGTACACAAGGAGATGAACTGCTCGCGGTTCGCTTCCAGCAGATCCGCCAGCTTCTCAAGGGCGGCAGCACGCTCGCTCACCGGGGTCTCGCGCCAGCGCGGGAAGGCGGCATGGGCCGAGGCCAGCGCCTGCTCCACCGCCTGCTCGTCGGCCCAGTGGATCTTGCCAACGGTCAGGCTCACATCCTGCGGGCTCAGCACCACGCGGGCCTCGTTGCGCTTGAGGGTCTCGCCATCGACGATGGGGCCCGCCAGCCACTGCTTGCTCTCCAGCTCCTTCAGCTTGGCGAAGAAGGGGCGTTGGATGGAGACGATGTTCATGTTGACGCCGCTGGAGTTCTTACGGTCGCTGAACAGGTTCACAGGCTGCGGAATGCGGTCGTTGGCCAGGCTGGAGTAGCGCTTGAGGGTGCGCAGCGGGTGTTCGGCCAGGGAGTCGACCGGGGTATTGGGGTCCACCAGCTTGTGGACGAAGGAGGTGTTGGCCCCGTTCTCCAGCAGGCGGCGCACCAGGTAGGGCAGCAGATCCTTGTGGGCCCCCACCGGCGCATAGATGCGGCAGTGCAGACCTGGCTGCTCGTTCAGTACCGCGTTGTGCAGCTCCTCCCCCATGCCGTGCAGGCGCTGGAATTCGAACTGGCGATCGCCGGCCATCTCCAGAATGCTGACCACGGTGTTGGCGTTGTGGGTGGCAAACTGGGGCGAGATGAAGCCGCGGGTCGGCTCGCTCAGCAGGTAGCGGGCGCAGGCGAGGTAGGAGATGTCGGTACCCGCCTTGCGGGTAAACAGCGGGTAGCCGGGCAGGCCGGCCTGCTGGGCATATTTCAGCTCGCTGTCCCAGTAGGCGCCCTTCACCAGCCGCACCGGAATGATATCTCCCTGCTCGCGGGCCAGCGCGGTGAGCCAGCAAAGTACCGGCAGGGCGCGCTTGGAGTAGGCCTGCACCACCATGCCGAGCTTGCCCCAGCCACGGTTGGCGTCGGAGCGGTAGAGCTGCTCGAACAAGTCCAGAGAGAGCTCGAGACGGTCCATCTCTTCGGCATCGATGCTGATGGCCACGTCCTTGTCGCGGGCCAGACGCACCAGCCCCACCAGCCGCTCGCACATCTCGCCGAGCACCCGCTCGCGGTTGGCCACGTCATAACGCGGATGCAGCGCCGACAGCTTGATGGAGATGGAAGGGGCCGGGCCGCCGTCGCTGATGCGCTCGCCGCCCACCGCCTCGATGGCGCGCTGGTAGTCACCGAAATACTTGTCGGCATCGGCCAGGGTCAGGGCGGACTCCCCCAGCATGTCATAGGTGTGGGTGTAACCCTTCTCGCGGGACTTGCGGCTCGCCTTGAGGGCCTCTTTCATGTCGCGCCCCAGCACGAACTGTTTGCCCATGATCTTCATGGCGGCGTACATGGCGGAGCGCACCACCGGCTCCCCCAGCTTGTTGACCATGCGGCCAAGCAGGTTGGCCGGGTTGCCGTCCAGCTTCTTGTCCAGCTTGATGATCTTGCCGGTCAGCATCAGCCCCCAGGTGGAGGCGTTCACCAGGGTGGAGTCGCTCTTGCGAAAATGGGACGACCAGTTGGCGCCGGAGAGCTTGTCCTTGATCAGGGCATCGGCGGTCTCGGCATCGGGAATGCGCAGCAGCGCCTCCGCCAGGCACATCAGGATGATCCCCTCCTGGGTATCCAGGCTGTACTCCTGCAGGAAGGCGTCGATGCCGTCGCCGGAGCCGCTCTCCTTGCGCACCTTGGTCACCAGGGTGCGGGCACGCTGGGTCACCCGTTCCAGCGAGGCGCCATCCCCCGGCAGCATGGCCGACAGTTCGGCCAGATAGGCATTTTCATCCACCACGTAGTTCTGGGTGATGGCTTCGCGCAGGGCGGCCAGATCGGAGGGAATGTAGTCAGCGGCAAGCACTTGGGTAGCTTTGAACATATGGGGTCTTCCTGTACGCCCTAGGGCTGATATCGACGAAGGCGGTCGTGCCGCCGAAACGCCGATAATGTATACAATATCAACCCATAGATGAAATGAAATTGTTGCCTGTTATTAACAAAGATCGCTGATTGGCTCATATGGCGCACTATATCGGCGCCATATGCCTATCAGGCAAAATTCATCGCCTTATTTTGTATACAATTTTTCGCCAGGCAAAAAAGAAGGGTCGCCATGGCGACCCTTCACGCTGCTGCCGACAGCGGTTGTCAGTTCATCCAGCGATCACCGCGGCTGCGGCGACGGGGCAGCATGGGCAGCAGGATGCCGAGCAGGATGCCGCCACCCACCATGGCACCACCGCGGATGAACCAATCCATCTGCATGTCGTGCTCCTGGTTGTCGTAGCTCTGGGTCAGGGCGTCGTTCTGTTCCTTGAGGTTGCCCATCTCCTCGCCCTGGCTGGCCAGCTGGGCCTTGAGGGTGGCGATCTCCTTGCTCTGCTCGGCGATCTTGCCATCCTTCTCGGCGAAGCGTTTCTCGTTGTCACCGTTGAGGTTCAGCAGGCGGGCCTTGGCCTCTTCCAGCTCTTTCTGTACCTGGGGCAGCCGCTCGCGCAGGCTGATCTCGCCCTGCAACTCGCTGCTCTTGATCCAGCCCTCACGGCCGCGACCGTCCACCACCTGGGTAAAACCGGCCTCGTTGTTCACTGCCTTGACGTCCAGCGGCTCACCCGCCTTGACGCTGCCAAGGATCCGGTACTGGGTGCCCGGACCATTGTGAATAAAGGTAAAGATGTTGTCTGAAACATAGCGGGTATCGGCCAGTGCCTGTTGGGCACACAAGCAGATCAGGATCCCGAGAAGGGCGCGCATGGTCGATCGGTTCTCTTCGTTTGGTTAGGTGACTGGCGAATGTTAAGCCGCCGGCGGGTCAAAGGACAAGCAAAGAAAAGGGCTCCCCCCCGAGCTGAGAGGTGGCTCGCAACTTGTCTCTATCGCGACGCGACCATTCCGGACGCCGCTGCCTATTTCTGTTTCAGTGCCTTCACTTCGGCCCGCAGGGCACGCAGCTCCTGCAGCAGCAGATCCTGCTGTGCGCTCTGGTGATGGCGCCACTTCTCCAGCTCCACATCCCCCCGTCCCGGCTGCAGGAACAGGCTGGCCATGAAACCGCTGATGGCACCGAACAGACCGACCCCGAACAGGATCAACAGGCTGGCGACGAAGCGCCCCTCCTCCGTCTTGGGCACCAGATCGCCGTACCCCACGGTGGAGAGGGTCACCAGCGTCCACCAGAAGGCATCGTAGGGAGTCTGGATCTGGCTGCCGGGCTGGCCCGACTCGACCCAGTACATCACCCCTGACCCCACCCCCAGCAGCAGGAAGAACAGAAACAGGATGCCGGAGAGGGTGGTCTCGTTGCGCTCGCGGCGAAACATGGCCAGCAGATCCGGCTGATCCCGCAGCAGCTGGTAGATCCGCCACAACTGGATGAGTCGGGCCCAGCGCAGCTGCTCCACCATGGGCAGACTGCCCGGCAGATAGAACCAGTTGGCCTTGAAGAAGGCCATCCGGTCGGGGGCCCGGATCCAGCCATAGGCGAAGTGACCGAGGAAGAAGTAGCAGATCAGGCTGTCGACGTCATAGAAGAGCTGCAGGGTCTGGGGGGCCAGGGTTTGATGACCCCACCAGCGGGCCGTGACCAGCACAACCGAGATCACCGACAGAAACGCCATCAACAGATCCATGGCGCGTAGATGAGTTAAGTGATGGCGCATACATTTTCCCACTTTAGGCACGGTGCGAATTAATAAAAAGGAAGATAATGCCGATAGCCCTGAGGACAAAGGAAAACCGGTCATTAAAAGGAGAAATATTATGCAGTTAAACCCGCTGGAGAAGCGAATGAGCAATATCCGGCTGGTACCCAAAGTGGTACTGCTCATGGTGTTCAGTACTGTGCTGCTGCTGATCAAGCTCTGGTTCGACGCCAGCAATCTGGAAACCACCCTGCTCAGCGAAGGGATCGCCCCCGACAAGGCAGATACCATCGCCAACAGCCTGCTCTGGACCGGGCTGATGGAGACCGCCATCATGGGGCTGGTCTTCGTGGTACTGCTGCTGACCGGCTCGCGCCTGATGGTCAAGCAGGTGCACTATCTGGTGGGCCTGCTGGAACGCTTCGCCCGCAAGGATCTGAGCCACCGGGTGCTGCTCAAGTCCCGTGACGAATTCGGCGACATCGCCAAGGCGGTGGCCCACTCTCAGGAGAACCTCAAGGAGGTATTCGGCACCCAGCGCGTCGCCTGCAAGGAGCTCAACGACATCGCCTCCCAGGTGACCCTCTGCATGGAGGAGGCCAACGAGGCCATCAGCGAGGAGTTCACCCAGATTGAACAGCTGGCCAGCGCCATGAGCCAGATGGTGGGCGCCATCCGCGAGGTGGCCGCCCATGCGGAGCAGGCCTCCCACGCTACTGCCGAAACCAGCCAGCTGGCGGAAGAGGGGAGCCGCTGCGTGGCTGCCACCGTCAACACCATCGACACCCTCTCCGGCAACATTCAACGCTCCTCCACCGTGGTCAACCAGGTGGAACAGGGGGTCGATCAGATAGGCTCAGTGGTCGACACCATTCGCGGCATCTCGGAGCAGACCAACCTGCTGGCGCTAAACGCCGCCATCGAAGCCGCCCGTGCCGGCGAGGCGGGCCGCGGTTTTGCGGTGGTCGCCTCCGAGGTACGCGAGTTGGCCAACCGGGCCCAGGCCGCCACCGTCGAGATCCAGAAGATGATCGAACAGTTGCAGGGCAATGCCCGCCAGGCGGCCGAGCTGATGGCCCAGAGCGTGCAGCAGGCCGACAAGGGGGTGGAGCAGGTGACCCAGGCCGGCGACCAGCTCGCCACCATAGTGCAACGGGTACAGGGGGTGGCCGACATGAACCGCCAGATCGCCGCCGCCTCCGAGCAGCAGAGCTCGGTGGCTGAGGAGATGAGCGGCAACCTGGAGCAGGTCAAGCAGGTGGTGGAGGGTTCCGTCGTGGTACTGCGCGAGCTGCAGGAGGCTTCCGAACTGGTGGAGCGCCACAGCCAGACGCTGGATACTCATATTCAGGCCTTCAAGCTGGCCTGACTTTCACGCAACAATCTGGTTAGACTGGAAGGCCCCACGAGGGGCCTTTCTTTTTCCATCGCGGCAAGGAGCCAGGATGCAGACCACAGTACTTGCGCTTGAAATCAGCGCCGACCAGGGGCGGCTCGACGTGCCGCTGATCCACCGTTTCCTGTCTGAACAGGCCTACTGGTGTCGCGGCATTCCCCTTGCCACCCTGCAGCGGGCCATCAACCATTCGCTCTGCTTTGGCGGCTACCTCGACGGTCAGCAGGTCGCCTTCGCCCGGGTCATCACAGACCGGGCCACCTTCGGCTATCTGGCCGACGTGTTTGTCCTGCCAGAGTATCGCGGCCGCGGCTACAGCAAGGCACTGGTGGCAGCCATACTCGACCATCCCGAGCTGCAGGGATTGCGTCGCCTCTCCCTCGCCACCTCCGATGCCCACGGCCTCTACGCCGGTTTCGGCTTCGTGCCGCCCGCCAGCCCCGGCAGCCTGATGGAGATCTACCACCCCGATATCTACCAGCGCACCTGAATGGCCGGCTGCCGATAATTCCCGCCGGATCATGCTTCTCGCCCCTGCGCTGTGACGCGGGGGCCCGACAGTGCTAGATTGGCAGCCAGCTTTTTATCCGGCAGTTTCGTTAATCACAAGGACGGCAACCGTGGCCCAGCACTCTCCCTCTTTCTCCGCCTTCTCCCCCCTGCTGCAGGAGCTGGCCCAGCGCCACTGGCAACGGCTGACTGAACTGGCCCCCGACTACGGCACGCAACCCGAGCCGGTGCGCCAGACTCTGCTGACCCTGCTTGGCCTCTCCGATTTTGTCGCCGATTCCCTCTTCAAACAGCCGGAGTTGCTGACCGAGCTGCTGGCCTCCGGGGATCTTGAGCGCTCCGAGCGCTGGCCTGCCTACCAACGCGATCTGGCCGCACTGCTGGCCGAGGTGGACGATGAGGAGGCGCTCAAGCGCATCCTGCGCCAGTTCCGCCGCAGCCGCATGCTGGTGATCGCCTGGCGCGAACTGCTGGGTCACGCCGAAGTGGAAGAGAGCTTTATCCACCTCACCAAACTGGCGGATGCGCTCATCTGCGCCGCCCGCGACTGGCTCTACGCCAAGCAGTGCAACGAGTTGGGCACCCCCATGGATGGCAACGGCAACCCGCAGCCGCTGCTGATCCTCGGCATGGGCAAGCTGGGGGGTGGCGAGCTCAACTTTTCCTCGGACATCGACCTTATCTTCACCTTCCCCGAGAACGGCTACACGGTGGGTGGGCGGCGTGAGCTCGCCAACCAGCAATTCTTCATCAAGCTGGGCCAGCGCATCATCAATGCCCTGCACCAGAGCACGGTCGACGGCCAGGTGTTTCGAGTCGACATGCGGCTGCGCCCCTTTGGCGACGCGGGGCCGCTCGCCATCTCGTTTGCCGCCATGGAGGATTACTACCAGCATCACGGTCGCAACTGGGAGCGTTACGCCATGGTCAAGGCGCGGGTGCTGGGGCCCCAGAGCGAACATGCGGTGGAGCTGGCCGAGATGTTGCGCCCCTTCGTGTTTCGCCGCTATATCGACTTCGGCGTTATCGACGGCCTGCGCCAGATGAAGGCGATGATCGCCGCCGAGGTGCGCCGCAAGGGGCTGGAGGGCAACATCAAGCTGGGGGCTGGCGGCATTCGCGAGGTGGAGTTTATCGCCCAGGCGCTGCAGCTTATTCGCGGCGGTCGTGAACCTGCGCTGCGGGTACGTCACCTGCCGGAGGCGCTGGCCGCCATCGCCCAGTGCGGCGCCCTCGAAGCCGACCACTGCGACCGCCTGCTGACGGCCTATCGCTTCCTGCGCCGGGTCGAGAACATATTGCAGGAGATCGGCGATCAGCAGACCCAGACCCTGCCCACCGAGGAGCGGGATCGCCAGCGCCTGATCGCTGCTCTGGGCTTTACGGACTGGGGTGCCTTCATGGCCCATCTGGATGAGGAGATGGCGGCCGTCCATCAGGAGTTCGCCGCCGTGGTGGGGGAAGAGAAAGAGGCCCCCGCCCATCTGGAGCAGCTCTGGCTCGATCTGTGGCGCACCGAGCTCGACGCCGCCGAGCTGGAAAAACTGCTGACCGCGCAGGGGGTGGCCGAGCCCGCCCCGCTCTGCGCCGCGCTGCTGCGCTTCAAGGAGGAGTACAAGCGCCGTCAGGTCGGCCCACAGGGGCGCATCGCGCTGGACTGGCTGATGCCGGAGCTGCTGCGACTGGTGGTGGCCAGCGAGCAGCCCGCCCGCCTGTTCGAGAGGGTGTGCGAGCTGCTGACCCGCATCTTCACCCGCAGCGCCTATCTGCAGCTGCTGGCGGAGAACCCGGGCGCCCTGCGCCAGCTGGTGCGGCTGTGTGATGCCAGCCATTTGGTAAGCGAGCAGCTGGCCCGCTACCCCATCCTGCTGGACGAGCTGCTCGATCCCCAGCACCTCTACCACCCCACCCCGCTCGATCAGTACAAGCCCCAGCTGCGCCAGTTCCTGCTGCGCATCCCCGAAGAGGACGTGGAGCAGCAGATGGAGGCGCTGCGCCAGTTCAAACAGGTGCAGCTGCTGCGCATCGTGGCGGCTGACATCGCCGGCGCCCTGCCGCTGATGAAGGTGAGCGACCACCTCACCTGGCTGGCGGAAGCGATCACCGAAGAGGTAGTCAATCAGGCCTGGGTCCAGATGAGCGAGCGCTACGGGGTGCCGCCCGAGGTGGCGGTGAGCGGTCAGCGCGGCTTTGCGGTGGTGGCCTATGGCAAGCTCGGCGGCATCGAGCTGGGTTACGGCTCGGATCTCGATCTGGTGTTCCTGCACGGTGGAGATCCCAACAGCTATACCGACGGGCGCAAACCCATCGACAGCCGCCAGTTCTACCTGCGTCTGGCCCAGCGGATCCTGCACCTGTTCAGCACCCGCACCCCGTCCGGCATCCTCTACGAGATCGACATGCGGCTGCGCCCCTCCGGCGATTCCGGCCTGCTGGTCTCGTCGCTGTCAGCCTACGAGCTGTATCAACAAAACGAGGCCTGGACCTGGGAGCATCAGGCGCTGGTGCGGGCCCGTCCCATCTATGGCGATGAGGCGGTGATCGCCGAGTTTGCCCGCATTCGCCGCGCCGTGCTGGCCAAGGAGCGGGAGCTGCCGACCCTGGCCCGCGAGGTGCGCGAGATGCGCCACAAGATGCGGGATCACCTGCTCAAGGCCGGTGCTGGCGAGTTCGACCTCAAGCAGTCCCCCGGCGGCATGGTGGACATCGAATTCATCGCCCAGTACCTGGTGCTGGCCCACGCCTGCGGTGAACCCGAGGCGCTCACCCGCTGGTCCGATAACGTACGCATCTTCGATGAGTGCGTGCTGGCGGGGGTGCTGACCCTGGAGCAGGCAGAGGGGCTCAAGCAAGCCTATCTGGAGATCCGCAACCTCGGCCATCGCCTCAACCTCTCCGAGGTCTCCCGCAAGGTGGGCGACGACAGGCTGCTGCCGGAGCGCGGCCATGTGCTGGCGGTCTGGCAACAGCTGCTGGGGGAATAAACCGAAGGGGCGCCGAGGCGCCCCTTTTAATTGCTCTTTGCGACAATGAGCCAAATATTCTTCACATAAAACTCAATAGCGGTGAGCTAGATCCTGTTTCAGGCATACAATCCTTGGAATCGTATGGCACTTTGCTGAATATAAGCAGAGGTTATGGGTATCCAGTCTCCATTATTCAGCCCGAAAATGATGGAGGGGAATATAGCGTTAAAAAGTACCACCTTGCTGCCATACAGAGAGGAAGAAATGGATTTTTCAGAACAGCTACAGAGTCTATCCAAAAAAATTGCGCAACAAGCATCGATGATCACGACTGAAGAAGCGACCAAAAATGCCTTTGTCATGCCATTTCTCAATCGTGTTCTCGGTTATGATGTCTTTGACCCCACCGAGGTAATCCCCGAGTTCACCGCAGATACCGGTATCAAAAAGGGAGAAAAGGTTGACTATGCCATTCTGAAGGATGGCCAGATTCAAATTCTGGTTGAATGTAAAAAATACAGTGAAAAGCTGTCTGCAAAACACTCAGGCCAACTCTTTCGTTATTTCTCGGTCACCAATGCCAGAATTGGCATTCTCACCAATGGTGCTCAGTATGAATTTTATACCGACCTGGATGCACCAAATAAAATGGATGAAAAGCCATTTCTTACATTGGATCTTGAGGACATAGATGAGCATGTCGTTCCTGAGGTATTAAAACTGACTAAAACCGCCTTCGATGTTGAGTCCGTTGTTGATGCTGCAGGAGAACTTAAATATCTTAGCCAGATCAAAAAACTACTTGCCGAGCAATTTGCTTCTCCAGAAGAGGATTTCGTCAAATTCTTTGCATCTCGTATTTATGATGGCGTACTGACAGCCAGGGTTAAACAGTCGTTCACTGATATCAGCAAGAAAGCACTGAACTAATTCCTCAACGATAGCATCAATGCAAGATTGAAGTCTGCAATAGGTAATAGTGTCAGTACTTCAACTGTCTCATCAATCTCAGAGAGCGATCTGCCTAGTGACAACAGCGAAAATGATAACAATAAAGAAAAATCCAGAGTAGACACCACTATTGAAGAAATGGAAGCGTTCAATGTGGTTAAAGCAATACTCAGGCAGCAATTTGATGTCGCCAGGATTGCCCCCAGGGATACCCAAAGTTATTTTGGAATCCTGCTGGATGACAATAACCGGAAACCACTTTGCAGATTACATTTTAACTCTCGCCAAAAATATATAGGCCTGTTTGACGCGGAAAAGAAAGAAACTCGACATCCAATTGGCTCAATAGATGAGATTTTCACTTTTGCAGATCAACTGCTTCATACTACTGCCGTCTACGAATAATCCTGCTATCAGGGGGAGAGACCTCCCCCTTCACTTCACAATAGAGTGCCTGTCACTGATTCAGGCCGGGCCGTGATCCATCACTGTCTCCACCAGCACCTTGTTGAAACGCAGATAATCCTCCTTGTCGAGCGGGGCCGGATAGCTCAGCACCCGCAGCGCATGGCCTTGATGACCCGGCTGATAGGGCGGGTGCACGTGATCATGATCGCTCAGGCAAAAACCCAGCGACTGATAGAAGCGCAGCCGGCGAAGGGAAATCTCGTCCTCTGGCGGATCTATCTCCAGGATGACCGGGCATCCCGCCGTCTCGCAGAAAGCGGCAAGCAGGCGTGAGCCGTGGTTCTGGCCGCGCAGGGCCGGGTTGATGGCCAGATGCTCGATGTAGATCTGCTCGCCGCAGTCCCACCAGAAGATGAAACCGAGCAGCTGCTCGCCCTGATAAAAGAGCTGACAGTGAAAGCGGGAGTCTCCCATCTTGCGTTGCTGATGCTGCGGCTGGCGCTGTTCGTAGCGGGGAAAGCTGCTGCCGTAGATCTGCCAGACCAGTGGCCAGTCCGGATGGGATACCTCTCTTGCGATTTCACTTCGACTCATTCATCTGCTCCTTGGTAAAACCACAGTGATACCATCTTTATCCGACCCAAACACCCCTCTCTTTCTCTGCCGGCGCAGGCATCGTCGACCCCGCCTCCCGGCCAAAACGCACAGAGCCCGCACAGGGCGGGCTCTGCATGGCGATAAAGCGAAAGGCTGGGGCTACTTGAACAGGCCCTTGAGCAGCTGGTCGGCCACCCCCTTCACCCCTTCGTTGTCGGCCTTGTCACCCAGCAGCTTCTTGAGACCGCGCTCGGCCTCCTTGCGGGCCTTCTCCTCCAGCAGCTTGTTGTTGCTGAGCAGTGCCTTCACGTCGAGCCGGTAACTCGGCGCCTGCCAGTGGCCGCCGATGCGCACCGGTATGGTGATGTCCTTGAGCTCGTCCACATCCTTGCCCCCCTGCCCCTTGCTGCTCTCCACCACTGAGGTGAGGAACAGGAAGTCGAGGGTCTCCGGCACCAGAGCGGTCTGGCCCTGCCCCTTCACCCGCAGAGCGGGGGCGAACAGCTGGATGTCGTCGCTCTGGGCGACCCCGTCGGCAATCCGGAAGCTGGCGGTGAGGGCGCTGAAGTCGGTCTTGCGCGCCTCCTTCACCTGATCCGCCCCCTTGCCGGTCAGGGTGGCCCGCGCCTCGCGGATCATCTCCGCCAGGTTGATGCCGTGCAGGGCGCCATCGCTCAGCTTGAGGTTCACCTTGCCCTGCATCCGGCTGCGCAGCGCCAGTTCGGAGAGGCCGGCTCCCTGCACCTCGACCTCGAGATCCCCCTTGCCCTCCAGCAGATCGGTCTGGGCCAGGGTCTGCAGCAGCGGCCGCACATCGACCCCCTGTACCCGCTTGTGGGCCTGATAGCGAGCCGGCTTTTGCCGTGCATCGAGCACGCCGCTGGCGGTCACCTTGCCACCGGCCACGCCGGCGCTGAACTGCTTGAGGGTAAGCTGGCCACCGGCCAGGGCGAGCTGCAGGTCGACGGCGCTCAGATCCAGTCCCTTCAACCGCACACTGCCCAGCTGCAACCGACCGGCCAGATCCACCGCCTTGAGGGCGGTCAGATCCGGTTCGGCCGTGGAGAGCGCCTTGGCGGCGGGTGCGGCGGCCTGCGCCGTCGTCCCGGCCGGAGCTGCAGCGCCCGAACTGGCCGCGGCGGGTGCGGCCTTGGCCGGCTGACCGAGCCAGCCGTCAAGATCCAGCTTCTCCCCCTTGAGGTCGAATTCCACCCTGGGCACGGCGCCCAGCTGCACGCTGCCGTTGCCGCTCAGCAGGGCGTCATCCACCCCCATCACCAGGTTGGTCAGGGTCACGCTCTGTTTGCCCAGCTCGGCACGGGCAAAGCCCGCCAGCTTCACCTGCAGTTGCGGGCGTGGCAGGGCGTCACCACTGAGCTTGGCGGCCAGCACGGCATCCGACACCTCCAGCAGTTGCCGGTTCTCATCGAGGCGTGCCTTGAGCGTTCCCTCCAGGGTGCCGGCCAGGGTCGGCTTGTCCGCCGCCCCCAGGGCACCTTGCAGAGTGAGGGTGAGGCTGCTCCACTCCCCCAGCGCCAGCCGGTCGGCTTTGAGGGAGAAGGCGTCGAGCCGCTGCACCGGATCCTTCAGGCTCCCCTCCAGGCTGAGATCCTTGAGCTCGCTGCGGCTCTCATCCTGGGCCAGCCTGAGCTGGGCCTGCCCCTTGAGATCAAAGGCCAGCTCCCCCTGGGCCCCCTTGGCGGCCAGGGTCACCGGCACCCACTGATCCACCACCAGCTGGCCCAGGTTCAGGTCCAGCTGTTCGAGGCGGGAGACTGTGCCGTTGCGATCATCCTGCAGCAGGGCGCTGGCCTGTTGCAGCTCCACCCCCTGCAGGCTGATCTGCCAGGGTTGCTTGTCACTGGCGGCCGGGGCAGCCGGCTGACTCTCGCCCGTTGGTGAGGCATCCGCCCCCTGTTTGGTCGTCTTGATGAGATCGCTCAGGTTGGAGCTGCCGTCAGCCTTGGTCTGGATAAACAGGTGGGCACCGCTCAGGGTCACCTTGCCTATCTCAAGCCGGTGGGAGAGCAGCGGCAGCAGGCCCACCGAGGCCTCCCCGCGCTCGAAGCGCACCAGGTCGGGCTCGGCAAAGCCGACGGGGTTGCGCAGCGCCACCTTCTCGAGAGAGAGGCCAAGGCTTGGCCAGAAGCGCCAGCCGATCGCCCCCTCCATCACCAGCTCGCGGCCGGTGCTCTTGCGCACCTGCTCCACCAGCTGAGGCTTGAACTGATTGGGGTCGATGAGGGACACCAGGACGGTGATGGCCACCACGGCCGCCAGCGCCAACCCCAGCAGGATGTAGATGATCTTCTTCACGATGGACTCCTTGAATGCGGATCTTGTGACTGACTATACCACCGGGGGGATAACAGATGGGGCCCGTCTGTCAAAACGGGCCACCGGCGAGACAGGGATGGTCGCAGGTCGGCGTTCAAACGCGCGGCAATAAAAAGGGCCCCGCAGGGCCCTGATGATAGTGGATGGCTGACGCCCGTCTCGCTCGGATCAAGGCTGACGCGGCAGCTCCCGGTAGCCCATCTCGTACAGGGTGAAGGCATAGATGTCCGCACTCTGCTCGATAAGCTTGGCCACCGGCGTACCCGCCCCGTGCCCGGCATTGGTCTCGATGCGGATGAGCTGGGGATGGGGGCCGGCATCGTCGGCCTGCAGGGTGGCGGCAAACTTGAAGGAGTGGGCCGGCACCACCCGATCGTCGTGATCCGCCGTGGTCACCATAGTCGAGGGGTAGCTGACCCCGGGTCGGACGTTGTGCAGCGGCGAGTAGCCCTTCAGGTAGTCGAACATCGCCTCGCTGTCGGCGCTGGTGCCGTAGTCATAGGCCCAGCCCGCCCCGGCGGTGAAGGTGTGGTAGCGCAGCATGTCGAGCACCCCCACCGCCGGCAGGGCGACCCGCATCAGATCCGGCCGCTGGGTCATCACGGCCCCCACCAGCAGACCGCCGTTGGAGCCACCGCGGATCGCCAGCCGATCGGTGCGGGTGTAGCCCTCGGCCTTGAGGTACTCGGCCGCCGCGATGAAGTCGTCGAACACGTTCTGTTTGTTCTGCTGGGTGCCCGCCAGGTGCCAGGCCTGACCGTACTCGCCGCCCCCGCGCAGGTTGGCCACCGCATAGACGCCCCCCAGATCCAGCCAGTTGGCTACCGACACGCTGAAGCTCGGGGTCAGGCTCACGTCGAAACCGCCGTAGCCGTAGAGGATGGTCGGGTTGCTGCCATCGAGTTTCAGCCCCTTGCGGTAGCTGATGATGAGCGGCACCCGGGTGCCGTCCTTGCTCTGGTAGAAGCGCTGCTCGGAGACGTAATCCTCTGGTTTGAACGGCGCCGCCGAGGCGCGATAGAGGCTGATGGCACCGCTTTTTGGCTCGAACCGGTAGAGAGTGGGCGGCTGGGCATAGTTCTCGAAGCCGAAGTAGAGGGCGGGATCATCGTGCTTGCCGTTGAAGCCGCTGACGCTACCAAGGCCGGGCAGCGCCACCTCGCGCACCCGTTTGCCCTCGTAGTCGAACTGCTCGACCCGGGCGGTGGCATCCACCATGTATTCGGCGAACAGATAGCCGCTGCCGCTGTGCACCGTCAGCACCTGCTGACGCTCGGGGATAAGGTCGCGCCAGCGGGCCGGCCCCGGGTTGGCGGCATCCACCGTCACCAGCCGACGGTTGGGGGCGTCCCGGTTGGTCAGCAGGTAAAGGGTGCCGCCCTTGTTGTCCACTAGGCTCACATCCGCGTCCAGATCCCCCTGCACCGTCAACAGCGGCGCGTTCTCCTGGCTCAGATCCTTCACATAGAGGCGGTTGCCGGAGGTGGAGTTCGCCGCCGAGATGAGCAGGAAGCGGTCATCCTCTGTGACGGTCGCCCCCACGTAGCGGTGGTGCTGGGCCGGGATGGCGCCGAACACCAGCCGGTCATCCTCCTGCGCCGTGCCGAGCCGGTGGAAATAGACCTTGTGCTGATCGGTCCTGGCCGACAGCTCGCTGCCGTCGGGCTTGTCGTAGCTCGAGTAGAAGAAGCCCTCGTTGCCGAGCCAGCTGATGCCGCTGAACTTCACGTCCTTGAGGGGCGCCTCCAGCGGCTGCTTGCTCTCCACGTCCATCAGGTGGATCTCGCGCCAGTCGCTGCCCGCCAGCGACAAGGAGTAGGCCAGGATGCGGCCATCGCGGGAGAAGCTCAGCTGATCCAGCGCCGTGGTGCCGTCGGGGCTGAGGGTATTGGGATCGAGGAACACCTCGGCCGGCTTGCCCTCCTGCTGGCGCCACAGCACGTTCTGGTTCTGCAGGCCGTCGTTCTTGAAGAAGTAGTGGTAGCGCCCCTCGCGAAACGGCGCCCCCTCCTTGGCGTAGTTCCAGGAAGAGGCGAGCTTCTCCTTGATGGCGGAGCGATACGGGATCTGTGCCAGATAACCCTGGGTCACGGCGTTCTGGGCCTTGACCCAGGCCTCGGTCTCGGGGCTGCGATCATCCTCCAGCCAGCGATAGGGGTCGGCCACGGCCTGACCGAAGTAGTGATCCACCTGCTCACCCTGGCGGGTGACGGGGTAGTGAAGGCGCGCTTTCCCTGACATGGCATCCTCTCTGGTTGGCTGGCCGCTGCACGCACAGAGCAGTGACAGGGCCAGCAGGCTGACAATCGCTCGCATCGATGCGGCTCCCTGCAATTTCGGTGAAGCGGGCAGGTTAGCAAAGAGTGCCGGATGGCCCAACCCCCCAGCGGGTGACCAGGCAACATGAGCGGGAAACCGCCACAACCCGGAGTTATCGGAGTCATATGAATTTTTTCGCTTAGGTTTGCCAGTTTATTTTGTTTGTTATCCGGCACTTGGGTCACAGGATGGAATAAGCGACTGACCATCTCGACTCATCCAGGATAAAGCATGCCGTACAGCTACCTATCACATCTGCGTTGCAGCAAGACCGGCGAGGTTGTGGATGCCGATCAGCCCCAGCAGCTGAGCCCGGTCGGCGCCCCCTTGCTGGCCAGCTACGACCTCGAGGCCCTGAAGCAGGCCTGGCATCCGGCCGCCCTGCTGGGTCGCCCCGCCAGCCTGTGGCGCTACCACGAGCTGCTGCCGGTGCGCGACCCCGCCCAGGTGGTCACCCTGGGGGAAGGCTTCACCCCGCTGTTGCCGCTGCCGCGCCTCGGCAAGCAGGTCGGCATTCCGGATCTCTGGATGAAGGATGAGAGCCTCACCCCCACCGGCTCTTTCAAGGCCCGCGGCGCCGCGGTCGGCGTCTCCCGCGCCCGTGAACTCGGCGTCACCCACTTCGCCATGCCCACCAACGGCAACGCCGGTGCGGCCTGGGCACTCTACGGCGCCCGCGCCGGCTTGCTCAGCACCATAGTCCAGCCGCAGGCGGCCCCCGCCATCACAAGACTGGAGAGCGCCCTGGCCGGTGCCCGCCTCTATCTGGTGGACGGCCTCATCAGCGACGCCGGTCGCCAAGTGGCCGAGGCGGTGGCCGAGCAGGGGCTGTTCGATGCCTCCACCCTCAAGGAGCCCTATCGCATCGAGGGCAAGAAGACCATGGGGTTTGAAATCGCCGAGCAGCTCGGCTGGACCCTGCCGGACGTGATCCTCTACCCCACCGGCGGCGTCGGTCTCATCGGCATCTACAAGGCGCTGCGGGAACTGCAGGAGCTGGGCTGGGTGCAGGGGCCGCTGCCGCGCCTGGTGGCGGTGCAGGCGAGCGGCTGCGCCCCCATCGTCCAGGCCTGGCAGCAGGGGGAGCGCGAATCGCGCTTCTGGCCCGACTCCCAGACCCTGGCGTTCGGCATCAACGTGCCCAAGGCGCTGGGGGATTTTCTGGTGCTGGACGCCCTCTATCGCACCGAGGGCTGCGCCGTCACGGTGGAAGATGGCGCCATCCAGCGCGAGCTGCGTCAACTCGCCTCCCAGGAGGGCTGCTTCGTCTGCCCGGAAGGGGCGGCCGCCTTCGCCGCCGCCCGCCAGCTGCGGGAAGCGGGCTGGATCCAGGGGGGCGAGCGGGTGGTGGTACTCAACACTGGTGCCGGCATCAAGTACCCGGACGCCATCACGGTCGTGCCCCAGCGACTGCGCCGCGACGGGAGGATCCCGGCATGAGCTTCGACTGGTCTTTTGTCCTCACCACCCTGCCGGCGTTCGGCCAATCGGTCTGGGTCACCTTGCAGCTCGGCGCCATCGTGATCCTCACCTCGCTCGGCGTGGCGCTGCTCAATGTGACGCTGCAAAGCCTGCATCGGCCCTGGCTGAACAGGGTGATCCGCGCCTATGTGGAGCTGGCCCGCAACACGCCGCTCTTGATCCAGCTGTTCTTTCTCTACTTCGGGCTGCCGGCGCTCGGTCTGTCGTTGTCGGGCTTTGCCACGGCGGTGATCGCCATGACCTTCCTCGGCGGCGGCTACCTGACCGAGGCGCTGCGGGCAGGCGTTCAGGCAATCCCCCCCAGCCAACTGGAGGCGGGGCGGGCCATCGGCCTCTCCCGCTGGCAACTGCTACGCCACGTGCAGCTGCCCCAGGCCTGGCTCGCCAGCCTGCCGGCGCTGTTTGCCAATTTCATCTTCCTCTTGAAAGAGACCACGGTGGCCTCGGCGGTGGCGATGCCGGAACTGCTCTACACCACCAGGAACTACATCGCCCTCTACTACAAGACCTACGAGATGCTGGCGGTACTGACCTTGATGTGCGTGCTGATCTTTCTGCCGCTGTCGCTCGCCCTGCGCGTCGTTGAAAGGAGGCTGCAACATGGTCAGTTCGGTCATTGAGCAACTGATGAAGGCACCTATTGTCCTGCTGCCGCCGTCACTCGCCACCCATGCACAAAGAAGGAGGGCTCGCTATGGCCAGTCCGGTCACTGAGCAGCTGACGCAGGCGCTACCGCTGCTGGCGGTGGGCGCGGGCCAGACCCTCGCCATCTCCCTGCTCGCCATCCTGCTTTCCACCCTGGGCGGGGTCGGTTACGGCGTGCTGGCCCAGCAAGGGGGAAGGCTGACGCGGGTAGTGTTGCGAGTCTATCTGGAGCTGTTTCGGGTGGTGCCCGTGCTGGTCTGGCTCTACCTCTTCTTCTTCGGGCTGCCGATCTTCTTTGGCCTGGATATCCCGGCCTTCTGGTGCGCCGTGCTGGTGCTGACCCTGTGGGGCGCCAGCGAGGTAGGCGAAGTGGTGCGCGGCGGCCTCAACTCCCTCGCCCGCGGCCAGCAGGAGGCCGGCCTGGCGCTCGGGCTCTCCCGCTGGCAGCTCTATCGCCACGTGCTGCTGCCTCAGGCGCTGCAACGGCTGACGCCGCCGACCATCAACATCTACACCCGCATCATCAAGACCAGCTCGCTGGCGGTGCTGATCGGGGTGGTGGAGGTGATCAAGGTGGGCCAGCAGATCATCGAGCGCACCTATGGCTCGCTGCTCATCTACGGTCTGCTGTTCCTGTTCTTTTTTCTGGTCTGCTATCCGCTCTCGCTCGCCTCACGCCGGCTGGAGCAACAATGGGGTAATGCGGTATGACACCTCTGCTTGAGCTCAATGCTGTCAGCAAACAATTCGGCCAACACCGGGTACTGGATGAGGTCAGCCTCACGGTGCACGCCGGGGAAGTGATCGTCATCCTGGGGCCGAGCGGCTGCGGCAAGAGCACCTTGCTGCGCACCCTCAACGGGCTCGAACCCATTCAGGGGGGCGAGATCCGCTTCGACGGAGAGTTGCTGGATGCCAGCACCGACTGGCAGCGGCTGCGCCAGCGCATCGGCATGGTGTTCCAGAGCTATCACCTGTTCCCCAACCTGACGGTGCTGGAGAACGTGCTGCTCGGCCCCCTGCAGGTGCAGAAGCGGGAGCGGGCCGAGGCCCTGCTGCAGGCGGAACAGCTGCTGACCCGCATCGGCCTGTGGGAGCGGCGCCACGACTATCCACGCCAGCTCTCCGGTGGCCAGCAGCAGCGCATCGCCATCGTGCGGGCCCTGTGCATGAACCCGCAGGTGATGCTGTTTGACGAGGTGACCGCTGCGCTGGATCCCGAGATGGTGCAGGAGGTGCTGGAGGTGATCCGCGATCTCGCCGGTAGCGGCATGACCCTGCTCATCGTCACCCACGAGCTTGCGTTCGCCCAGGCGGTGGCGGATCGCATCGTCTTCATGGACGGTGGCCACATCCTAGAGCAGGCCGCCCCCCATCAATTTTTCGAGCACCCGCGCAGCCAGCGTGCCCGCCAGTTCCTCGCCAAGTTTTCTTATACAACTGTCATCAAACGAAAGGAGTCAGCATGAAAAAAATCACCTCGGTTCTGTTTAGTGCCTTGTTGGGACTGGGTCTCGCCAGCGGCGTCGCCCATGCGGCGGACGGTTCCCTCGCCAAGATCAAGGCCCGTGACAAGCTCATCGTCGGCGTCTTCACCGACAAGCCCCCGTTTGGCTACGTGGACGAGAAGGGCAACTACGTCGGCTTTGACACCGACCTCGGCCGCCGTTTCGCCAAGGATCTGCTGGGAGACGAGAACAAGGTCGAGTTCGTCGCGGTGGAGCCCGCCAGTCGCATCCCCTTCCTGCAGAGCGACAAGGTGGATCTCATCCTCGCCAACATGACGGTGACCCCGGAGCGGCAGCAGGTGGTGGACTTCACCAACCCGAACCTCAAGGTCGCGGTGCAGGTGCTGGTACCGGAGAAGAGCGCCGCCAAGGGGCTGGACGATCTCGCGGACAAGACCCTGATCGTCACCACGGGCACCACGGCCGACATCTGGCTGACCCGCAACCACCCGGAGTGGAAGGTGCTCAAGTTCGAGAAGAACACCGAATCCCTGCAGGCGCTGGCCCAGGGCCGTGGCGATGCCTATGCCCAGGACAACCTGGTGCTCTTCAGCTGGGCCAAGGAGAACCCGGGCTATCGGGTGTTGCCCGAGAAGTTGGGCTCGGAAGACCCCATCGCGCCGGCGGTGAAGAAGGGCAATATCGAGCTGCGTGACTGGGTCAACGACCGTCTCGCCAAGCTGGGGGAAGAGAAGTACCTGCTGAAACTCTACGACCAGTATGTGCGCGAACACTTAAGCGCCGATACCGATCCGAACGACGTGATAGTGGAAGGAGGCAAGTGGCAGGGCTGAACCTGCGAAGTGCTGAGAGTGTGATGTGTGAAGTCTTGGTTCCGTTGGTCCGCAAACCGCAAGGTTTGACCTTTCAGGCGTCCCCCTCGGGTGGCGCCTTTTTTTCGCATGGGAAAAAGAACCGGGCCAGGGGCCCGGTTGAAAACCCGCGCAGAGCAGGCTGTGTCACGTCGATGACACGGTTCAGGCTGCCGGACTGGCACGGGATGCCGTCCGGCCAATTCGCCGCGCCGCCGGGGGCGGGATGAGCCCTCGGCAACGCCGGCGAATGGGTTGGCGCAGCGGGCGCCGAAGAGAGTGCCTACTCCCGCTCCAGGGCGTGGATGGGGTCCATCCGCGCCGCCCGCCGCGCCGGGAAGAAGCCGAACAGCACGCCGATGAGGCTCGAGCAGAAGAAAGCCATCAGCACGGCGTCCAGGGAATAGCTCAGGGTAAACTGGCTGCTGAAGTGCTCGAACAAGACGCCGACCAGCAGGGAGAGCAGCACCCCGGCCGCCCCGCCCAACAGGCAGACCAGCACAGCCTCGATCAAGAACTGCTGCAGTATGTCGCCGGTTCTGGCCCCCACCGCCATCCGCACGCCGATCTCGCGGGTGCGCTCGCTCACCGACACCAGCATGATGTTCATCACCCCGATGCCGCCCACCACCAGGGAGATGAGCGCAATCATGGCGATCAGCAGGGTCAGGGTGGCATTGGTGCTGGTGATCGCCTGACGGATGCTGTCGGTGTTGAGCACGAAGAAATCCTGAGCGCCGTGCCGTTCACGCAGCAGGCGGGTGATGCCATCCTCGGCGGCGGCCAGCGCCACCTCGTCCTGCACCCGCACGCTGATGCTGCGCAAGTGACTCAGGCCCAGCATCCGCGTCATGGCCGTGGTGTGAGGGATCCAGACGTTGAGATTCTCGTCGCTGCCAAAGCCGCTCTGGTTGCGGGCCACCACCCCGATCACCCGGCACGGCAGGCTACCCAGCAGGATCACCTGACCGAGCGGCGACTCCCCCGCGGCAAACAGGCGCGCCAGGCTGTTCTCATCGATCACCACCTCCTGCGCCATGTCGGCCACGCTGGTGGCATCGAACAGCATGCCTTGCAGCAGTCGATAGCCGCGCACCTGGAAGAACTGCTCCCCCACCCCGTTCACCGAACCCAGTACCGCCTGACTGCCCCGGCGCAGGGTGACGCTGGTGGCCAGGCTGGGGGTCACGCTGTGCACATAACCGAGCCCGGCGAGAGCGTCGGCGTCCTCCACCCTGAGGGTCTGGACCGCCTCGGCCCGCCGATCGCCGAAGCCGCTGCCGGGGAAGATCTCCAGAGTGCTGGTGCCCATGGCATTGATGTTGGCCAGCACCTGCTGCTGGGATCCGCGCCCGAGCGCCACCACAGACACCACGGCGGCAATACCGATGATGATGCCGAGCATGGTGAGGAAGGTGCGCATGCGCTGGGCCTGCATGGCCAGCAGCGCCATCTTGAAGGCGGCGCCGAGCCGCCCGGCCAGACCGCCGCGTGCCCCTTCGCCGACCCGGGACCCAATGTGCGCGGGAAGCGGCTGTGCCGGCTCGCGACGACGGTCGGCCACCACCTCGCCATCTTTCAGCTCGATGATCCGCTCGGCCTGCTCGGCGATCGCCATGTCGTGGGTCACGATCACCAGCGTATGCCCCTCGCGGTGCAGCCCATTCAATATGCCGAGCACCTCGGCCCCGCTCTGGCTGTCGAGGGCGCCGGTCGGCTCGTCCGCCAGGATCACCTGACCGCCGTTGATGAGGGCGCGGGCAATGCTGACCCGCTGCTGCTGACCGCCGGAGAGCTGGCTCGGCTTGTAGTCGAGCCGGCTGCCTAGCCCGAGTCGCTGCAGCAGGCTCTCGGCCCGCGCCTTGCGCGCATCGCCGGCCAACCCGGCATAGAGGGCGGGCAGCGCCACGTTGTCGCGGGCACTGAGATCCCCCAGCAGGTGGTAGCGCTGAAAGATGAAGCCGAAGTGCTCGCGGCGCAGGGTCGCCAGCGCATCGGCGGTCAGCCGGCTCGTCTCCCGTCCGGCCACCCGGTAGTCACCCTCGCTCGGCTGATCGAGGCAGCCCAGAATATTGAGCAGGGTCGACTTGCCGGAGCCGGAGGCGCCGACGATGGCCACCATCTCCCCCCGCGTTATGGTCAGGTCGATGCCCTTGAGCACCTCGACGCGCCGCTCCCCGTCGCCAAAATGGCGGCGGATGCCGCTCAATTGCAGCAGTGGTTCTCTCATCATCACATCCCCATGGGCGGACCCATCCGCTCGCTCTGCTGGTGCTGGGCCGTCAGCTGGCTCACCACCACGGCCTCACCCTCCGCCAGCCCGTCCAGGATCTGGGCATCCACCTTGTTGTTGAGGCCGACCTTCACCTGCCGCCATTGCGGGCGACCGGTCTCATCCACCACCTGCACCCGCCCCTCGCTCAGGGCGATGGCCGGGATCACCAGGGCGTTGCGCTCGGTTGCCAGCACAATGTGCACCTGGGCCGTCATGCCGATGCGCAGGGCCCGCTGCGGATTTTCCACCTCGAACAGGCCGTTGTAGTAGACGGCCGTGCTGGTCGAACTGCTGCTGGTCGTGTCGTCGTTGATGGTGTCGGGGGCGGGCTCGATGGCACGCAGGCTGGCCTGGTAGCGCTGCTCGGGCGCTCCCAGCACGGTGAAATAGCTGGGCAAGCCGGCCTTCACCCTGATCACGTCCGCCTCCGAGATCTGCGCCTCCACCGTCATGGTGTCGAGCCGTGCCACCTTGACCATGGTCGGGGTACTCTGCACCGCGTTGACCGTCTGCCCCTGCTCCACCGGGATCGCCACTATGGTGCCCGCCATGGGGGAGACGATGCGGGTGTAACCCAGATTCACTTTGGCGGTATCGACCGCGATGCGGGCCTGCACCGCCTGCGCCGTCAACGCCCGGATGTCGGCACGGGTGGCCGTCAGGGTCGCCTCCGCGCTGTCGTAGTCGGCCTGACTGCCCAGTCCGCGAGCCAGCACCTTGCACTGGCGCTCGAAGGCCAGCTGGTTGTTGCGCAAAGTTGCCCGGCGCGAGGCCAGCTGGGCCTGCACGTTGTCGAGAGCTGCTTCGGCATCCTTGAGGGCGTTCTGCTGGGTGAGATCGTCGATCTCGACCAGCAGATCACCCTGCCTCACCTCGTCCCCCAGTGCCACGTGCAGCGCCTTGATTTGCCCCGACACCTGGGCCCCCACACTCACCAGCTTCTGGGCCTGCAGGGTGCCGTCGGCCAGCACGCTCTGCTCCAGATCCCGCCGCTCGACCGAAGCCGTGATATAGGCGGCAGCCGGCGCCGCCCTGGAAGGCAGCCACAGCCAGCCGGCGCCGACCAGCACCAGGGCGGGCAGCAGCAGGCGAACAACGGGGAGACGGACAGGGGGCATCGCGGATATCCTTGGCTTAAACAGAGGGTGAAGCAGACCCGGGCAATCTACTCCAATGTCCGGTTAAGCCTCTTGCAGGGCAGTGTAAGGATTGCGTAAAAGCAGCTGTCAGGCGGAGACGGACACGGGAAAATGGCGCCAACCCGAGACGGAGAAGAGCGATGAAGATCCTGCTGGTGGACGATGATCTGGAGCTTGGCACCATGCTGAGCGAATACCTGGGCGGCGAAGGCTTTGCCACCACCCATGTGCTGACCGGCAAGAGCGGCGTGCAGCACGCCCTCTCCGGCAACTATGCCGCCGTGGTGCTCGACATCATGCTGCCCGATCTGAATGGCAGCGAGGTGCTGCGCCAGATCCGCCGCGACAGCCGGATCCCCGTCATCATGCTCACCGCCAAGGGGGACAATATCGATCGGGTGATCGGACTCGAGATGGGGGCCGATGACTATGTGCCCAAGCCCTGCTACCCGAGGGAGCTGGTGGCCAGACTGAGGGCCGTGCTGCGCCGGGTCGAGCCTGCCCCCGCCCATCCGGGCAAAGAGCAGGGTCTTCGCCTTGGCGAGCTGGTGCTCTCCCCCGCCACCCGTCAGTGCCACTGGCAAACGCAGCCACTGGAGCTGACCGCCACCGAGTTCAACCTGCTGGAGCTGCTGCTGCGCTCGCCGGAGCGGGTGGTCAGCAAGGATGAGCTCTCCCTGCACGGGCTGGGCCGCCCACGCGAGCCCTATGATCGCAGCGTCGATGTGCACATCTGCAATATCCGCCAGAAGCTGCAGACCCTGGCGGGGGACGACATCGGCATCGAGACGGTGCGCAGCATAGGATACCGGCTGGCATGATCCTCAAGGGGCGCCTGTTCTGGAAGATCTTGTTCGGCTTCTGGTTCACCATCATCATGATGAGCCAGCTGCTGTGGGTGGCCTTCAGCCTCTATCGCCATGAGGGACCGCCGGAGCAGCGGATGGCAAGCCAGCTGGCCGAACGCCAGCTGGAGGCGGCCGCCAGCCTGTTGCAGCGACAGGGACCGGCTGCAGTCGCAGCCCTGCAGGCCAGCTGGCCGGCTCAGGAGCGAAGGCTGCTTCAGCTTGAACCGATCACAACAGAGCCAGCCACGACGCAGAGCGGCCGCATCCTGCTGGGGGCAGATGGCCAGCGCTATCGGCTCGACTACGACGGCGCCGGCCTGCAGCAGTTGCTGGCCCCGCCCCAGCCCCATCGCAACTGGCTCAACATGCCGCCCCCCATGTGGTGGATCGGCGGGCTTGGCGGCCTCTTCTTCAGTGCCCTGCTCGCCTGGCACCTGACCCGTCCCATGAACCGCTTCCGACAGGGGTTCGCGCGCCTCGCCCAGGGAGATCTGGCAGTGCGCCTCTACCCCGCCATGCGGCGGCGCCACGACGAGATCAGCGATGCGGCCCGCGACTTCGATGCCATGGCCGAACGGCTGCAACTGCTGGTGGAGAGCCGCGAGCAGCTGCTGCACGACGTCTCCCACGAGCTGCGCTCCCCCCTTGCCAGGTTGCAACTGGCCATCGGTCTTGCCCAGCAGGATCCGGCCAGGATCGAGGGTTCCCTCGAGCGGATCCAGCTCGAGACCCAGCGCATGGACAAGATGATCGGCGAGCTGCTGACCCTCACCCGTGCCGGCCATGGCGAGCGGGACGGCGAGGAGTATTACGATCTGCAGGGGCTGGTCGACGCCGTGGTGAGCGATGCCCGCTACGAGGCGCAGCACATGGGGGTCGAGATCAAAACCTGGGTGGATGAAGCCCGGGAGTACACGGTCTGCGGACAGGCGGAGCTGATCCGCCGGGCCCTCGACAACGTGCTGCGCAATGCCCTGCGCTTCTCGCAGGCGGGCCAGTGCATCCACCTGACCCTGATGCACCAGGGCAGCGAGTTCGTCATCGAGGTGGCGGATCAGGGGATGGGGGTGGATGAGAGCAAGCTCTCCAGCATCTTCGATCCCTTCGTGCGGATCGGCTCCCCCGCCGCAGGCAAGGGCTATGGGCTGGGCCTTGCCATCACCCGCAAGGCCATCCAGGCTCAGGGCGGGCGGGTCGACGCCAGAAACGGCGAAGAGGGCGGCCTGATCGTCACCCTCCACCTGCCGGGCTAGCTGCTCCGCCCTGTCATCACAGCGATCGGTTAGCCCCGCAGCCGCTGCAACTGGTTGATGGCGGCGCCGGTAGAGCGAAAGGCAAACTCGGCAGGGGCAAGGCCGGCCAGCTTGCGCCACTCGCAGGCGGCCACATCATCGGCCGCCACCACCAAAGGCTTGTCTGCCAACTCCAGCAAGAACACGGTATCGCAGGTGTGATAGATCACATCGTCATAGGGATAGACGTTGGCATAGGAGCCCAAGTAGCGCGGCGTCTCCCCCGTCAGGTTCAGCCCCAGCTCCTCCTTGAGCTCCCTCACCAAGGCTTCCTCCAACGATTCGCCGGGATCGACGAAGCCACCCGGCAGATCCAGCAACCCCTTACCGGGATCCCGGGCCCGCACCGCAACCAGCAGCTCGTCCTGCCAGCACAGTGCCACCATCACGGCCGACGCCACATTCTGGAAATAGTGAAAACCACAGCCACAGGCAAACTCTTTCTCGCTGTGCTGTTGCAGCGTTCCGGAACCACAACGCGGACAAAACATAGGGGGACTCTCATCTGACACCAAAGGCGCATTGTATGCCGAACCCCATCCCTGATGAAAAGCCTTGAGGCACAACACCCATAACGTGATAAATCAGCGGGATATAAAAGAGGGAGAAGAGGTAATACTGCGGGAAGCAAACGAAAAAAAGCCCAGTCTTTTGACTGGGCTTCTTAAGTAGTGGCGAAGCGGACGGGGAGACGGACAGAGTCCGGCTCAAGCACAAAGGACAACAGACAGGGACCGAGTTGCCAGTGGCAAGTCGCAGCCCTGGCGGTTGTCTCTTGTTTCCTCATCCCGTTTGCAAAAGCCAGATAGCAAAAAGGCCTTCCCGTCAGGGAAGGCCTTTCAATTTAGTGGCGGAGCGGACGGGACTCGAACCCGCGACCCCCGGCGTGACAGGCCGGTATTCTAACCGACTGAACTACCGCTCCGCATTCGGTTAGCT
>NZ_JBGLQY010000010.1:0-135788 GCF_041402265.1 Aeromonas sp. S15(2024) | reverse complement strand
AGCGCAGTGGAACCACCTGACCCCATGCCGAACTCAGAAGTGAAACGCTGTAGCGCCGATGGTAGTGTGGCATTCGCCATGCGAGAGTAGGACACTGCCAGGCACCCAATTTTAGATTACGCGGTGAGCGTGGTCTTTACCGGTTAGTGTGCTGATATGGCTCAGTCGGTAGAGCGCATCCTTGGTAAGGATGAGGTCCCCAGTTCGATTCTGGGTATCAGCACCATTTTCAAGTAGTACAGCTTTTGCCTGACGGCAATAGCGCCGTGGAACCACCTGATCCCATGCCGAACTCAGAAGTGAAACGCGGTAGCGTCGATGGTAGTGTGGCATTCGCCATGCGAGAGTAGAACACTGTCAGGCACCCATTTAGAAAAGGCCTCCCATTCGGGAGGCCTTTTTGCATTGGAAATTTACCGTTCTGATGGGTTTCTTTTAGTAAAAATGCTGGGATGTCAGCACGTTGCCCGTTACTCTTGGTCTGGTGTTGTCGCGCGTCATTGCCAGAGGAGTATGCATGGCCACGTTGAAGGAAATTGCACTGGAGGCGGGGGTTTCCCAGGCTACCGTGTCGAGGGTGCTCAATGAAGATCCGACGCTGAGCGTCAAGGAAGAGACCAAGCAGAAGATCTTCGAGATCGCCGAGCGGCTGGAGTACAAGACCAGCGGTGCCCGCAAGGGGGTTCACAAGAGCAAGCTGCATTTCCTGGCGGTCTATGCCTACCCGCAGAGCACCGAGGTCAACGACCCCTATTATCTGGCCATCCGCTATGGCATCGAGACCCAGTGTGCCCGTCTCAACATCGAGCTGACCCACTTCTACAACGGTGCCGAGGGGCGTGAGCTCTCTGCCGTCGACGGCATCCTGGTCATTGGCCATCTGCCCGCAGAGCGTCTCGCCGCGCTGTACTCCCTCTCTGCCCAGCTGGTGTTCGTGGATTGCCGCTCTCAAGGTGACTTTGACTCGATTGACGTGGATCTGGCGCTGATCAGTCAGCAGGTCGTGGATTTCTTCATGGCCCAGGGGCACCAGCGCATCGGCTATATCGGCGGTCAGGATGATGGCCCGGATCTGCGCGAACTGGCCTTCCTCGACTACGGTCAACGGCTGGGTGTGGTGCAGGAGAGCGACCTCTATCGCGGGGATTTCTCCAGCGCTTCCGGTTACAAGTTGGCCAAAGAGATGCTGGCCGGGAATTGGCCCAAGGCACTGTTTGTGGCCTCCGACTCCATCGCCATCGGCGTGCTGCGTGCCATTCACGAGAAGGGACTGGCCATTCCCCAGCAGATCGAGCTTATCAGCGTCAACGATATCCCGACCGCCAAGTTCACCTTTCCGCCGCTCTCCACGGTGCGGATCCACTCCGAGTTGATGGGCTCCCAGGGGGTCAATCTGCTGGTTGAACGGCTGCGTGACGAGCGGGATATCCCGCTGAGAGTACTGGTTCCTAGCAAGCTGACCCTGCGCGGTACTACACGATAGTTTTAGTAAAACACCTCTGTTTTTAGTCGCGCCATCTTGCGGTGGCGCAACACCTCTCCCAAGCAAATCTCTTTCAATAAACTCATATCATATTGTTTTATAGTTAATTTAATCACATAATAGTCCGCTGTCATCAACATCCATGCCACCCATCCATACCTTACCCTCCTTTGTCTCCCGCTTCTGATCTCGCTCACAAAACCATCCGCTCACTGTGATCAGGTTAAAACTTTACCGATATAAAACTGATATTTAGTAAATGTTTATCTAGAGTTTACCCAGTTAACGTTGCCTTGTTCCGGGAGGACATGTGAATAACTGGGAAAACGTCCAATTCGTTGGTGAAAACAGGCTGGCCCCGCGAGCCTACTTCTTCTCTTATGCCGACCACGGGCTGGCGGCCACCATGCAGCGCGAGCTGAGCCGCCGTTTTCTGAGCCTGAGCGGCCAGTGGCAGTTTCACTACTTCGACCATCCCTTGCAGGTGCCGGAGGCCTTCTATCACAGCCCCATGAACGAGTGGGGCCAGATCACCGTGCCCAACATGTGGCAGATGGAAGGGCATGGTCAGCTGCAGTACACCGACGAGGGTTTTCCCTTCCCCATCGACGTGCCCTTCGTGCCGACCAACAACCCCACCGGCGCCTATCAGCGCAGCTTCACGCTGAGCCCGGCCTGGGACGGCGAGCAGGTGATCATCAAGTTTGACGGGGTGGAGACCTACTTCGAGGTCTATGTGAACGGCCACTACGCCGGCTTCAGCAAGGGGAGCCGCCTCGCCGCCGAGTTCGACATCAGCGCCTACGCCAAGGTTGGCGAGAACCTGCTGTCGGTACGGGTGATGCAGTGGGCGGACTCCACCTATATCGAAGATCAGGACATGTGGTGGATGGCGGGGATCTTCCGCGACGTCTACCTGGTGGCCAAACCGGCGGCCCATGTGCAGGACTTCTTCATCCAGACCGCGCTGGCCGATGACAACCAGAGCGCCACCCTGAGCTGCGATATCCAGCTCGAAAACCTGGGGGCGGCTGCCCGTGATCATCGTCTGGTCTGGTCGCTGCTGGATCAGGGCTGCGAGATCGCCAGCGGCTCGCTCGACCATCTCGCCATCGACGGCAAGTGTGATTGCCGCTTCACGCTGGATCTGGCCAACCCCCATCTGTGGAGTGCCGAAGATCCTTACCTCTATCAGCTGCAACTCTCCCTCTACAACGGTCAGGGGGAGCTGCTGGAAGTGATCCCGCAGCGGGTCGGGGTGCGCGAAATCACCGTCAAGGATGGCCTCTTCCATGTCAACGGCCACTACCTCAAGCTGCACGGGGTGAACCGTCACGACAACGACCACCTCAAGAGCCGCGCGGTCGGCATGGACCGGGTGGAGCGTGATATCGTGCTGATGAAGCAGCACAACCTCAACTCGGTGCGCACCGCCCACTACCCGAACGACCCGCGCTTCTATGAGCTGTGCGACCAGTACGGTCTGTTCGTGATGGCGGAGACCGATGTGGAGACCCACGGCTTTGCCAACGTCGGCGATCTCAGCCGCATCACCGATGACCCCTTCTGGGAGCCGGTGTTCGTGGATCGCATCGAGCGCCACGTGCACGCCCAGAAGAACCACCCCTCCATCATCATCTGGTCGCTCGGCAACGAGTCCGGCTACGGCTGCAACATCAGAGCCATGTACCAACGCTGCAAGGCGATCGACCCGACCCGGCTGGTGCACTACGAAGAGGATCGCGATGCCGAGGTGGTGGATGTGGTGAGCACCATGTATTCCCGCGTCTCCCAGATGAACTGCTTCGGCGAGTTCCCGATGGATAAGCCGCGCATCCTCTGCGAATACGCCCATGCCATGGGCAACGGCCCGGGTGGCCTCAGCGAATACCAGCAGGTGTTCGACCGCCATCCCCACATTCAGGGCCACTACATCTGGGAGTGGTGCGATCACGGCATTCTGGATCAGGACGAGCAGGGCCGCCCCGTCTACAAGTACGGCGGCGACTACGGCGACTACCCCAACAACTACAACTTCTGCATGGATGGCCTCATCTATCCGGATCAGACTCCTGGGCCGGGCCTGCGCGAATACAAGCAGGTGATCTGCCCGGTCAAGGTACGGGCGCTGGATCTGGCCAGCGGCAAGTTGGTGGTGGAAAACCGCTACTGGTTCTCCACTCTCGACGACATCCGTCTGCTGGTCGAAGTGAAGGCCGAGGGCGAGCTGCTGGCCAGCCAGCAAATCAGGTTGGAAGGGGTGGCCCCCGGTGCCACCACAGATCTGCAGCTCGAACTGCCATCCCTCGATGGGCGGGAAACCTTCGTCCAGCTGCGGGTTATCAAGGCCACCGCTACCCGCTACAGCGCCGCGGAGCATGAGCTGGGCCAGTACCAGTTCCAGCTGAAGGCATCGCCCCGTCAGCTGCAACCTTTTGCCAACCCCAACGCCACCCCGTTGCACATTGCCGACGAGCGCCTCGCGCTTGTCTTAAGCGGCAGCGGCTTTGCCCTGCGCTTCTCGCGCCTCGATGGCAAGCTGGTGAGCTGGCAGCAGGATGGT
Source organism: Aeromonas sp. S15(2024) (assembly GCF_041402265.1). Taxonomy (NCBI): domain Bacteria; kingdom Pseudomonadati; phylum Pseudomonadota; class Gammaproteobacteria; order Aeromonadales; family Aeromonadaceae; genus Aeromonas; species Aeromonas sp. S15(2024). The sequence goes on along the minus strand of NZ_JBGLQY010000010.1, from coordinate 131,742 downwards.
ATCGAGCTTATCGAGCGAGCCCCGCGTCTCACCTTCTTCAAGCCGATGATCGACAACCACAAGCAGGAGTACGAGAGCCTGTGGCACCCGAACCACCTGCAGATCATGCAGGAGCACTTCCGTACCTTGAGCTGGCGTCAGCTGGGCGAGGCGGTCGAGGTGACGGTCGAGAGCCTGATCGCGCCGCCAGTGTTCGACTTCGGCATGCGTTGCCGCTACGTCTACACCCTTAGCCCGAACGGTCAGCTGCACGTGGCCCTGTCCGGTCAGCCCTACGGCGGTTATGACGACATCATTCCCAAGATCGGTTTCGAGCTGGGTATTCGTCAGGATCTCGACCGGGTGCACTACCTTGGCATGGGTCCGGGCGAGAACTATCAGGACAGCCGCCAGAGCAACTGGATCGACAGCTTCCAGAGCACGGTGGGCGAGATGTGGGAGCACTACCCTTTCCCGCAGGACAACGGCAACCGCCAGCAGGTGCGCTGGGCGACCCTGACCAACCGTCACGGCGCCGGTCTCTACGTGCGGCCCGATGCCCCCATCAACCTGAGCGTCTGGCCCTACAGCTGGGAGCATATCCACGCGGCGCAGCACATCAACGAGCTGGAGCCCTGCGGTTATCTCACCCTCAATCTTGATCACAAGGTGCTGGGGCTGGGTTCCAACTCCTGGGGCTCCGAGGTGCTGGACTCCTGGCGGGTGCGCTTCGAGCCGTTCAGCTTCGGCCTGACCCTGCTGCCCATCGCCCGTGGCAACCTCAATCCGGCTGCGCTGGCCGGGCTCGATCTCACCATCAACGGCGGGAGGAACCTCGCATGATCACCCTGGACAACCTGACCCTGTTCAAAAACATCTACCGGGAGGGCAAGAAGTGGGGCCGCTGCGTGGAGGCCATCGACAACCTGCCGAACCTCAAGCCAGGTATCTGCCACTCCATCGGCGACTCCCTCACCTATCGCTTGCAGGAGGGGGCCAGCCCGGCCACCTCCTTGTTCGAGGGGCAGCGCCGCTACTTCGACGTTCACTACTACCTGGAAGGGGCAGAGACGGTGGAGTGGGCTGCCAAGTCGGAGCTGCGGGTCGAACAGGCTTACGACGACACCACTGATCGCGAGTGGCTGGCTGGCGAGGTGCGTGAGCGCCAGCAGGTGGGCAACGGTCAGGTGGTGATCTTCGAGAACGACGAGGCTTACCGATTCGTCGGCGACAGCCCGGTGCGCAAGCTGATCATCAAGGTCACCGTCGAAGGCGGCTACTTCAAAAACAAATAACAAGCCGCTGGTTCTGCACTGACAAAGCCGGAAGGGCGGGGCTCACCCTACAAATCATGCCCCGCCTTTTCGCGAGATAACTACGGGTCTGGAGATGCACCATGTCTGATTCCAAACGCAATACGATCGGCAAGTTTGGTCTGCTGTCGCTTACCTTCGCGGCGGTATTCAGCTTCAACAACGTCATCAACAACAACATCGAGATCGGTCTGGCCTCGGCCCCGATGTTCTTTCTGGCCACCATTTTTTACTTCATTCCGTTTTGCCTGATCATTGCGGAATTTGTGTCGCTGAACAAAAACTCCGAGGCGGGGGTGTATGCCTGGGTGAAGAGCTCCCTCGGCGGTCGCTGGGCCTTTATCTCCGCCTACACCTACTGGTTCGTGAACCTGTTCTTCTTTACCTCCTTGCTGCCGCGGGTCATCGCCTACGCCTCCTATGCCTTCCTCGGCTACGAGTACATTCTCACCCCGGTGGCGACCACGGCCTTGAGCATGGTGCTGTTTGCCTTTGCCACCTACGTCTCCACCAACGGCGCCAGGATGCTCGGCCCCATCACTTCGGTGACCTCGTCCCTGATGCTGCTGTTGACCCTCTCCTACATCCTGCTGGCGGGTGCGGCTCTGGTGGGCGGCGTGCAGCCGGCCGACCCCATCACGGTAGAGGCCATGGTCCCCGATTTCAGCTGGGCCTTCTTGGGCATCACCACCTGGATCTTTATGGCGGCCGGTGGCGCCGAGTCGGTGGCGGTCTACGTCAATGACGTGAAAGGGGGCTCCAAATCCTTCGTCAAGGTGATCATCGTCGCCGGGATCTTTATCGGGGTGCTCTACTCCATCGCGTCTCTGCTGATAAACGTCTTCGTCCACAGCGATACCCTGAAATATACCGGCGGCTCGGTGCAGGTGTTTGAAGGGCTGGCGGCCCATTTCGGCCTGCCGGAGATCCTGATGAACCGCTTCGTGGGTCTGGTCTCCTTCACCGCCATGTTCGGCTCCCTGCTGATGTGGACCGCGACCCCGGTGAAAATCTTTTTCTCCGAGATCCCGGCCGGCATCTTCGGCAAGAAGACCGTCGAGCTGAACGAGAACGGCGTGCCCGCCCGTGCAGCCTGGATCCAGTACCTCATAGTGCTGCCGCTGATGGTGATCCCGACTCTGGGCTCCAACACCGCTCAGGATCTGATGAACACAGTCATCAACATGACCGCTGCCGCCTCCATGTTGCCGCCGCTGTTCATCATGCTGGCCTACCTCAATCTGCGGCTGAAGCTCGATCATCTGCCACGGGAGTTCAGGATGGGTTCGCGAACCACCGGCATCGCCGTGGTCTCGGTGTTGATCGCCATCTTCTCGGTGGGCTTCCTCGCCTCCACCTTCCCAACCGGCGCCGACATCATGACCATCATCTTCTACAACGTCGGCGGGATCGTGATTTTCCTCGGCTTCGCCTGGTGGAAATACAACAGATACGAGGCCTCCCTTAGCGCTGAAGCGCGCGCGAAAGAGGCCCAGCCGGCGGCCCAGGTCGCCATGCAGGCGCCATAGGTACGGCATTGAATCCCAATCAGACCGGGTGGCCGTTGGCCACCCGCAAACCGTTGAACCAGAGAAGGAGAAGAGCATGAGCGAGACGATCGAGTTTGCCGAATTCAAGCGGGTCGAGATGAAGGTGGGCAAGGTGCTGGAGGTGGTGCGCCACCCCGGGGCCGACAAGCTCTACATCGTCCAGATCGACGTGGGGGGCGAGCGGCCGCTGCAGACCGTCACCAGTCTGGTGCCTTACTACAGCGAAGAGGAGCTGATGGGCAGCGAGGTGGTGGTGCTGACCAATCTCAAACCCACCAAAATGCGCGGAGAGCGCTCCGAGTGCATGTTGCTCTGCGCCGAGACTCCGGACGAGAGCCAGAGTGTGCTGTTGCAGCCGCGGGTGCCGATGGCACCGGGCACTCCGATCGTTTGAGTGGTTTTGCGAGCCGGTGCGGGAGACGGCACCGGTTCACCAACGAGGCCGTCCAAGCGGCCCGTTCATAACAAGAGAGTAAAGCGCGGGGCCGACAGACCCTTGCCAAACACATCACAGAGTCACAGCGTTACCCGCGGGGAGCGCGAGTCCACTGGAGGACACCATGTCTGAATCCGTACGCGGCACCATAGGCAAGTTTGCCCTGTTGTCGATGACCTTTGCCGCCGTGTTCAACGTGCGCAACATCGTCAACAACAACATCGAGCTGGGGCTCAGCTCCGCCCCCATCTTCCTGCTGGCGACCCTCGTCTACTTCATTCCGTTCGTCTTCATCATCGCCGAGTTCGTTTCGGCCAACAAAAACTCCGAGTCGGGGATGTACGACTGGCTGAAAAAACCGCTCGGCACCCGGATGGCCTATCTGGGCTCGTTTCTCTACTGGTTCGTGAACCTGTTCTGGTTCGTCTCATTGCTGCCCAACGTCATCGCCTACGCCTCCTACGCCATGCTGGGGTACGAGTACAGTTTCTCGCCCATGGTCACCTCGGTCATCTCCATCGTACTGTTTGCGGCGGCGACCCATATCTCCACCAAGGGGGCGAGCTGGCTCGGCAAGATTGCCGAAATCGTGGCCTACGGGGTGTTTGCCCTGTTCGCCATCTATGTGCTGGGCGCCCTGATGGCCCTGAGTGGCGACCATGTGCCGGCCCAGCCCATCACCCTGGAGGCGATGACTCCCACTGTCAACTGGGCGACGCTGGGCATCATGTGCTGGATCTTCCAGGCGGCGGGCGGTGCCGAGACAGCGGCGGCCTACCTCAATGACGTGAAGGGGGGCCAGAAGTCCTTCATCAAGGTGATCATCAGCGCCGGTATCGTCATCGGTGCCATGTATGCGGTCGGTTCCCTGCTGGTGAACGTGTTCGTACCGCGCGAGAGCCTCACCTATGCCGGCGGCATGGTGGAGATCTTCACCGGCATGGCCCAGTACTTCGGGCTCTCCGAGGCGCTGGTGGGCCGCTTCGTCGGCGTGGTGCTGTTCATCGCCATGTTCGGCTCCATGATGATGTGGACCTCGGCGCCGGTGAAGATCCACTTCTCCGAGATCCCGCAGGGGGTTTACGGCGAGAAGACCACCCAGCTCAACGAACACGGCGTACCGGTACGCGCCGCCTGGTGGCAGTTTGCCTTCGTGTTCGTGATGCTGGTGGTCAACGGCTTCGGCTCCGAGTCGGTGCAGCAGATGATGAACACCGCCATCAATCTCACTGCAGGGACAGCCATGCTGCCGCCGATCTTCATCATGGTGGCCTACTTCGTGTTCCGCTGGAAACATGACGACACCCCGCGCGAGTTCCGCATGGGATCGCGCAAGTTCGGCATGGCGGTGGTGTCGGTGCTGATCGCCATCTTCGTGGTGAGCATGAGCGCCTCCGCCTTCCCAGCCGGGGTGGATCTGGTGCGCGCCTTCTTCATCAACGTCTTCATGACGGCGGTCTTCTCGGCGCTGGCCTACTGGTGGATCTCCCGCTTCGAGAAGCGCCAAGCCCGCAAGCAGGCAACTGGTACAGCCAGCGGCAAGCTGGCCAAACAGAGCTGAAGCACAAGGCTGGCCGGATCCGGTGGCCAGCCGGGCTTGCTTAATTTCCGGCGGATAAAGGGGGGTCGCTCAACTTTGCGCCTCCCGCTTATCGGGGTAAGCTGGGGCTCCGTTTCAACAGGAGCTGTGCCACAGCTCCTGTTGTGTTTCCTGTCGTCCCCGATCACCGGCCCCGCGCGGGGACGGGATCTGCTTTCACCGGAGACCGCTCGTGCGTCTGGATCCCTTTACCTCTGTACTGATCGTGGTGGTCGCGCTGGCCTCCTTCTTCCCCTGCGAGGGGCAGGTGGCCGTCTGGTTCGGTCTACTGACCAAGCTGGCGGTGGCGCTGCTCTTCTTCATGCATGGTGCCAAGCTGTCGCGCCAGAACCTGCTGGCGGGCCTCGGCCACTGGCGGTTGCACCTGGTGGTGATGGCGAGCACCTTCGTGCTGTTTCCGCTGCTGGGGCTGCTGCTCACGCCACTGGTGCCCCACTGGCTGAGCCCGGCCATCTACCTCGGTTTCCTCTACCTCTGCGCCCTGCCTGCCACTGTGCAGTCGGCCATCGCCTTCACCTCCATGGCTGGCGGCAATGTGTCGGCGGCGGTGTGCAGCGCCTCGGCCTCCAGCATCCTCGGTATCTTCCTCTCGCCGGTGCTGGTGGGGCTGATGATCAATGTGCAGGGTGAGGGGGTCGATACCTGGCACTCCATTCAGGCCATCATGGTGCAGCTGATGCTGCCGTTCGTGGTGGGCCACCTGTCGCGCCCGCTCATCGGCCGCTGGGTCGACAGCCACCGGCCGCTCATCGGCAAGCTGGACCAGAGCTCCATCCTGCTGGTGGTCTATGTGGCCTTCAGCGAGGCGGTGGTGCAGGGGATCTGGCACCAGGTAGGCTGGTACGATCTGGCCAGCATAGTGCTGCTGAGCTGCGTGCTGCTGGCACTGGTGCTGGGCTGGAACGTCTGGATCAGCCGCCGCCTCGGCTTCAACAGGGCGGACGAGATCACCATCGTCTTCTGCGGCTCCAAGAAGAGTCTGGCCAACGGGGTGCCCATGGCCAACGTCATGTTCCCGGCCGCCAGCGTCGGGGTCATGGTGCTGCCGCTGATGATCTTCCACCAGATCCAGCTGATGGTGTGCGCCGTGCTGGCCCGCCGCTACCGTGAGCAGGAGGTCGTGCCCCAGGCGCAGCAGGGGTAAGCCGTCCGGATAAAAAAGAGGGAGGCCATGGGCCTCCCTCTTTCGTTTGCAGCATTGTCAGCGTTTGCGCCAGACGGTGAGCTGGGCCACCGTGTGCTGGTACTTGCGGGCGGTCTCGCGAATGACGAAGGGGACGTCCCTCGGGGGCATGTGCTCCTCGAACTCCTCCGCCAGCAGCCGCTGCAACGACTGATAGGTGCCGAGGGCCTCGCCGTTCTCGCGCACACCGCCGAGCCAGTTGGTCTTGGGGGTGTAGTCGGTCAGCCAGGTGTAGGGGCTGGTGAGCACCAGCAGGCCGCCGCTGCGAAGGCGCGGAGCGATGTCCCGCAGGAAGCGGGCAGGTTCCCGCAGCCGGTCGATCAGGTTGGAGGCGAGCACCAGATCGTAGTCCGCATACTTGGGCTTGAGGTTGCAGGCATCCCCCTGGCTGAAGTGAACGCGATCGGCCTGCTCGCGGCCGAGCTCATGGCGGGAGAGCCGCGCCTCGCAATACTCCACCAGCTCCCCCTCCACCGGCACCGCGTAGCGGAAGCTGTCCTGGCTGGCGAGCGCCAGCGCCACGTCGATGAAGCGGGCCGAGTAGTCGACCCCGTCCACGTGGGCGAAGTGGCGGGCCAGTTCGAAGCTGGCGCGGCCGGTGGCGCAGCCGATGTCCAGTGCCCGTTCATGGCGGCTGCACAGCTCGCTGGCAAGGCCGGCCAGAGCCTGGGCGTAGTTGGCGACCCCGAAGTGGCTTGGGCCGTACTGGAAGTCGAGGTACTGAGCGACCAGCGTGTCGGTTTCATAGGGATTCACGATGACGGGCTCCTGATGGCGGGATACCAGATAGCGGAAGCCCGCATGCTGGAAGAAGTGGCGACGGAAGGCGTAGCGGGAGGACTTGAGCGCCTCGTTGCCGGTACTGATCCAGCTGCCCCCCTTGATGAGGGTGTGTTTGCCGTCGAAGGTGGGGGTGGAGAAGTCGTCGTAGAGGGGGTGCACCTTGAACCCCTCGAAGCCGTCGATGGCGGTGCTGGTCCACTGCCAGACGTTGCCCACCAGATCGAAGAAGCTGCCCTGCGGACAGGCATCCACCGGACAGGAGGACGCGAAGCGAGCCAGGTTGATGTTGCCGGGCGCCTCGATCCAGTCCGGCTGGTCACCAGCCAGCTGTTCGCGCAGCAGCATCCACTCCGCCTCGCTCGGCAGCTGGATGGGCAGGCCGGTCTGGGCCGCCTGCCAGCGGCAGAAGGCGGCGGCCTCCAGCTGGTTCACCTCCGCCGGCCAGTCCCAGGGCATAGGAACCTGCCTTGTCATCAGCCGTAGTTGCAGTTGCTCAGGTTCGAGGGGGTCGCCGACCCAGAAGGTGGGCATGCGCGCCCCGGCATACTGGCGCCAGCCCCAGCCTTCGTCATCCCACCAGGCACGGGTCTCGTAGCCGCCCGCCTGCACGAAATCGAAAAATTCTGCGTTGCTCACCAGCATGCGGCTGGCCTGGAAGGGGGCCAGTTCGATGTGGCGCTCGCCATATTCGTTGTCCCAGCCGTAGGTGGCGTCCTGTTTGCCAAGCCGCACCCGGCCGCCGGCCACCGGCAGCAGGGTGTTGGCGGGCACCTCGTCACGGCGATGGCGCGCCTCGGGGCAGACCGGCCACTGGGGCTGGCTGCGTACCCAGGCCAGCGGCAGCTGGCGGATCAGTACGCTGGAGGTCTCGAGGTGGATACGCTCGTGCTCTATCCCCATCAAGATGACCCAGGCCGGGCTCTGCCAGTCGATGGGCAGGGTCAGCGGCATCCGCTCGATGAAATCACACACCAGGGCGCGCACCCGGCCACGATAGTCGCGCAGCTCGCTGACGGAGGGCCAGTCGTAGTGGGTCTCGTCCAGATCGTCCCAGCTCATCTCATCCACCCCGATGGCGACCATGGCCTCGATGTGGGCGTCGAGTCGCCCCTCGATGAGGCGGGCCGCCAGCAGCTTGTTGATGAAGAAGGCGGCGGTGTGGCCGTAGTAGAAGATGAGCGGGTGGCGCAGGGGGATCGCCTTGTCAAACCAGGCGCGCTTGTCGGCCAGGCAGTCGAACAGCGAGTCGTAGAGATCGAAGGTCTGGCAGAAGTAGGCGAGCAGCTCGCGGCGCTTGTGTTCGGGATCGCTGCCGGTCAGCAGCGGGGTACGGGTCGGTTCCGGCAGGCCGGTGGCGGTGGAATAGAGAAGAGTGGCTTGGGTCACGCTCTGACTCCTTGTTGGCAGTGAAGACTGACAAGACAGTGGTAATGGCATTACCGCAATGGAGAGCTTTGTACGCACAAGGTACCACTATTGGCTCAACAGACCGGCTCGGCAACCAAAAACTTCCACGGCTTGTCAGCATAGCGACCCCGCGAACGGCTCGCCAGCCAACCCTCCGCCTGCCCGTTCGGGGATGGTCAGATTCGCCATTTTATGGTCTGAATGACTCTCAACTTGCTGTGGTTATGTGGTGTAAGAATGGATATCGTCTTGTAAATCATGTGGTTGATTAACTGGCACAGGCTTTGCGATGGATGCTGACCAAGGGGCCGCGACTGGCCAATACACAATGAGGAGAGTGGCGATGAAATGGATGATGGGCGTGGTGCTGGCGGTCGGGCTCAGCGGGTGCAGCTGGCTGGATGATACCCGGGTGAGCGGGGCAGGGGCCGTGATCGAGCAGCAGCACGGGATGGGCCGGCAGGTGACCCGGGTGCTGGCCGGGGTGCCTGCCAGTGTCCATCTGGTGGCCGGCGAGCCGCGTGGGGTACACATCCGTGGGCAGGAGAACCTGCTGCCTTACCTGGTGCTGAGCGAGCGGCGCGACAAGCTGGAGATCGAGGTGAAGGATGGCTACCGGCTCGACCCGACCGAACCGCTGGAGATCACCATCACCCTGCCCGCGCTCCATGAGCTGGCGCTGGCAGGGGTTGCCAGCGGCGAGCTGCGCGGCTTCAAGGGGGAGGCGCTGGTGCTGTCGGTGGCTGGGGTCGGCGACATCGTTGCCGACGGGCTCGAGCTGGATCGACTGGAGGGCAACATCGCGGGAGCGGGCAGCCTGGATCTGGGGAACAGCACGGCGAGGGCCGTCGAGCTCAACATCGCCGGCTCGGGGGATGTGCTGGGGACCGGGCTCAAGGGGCGCGAAGTGGAGGTCAATATCGCCGGCAGCGGCGATGTGGAAGTACGAGCGCAGGATCGGCTCAAGGTGGGCATCGCCGGCTCTGGCTCGGTCAGCTACTGGGGTGATCCCGTGTTGCAGAGCGAGATTGCCGGCTCCGGCGAGGTGAGCCGGCAGGGCAGCTGAATGGTCTTGTCCACCGACAAGAAGAAAACAGGCCCGTCACGGGCCTGTTTCGATCAGAGGTGGCGGGCGTGAAAGCGCAGGTGCGCCTCGATAAAGCTCGCCACGAAGTAGTAGCTGTGATCGTACCCGGGGTGGCGGTTGAGTTCCAGCGGCCACTCCTTGCTGGCGGCCACATCGGCCAGGGCATCGATGTGCAGCTGTTCGGCCAGGAAGGGATCGTCCAGCCCCACGTCTACCAGGGTCGGCAGTGGTTTGACCGACTCATTGCGCAGCAGCTGGCAGGCGTCCCACTCCTGCCACAGCAGGGGGTTGTTGCCGAGGTAGGCACCGAGCGCCTTCTGGCCCCAGGGGCAGCGGCTCGGGTGGCTGATGGGGCTGAAAGCCGACACCGAGCGGTAGCGACCCGGCTCGCGCAGGGCGGCGATGAGCGCCCCGTGGCCACCCATGGAGTGGCCGCTGATGGCGCGCTTCGTCGAGACCGGGAAGTGGGTCTCGATGAGCTCGGGTAGCTCGCGGGTGACGTAGTCGTACATCTGGTAGTGATCGCGCCAGGGGTGCTGGGTGGCGTTGACGTAGAAGCCTGCGCCCATGCCGAGATCGTAACCGGGATCGTCCGCCACCTCTTCACCGCGCGGGCTGGTGTCCGGCGCCACCAGGGCGATGCCGAGCTCGGCGGCGATGCGCTGGGCGCCCGCCTTCTGCATGAAGTTTTCATCGGTGCAGGTGAGGCCGGAGAGCCAGTAGAGCACGGGCACCTTCTGGCCGGTGAGGGCCTGGGGCGGCAGATAGATGGCGAAGCGCATCTCGCAACCCAGCACCTCGGAGGCGTGGCTGTAGCGCTTGTGCCAGCCGCCGAAGCTCTTGTTGCTGCTGATTATGTCCAGATTCATCGGGGGAACTCCTGCACCCCGCCCACGGTGGCGGGCGGGGTGATCATGCTCAGTAGTGGATGACGCTGCGGATGCTCTTGCCTTCGTGCATCAGATCGAACGCCTCGTTGATCTGCTCCAGTCCCATGGTGTGGGTGATGAAGTCATCCAGCTTGAACTCGCCCTGCATGTAGCGCTGCACGTAGCTCGGCAGCTCGCTACGACCGCGCACGCCGCCGAAGGCGCTGCCGCGCCAGACCCGGCCGGTGACCAGCTGGAACGGACGGGTGCTGATCTCCTGGCCGGCGCCGGCCACGCCGATGATGACCGACTCGCCCCAGCCCTTGTGGCAGCACTCCAGCGCCGCGCGCATCACCTTGACGTTGCCGATGCACTCGAACGAGAAGTCGACGCCGCCGTCGGTGAGCTCGACGATCACCTCCTGGATGGGCTTGTCGTAGTCGTTCGGGTTGATGCAGTCGGTGGCGCCCAGCTTGCGGGCCAGTTCGAACTTGCTCTCGTTGATGTCGATGGCGATGATGCGGCCGGCCTTGGCCAGGCGAGCGCCGATCACGGCGGAGAGGCCGATGCCGCCCAGCCCGAAGATGGCGACGCTCTCACCCTCTTTCACCTTGGCGGTGTTCATCACGGCGCCGATGCCGGTGGTGACGCCGCAGCCGAGCAGGCAGACCTCTTCCAGCGGGGCGGCCGGGTCCACCTTGGCGATGGAGATCTCGGGCAGTACCGTGTACTCGCTGAAGGTGGAGGTGCCCATGTAGTGATAGATGGGCTGGCCATCCTTGGAGAAGCGGGTGGTGCCGTCCGGCATCAGCCCCTTGCCCTGGGTGGCGCGGATCTTCTGGCACAGGTTGGTCTTGCCGGATTTGCAGAATTTGCACTCGCCACACTCGGGGGTGTAGAGCGGGATCACGTGATCGCCCACCTTGACGCTGGTGACGCCCTCGCCGACGGATTCAACGATGCCGCCCCCCTCGTGGCCGAGGATGCAGGGGAAAACCCCTTCTGGATCTTCACCGGAGAGGGTGAAGGCATCGGTGTGGCAGACGCCGGTGGCGACGATGCGCACCCGCACTTCGCCCGCTTGGGGCGGCATGACCTCGACTTCTTCGATGGAGAGGGGCTGGCCCGGGCCCCAGGCGATGGCGGCCTTACACTTGATGCTTTGAACCTGTGCCATGACGGATGTCCTTATTGTTGAGCAGGGTGAGGAGAATGGGTTCGGACATCCAGTGTAGTTTCCCGCTTATTTGGTGATAATAAGGCGAAATCTGAAATCACTTTTACAGACAGGTAATAATGTTCGGCTGGGAAGGGATCTGTGAATTTGTCAGCGTGGCGGAGCAGGGGGGCTTTACCCCGGCGGCGCGCAAGCTGGGGGTGTCGGTGGCGCAAGTCAGCCGGCAGGTGGCACAGCTGGAGGATCGGCTACAGGCCAAGCTGCTGCTGCGCACCACCCGTCAGGTGCGGCTCACCGAGCTCGGCGAGATCTACTATCGCCACTGTCGCCAGCTGCTGGACAACCTCTACGAGGCGGAGCTGGCGGTGGGGCGCCATCAGGCTGTGCCGCAGGGCACCCTGCGCATCACGGCCCCGGTCTCCTACGGCGAGAGCCGTATCGCCCCGCTGGTGAACGACTTCATGGTGCGCTTTCCCCAGCTGGAGGTGACCCTCAACCTCACCAACCAGCTGCTCGATCTGGTGCACGAAGGCTACGATCTGGCGCTGCGGCTCGGCCACCTCAAGGACTCCAGCCTGGTGGCGCGCAAGCTGGCGCAGCGGGTGCCCTATGTGTGCGCCTCGCCCGCCTACACCGCCCGCCACGGCATGCCCAACAGCCTCTCCGAACTCACCCGCCACACCTGCCTGGTGGGCAACAGCGACGAGTGGCACTTCACCCTGGATGGCCGCCCCCACAGCGTGCGGGTGCACGGACTGCTGCACTGCAACAGCGGCCACGCCCTGCTGGATGCGGCGCTCAAGGGGATCGGCATCATCCAGCTGCCGGACTACTACGTGAGCGACCACCTGGCCCAAGGCGAGCTTATCGAGCTGCTGCCGGAGCTGCGGGCGCCGGCGGAGGGGATCTGGGCCCTCTATCCCCACAACCGCCATCTCTCTCCCAAGGTGCGGCTGCTGGTGGACTATCTGGCGGAGCGCCTCAGCGATCCCCATCAGCCCGCGCTGGTGCGCCCCGTCGGCTGAGCTTAGCTCAATAAAAAAGGCCCGCTTGTGCGGGCCTTTTGCATGGCATGAAGGGGGGGACTATTCCCGCTCCTTGACGTAGGGGGTGCCGAGCGCCTTGGGTGCCACCGCCTTGCCGATGAAGCCGGCCAGCAGGAACACGGTCAGGATGTAGGGCAGTGCCTCGATGGCCTGCACCGGGATCGGGAAACCGCCGATGCTGACCCCTTGCAGCCGGATGGCGACCGCATCGAGGAAGCCGAACAGCAGGCAGGCCGCCATGGCGTTCCAGGGGCGCCACTTGCCGAACACCAGTGCCGCCAGCGCCATGAAGCCCTTGCCCGCGCTCATGTTGGGGATGAACTGGGCAGTCTGGGCCACTGCCAGGTAGGTACCGCCGATACCGGCCAGCAGGCCGCCGATGATGAGCGCGGTGTAGCGCATGCGCACCACAGAGATACCGGCGGTGTCGACCGCTGCCGGTGCCTCGCCCACCGCCCGCAGACGCAGGCCGAAGCGGGTACGGAACAGCACCCACCAGGCCAGCGGCACGGCGGCGAACGCCACGTACTCCAGCAGGGAGTGGCCGCTCAGCAGCTCGCTGTAGAGCTGGCCAACGACAGGCACGTCATACAGCTCCTTGGCATAGGGCAGGTCGATGGGGGCGAAGCGGGCCGCGCCGGACAGCGCCGGGGTCTGACCGCCCTGATCGAACCAGTAACGGCCCAGGGTGACGGTCAGGCCGGCCGCCAGGATGTTGATGGCCATGCCGCTCACCACCTGATCACCGCGGTGGGTGATGGTGGCAAAGCCGTGCATCAGGGCGAACAGGATGGAGACGCCCACCCCGGCCCCCAGCCCAATCCAGGCAGAGCCGGAGACGGCTGCCGCCGCCGCGCTGGCGAACGCCGCCGCCAGCAGCTTGCCCTCCAGGGCGATGTTGACCACCCCGGAGCGCTCACAGAACATGCCAGCCATGGCCGCCAGAATGAGTGGCGGCGCGGTGCGGATGGTGGCATCCAGCATCAGGATCAGAATTTCGAACATGATCAGGCCCCCTTGGCTTGCGCGGCTGAGCGGTTGGCAAACGCCAGATAGAGCTGCTCGATACGCGGACGCATCATGTGCTCAAGGGCGCCACAGAACAGGATCACCAGACCCTGCAACACCACCACTATGTTGCGGTCCACCCCGAACTCGAAGCTCAGCTCGGCGCCGCCCTGATAGAGGAAGCCGAACAGCAGGCTGGCGATGATGACGCCGACCGGGTGGTTACGGCCCATCAGTGCCACTGCTATGCCGGTGAAGCCGAAGCCCTCCACGAAGTTGAGCTTGATCTGGTGCAGTTCACCCTGCAGCACGTTGAGGGCGAAGAAGCCCGACAGCATGCCGGAGATCACCATGGCCAGGATCACCACCTTGGGATAGGAGATGCCGGCATAGGCGGACGCACTCTGGCTGGCGCCGACCGAGCGGATCTCGTAGCCCCAGCGGGTATGCCAGATGAAGACCCACACCAGGGCCGCGCAGAGCAGTGCCCAGAAGAAGCTGATGTTGAGCGGGCTGTTCGACATCTCCATGCCGAATGCCCCCGCCAGTTCGCTCATCTTCGGCAGCCAGCTCGCCTCGGCGAACACCTTGCTCTCGGTGGCCATGGAGCCCGCCGGCTTGAACACCTCGACCAGCAGGTAGGCCATCAGGGAGGCGGCGATGAAGTTGAACATGATGGTGGTGATGACGATGTGGCTGCCGCGCTTGGCTTGCAGCCAGGCCGGGATGAAGGCCCAGGCCGCACCGAACAGGCCGCCGGCGATGATGGCCAGCGGCAGCAGCAGGGCGAACGGCAGGGAGTCACCCAGCAGCAGACAGACCAGACCGACGCCGAGGCCGCCGATATAGGCCTGCCCCTCGCCACCGATGTTGAACAGACCGGCGTGGAAGGCCACCGCCACCGACAGACCGGTAAAGATGAAGCCGGTCGCGTAGTAGAGGGTGAAACCGACCCCTTCACCGGTGCCGAAGGCGCCGTACCACATGATCTCGGCGGCATCGACCGGGTTGATGTCGAGGTAATAGAACAGGATGGCCGACACCAGGAAGGCCAGCAGGATGTTGACCGCAGGCAGTACGCCCACGGAGATCCAGGCAGGGATACGTGCTTGGCTCATGGGCGAGCCTCCTTGGCAATCTGGTCGGAGACGGGGGGGTTGACCATCAGCAGGCCGAATCCGTTACAAGTGGCGGTGAGCTTCATGATGTGGCTCCTTGTGATTGGCTTGCCGCCACCTCGTCAGGAACTATGTTCGCCATCATCAGACCGATGGTGCGTTCATCCGCCTTGGCGGCATCCAGCTCACCGACGATGCGACCGTCGGCGATGACCAGGATGCGGTCAGAGAGGCTCATGATCTCGTCCAGCTCCACCGACACCAGCAACACCGCCTTGCCCTTGTCGCGCATGGCAATGATCTGCTGGTGGATGTACTCGATGGCGCCGATGTCGACCCCGCGGGTCGGCTGGCCGATCAGCAGCACGTCCGGGTCCTGCTCCACTTCCCGGGCGATCACCAGCTTCTGCTGGTTGCCGCCGGAGAAGTTGGCGGTCTTGTGTTCGGGGTGGGGCGGGCGCACGTCCCACTTGTCCATCTTGGCCTGGCAATCCTGCAGGATCGCCTCCTTGTTCTGCAGCCAGCCCTTGTTGTACTGGGGGCGGCGGTGATAGCCAAGGATGAAGGCCTCTTTCGCCTCGAAGCGGTTGATGAGCCCCATCTTGTGTCTGTCTTCCGGCACGTGGCCGAGACCGAAGTTGCGCACCCGCTCCGGGTCGGCCGGGTGGCTGGCGCTCACCTCGTGGGCCTGACCGTTGCCGGTGATGGTGAAGCTGCCCTTGCTCGGTTTGAGGATGCCGCCGAGCAGGCTGAGCAGTTCGGACTGGCCGTTGCCGGAGACGCCGGCGATGCCGACCACTTCACCGGCTCGCACCTCGAAGCTGACGGATTTGACCCGCTCCACCTTGGCGTCGTCCACATAGCTGAGGCCATTGACCTTGAGCTTGGCGTCGCCTGGCTGGGTCGGCCCCTTGTCGACCTTGAGGCGCACCTTGCGGCCCACCATGAGTTCGGCCAGCTGCTCCTTGTCGGTATCCTTGGTGGCGACGTGGGCCACCATCTCGCCCCGGCGCATGATGGAGACCTGATCGGTGATGGCCAGGATCTCCCGCAGCTTGTGGGTGATGAGGATGATGGTGGCGCCCTGATCGCGCAGCTTCTTGAGCACCTCGAACAGGTGATCCGCCTCTTGCGGGGTCAGCACCCCGGTCGGTTCATCCAGGATCAGGATGCGGGCGCCGCGATAGAGCGCCTTGAGGATCTCGACCCGCTGTTGCAGGCCCACCGGCAGATCCTCGACCTTCTCGTGCAGCGGCACTTCGAGGCCATAGTCCCGCGCCAGCTCGCCCAGCAGCTTTTCGGCCGCCGCCAGGCTCTGGCCCAGGTGCCAGCCGTTTTCCGCGCCGAGAATGACGTTTTCTAGCACTGTAAAATTGTTCACCAGCATAAAGTGCTGGTGCACCATGCCCACGCCGGCGGCGATCGCATCTTGTGAGCCATGGGGTTTGAAGGGGTTGCCGTCGATGAACATCTCGCCTTTGTCGGCGTGGTAGAAACCGTAGATGATGCTCATCAGGGTCGACTTGCCGGCGCCATTTTCGCCGACGATGCCGTGAATGCTGCCTTTACGAACCTTAAGGTCGATCTGCTTGTTGGCGTACACTTCGCCAAACCGCTTATCGATACCCCTTAATTCGATGGCATAGCGATCTGTCTGGTCCATGATGCAGTCCTTGCGGGTCATGAAAAGAGACTAAAAACCGGCCCGTGCGGGCCGGTCGTTGGGTTGAGAGTAGTAGCGGTTACTCAGTATTTGCAGGTGCTGTCGCTCATATAGTCGTGCACCTTGACCTTGCCGGAGATGATCTCGGCCTTGATGGCCTCCACCTTGGCTTTCATCTCGGGGGTGATCAGCTTCTCGTTGTCTTTGTCGAGAGCCCAATCCACCCCGCCCTCGGCCAGGCCCAGGTTCTTGATACCCGGTTTCCAGGTGCCCTTGGCGGCGTCATCCCAGGTCTGGTAGGCGGCCAGGCCCACCGACTTGACCATGGAGGTCAGCATGGTGCCCGGTTGCAGGTGGTTCTGGTTGGAGTCCACGCCGATGGCCAGTTTGCCTTCGTCCTTGGCGGCCTGGTAGACACCGATGCCGGTACCGCCGGCGGCGGCATAGACAACATCGGCGCCCTTGGCGAACTGGGACTTGGCCAGTTCAGCACCCTTGGCCGGGTCAGCAAACGCCGCCGGGGTGGAGCCGGTCATGTTCTGGAACACTTCGATCTTCGGATTGACGTACTTGGCGCCCTGCTCGTAGCCGCACTCGAATTTGCGGATCAGCGGGATGTCCATGCCGCCCACGAAGCCGACCTTGCCGCTCTTGGAGGCGATGGCCGCCAGCGCGCCCACCAGGAAGGAACCTTCATGCTCCTTGAAGATGACGGACTGGACGTTCGGCTTGTCGACCACCATGTCGATGATGGTGAACTGGGTTTTCGGGAATTCGGTCGCGACCTTCTCTACCGCGGAACCCATGTTGAAGCCGACGGCCACGATCGGGCCATTGCCACGGCTGGCCAGACGACGCAGACCCTGCTCACGCTGGGCTTCGTTCTGGGGTTCGAACTCCTTGACCTTGACGCCTTTGTCCTTGTTGTAGACTTCGACGCCATTGCGGAACACGGCTTCGTTGAACGATTTGTCGAATTTGCCTGCGGTGTCGTAGATGACGGCGGGCTGGGAGGCTGCCTGGGCAGAAAGGGCAGCGAGAGTGAGGGCGGCAACGGTGGCCAGCTTGAGCACTTTAGTCACGATCGTATCCTTGATTGTTATGTGAGGGTCCACAACCTGCCGGGGCAGGCCATAAAGCACGCCGGCTAACTGTAAGTGAGCCGTGGTACGGGTCAAGGAGATCATAAAGGAAAAACGTTTGCGTTAACGGTTTGAAATATAAGCAAATGACTTTATAAGTTGTTGTTTTGATGCCTGTTTTTAGATTTAAATTCTGTGAATAATTGGCTCCAAATGACATTTCTGTTTGTATTCATGAGGTTATAAGCAAGCGTTTTCACATGATGACCAATATTTGAGTCTCTATTAGCGCCCTTTAATGGTTTGGTATCAGTATCTTTCGTTACTAGCACTAGTTGGATAGTGCCCCAGATAGTGGATTTGCCGGCGGGAGTGAACGAGCTCATATAGCTGCACATTGCCGCTTTTCATATGAGTACTCTTGTGTATTATGCGACTCGACTGAGCTTCCCTGATGGGGGCGTGTTTTTTCACTTATTCGAGCGATAAAAAATGAAAAAAAATGTGCTGAGTGCAGCAGTGGCTTGCGTATTGTCAGGTGTCATGTTGACCGCTTGTGGAGGTGGCGGCGACGAAGGTGGCAACAGCGGTGGTGGCACCGACACCGGCAGCAAGCCCCTGCACACAGCGATTTTCCTCGATGCTGCCGTTGCTGGCCTCAACTACCGGTGCGCCAATTACAGCAGCATCACCAACGCCAATGGTGAGTTTCTGTTCAATGATGGCGACAGCTGTTCCTTCACTCTGGGCAACCAACTGCTGGGTTCGGTGACGCTCAAGGCTGGTAGTTCTTTGGTCACTCCCTATACCTTGGCGGGTGATGACAAGAACAAGGCAATCCGCATCGCAACCCTGTTGCAAACTCTCGACAGTGATAACAACCCGGAAAATGGTATTACCCTCGACAAGGCACAGGTCGCACAACTGGGGATCATCGAATTAGGTAGCGATGACGCCTTTAACACCTCACTGGTCGAGGCCCTGAAAACGGCAGGCCTGACCAAGGATGTCGTCTCCCTGGCCGCAGCAAAAGACCATCTCTCTGCCACTCTGGCGGGTGTCAATGGCCGCTCTGTCGCGGTCGCCAAGGTGCTCTCTGATCTGCAAGCACTGACTGACCTGAAGAATCTGGATGCTGAGAGCAAGCTCAAGGACTACAAAGGCACCCTGCAGGCTGAAACCACAGAGAGTGGCAAGGTAGATCGCCAGATAGTGCTGGCGATGCTATCCATGCTCGAGGTGACCAACAACCCCGTTGTTGCCGAGCGGCTGGGCTTCGTATCTTCTTCCGTGGGCAGTGGTTACAGTTCCAATCTGGCCAAGGTTATCGACGTGATCATCCACACCCCCGGTACCGCTTCAGTGGTGCTCAAAGGTGGCAAGGGTTACACCCATGATGTTGCCCAGCTGATGGGCGCCTATGCCGACAGCATGGAGAAAGTCGCTGCAACTTTGGCCGACATCCAGGATCCGGATTACAGCGCTACCTATGGTGATGACGAGTCTGTCACTCTCAACTTCGACGGCGCCAAGGCCCTGCGGGCCTCGGCGATGGCGATGGCATCGGCACTCAATATTGCTGCCTCCTACCAGTACGGTCCGGACAACGCCTATGCCACCCAGGAAGAAGAGGTGACCTTGCCACGTATGCACATCAAACAGTCCTGGGGCATGCAGCCAAGCACCACTTATGAAGAGAGCGCCAGCACCTTCAAGGCTCAGTTCAGTCAGCTGGATATCGAGCCGGACACCCTGGTGAATCATGCCGACTTCTTCCGTTTGACTGATGATGCCAAGGTGCGTTTGGGCAAGGCCAAGGCGCAGTTAAAGGATGCCGTGAGCCTCGCACTGACCGTCGATCAGGGCAAGCTGGATGAGTCGCTGACCCAGGAGGAGATCGAGGCCAATACTGCTACCCTGAAGCAGCTGGCTGACCATTTCTCGGGCAAGGTGGCCACTATCCAGTGGGAAAACGGCAAGATCGAGTATGTCAACACTGACATGAGTTGGGAGCCTCAGAGCGTAGGGGTGAAATACAACATCAATGTGCTGCCTTTCTTTGATGAGATGCTGGATCGTAGTGACATAGTCATCAAGGTGACTGGCGCCTGTGACGGCTCGCTGGGAGTCAGGGATCCTGAGTTGTCTAAGTCTTTGGGGGAACCTATGTGTCTAATCTCTAGCGATGAGTTCAAGGCTCTCGCCGCAAGTGATCGTGGCGTGTTGAAGTACATCGGCTGGATGCAGGAAGATCAATACAGCCATACCGATATCTATGCCAAGGGGGTGGGTTATGACTGGTCAACCCAGATGACGCCGGTGGCCGGGTCGACCTTTGACAAGGTATTCGTCTCCTGTACCGACCTGGATGACAACAAGGTCAGCTGTGCCGATCGGCTGTAAACCAGTGGGAGCGCTCCTGACGGGAGCGCTCCTGTTGTGGATGCCGGTGGCACAGGCTGCCGGCATGCTGACGCGCTACACCGATTATCGGGAGCGTGTCTTCGATCGTCAGGGTCAGTTGCAATATCAATTGACCACCCACGAATACTTGCAGCGGATGCCCAGCGGGCGTCCGTCATTGTCCAGTCTGTTTGCGTTGCGAGAGATGCAACGAGCATCACTGCAGCTCAAGCAGGGCACCTTGATGGTGGGTGCCGTCATCGTGCGCTTCGAGCATGGGCATTATCAGGACGGCATGCTGATGATGGGGAACACGGAAGTGACCCTGCCTGAGGGGCGCATGCTGGCCGCTTCACTTCGATTTGATCCCGTCCAGCAGGTGCTGGATGCCCCCCGCGCCCGGCTGCTCAGCTTTTCCGGTGAGGTACTGGGCCAATACCGTGACTATCACCGCCCCCTTCGTTGATCCTGCCGGTTGGTCTCTGGCGGCTCAGGCCGTATAATCCCCGCCTGTATAAATAAACAGGAGTGGTGATG
Source organism: Aeromonas sp. S15(2024) (assembly GCF_041402265.1). Classification (NCBI taxonomy): domain Bacteria; kingdom Pseudomonadati; phylum Pseudomonadota; class Gammaproteobacteria; order Aeromonadales; family Aeromonadaceae; genus Aeromonas; species Aeromonas sp. S15(2024). The sequence continues at coordinate 111,501 of NZ_JBGLQY010000010.1, read as the reverse complement.
GACGTTTCAACCCTGCTCGACGGGCTCAATGACAAGCAAAGAGACGCGGTGGCGGCCCCCCGTTGCAACCTGCTGGTACTGGCCGGTGCCGGTTCGGGCAAGACCCGGGTGCTGGTGCACCGTATCGCCTGGCTGATGCAGGTGGAACGCTGTTCACCCTTCTCCATCATCGCGGTGACCTTTACCAACAAGGCGGCGGCCGAGATGCGCGGCCGGGTCGAAAAAGTGATAGGCGACGACGTGCGCGGCATGTGGATCGGCACCTTCCACGGCATCGCCCACCGCCTGCTGCGGGCCCACCATCTGGATGCGGGGCTGCCGCAGGACTTCCAGATCCTCGACTCCGACGACCAGTACCGGCTGATCCGTCGGGTGCTCAAGGCGCTCAACCTCGACGAGAAGCACTGGGCCCCGCGCGCCGTGATGGGCTACATCAACGGCAAGAAGGATGAAGGGCTGCGCCCCGGCGACATCGACCTCTATGGCGACCCCGTCACCCGCACCTATCAGCAGATCTACAAGACCTATCAGGAGACCTGCGATCGCTCCGGGCTGGTGGACTTCGCAGAACTCCTGCTGCGCGCCCACGAGCTGTGGCTCAACAAGCCGCACATCCTCGAGCACTACCGCGACCGCTTCCAGAACATCCTGGTGGACGAGTTCCAGGATACCAACGGCATCCAGTACGCCTGGTTGCGGATGCTGGCTGGCGACACCGGCAAGGTGATGATCGTCGGCGACGATGACCAGTCCATCTACGGCTGGCGCGGCGCCAAGATAGAGAACATCCAGCGCTTCCTGACCGACTATCAGGGGGCCGAAACCATCCGCCTCGAGCAGAACTACCGCTCCACCGCCAATATCCTGAAAGCGGCCAACAGCGTCATCGCCAACAATGCCGAGCGCCTTGGCAAGGAGCTGTGGACCGAGGGGGCCGAGGGCGAGCCGATTTCGCTCTATGCCGCCTTCAACGAGGTGGACGAGGCCCGCTTCGTGGTCGGCCGTCTCAAGGACTGGAAAGAGAAGGGCGGTTTGCTCGCCGACTGCGCCATCCTCTATCGCTCCAACGCCCAGTCGCGGGTGCTGGAAGAGGCGCTGATGCAGGACGCCATGCCGTACCGCATCTACGGCGGCCTGCGCTTCTTCGAGCGCCAGGAGATCAAAGACGCCATGGCCTACCTGCGCCTCATCAACAACCGTGGTGACGACGCCAGCTTCGAGCGGGTGGTCAACACCCCGACCCGGGGCATCGGCGATCGCACCCTGGAGATATTGCGCAACAACGCTCGCGATCAGGGCCAGAACCTGTGGCAATCGGCCAAGGCGCTGCTCAACGACAAGGTGCTGACCGGCCGTGCCGGCAACGCGGTGCGCGGCTTTGTCGAGCTGATCGACGCGCTGGAGGAGCAGGTCTCCCTGCTGCCGCTGCACCAGCAGGCGGATATCGCCATCCAGAACTCCGGCCTCAAGGCGATGTATCTGGCGGAAAAAGGCGAGAAATCCCAGGCGCGGGTAGAGAACCTGGACGAACTGGTCACCGCCTGCCGCCAGTACCAGCGCCCGGACGAGCTGGAAGACATGAGCGATCTCTCCGCCTTCCTCGCCCACGCGGCGCTGGAATCCGGCGAGAATCAGGCGGACGAATACGCCGATGCGGTGCAACTGATGACATTGCACAGCGCCAAGGGGCTGGAATATCCCCTGGTGCTGCTGGTGGGGGTGGAAGAGGGGATGTTCCCCAGCCAGCAATCGACCGAGGAGTCGGGCCGCCTGGAGGAGGAGCGCCGCCTCTGTTACGTCGGCATGACCCGCGCCATGGAGAAGCTCTACATCTGTTATGCCGAGAGCCGCCGCATCTACGGCCGCGAGATGTTCCACAAGCCGAGCCGCTTTATCCGCGAGATGCCCGCCGAGTGTCTGGAAGAGATCCGGCTGCGCACCCAGGTCAGCCGCCCCACCCAGTACGGCCGCTTTAGCCAGAACGAGGTGCAGCAGAGCTTTGACGTCAGCGGCATCAAGCTGGGCCAGCGGGTGCTCCATCCGAAATTCGGGGAAGGGATTGTGCTCAACTTCGAAGGGGTCGGCCAGCAGAGCCGGGTGCAGATCCAGTTCGACGACGTCGGCGCCAAGTGGCTGGTGACGGCGTATGCGAGATTGGAGGCGCTTTAATCCCCTCACCCTGACCCTCTCCCAACGGGAGAGGGGTTCATCCCCGAGATAGTCTTTGCCTCCTTCTCCCATGGTGGGAGAGGAGCTTGTTCTCGAGATCGTCTTTGCTTCCTTCTCCCATGGCGGGAGAGGGGCCTGTTTCCGAGATCGTCTTTGCTCCCTTCTCCCCTTGCGGGAGAAGGGTTGGGGATGAGGGGCGCTTTCTGATGGCACGGCTGGCGCCGTGCAGGACGCGAGGGCATGGCCCTCGACAGGGTTTCGCCCGCCCTTCGGGCTTGGGCGAGTGACTTTGGAAAGACCCAAAGTCACCAAAGGTCTTCTCCCCCACCAATCCGACCGCTTCGCGGTTGCCCTCGGGTCAGTCACAAGGTCGGACGGAGCGCCGCAGATGGGGCATCCATGCCCCGCTGCGGCTGCGCCATCATCCCTGATGGCGCTCCTGACCTTGTGCCTTCCCCTCGGCGGATTGGAGGGGGATCAATACCGTGCCAGCCTCTGACTTTGGTGTTCCTGCACGGCCGTTTTAGTCAGAACGAAGTGCAACAGATCTTCGAAGCCAGCGGCATCATGCTCGGCCAGCAGAGCCGGGGGCAGATCCAGTTCAACGACGTCGGCGCCAAGTGGCTGGTGACTGCGTATGCCAGATTGGGTGCGCTCTGATTTCTTCCGTCTTTTGATATAACCAACCCGGCTTTAGGCCGGGTTGGTTATATCCGTTATCGCAACATATTTAATGACGCGATCGTCCGAATGTGATTCGCTATTTGAGCCTATGAGCCCGTTATTTGATTGATCCCAAGCGGAGAAGATCATAGGGCAATTAGCAAACTGTGGCCTATCGATCCCACTACCAAGTGACCGGGTTACCAAAGGCAGGGGGGGCATAATAATTTTTTTGGTGAGGTAAATATGGATATGTTGTTAGCAGAAAATTCCCCCATTCGTCAGCAGTTGCTCGAGCAAAAGCTGGCACAGTTTAAAGACCCCAAGCTTGCCAACGTTCTCTCGGCGTTTATGCGCAGTAGTGTCGACCTCTATCCCTGCGCAAACGAAGACTATGCCCAGTTAGGTAACAGCCGATTGGGTGGATTGCCGGATTTGCCTGTCGGCATGGATTATCCGGTGACTTTGGTTGGAAGGGAGGAGATGCTGGATGGCTATGTTGAGAGCTTTGGTCATACTCGCGAGTTTATTAATGAGCATTGGCGGGAGGACTGGCAGGACGACTGGGAGGCTGATGAGGCGCATCTTTGGGATTGGGACGAGGCGGCGCAGGCCTTTCGTGTGCCCATGCAATTTATCGCACAAATCAATTGTAGCGAACTGAAGGCGTTTCAATCTTACTTGCCCCGAGAAGGGCGACTGTTATTCTTTTTGGAGCGCTGGCGATTCTCGGAAATGCTTCGCGGCCATGTCTATTATGTCGCTGAAGATCAGCAGCTTAACTCTGGGAAAACGATTGTCGAACCTAAGTTCGACGAGGCTGTCTGTGCAAATTATGAGTATGAGGCGGCTTATCAACTTCAGGGGATTGCTAGCATTAAGATGATAGCCACTGACATGATTAATAATGACAACCCGCATTTAGTAGGGTTAGCCAAGGCTCGTTTACAAGCGCTACCAGAACCGCAACAAGCCATGGTGCTGGAGGCCCTTGAGGTTGTAGATGATGAATTGGCACCAGAGTGGCAAGAGCAGCTCAAGGGCTATGAGCTGATACAATTGAATGAGCACGGGTTTATCCCTGGTCAGATTCTCACTCAATCGCAATGGGCTAATACCGACTGGCAGTCACCCAACTTACAGGCATTGCTCGTCCCCGAGCAGCCGCTGCCGTATTATGATGGTATCGCCAGCATTAACAGCCATGGTGATAGTCGCTATAAAGCCCCCGAACTTCACGCTGCGGCTGAATTAGGCGGCAATGCCGAAGATTATCTGGTGCTGCTCAAAGTCCTCTATAGTGAGCACTCTATGCGGTTGAATTTTATTGTCCACCGAGAGGATTTAACGTTAGGAAGATTCGATCGTATTTACTGCATCTATGACTACTAGATAGCCCGTAGATCGCGTAATCGGACGTTCACAAGGGCATGACCCTTGAGAGGTTTACTCCAATCCCCCCAACGTCCCCTCTACCGACCCGCACCAATCCTGCGGATAGACGCCGCTCGCCACGTAACGATGGAAGGTGGAATACGGCCAATCGGCCACCCGGGTGACATGACCATGCTTGAGCGGGTTGATATGGACATAATCCATATGGTGGCGGTAATCCCGCTCATCCCGGATCAGGTGTTCCCAGTAGTGGCGCTGCCAGATGCCCCGCTCCCCGTGGCGTAGCCGGGTCTGGCTGCGGCGCTCGTTCACCGGCAAGGCGCGAGAAAAGTGGCTTTTGATCAGCCGCCAACGCAGGGGGAAGTCGGTGTCCCCCTCCGGCAATGAGAGAATGCAGTGGAGATGGTCGGGCAACACCACCCAGGCGTGAATGGCGAAGGGGTGAGCCTGTTGCACCTTGGCAACGCTGTGGCGCAGCAGGTCGATCTGCTCCACCAGCAACCGGTTGTTGCGCCGCTCCAGCAGGTTGACGGTAAAGAACCAGGTTCCGCCGGGCCACCATGCCCGCCGCCAATTGGCCATGCCCTTCCTCTCGCCTCGGCCGAAAAGCCAAGCATAGCCTTGCCTCACTTCTATCTGCTTGCAGGCCATGATGACGCGGATGTTCCATTACGCGATCGTCCGATTACGCTTCGCTAATCGAACCTACACGGACAGGAAATATGGGACACCCACCTTTCTGAGCAAGGCGTAGCTGGTAACGCTACGCCCTGTTTGTTCGGCACAGGTATCAGATTACTTAACCAGCTTGCTCTCCATCACCCCTTGCTTGCCTTCCTCTTCACTGACCTGACTCAGCTTGGAGCGGGCCATCAGCAGGCCCATCTTGACCTCCTGCCAGACGTAGTAATTTTTACCCGCCTCGGTGCTGAGGGTCAGGGTGGCATCGTTCTCCGACTTGGAGGTGATGGTGTGGCTGCCCGGCGTCACCCGCTTGAGGATATAGCTGTGGGCCACGGTGTCGCCGACTGCCATACCATCCACCAGCAGCGGCATTTTCACCGCCGCACCGAAGGTTTCGTTGCGATAGATATAGAGGTTGGCCGCATCCTTGGGCGCCACAAACTGCTTGGCCTGCGCATCTGCGGTGGCATCGGCCATGGGTACGGAAGCACAACCGGAAAGCAGCGCCGCCGACAGCAGGGCAGCACTCATCATTATTTGCCTGAACATAGTGTTTGGTTTTAGTGGGTTAACGGGATTTAAAGGTTCGCATGAGGCTTTGTGGCCGGGCAACCACTCAAACCGCTGCCGGTGTGACGGGATTCAATATTCCGGCAATTAACCGGCATGGTGCGGCACTTGGACGGTGCAGCGAACCGCGGCATACCGCTTGTCATTGATGTCTAAATGGATGCTGACGCTACGCAGGCCAGGGACTTAGGTTCGATTACACCTCGCTGATCGAACCTGCACGGGCTGACAGAGGGTATGGCCACTCACCGTCTGATATCAAACATGGCCGTCAGTTATTCGAATGTGCTTTTACGTCAGGGTGTTGCATGCTTGCCAGCTCACTCTGGACGGTCTGGAACAAGCTGATCAGGCGCGCTCGATAGGTGTGGTGGGTCAGCACCGTCTGTTGCCCATGGGCGGCGATGGCGGCGCGCTCTTCCTCGTGGTGCAGGTAATAGCGACAGATCTCCAGCAGATCCTGCTTGTCGCGGAAGATCACCAGATCCTTGCCCGGGGTGAAGAGATGATGCAGATCCTCCTTGTCGTTGGTCACCATGAATCCACCGGCGCCAAGAATATCAAACACCCGCATGGGGAGCCCCGACTCGACGAAACTGCGCACCAGATTCAGGTTGATCCTGCTGCGTTGAAACAGGCGTGGCATCGCTTGGTAATGTTCTGCGTATCCGCAATAGCTCTGCGTGTGTGTTGCCCACTCCGGGTTTCCGTACACGGCGACCCGTTCAAACCGGGCCGCCAGAGCCTGGATACAGGACACCCTTTCCCGATAGGAGTGTTCGCGGCCCAGCAGATAGGCCAGTTTTTCATATTCGCTCAGGTAGGGTAGCCCGCTCAGCGGATACACCTCTTTCACAAGCCGTATATGAGATTCCGTGAGTTGTGCAGCCAGGGGCCGCCCCTCTAGGTGCGCATCGATGTGCCCAATCAGCTCTTCCAGCGTTTGCAGCGGTCCGGGGGCCAGCCGTGGCTTGATGTGGGTCTGGTATTCCGGTGGGGTCAGGTTGGCGATGAAGGAGATATCGTGATCATAACCCGGCTCGGCTGGCAGTTGGCGCTGCTCGTTGACGGCGACCGGCAGGTAGTAGACGTTGCCCTTGCTCCGCTCCTTGAGCCTGCTTGCTACGGCAAGGTCGTAGACAAACGTGAAGGAGAGGGGATTGGAGATGGCGTCATGATGCATGCCATAGCAGGGTGTATCGACCACCCACGCAATGTAGGGCTTGCGCAACGCTTCGGCCGCTTGAGAGAGAAGGGGGTTGAAGTTGATGCTGAAAAGGTAATCAAAATTGAGAAATGGCAGCCTGGTAAACACCTCGGCAGAATAGGCGATGCGAATCACGTTAAACCCCAACGCCTGGAGCGTGTCCATGCAGTCTCTCGCGATGGTGACATGCTCAAAGCAGAGTACGGTTGCAGCCTGATCCTTCATGTTTGCTCCCCTGTGTCTGGTCATGGAGAGGGGACGATCTTGCAGGCTCCTGCTTCATGTCATTGAGCCCTGTACCCTCGTCATGTCCTGATGACTGTTTTGCTGCCCCATCATGGAATGGGCCTGTTTTTGGCCCTGGCCTCTCGGCTTGTCAGGAGAGAGGGGGCGTCAAGGCGACGTTGTCCACACTGGTCTCAATTGTCCCTGGATAACGCGAAATTGAGTCTCGCACGAAGCTGGTAAATCAACAATCACCCAGGCAGGGTATCAACGAATGACGCATCTTCAGATGCGGGCACCCGTCTAGCTTCCCATATGCCCGATGACGCTTGGCCAATCGAACCAACATGCCGGTCTTGGCTGTAACTCGGAGGCAGAAAAGCGTGTGGGCGTAGGCAAGAGAGTCTGCAGGGCGGCTTTGATCACGCCGCCAGCCAAGGCATACTGCCTCGTCACCAGATGGGAGTCATTGATGTCTAAGTGGATGCCGACACTGCGCCGGATGGGGCGCTGGCTGTTGCGAAAAACGGCGCTGGCGCTGCTGACCAGCCTGCTGTTTCTGATTTCGTTTACCCTGTTTCAATACGCATCCTGGTGGCCTGCACTGGCCGAGGGGACGCCTGTCCAATGGAGCGGTCTCTCCCCCAGTCATACCTTGGCTGAGCTGACCCCGGCCATGCTGGAGTTCAGCGCCGTACTCGCCTGTGTTTACTTGCCGCTGTTTTTGCTGACACCCCGCCCGCTGTTGTTGCCGCTCTTTGCCGGGCTCTGGTTGTGGGAGACCTATGACATCGCCTTTATGACGGCAACCGCGTCGACCTGGCTACCTCACGAGATCATCTGGAGCTTTATCCTGCCCCACACCCACTGGCTGCTGCTCACCCTGTTGTCGCCGCTGCTGCTGATCCGCCAGCTTGGCAGGCGGCTATTTGCGGATACATCGGCAACACAGGCAGGGGGCGTCATCCTGGACGGCGGGAGGTAGCCAGAGGGAGCGATCGATGACGCGATCGTCCGATTCCACGAACGTCCGATTACGCTTCGCTAATCGAACCTACATGCAGGCGGGTTCCAACAGGCATCCGCCTGTCGGGCTACCTAAGCTGAAACGCCTTGACGATAAATTCGATAAAGAGCCGCACGTTGGGGGACTGCTCCTTGTGGAAGGGGTAGACGGCGAACAGGGCGTGTGGGTGGGGTTGCCAGTCGGGGAGCTGTTTGACCAGGGTGCCGTCCGCCAGTTCGCTTGCCACGAACTCGTGTGGCACCAGGATCACCCCAAGCCCTTGCACTGCCGCCTGTTTGAGGGCGATGCCGTTGTTGGCGCAGAAGCTGGCAGGGCGCACGTCCACAGTCACGCTCTCCTCTGCCCGGCTAAAGCACCACTTGCCGGGGGAAGCTGAGAGGCTGTAGCGCAGGCAGTTGTGGGCCTTGAGATCCTCCGGGTGGGCGGGCTGACCCGCCTCCTTCAGGTAATCGGGGGCGGCGCACAGCACCCGCTGCACCTGGCACAGGGGTTTGGCGCGCAGGGTGGAGTCCTCCAGGGTGCCAGCCCCCCGGATCACCACATCCAGCCCCTGATCCACCAGGTCCATATAGGCGTCGCTCAGGATCACCTCGATACCGATCGCCGGATAGCGGCGCTGAAACTCGCAGACGAGGGGGTTGAGCCGGATCAGTCCGTAGGACATGGGCATGCCGATCCTCAGCCTGCCCCTGGGGGTGAAAGAGGTGGCCATGATGGACTGGTCGGCGGCCTCCAGGCCGTCCAGCACGGCGCAAATCTGGCGGTAATAGGTCATGCCGGCTTCGGTGACGCTCAGCCGCCGGGTGGTGCGGTTGATCAGCGCAATGCCGAGATAGGCTTCCAGCTCGTTGATGTTCTTGCTGACCGCCGCCTGTGAGAGATGCAGGTCATCTGCCGCCGCCCTGAAGGTGCCCATCTCCACCACCCGGCGAAAGACGTTCAGCGCCGTGATCTTGTTCATCCTGCCTCCGATAATTCACCACTGGTAAATGATGGTGCCATCATGGCGCGGTGAATTCACCCAATCCGGCTCGCCGGGCGCCAGGTAACAGAGAGGTGCAACCAGGGCGGCAGGGCCTTGACCCGACCGCCTGGTGCCGTGGTGGCTTATTGCACCTTGCCCGGTGCGGGAGGCAGGCTGATGCCGACATCGGCCCAGGGGTTGGTGCCGAGCAGTTGGGCGTGGGGCACGTCGGCCTGGTAGCGCATGGTGAATTCCTTTGGACCGTGGGCGAAGGCCACCAGCAGCCCCTGTTTGGCATCCATCAGCCCGGCGTGCATGCCGAGCCCGTGATAGCTGATCCGCACGGCCTTGTCCTCAAGGCCCACCTTGTCTATCTGGAAGCGGGCGATGCTGCCGTCTTTGAGGGTAAAGCCCCAGCGGAACGGCCCGCCGCTGACCACCGTCATCACCTCGTCGATGTCGGTGCCATCCTCTGCAGAGTTGACGTGCATGCGGCCATATTTGCCGAGCACGGCGCTGCGGGTGCGCTCGTCCAGCGCCATCAGGTCATAGACCTTGGGGTAGGGGCCGACGCCTGTCTCTTCGGTGGCGACGCCGCCCCCCTGCACCGCGGGCGCACGCCCTGCTAGCCTGGCCTGCTCCAGCAGCTCCCCCTGACTCAGGTTGAAGGCCGCAATCAGGGCGCCGTGCTCCGCTTTGGTCAACGCGCGGCGGTAGGAGGCCTCCAGCAGCGGCCTGGCTGCGTCGGGGATGTCGACGGTGATCACGTTGACGCCGATGGGGTTGAGCGCTTTATTGACCGCCTCGACTCCGGTCACGGCGGGGCGGCCATCGCTGAACTGCACCGAGACCAGGTCACCGGCGAAGGTGTTGAAAGAGAGGGTCGAGGCGATGGTGCCGGCCAGCAAAGTAATATGGGTGAGTTTCATACAAGACTCCTCGTTAAGGTTCGAGAAGCAGTCTAGGGCGGTGATGTGTTCACTGAAATGGCGCTCTGTTGATATGAAAATTCACTGATAGTAATGAATCGTGGGGATCAAAGCCGTCGGCCCGCCCGGGGGAGATCGCCCTCTGCCAGAGGGTGTGAGCCCGGTTGACGCAACTGTGCCCTGCTTGTGGTATGACTCTGGGCGTTACTCATCAGAACCTGTCGGAGGACGAGACAATGCTGGCGTTGATCACCACGGCGCACCACACCTGTTACCCCAATCCCATCGCCTTTCGGGCCGGAGAGTGGGTGCGCATCGGCCACGAAGATGACGAGTTTCCGGGCTGGGTGCGCACTTTTACCGCAGACGGCAACGAGGGGTGGGCGCCCCTGTCCCTGCTGACCCCGATCGGCGCCGAGGAGGCACAGGCGCGTCAGGACTATACCGCCCGGGAGCTGGACGTGGCGGCGGGGGAGTGGGTACGGGTGGAGTGGGAGTTGGCAGGCTGGCTCTGGGTACATAACGATCAAGGACAATCTGGCTGGATCCCGGCCAGCGCCATCGCACCAGTCTCTTGAGGTCCTTGATGGTGGCGGGTGAGGTGTTGTGATCACCCGCCGGAACGATATGGCGCAGCAGACAGGCGGGCTCTGTATGAATCCTGCTCTGCTCCCTCAATCAAGAGGGGGAGTTTTTCCCTGTCGCATCAGCTGATAAATCAGACGGCCATGTTCTTTGCGATAGATGTCACTGTGCGCGCCACCACCACTTAAATAGGCGTTCTCACTGATGAGGCTGCTCGCCTCGATATAGGTGATGTTGCTGCGGGCTGGGCCGCTGACACCGAACAGGTTACCGTGATGATCGGCGAAGGCGCAGTGAATAAGGGTGTTGGTATTGGAGCAAATCTCTGCATAGCTCCTGGCATCGCCGGCATAGCCTCCCCCGGGCGCCTTGTTCATGGCCTGATCATTGATCGATGCTGTCAGCGCTACCTGCTTGACCAGAGGACAAAACACCGTCGCTGAGGTCGATGTGGCGTTATCGGTTAGCCGGGTCAGTTTAAAGGCTCCTTGCAGGTTGATCAGGTTATCAATGCCCGCAGTGGGGGGCTGGTAGTGATCCTGATAAATGGCCGGACCAAAGCAGGCGGCCACATTGGAAGCACGGCTGCCAAAGCTATGGCCAATCAGCGAGGTCGTGAGTTGCGCTTGCTGGGCTTGAGGCAATGCGGCTTTTACTTCCGGCAGTGTCTGCTGTATCAGCACACCCAGCCAGCTCAGGCCGAGTTCGTCGGCGTCGCCTGCCTTGGTGGGGAAGCTGGTGAGTCGATAAACCGGTTCAACCCAACTGCTGCTCCATTGGCTAGGCCAGGTGACACCGATAACCAGGGGATTGAAATCGGCAGGGGCACTGCGTTTCACATTGAGCATGATGGAGTTGAAGTTGCGAATGGCCTCTTCTTGCACCGTATTCCAGCCCATGACAATGACCACAATGTCGCTGTAAGGCTTGCCTGTATTGGCCTGCGTCATCAGGCGCTGAATCATGCTCTGTTTTAACAGCTTCAGCGCATCCCAACTGTCGTCATAACCGCAGACCTCTTTATCCTGGCAACGCCGATGCGTGGTGGCCATCGGTAGCATATTCTGCTCGGCGCAGGGTTCAACCAGCTGGGATTGTGCGGGCTCCAATCGTTGATAAAGGTTATACAAGGCACAGGTATGGTTTTCGGCGGATTGGGGCTGGGCCTGCTCTCGCAGAATATGCGAGATATACAACAACTTTGGTTGGTTTAATAACGCGTCTGTTGATGTTTTCAAGGTCTTCTCTGAGGGTGTACTGACCTTCACGCTTTGCGGTGTAGAGACCAGATCACGCGGGCTTTTTTCCACGCCAATCAGATAACCATCAAAACGCAAACTCAGTTCATCCGGATAATAAAGAACAGAGTGATACAGCATGGTGGTTTCACCATCCGTACTCAATTGCTTTTCTGCCGATGCAAGCCGGCGTTGAGGAGTATTGGTACAACCCTGTAATAACAGACAGACGATCAGAAGGATTTTCCCGTACATGATTCACTCTCCTTGTTATGTGGCACCCCGATGAGGGTAGTTCGTACAGGTGAGTAGATGTAGTGGAAGGGGTTGAGCCACACCTTGTTCATGGCGATCCCCGTGTCGATAGCGTGCATGCTCCCATGACGCGGTGTGGAGATGGAGGTAGAGCGCAGAAACCCGGCCCCAACGGGGCGCGGCGGCCGGGTGAATTGTAAAGAGTAGGGTGACAGGTAACGCGGGGTATCAGCCTAGTCTAATCAACTCGATGGGGGCATAGCGCTCCCGGGAGTTGGCCAGCAGCACGCACTGCTCGTGCTCGGCCTGATAGGGGGTCAGGTTGTCGGTGTGGGCCTCTTTCAGTACGTCGACGGCGCCGGTGGCGGCGATCATCACCCGCTGACCCGGTGTCAGCGCATTGCGGTTTCGGTCATAGATTTTCATGGCACTCTCCTTTGATGGTGCCCGGCGACATGCCCGGGCTGCGCGAATCAGCCTACGCCCCTGCCAAAGAGTGATGCATGTCACAGATCAAAAAAGAGCCAAAGAGGGCCTCGGCATATCGGCAGCCGCAGGGGCCGTCCAATCCTGTCGCTGGGCAGCTGGCCGGGGCCGGCATTTTGCGGGGGCGGGCTCGAACAAACGGGGGGATACGCTATAGTGGATGCCGCTCGTGCAACCGCCTTCAACCAACCGAGAGCGCATTATGAATCGTGAGATCGCCGCCCAGTTTATCAAGATGCTGACCAACCTCGACCACTGTCTGGCCAAGGCCGAGGCCCATGCCACCGCCAAGAAGTTCAACGTGGAGAACTTCTTCAATGAGCGGCTGATCGTCGACATGTTGCCGCTGGCCAAGCAGGTGCTGATCTGCTGCGACAGCGCCCGCGCCGTGGTGGCCACTGCCAGCCAGAGCGAGCCGCCGGTGCTGGGGGATGACCCCAAGACCATGGCGGATCTGCGCGCCCATGTGGCCAAGACCCTCACCTATCTGCAGAGCAAGCTGGATGCCGACTTCAGCCAGTATGCGAGCGGCCACTACACCCCCTACTGGGCCGGTGGCAAGGGAATGGACGGCCACACCTGCGTGCACGAATACGGCATCCCCAACTTCTACTTCCACCTCACCATGACCTATGCCCTGCTGCGCCAGGCCGGGGTCGAGCTCGGCAAGGGAGATTACCTGGGCGCCATCAAGCTGCAATAAGCCGGGCTCTGGTGCAAAAAAGCCTGCCTCCTGGCAGGCTTTTTTTATCCGCGAACGGAGGGCGAGCCAGATCTAGCTGCATGGTCGCCGGCGACGGCTCTGGGCATAAAGGCGTGGTCTTCGGCCCTCGCGCGGTTACAATCCGGCGTCAAAGTAGAAAGGGTAAGAGAAACATGAAGATCCGAGTAATGATGCTGGCGGCCTTGCTGTGCCATGGCGCCGCGCAGGCGCAGGAAAGCGTCGCCGCAAGCTGGCCCGACACCCCCGTCACCCGTCTCAAGGCGCAGGCGCTGCTGCAGACCCTCAATGCCACCCTGCTTAGCAACCCGAGCGCCACCGTCACCCTGCAGAACTGGTGCGCCGACCACCGGATGGCCGGTGAGCCGCGCATCCGCGCCCTGCGTGATCAGGATACCCGCAAACCGGCCGATGCCGCCGTCCGCGAGCAGCTCAAGATCGCGGCCGACGAGCCCGTCGGTTATCGTCGGGTACAGCTCGCCTGCGGCGATCATGTCTTCTCCGAAGCGGACAACTGGTACGTGAAAAGCCGCCTCACACCGGAGATGAACCGGCTCCTCGACACCAGCGATACCCCGTTTGGCCTGGCCGTCAAGGCGCTGAACTTCAGCCGCCGGACCCTCTCTTCCACCCTGCTGTGGGCACCCCTGCCGGCCGGTTGGGAGATGCAGATGCCCACCCTCACCAGCAGTGACCAGCCGCTGGCGATCCCCGAGCGGGTGCTGCAGCATAGGGCCATCCTCTCACGGGGGGATGGCGTGCCGTTCAGCCTGGTGGTCGAGACCTATCGCCGCGATCTCTTTGCCTTCCCGCTGGACAAGGCCACCGGCCGCTGAGCCTGGATGGTGGTTTGGCGCGTCTAGGCTGCCAGCAATAAAAAAGCCTGCCGGCTGGCAGGCTTTTTCGTGGGTGTCACTCAGCCCGGCGGGATCTCCGGCTCCACCAGGGCCGCCAGCTGGGCTAGGGACTCCTGCCAGCCGAGATAGCACATCTCCACCGGGATGGCCGCGGGGATCCCCTCCTGCACGATGACGAGTTCGGTGCCGCACACCACCCCGGTCAGGATCACGGTCACGTGCATCACCCCCGGCAGGTTGGGGTCGTCGAAGCTGTCGGTGTAGCGAATGCGCTTGCCCGGTTCGAGCTCCAGGTATTCGCCGCCAAAGGCGTGGCTGTGGCCGTTGCCGAACTGGGTGAACGCCATCCGGAAGTGGCCGCCGACCCTGGCCTCCAGCTGTTCCACCTGGCAGGTGAAGCCGTGGGGTGGCAGCCATTTGGCCAGCGCATCGGCCTCGATAAAGGCCCGGTAGATCCGCATCGGCGGCGCCTTGAGCACCCGATGCAGTCGCACTGTTCCTGTCTTCATCTCTCTTCCTCGTTGCCTTGGGTCCATCAAGGATAGTCGGTTGTGTCCGCTTGCCGACCAGAGGCCGGCCGCGGCGCCCTAGAAGGGGCCGTTGCGCTCGCGCAGCTGGTCGGGCAGGCCGTCGTGATCCCCCAGCTCGCGCTCGGGCACCGCATCCCAGTGCCGCTCACCGATGAAGCGGTTACGCTCGGGGTGCAGGGCGTAGTGGATGTGGTTGTCCGCCCGATCGGTGTCGCCCACGCAGAGCAGCCGCACCGGCTGATCGGTGTTGTTGATGAAGGTGTGGGCCAGCCCGTCGCCCGCCTTGAAGCCGACCGAGTCGCCGGGTTGCAGCCGATGGAGCACACCGTCGAGCCAGACGTCCGGAGTGCCTTCCAGCACGTGGACAAACTCGTCCTCGGTCTCCTCGGCGTGAGGCCAGCTGGTGCGCCGACCCGGCGGCAGCAGCTCGTGGTGAATGCCGAGACGGGCAAAGCCGTAGTGTCTGCCGAGGGCACTGCCCAGAGAGAGCGGCTCCTGGCTGCCGGAGTAGCGGCCGGGTTCGGGCTCCTGCAGCTCGCGCCAGTGCTTGATGCTGGGGTGACGGGTCATAGTGGTTCCTTTTCTATGGGGATGTGGTCACGGGAAGGGTCATCCTGACTGCCGGAGTGCGGGGAGAACAGCAGAGATTTGCTGGTCAGATGAGCCCCTCTGGCGAGGGGCCCGATGGTCGGGGCTACTTGGCCTTGACGCAAGGCATGGCGGGCAATTCCCCCTGGGCGGCCGGCCGGGTCATCTGGTAGTGGCCGGCGAGATCCCGATAGACGCGGGTATTCCACACCTCGCCGTTGTCGAGCCGGAAGGCGATGTCGTAGTTGATCCCGGAGACCACCTGGCTGCGCACCTCGAGAATGCGCTCCAGCCTGGCGGAGGTGTTCATGCGCGCCAGCACGCTGGCCAGCGCCGCTTCGGCCTCTGCGTTCGGCAACGGCTGACTATGCCATCCGCCAGCCATGGGGGCGCACTCCTGCTGCTGCGGAGCCATGCTGCAGGCGCTCAGCAGGCCGGCAACCAGAATGGGAAACAGCGCTTTTTTCATCTCGTTTTCTCCAGCCAATAAAGTAATGACCTTATCAACATTCGGGCGATAACGCAGCTGTCATGGCTCCAAAAGCCCCCCTTTTGGGTGGCGGCCGGCCTGTTCAGCGACCCAGGTTGTCGGCCAGCTGCTTGGCGCGGGCCGCGGCCCACTGGTCGATCATCTTCGCCATCTCGCCGGCGGTGATGGGGCTCTCCTTGTGGGTGGTGTCCGGGCTCTCGCGTGCATCCATCACCCGCACCAGCAGCTTGCCGCTTTGGGAGTCGAGCAGCTGGGCCATGCTGCCCACCCTGAGCAGATAGGGCTCCTTGCCGATCACCTCACGGGTGACGTTGATGGCGATCTTGGCGGGCAGCAGATCCCGCAGCTTGGGGTCTGGCCGGGTCAGGTCGAAGTTGGTGATGGCGGCCTGCACCCGCAGCACGCCGGGGCCGGGGGCAGTGGCAATCCTGACGCCGTGATTCAACAGCTCGCGCTGGAAGGTGGCGTGGTAGTAGCGGCCGATCTCGTTCTGCTCGTTGGCGGTCAGCAGGTACCACTGGCCATTTTCCTGCCGGATAAACTGGAGCGGATCGAGCAGCACCTGATGGTACTGGCGCAGATCCACACCGGACTCCTTGTAGATGCGCTGGTTGGGGTTGCTTTCACTCTGCTGGAAGGCGGTCAGCGGGATCGCCTGCAGGCTGTGGGAGACCTGGTTCTTCACCGCGCAGCCACTCAGCAGAATGGCCACCATGCCCGCGATTACGGCTCTCTTCATCTCTTGCTCCTGATTGCGCTGCTTGTCCGACCCTGGCATCCGCTGCGCAGGGCATGGCAAGAGAGATAACCGATTCAAAGAGCGCCCACAAGGACAGAATGCGGGGTGTTCAGGCAGGGTCCAGCCTGACGTCGATGGCTACCCGATTGCCGGGACATGACGCTAATACGATGATTTTGTTTCGGATCGGCAATCATTTGATCAAGGTTGCGGATATTGACGCCGTTCGCTCATATAATCGCCGCCATGACACTGATTCGGAAGGATTCGATGACCAGCCTGATGGCGGCCCTGTGGGGGCTGCTCTTCTCCTGCCTGGCCTGGGCGGCACCCGGCCCCTTCGTCACCACGCCCCCTGACAGCACCACCACGACGCAGCCTGCCAGCATGGAGCCGCTGCTCTCCTGGTTTACCGGCGAGTTTTCCAGCCGCGAGCAGGCCAGCTACGACAGCCGCTTCACCAGCGCCGAGCTGCGGCTGGTGGAGATCTGGCCCGGCTACAAGGGCTTTCGCTGGGTCTATGCCGAGCAGTTCCTGACCGAGCGGGCGGTGCGCCCGTTTCGCCAGCGCATCTATCGCTTCTCGCTGGTGCCCGATGGCCGCATCCTGATGGCCGAGCTGACCATGCCGCGAGCCATCGACTTCGCCGGTGCCTGGCGCCGGCCCGAGCTGCTCGACTCCCTCACCCCGCAACAACTCTCCCTGCGCCAGGGCTGCGAGATCTGGCTGACTCGCCAGCCGTCGGGGGAGTATGCCGGCCACAGCAAGGTGGGCAGCTGCTCCACCAATTTCGGCGGCGCCAGCACCCTGGTGCAGTACCTCTGGATCGGCCCCCACAGCGTGCGACTGCTGGATCGGGCCTACGACACCGATGCTCATCAGCGCTGGGGCAGCCCGGGGGAGGGCTATGTCTATCTGCGCCGGGTGAAGCAGCGCGGCGAATAGGCTTGCCCCCTACAGCTGGTGGCGCTGCTCGATCAGGTAGTCGATGAGCAGCCGCAGGCGCAGTGGCAGCGGCTCCCTGGCCGGGTAGAGCAGGTTGACCGGGCGCGGGGCGGGCAGGGCATCCGCCAGGATCTCCTGCAGGGTGCCGCGCGCCAGCTCCTCGCTCAGCAGGGCGCGCGGCTGCAGCAGGATGCCGGCGTGGTTGAGGGCGGCCACCTTGAGGGCGCCGCCGTGGTTGCTGATGAAGGGGCTGTCCCACAGGTGCAGCTGTTCGAGGGGAAAGGCCTCGGCCAGGCGCGACTGGCCGAGCCAGGGGCTGAATCCCAGGCAGTGGTGGCTGGCCAGATCCGCCAGCGTGAGGGGAGTGCCGTGGCGTTGCAGATAGTCTGGCGAGGCGCAAAACACCGAGTCCGTGCTGGTCAGTGGCCGGGCGATGTAGCCGGCATCCTTGGGCTGGCCGATCCGGAAGATGAGGTCGAAGCCGTCGCCGATGACGTCCACCAGCCGATCCGACAGATCCAGCTCGATGCGGATCTGCGGGTAGCGCTCCATGAAGCGGCACAGCAGCGGCGTCAGCCGGTAGCTGCCGAAGGTGACGGGGGCGTTGATGCGGATCCTGCCCGCCGCCTGGCCGGTATTGGCCAGGGTGTTCTGCTCCAGTTCCCGGTAGTGTTGCAACAGGTTCTGGCAGCCGGCGAGGTACTCCTGGCCCGCCTCGGTCAGGCTCTGGCAACGGGTGTTGCGATTGAGCAGGCGGGAGCCGACCCTGGCCTCCAGCCACTTGATGTACTTGCCGATCATGGCCGGCGTCATCGCGAAGCGCTCCGCCACGGCGGCGAAACTGCCCGCCCGGGCAACCTCGACGAAGATCTCGATGGCGGTCAAGCGATCCACTCTAAACTCCTGGTTTATAAAGCCCGGCGCCACTATGTCTGGCTGGCGTCGCGGCTGTCAATATACTGGGCGGCAGCCAATCCAAGCTGGAATCTCTCTCGATGACGCTCGACTATTACGCCCTCTATCTGCTGCTCGCCATCGGCACAGTGCTGAGCCCGGGGCCCGCCGTGATCTACACCATAGGCAACACCCTGACCCGGGGTGCTCGCCATGCCATCGCCGGCTTTTGCGGGGTGGCGGTGGGCATCCTGCTGGTGGCGAGCCTGGCCTCGCTGGCGGTGCTCTGGTTCACCCGCTGGCTGGCCGCGGGCCAGCAGATCCTCACCCTGGGCGGCGCGCTCTATCTGCTCTATCTGGGGCTCAACTCCTGGCGCCAGCGGGCGGTGAGCCCGGTGCCGGGGGCTGGGCCGGATCGGGATTGCCGTCGCAGCTTCATCAAGGGGGCGCTCATCAGCCTGCTCAACCCCAAGGCGATCATCTTCTTCACCAGCCTGTTCCCCCAGTTCATCGACTTTCAACACGGGGCGCTGGGTCAGTGCATGCTGCTGGCAGTCACCTTCAGCGCCGTGGTGCTGGTGGTGCATGGCGGCTACTGTCTGGTGTTTCACTGGGTGGGGGCGCAAGGCTATGGCGAACGCTTCGCCAGGGGGATCAACCGGCTGTCGGCGGTGATGTTCACCGGTTTTGCCCTGTTGCTGTTGTTCAAGGGGTTGAGATAGGGGAATTACCCGGCAGCGAGCGTCCCGCATGGGGTGAGCAGAAGAAATAAGATTCCATCGGCGCTCTTTATGCCGCATGCTCCCAGGTTCAGGGAGTGGGGCAAGGATAATCAGGACCCCAACTGACATGGTCGAGGCGATGCCCATGGCATGGCCTTTCAACAAGGTTGGCAGCATGTCTTATTACGAACACGAAGTGGCCGGTCATCCCGACGTCGAACTGGGGTTGTGCGGCGAGCGTCAGGTGCGCTACCGGATCCATGGGGCCGAGCAGGCCAGCAGTGGTCTGGTGGTCTATATCCCGGGCTTTGGCGGTGATCTTGGGGCCTACAGCCAGGTCTTTTGCGAGAAGGTGGCCGCGCAGCACGGCATGGCGGCGCTTTGTGTCGACTATTTCTGCATGCGTTCGCGCCCGGCGGTGGGGGCGGTCATCTCCTTGCTGCCTGATGAGCGTGTGCGTGCACTCGCCCTGCTGGGGTTGCCCGCCACGACGTCCGATGCCGCACTGCTGCGTGCGCTGGACACCTTGCAACCGGCGGCGCCACTGCGCTTTCACGGCTTGCTGATACCGCCTGATGGGGCCTACCAGAACTTCGGGGTAATGGCCGCCCTCGACATCCTCAATGCTATCGAAGATGCGATGCTCCGTTACGGCGGCAGTCGCGACAACCTGATACTGGTCGGCTCCTCTTACGGCGGCTATCTGGCGCAGCTGGTCAACAAGTTTCGCCCCGGCTATGTCCGCGCCCTGTTTGACAACTCCTCCTGGGCCGAGCCCAACCTGGCCTATGTAGTGGGACGGGACATCGGTGCGGTGGAGTACCAGTGCAGCCTGCAAGGCGGGGTGGAGCTGGCGCTGTGCGTGGATTCCCCCTGGCGGATGGTGGCCGGGCACCCGCACGAGTTCGATGTGGATGCCTTCATCATCCGGGCATTTAGTGCCTCCCAGCTCGATCAGATGGCCGCACAGGGAGGCACGCAGACCTTCTGTCTGATGGTGCACGCCATTCATGACGCCATCGCCCCTGCCGATGCCAAACTGGCCATGGCGCGCGCCATGCTGGCACGGGGTTTCAACGCCGAGTTGATCCTGTTCGACGAGTCGAGTGTCGATGGCGAGTTCATCCGCAACATGGAGCACGGCATGGGTCTCTCCATGCTGCAGTTCTTCGAACAGGGGCTGGCACTGCTGGCCGAACGCTCCCCCTCCTTCGTGGCCACTCACGCCACCGAGGTGACCCTGCATGCCGGCCACTCGCTCTATCACCTGAACTTTGCACACCCGCAGGTGCGGCTGCAACGCCAGCGGATCGAGGGCATGGCACCCACCTGACATTGCTGCCGGGATGGGGTGTTTGCCGAAACAACAACGGGGGCCTGGCCCCCGTTGTTGTTATCGATGATATGCGGTTCAGAGCCTGAACAGCGGGCGCAGGCGAATGCCGATCAGGCTGCCGGCGAGGGCCATCAGCATCCAGACCCAGCCGTGCAGGCTGCCCGATGCCGTGCCGTCGAAGAAGCCGCCGAGGTTGCAGGCGCTGTACATGGCGCCCATTCCCATCAGCAGGCCGCCGAGGATGGAGGCCAGGCTGTTGCCAAGCCGCATCGGGGCGAATTGGCCGCCACCGCTGATGCAGCGCGCCAGCATGGCCCCCAGGATCCCCAGCCAGAACATGCCGACCATGGGGTTGATGAAGAGCGGCTGGGCCAGCTTGGGGTGCCCCTCGAACAGACCGAACAGGGAGGCGCCGCGCAGCGCCATGTCATAGACGGCGCCTGTGATGGTCCAGGCCGAGCCGTGCAGGGCGACCACGGACGAGTTGAGCACCGCGATAATGATGCCACCGGTCAGCACGGTGAAGCGGCCATCGCGCCAGAACAGGTTGCCACCGCTGAAGAGGGGCTTGAGCTCGCCGGTTCGCTTGAGTTCGCTCTTGCGAAACAGCAGGAACAGCGCGGCGACCAGCGCCAGGTTGAGCAGCATGCCGCTCCAGATATTGCCGGTCAGGTCTTTTGCCAGCACCACATGGCTGGAGAAGGTGGCCTCCAGTTCGGGGCGGAACTGGTTGCTGAGCAGGGTGCCGATGCCGTAGCAGAGCAGCACCAGCCAGAAGCGGGGTTGCCCCTCGCCGCAGCAGTAGAGGGTGCCGGTGGCGCAGACGCCCGCCAGCTGCATGCCGATGCCGAACAGGAAGGCACCGACGATGAAGGGAATGCCGATGGCCATCACGTTGCCCACCATGGCGTCGCCAAACAGGGCGTGGCTAAAGGAGAGGAAGCAGGTGAACAGCAGAATTTCGATGGCGATGGTGAGCAGGTGAACCCGCACGTAGTAGCTGTTGCGCTTGGTCAGCATCTCACGCCAACCGAACACGATGCCGAAGCGGCTGAAGGAGAGGGTGAAGCCGAAGCCGAATCCGATCAGGGCCATCAGAGCCCATTTCATACCAAAGGTGTTGCCGAGCCAGAGTAACGCTCCCCCCGCGATTGCCACGATGGGGAGCGACCATTTTCGATTCATGCCTGTTGTTTCCTGTGCGTCATGGATGGAAGCCGTGCATCCTATTCCCACATTGAGTCCGATTCCAGCCCGGATCCGGTGGATGGCCGGAATATTCGGGCAAAACCCCATCCAGATCAATTAACCCTGTGTTGCAGAGCGAAATGAGGATGAATCCGTTTTCGCGCAATAATTAATATCTCTGCCGTCTTGAATTGGAATTTGATGACGAAAGATGAATTTATATTTTGCGCCACCCAATATTTCTGGGTAGAATCTTGGCGTGTTATCAACAGGTGGAAGGATATTATGGACAGCGACAGTTGTAGCCGATTGCACAGCGCGATGTGGGCTAATCAGAACTGAGGTTGATATCCCTTCTTCTCCCTCACTCTGATCGCTCAGAGTGTGGCATCTAGCGAGTCATCCCGACTCTTGCAACCCAGTCCCGCCGGGATCTGTGTTGCTCCCCGGATTGTTCCACTCCCTCTGCGAGCCATGCCGCCTCGCGCCCCAGCAATTGCACGCCTTGTCACGTGAGCCCTTGGTAATGGGCACGTGTCTGCCCGTCATGGCCGCTCGAAGGTTTCTTCGTGAGCATGGTCAGCCAGGCTGGCGTGAAATAACAGGATGAACCGTGTGTATTGAAAACAATGTTGTTTTCGATAGGACGGGTTGCGAATTTAAATAATGAAAGCCTCTGCCATATATATTTCAAAATATGCCTTGGTGATTTTGAAATATATTCATGGGGTGCGGTTGTTTCCCTGCTGAACCGGCCCATGAGCTGCAGCTCGTTATTGTTCGACCATCATGCCGTTATGGTTGCCTGCCGTTATCCTGATCTTCTTTTGTGCAATGAGTCGCCGTCGCGATTCATGCCCTGTCGATAATGCCGCCGCGCGGATCTGCCCGCCGGCGATGACCAGCCGTGCCATCGAGATGTCGGGCCGGCTTGCTGCAGCCCAACTCGGAGGAACCGCCATGACCGAAGAGCCCAAACCTAGACCCTCGGGGTCCACGCCTGCCCACTCCTGATCCCTGCGGGACGGGATGCGGTGTCCTGACCCCTGATCCGACCTGACCATGCCGGTTGGCACGACGGCAGACATGTGTCTGACGGGCCGCCCTGCGTGCGGCGATTGACCGTGCCGGCATTGTGTTGGGTTCACAGCCTTCGATTTCAGTACTGACGCCAGGCCCGGTCCGCGACAGCGCCCGCCTGCGCGTAAAAATCAGGATAAAGAGTCATGAAGCAACAACATACCGCCAGCCGGCACAAGCAGAGAGGGTTCGTCGCCCCGGGCAGCCAGAAGGAGAAACTCTCCTCACGGGTGCTCGACGAGGCCGACAAATCCCTCGAATACACCCTCACCGCCGTGCGCGGCAACATCGATGGCCTCACCGCGACCGAGGCCGCCAACCGCCTGATCCAGTTCGGCCCCAACGAGGTGACCCACGACAAGCCGCCCCATGCGCTGCTCCAGCTGCTGCAGGCGTTCAAGAACCCCTTCGTGATGGTGCTGATCGTGCTCGGGCTGGTCAGCTACGTGATGGACGTGCTGATGGCCGAGCCGGGCGACGAGGACTGGGTCAAGGTGATCATCCTCGGCGTCATGGTGGGCCTGAGCGGCCTGCTGCGCTTCTGGCAGGAGTACCGCTCCGCCAAGGCGGCCGAGGCGCTCAAGTCGCTGGTGCGCAATACCGCCACCGTGCAGCGTCGCCCCTCGCCCGGGGTTGCCCCCCAGCGCAAGGAGGTGGCGATGACCGAGCTGGTGGCCGGTGACATAGTGCACCTGCAGGCGGGGGACATGATCCCGGCCGACATCAAGCTGATCGAATCCCGCGATCTCTTCATCAGCCAGGCGGTGCTGACCGGCGAAGCGCTGCCGGTGGAGAAGTACGACACCCTGGGCGCCGTGGCCGGCAAGTCGGCGGACGGCACCGGCGCAGGGGAGGCGGGACTGCTCGATCTGCCCAACATCTGCTTTATGGGTACCAACGTGGTGAGCGGTAACGCCCGCGCCGTGGTGGTGGCCACCGGCAGCGACACCTACTTCGGTTCGCTGGCCCGCAACGTGGTGAGCCACAAGCGCATCGAGACCAGTTTCGATCGCGGCGTGAACAGCGTCACCAAGCTGCTGATCCGCTTCATGCTGGTGATGGTGCCCATCGTCTTCATGCTGAGCGGGGTCAGCAGCGGCGACTGGATGTCGGCGCTCACCTTCGCGCTGGCAGTGGCGGTGGGGCTCACCCCCGAGATGCTGCCGATGATCGTCTCCGCCAACCTGGCGCGCGGCGCGGTGGCCATGGCCAAGCGCAAGGTGGTGGTGAAGCGGCTCAACTCGGTGCAGAACTTCGGCGCCATGGACGTGCTCTGCACCGACAAGACCGGCACCCTGACCCAGGACAAGATCATCCTCGAGCACCACTACGATGTGCGTGGCAAGCGGGACGACCGGATCCTGCAGCTGGCCTGGCTCAACAGCTTTCACCAGAGCGGCATGAAGAACCTGATGGACATCGCGGTGGTCGAGCACGCCGATGCGCTGGGGGAGAGCTGCAAGCCGGCCAACTACCGCAAGGTGGACGAGCTGCCGTTCGATTTCGTGCGCCGGCGCCTGTCGGTGATCGTGCAGGACGATCTGGGTCAGCAGCTGATGGTCTCCAAGGGGGCGGTGGAAGAGATGCTGGCCGTTTCCAGCGAGATCGCCGATGGCCAGGAGGTTAGGGAGCTGACCGACGCCGATCGCCGCGCTCTGCTGCGCCAGAGCGAGGAGTTCAACGCCGAGGGCTATCGGGTGCTGATCGTGGCGACCCGCGAGATCCCGGCGGGTGAGTGCAAGCAGAGCTATCAGACCCGCGACGAGGCCAA
The DNA here is from genome assembly GCF_041402265.1 of Aeromonas sp. S15(2024). Classification (NCBI taxonomy): domain Bacteria; kingdom Pseudomonadati; phylum Pseudomonadota; class Gammaproteobacteria; order Aeromonadales; family Aeromonadaceae; genus Aeromonas; species Aeromonas sp. S15(2024). The sequence goes on along the minus strand of NZ_JBGLQY010000010.1, from coordinate 87,243 downwards.
GCTGGTGGTGCGCGGCTTCCTCACCTTCTTCGATCCGCCCAAGGATTCGGCTGCACCAGCCATCCGCGCGCTGAACGACTATGGCGTGGCGGTCAAGGTGCTGACCGGCGACAACCCCATCATCACCAGCAAGGTGTGTCGTGATGTGGGGCTGGCGCCCGGCGTGCCGCTGCTCGGCAAGGATATTGAGGGGATGGACGACGTGGCGCTGTGCGAGGCGGTCAAGCAGACCACCATCTTCGCCAAACTCACCCCACTGCAGAAGTCGCGGGTGGTGAAGGCGCTGCAGGCCAACGGCAATACCGTCGGTTTCCTCGGTGACGGCATCAACGATGCGCCGGCGCTGCGGGATGCAGACGTGGGGATCTCGGTGGACAGCGGTGCCGACATCGCCAAGGAGACCGCCGACATCATCCTGCTGGAGAAGAGCCTGATGGTGTTGGAGGAGGGGGTGATCAAGGGACGGGAGACCTTTGGCAACATCCTGAAGTACCTCAACATGACCGCCAGCTCCAACTTCGGCAACGTCTTCTCGGTGCTGGTGGCCTCCGCCTGGCTGCCCTGGGCGCCAATGCTGGCGATGCAGATGCTGATCCAGAACCTGGTGTACGACGTCTCCCAGATGCTGCTGCCGTGGGACAAGATGGACCCCGAGTTCCTCAAGCGGCCGCGCAAGTGGGAGGCGAGCAACATCAAGCGTTTCATGCTGTGGCTCGGCCCGACCTCCTCGGTGTTCGACATCAGTACCTACTGCCTGATGTGGTTCGTGTTCGGCGCCGGCGCCCTCTATGCCACCGCCAACGGCAGCATGGATCCGCTGGTCAACGGTCAGGCCATCATGAACTCCGGCTGGTTTATCGAGGGGCTGGTGTCGCAGACGCTGGTGGTGCACATGCTGCGTACCCGCAAGATCCCCTTCCTGCAGAGTACCGCCACCCTGCCGGTGCTGCTCTCCACCTCGATCGCCATCGCCATCGGCTGCTACCTGCCGTTCTCGCCGCTGGCTGAGCACTTCGGCTTCATCACTCTGGATGGGCCCAAGTACTTCATGTGGCTGGTGATCACCATGCTGGCCTACATGGGGCTGACCCAGACCGTCAAGACCCTCTATATCAAGCGCCACGGTCAGTGGTTCTGATGAAGGGCCAGTGAGAGGGCCGGTTACCCGGTCAGGAGCAATGAACGCAAAGAGGGATGGCCCGGGCCATCCCTCTTTTTCATATCTGGAAGACAGGGGTCAATGCAGGACCAGGGCAGAGGCCTCGCCGGCCATGCCGGTCAGGATGGAGAGGCTGACCGCGCCAAACAGCAGGCCGGTGACCAGATTGAGCGGACGCTGCACGCGGCCGAGCAGGCGCTGGGCGCGAACGGTGGAGAGACTCCAGGCCAGCACGCCGAACCAGGCCAGCGAGAGCAGGAACAGCTCCAGCACCAGCAGGCCGCGGGTCAGGCCGTCCACCTGGGGCGTCACCATGGCGGCCAGCAGCCCCATAAAGAACAACAGCGCCTTGGGGTTGAGCAGGTTGGTGGCAATGCCGCGCTGCACCCCCTTGCGCCAGCCCTGCGCCTCGCCGCCTGCGTGCAGGGTGAGCTCGGCCGAGCTGTGCCAGGCCGCCTTCAGCGCCCCCCAGCCAAGCCAGCCCAGATAGAGGGCGCCGACCACCTTCACCGTCATGAATAGCCAGGGGTGTTCGGCAATCAGCAGGCTGATGCCGGTGAGGCTGAGGGTGGCATGTACCAGGATGGCAAGCGCGATGCCGAGCGCCGCCCCGAGGGCGGTGGGCCTGTGCAGGCTGGTGCGCAGGATCAGCGCGAAGTCGGGGCCCGGGCTCGCCAGGGCGATGAGGTGGATGAGACCTATGGTCAGAAACAGGCTGGTGAACATGGTGAAACCTCGATGATGGTACGAGGCGACAGCATGGCGGATCGCGAGGGCGCAGGATTGTAAAAGATTGCAGTGCGGAGTTAGTCGGGGCGCCCGTTGGCGGCCAGCATCTGCTGGCGAAAATCGGCGGGGGTGAGGCCGAACGCCTGGCGAAAGCCGTGGTGGAAGTGACTCTGATCGAAGAAGCCGACCGCCAGCGCCACCTCGCTCACCGGCAGGCCGCTGCCGAGCAGGCGCTTGCTCTGCTCGAGCCGCAGCCGCTTGAGCCAGGCATAGGGGGTCATGCCGGTCTTCTTCTTGAACTGGCGCAGGAAGGCGAAGCGATCCAGCCCGAACAGGGCGGCCAGATCCTCCAGACTGTGGCGCTGATCCAGCCGGGCCATCAGATAGTCGCGCAGGTACCTGAGCTGGGGGTCGGCCAGGGCGTGGCGCTCCGGTGCTATGTGCAGCAGCTCGCCGAGCAGGGCCAGCAGCTGGCTCTCCGCCAGCAGGCCGTCGGGGCTGGGGTTGTCCAGGTACATGTGCAGCCGGGCGAAGCCCTGATAGAGATCGGGGCGGCTCTGCAACCCCTTGTCGAAGAAGGGTTCCGGGCTGTCTGGCAGCCAGCGGGCCAGCTGCTCGGGGGCGATGGCGAACACCCGCACCTCGTACCCTTCCGGCCGCAGGCTGAGGCCGTCGTGCATCTCGTCCGGGTTGACGGTGGAGAGCTCGCCGCGCACCAGGTGGTGGCTGTTGCCCTTGTGGATGAATTTCTGGCCGCCCTGCTGCACCAGACCTATGTGGTAGTCCAGGTGAACATGGCGGCCATAGCTGAACTCCCTGTGGTGGGAGTGGGAGAGTTCAACTCCCGGCAGCAGCCGGGATTGCCAGTAGTGGATGCGGGATTGGGGTGCGCTCATCGGCTATTGATAACCTGAAACCCGGGCATGGGCTTGTAGATTATTGCAGCGCCGAGCGGCGTCCCGTCAAGCCTGCTCCGCAGCCTGCCGGCGCTTGCCACTGCGCAGCCCGTCCAGACTGAACAGCACCAGCGCGCTCCAGATGAAGGCGAAGGTGATCATCTTGTCCAGCGCCAGCGCTTCGCCATAGAGGGTGACCGCCAGGATGAACATCAGGCTCGGCCCTATGTACTGGAAGAAACCCAGGGTGGAGAGCTTGAGCCGGGTGGCGGCGGCGGTGAAGCAGAGCAGCGGCGCCGTGGTGACGGCACCGGCGGCGATCAGCAGCAGGTTGAGGTGCCAGTCATTCTGGGTGAGATGGCTGGTGGGGCTGTCGGCGATGCCCCACAGATAGATGGCGGCCGGCGGCAGCATGATCAGGGTCTCGATCAAGAGGCCGGTCAGCGCGTCGAGGGCCAGCTTCTTGCGAATCAGACCATAGATGGCGAAGCTCGATGCCAGCACCAGTGCGATCCACGGCAGGGAGCCGAAGGCGATGATCTGGATGGCGACACCGATCGCCGCCAGTCCCACCGCCCACCACTGCAGCCGGCGCAGCTTCTCGCTCAGGAACAGCATGCCTAGCAGCACGTTGAACAGCGGGTTGATGTAGTAGCCGAGGCTGGCATCCAGCATGTGGCCGTTGTTGATGGCCCAGATGAACAGCAGCCAGTTGCCGCCGACCGTGATGGAGGTGAAGGCCAGGGTGAGCAGCACCTTCGGCTGGCGCAGTACCGCCTGCACCTTGTGCCACTGGCGGCCGAGCAGGGTCAGCACCAGCAGCAGGGCGCACGACCAGATCATGCGATGGGTCAGGATCTCGGCGGCCGGCACGGCGGCGATGGTCTTGAAGTAGATGGGCGCCAGGCCCCAAAGTGTATAGGCGCACAAGGCGTAGATGACGCCCTGGCGCTGAACGTGTTGCTGCATGCGGATAACCTTCACTGGAGAGGCGGATGCTGGAACGCATCGCAAAAAATCAGTGTAGCGATCCTTTTGCGGGGAAAGAAGCGAATAAATGGTGATCAGCGGATTTTAACGGCGTACTGCCCGGCTCAGCGGCCTCCGCCGCGGCGGATCTTGTCCACGTCCAGCAGCAGCCACAGCATGAGTGCGATGGCGGAGATCCACGGACCCCAGGTCACGTAGGCCTCACCGTGTCCCAGTATGTAGAACAGCAGCGGCAGTCCTATTACCAGAAACAGTACACTTCCCAGAAAAAATAACATTTTTATCTTTATATTTAAGGGCTTGTCTATTTGATGATTATATCGATTGAGGCCGGCGATGAAAGGGTAAAAATGAAAAAGGGGGATTTCTCCCCCTTTTCGATAAATGAGCGTCATTTCTGATGCTATTCGAGCTGGATCCAGGTGCTTTTCAGCTCGGTGTACTTCTCCAGCGCATGCAGCGACTTGTCACGACCGTTGCCGGACTGCTTGAAACCGCCGAACGGCATGGTCATGTCGCCGCCATCCCAGTTGTTGACGAACACGGTGCCGGCGCGCAGGGCGCGGGAGCCCTTGACCGCCTTGTTGAGATCCGCCGTCCAGATCGCGGCCGCCAGGCCGTAGTCGGTGTCGTTGCCGAGCGCAATGGCCTCTTCCAGGGTGTCGAAGCCGGTCACCGCCAGCACGGGGCCGAAGATCTCTTCGCGGAAGATGCGCATCTCTGGGGTCACCTCGTCGAAGATGGTGGGCTCGATATAGAAGCCGCCGCTCTCGGTATTGGTGCGTTTGCCCCCCAGCAGCAGCTTGGCGCCCTGCTGCTGGCCGATGGCGATGTAGTTGAGCACCTGCTCCATCTGGATGTGATCCACCATGGCGCCGATGCGGGTGGTGGGGTCGAGCGGGTTGGCCGAGATCCACTCGCGGGCATGGGCCAGCAGCCGCTCCATGAACTGCGGCTTGATGCTGTTTTGCACCAGCAGGCGGGAGGCGGCGGTGCACACCTCGCCCTGGTTGTAGAAGATGGCACCGGCCGCGCTGCGGGCGGCGGCGTCCAGGTCAGGCGCATCCGCCAGTATGATGTTGGGGCTCTTGCCGCCGCACTCCATGAAGGCGCGCTTGAGGTTCGACTTGCCGGAGCACTGCACCAGATGCTTGCCGACCTTGGTGGAGCCGGTGAAGGTGATGCAGTCGACGTCCATGTGCATGGCCAGCGCCTCGCCGACCGTGTGGCCGAAGCCGGGCAGCACGTTGAACACGCCGTCGGGGATGCCGGCCTCTTTGGCCAGACCCGCAATGCGCAAAGCGGTGAGCGGGGATTTCTCGGAGGGTTTGAGGATAACCGAGTTGCCGGTGGCGAGCGCCGGGCCCAGCTTCCAGCAGGCCATCACCAGCGGGAAGTTCCAGGGGACGATGGCGGCCACGACGCCGAGCGGCTCGCGGGTCACCAGCGCCAGGGCGGACTCCTCGACTGGCGCGACCTGATCGTAGATCTTGTCGATGGCCTCGGCGTTCCAGGCGATGCAGTTGGCGGCGGCGGGGGCGTCATAACCCATGGCGTCACCGATGGGCTTGCCCATGTCGAGCGACTCCAGCAGCGCCAGCTCCACCTTGTTGAGCCGCATCAGTTCGGCGAAGCGCTTCAGGATCTGCTTGCGCTGCTTGGGCGACAGACCGCTCCAGCGTTTGTCGTCAAAGGCGGCGCGGGCGGCCTGCACCGCCAGTTCGGCATCGGCGGCGTCGCAGGCGGCAACCTTGGTCAGCAGCTTGCCGTTGGCCGGGTTGATGCAGTCGAAGGTGGCGCCGTTGATGGCGTCCCGGTAGCTGCCGTCGATGAAGGCTTGCGAGGGCAGGGTCAGGTGGGAGGCCTTGTGTTGCCACTGGGCCAGGGTCAGGTCACTCATGTTCACTCCTTGAACCGGCAAAAAGTCAGTTTCCGCGTATCAATATGCTAAACATCCTGCCGCTTGTAAATCCATCTTGTAACAATTCGTTAAACACCTTGCCGGTTTGGTCTCATCCGGAATCCGTCCCATTGAGGGTATCCGGCAGGGCAAACCGCACCGCAAGAGTGGCCATCGACGCCTGCCGAACCGCAGGCCGGTGATAAGGGGCTGGTCGCTGTGCTGGGTCCGCCGAGGGGCGGGATCTCCCCTCTCATGGCTTAGAAGCTGGCGGGGGTGTTGGCCGAGATCAGCACGCATTCGTGCTCATCCACATTGCGAAAACGGTGCGGGGTGCGGCTGTCGAAGTAGTAGCCGTCCCCCGGCGCCAGCAGGTAGACCTGCTCGCCGACGGTGACCTCCACCTGGCCCTGGATGACGATGCCGCACTCTTCGCCTTCGTGGCTCAGCATGTCATCGCCGGTGTCGGCGCCCGGTGGCAGTATCTCCTGCATCATGCCGATGGCGCGGTTGGCGCGGCTGTGGCCCACCAGGCGGTAGCTGATGGGGTGGGTGCCGAGATCCGGCATGTCGGCGGCGCGGAAGATCACCTCGGAGTCCATCTCCGTCTCATCGGTGAAGAAGGTGGCCAGCGACATGGGGATCCCTTCCAGCACCTTGCGCAGGGAGGCGACCGAGGGGCTCACCTGATTTTTCTCGATCTGGGAGATAAAGCCGTTGGTCACACCGGAGCGTTTGGCCAGCTCGCGCTGGGAGAGGGCGGCTTTGGTGCGAACCGCCTTGAGGCGGTGACCGATATCCATCGATAGACACTCCTTGACTGTTTACTATTATTAAATTTGTGTTAAATATCTTATACCACCCCGCTCAGAGCAGCTAGCCGGGTGACACCATATGGGGCAAGTTTGAGCCCTTTTTTAAGATTTCAGGTGTTTAATTTAATAGGCATTGGCCGATAGTTACTAAACACCTTAAGGATGAGGTGACCATGAAACCGATCAGCGACATCAATACGCCCTCCGACATGTCCGCCTTCTGGATGCCGTTTACCGCCAACCAGCAGTTCAAGGCGGCGCCGCGCATCCTGAAGTCGGCCGAGGGAATGTATTATCACTCAGAGGATGGCCGCAAGATACTGGATGGCACCGCCGGGCTCTGGTGTTGCAACGCGGGTCATGGTCGGCACGAGATTGCCGAGGCGGTCTCCCAGCAGATTTCTCACCTCGATTTTGCCCCGACGTTCCAGATGGGGCACCCCCTGCCGTTCGAGCTGGCCAACCGGCTGGTGGAGATCGCCCCCAAGGGGCTTGGCCACGTCTTCTATACCAACTCAGGTTCGGAATCGGTGGATACCGCGCTCAAGATTGCGCTGGCCTGGCAGCGGGCGCGCGGTCAGGGTACCCGTACCCGGCTCATCGGCCGTGAGCGCGGCTACCACGGGGTCGGTTTTGGCGGCATCTCGGTGGGGGGCATTCCCGGCAACCGCAAGTGGTTCGGCTCCCTGCTGGGCGGGGTGGATCATTTGCCACACACCCTCAACATCACCAAGAATGCCTTCACCAAGGGGCTGCCGGAGGAAGATCTCAGCCTGGCTGACGAGCTGGAGAAGATCGTCTTCCTGCACGATGCCAGCAACATAGCGGCGGTGATCGTCGAGCCCATCGCCGGCAGTACCGGCGTGCTGATGCCGCCCAAGGGCTACCTCAAGCGCCTGCGGGAGATCTGTACCAAACACGGCATCCTGCTGATCTTCGACGAGGTGATCACCGGCTTCGGTCGCCTCGGCTCCCCCTTCGCTGCCCAGGAGTTCGACGTCATCCCCGACATGATCACCTGTGCCAAGGGGCTCACCAATGGGGCCATCCCCATGGGCGCCGTGCTGGTACAGAACTACATCTATGACGACATGATGGCGGCCGGCAAGGGGGCCATCGAGCTGTTCCACGGCTACACCTATTCCGGCCATCCGGTGGCGGCCGCCGCGGGCCTCGCGACCCTCGAAATCTATCGCAACGAGAACCTGCTGAGCCGCGCCGCCGATCTGGCGGGCTACTGGGAGGAGGCGGCCCATTCGCTAAAGGGCTGCAAGCACGTGAAGGATGTGCGCAACTACGGGCTGGTGGCGGGCATCGAGCTCGAGTCCATGCCGGATGCACCGGGCAAGCGCGCCTACGAGGTGTTCGTGCGCTGCTTCGAGAAGGGGGCGCTGATCCGGGTCACCGGCGACATCATCGCCCTGTCGCCGCCTCTCATCATAGAGCGCAGCCAGATCGACGATCTCTTCACCCTGCTGCAGGACGCCCTGCAGGCCCAGGACTGACTTTTAACCGGTTGATGGCGCCCGCCGCGGCGCCACTTGCCCGTGCCTGCTCCCCGGGCGGCGCGGGCAGGCACGCATAACCCATCACGGAGGATTTATGACATACAGGGTCAGCAACTTCATCGACGGCGAGACGACCGAGAGCCGCAGCGAGCGCTTCGGGGCCATCTTCAACCCGGCCACCGGCCAGCAGCAGGGCCAGGTGGTGCTCAGCACCGCCGCCGAGTGCCAGGATGCCATCGCCAGCGCCGAGCGCGCCCTGGTCGACTGGGCGCAGACCCCGCCGCTGGTGCGGGCCCGGGTGCTGTTTCGCTTCAAGGAGCTGATGGAGCAGCACAGGGACGATCTGGCGCGGCTGATCAGCCGCGAGCACGGCAAGGTGTTCTCTGACGCCCAGGGCGAGCTGACCCGCGGTCTCGAGGTGGTGGAGTTCGCCTGCGGCATTCCTCATCTGCTCAAGGGGGAACACTCTCTCAACGTGGGCCGCGGGGTCGACAGCCACTCCATGATGCAGCCGGTGGGCGTCTGCGCCGGCATCACCCCGTTCAACTTCCCGGCCATGGTGCCGCTGTGGATGTTCCCGGTGGCCATCGCCTGCGGCAACACCTTCATCCTCAAGCCCTCCGAGAAGGATCCCTCCCTCTCCCTGCGCATGGCCGAGCTGCTCAAGCAGGCCGGCCTGCCGGACGGGGTGCTCAACGTGGTCAACGGCGACAAGGAGGTGGTAGACGCGCTGCTGACCGACCCGCGGGTCGGCGCCGTGTCGTTCGTCGGCTCCACCCCCATCGCCCAGTACATCTATGCCACCGCCTCGGCCCACGGCAAGCGGGTACAGGCGCTGGGCGGGGCCAAGAACCACATGGTGGTGATGCCGGATGCGGATCTCGAGCTGGCGGTCTCCGCCCTGATGGGGGCGGCCTACGGCGCCGCCGGCGAACGCTGCATGGCCATTTCGGTGGCCGTGGTGGTGGGAGATGAGACGGCCGATGCGCTGGTGGCCAGGCTGTCGCCGCTGGTGGCGGCGCTGCGGGTGGGCCCGGGGCTGGGCCAGAGCCCGGAGAACGAGATGGGGCCCCTCATCAGCCGCGAGCACCTGGCCAAGGTGCGTGGCTATGTGGATCAGGGGGTGGCCGAGGGGGCCGAACTGGTGGTGGACGGCCGGGGCCTGAGCCAGGGCGAGGGTTACTTTATCGGCGGCAGCCTGTTCGACCGGGTGAGCCCGGAGATGCGCATCTACCGGGAGGAGATCTTCGGCCCTGTGCTGGCCATCGTGCGGGCGCCGGACTACGAGACGGCGCTCAAGCTCATCAACGAGCACGAGTACGGCAACGGCACCGCCATCTTCACCTGCGACGGCGACACAGCGCGGGACTTCACCGCTCGCGTGCAGGTCGGTATGGTAGGGGTGAACGTTCCCATCCCGGTGCCCATGGCGTTTCACAGCTTTGGCGGCTGGAAGCGGTCCATCTTCGGGCCGCTCAACATGCACGGGCCGGATGGGGTGCGCTTCTATACCCGGATGAAGACGGTGACTGCCCGCTGGCCCCAGAGCCTGCGGGCGGGCGCGGAGTTCTCCATGCCGACCATGAAGTAATCAACCATGCAGCAGCTAGCCCGGACATGGCCCGGTGGCAGGAATCCACCTTCGTTCGCCGCTATCACTGTGAAGGAGTAACAGATGCGACTGGGAATTCTCGATTGTGACCGGCTGGACCCCGATTTGGCGGGGGACTTCGGCCCCGTTTACTCCGAGATGTTTATCAAGGGCTTCCGGGCACTGGCCCCCGGGCTGGAATTTCGGGTCTGGTCGGCGCTCGATGGCGAGCTGCCGGCCGATCTGCACGAGTGCGATGCCTGGCTCATCACCGGCTCGCGCCACGATGCCTACAGCGACATTCCCTGGATCCAGGCGCTGCGCGACTGGATCCGGCGCGCCCACGATGCCGACGTCAAGCTGGCCGGGGTCTGCTTCGGCCATCAGGTGATCGCCCAGGCGCTGGGGGGCGAGGTGGTGAAGTCCACCAAGGGCTGGGGGCTGGGGGTGTCGGTCCATCCCATGCTGGCCAGGCAACCCTGGATGGAACCTGAGCTCGAGACCATCCGGATCCTGGCCAGTCACCAGGATCAGGTGGAGCAGTTGCCACCGGGGGCCACCCGGCTGGCGGGCAATGATTTTTGTCCCAATTTCATGTTTTTGCAGGGTGACCACATAGTGGCCATCCAGGGACATCCGGAATTCTCGGTGGCGTACAACCGGGCGCTGATCGAGCGGCGGCGGGACTTCCTGTCCGATGACCGCTATCAGCGCAGCCTCTCCTCGTTGGAGGGAGAGGTGGATTCGGCCACCATGATGCAGTGGTTGTTGCAATTTTTGGGCATCCTGCCCGGCGCCGACACGGCCGCCGGCGGGATCACAGCAGGAGAGCGAGCATGATTATTGGCGTACCCAAGGAAATCAAAAACCATGAATACCGGGTCGGCATGACTCCCGCCGGAGTGCAGGAGCTGACGGCCCGGGGACACAAGGTGCTGGTGCAGCAGCAGGGAGGCGAGGCGATCGGGCTGTCCGACGCCGAGTACCAGGCAGCCGGTGCCGAACTGGTGGCCAGCGCGGCGGAGATCTTCGCCCGGGCCGAGATGATAGTAAAGGTGAAGGAGCCCCAGCCGGAGGAGTGCGAACTGCTCAGGTCGGGTCAGCTGCTGTTCACCTATCTGCACCTGGCGCCGGATCCGGTGCAGACCCAGCTGCTGGTGCACTCGGGGGCGGTGGCCATCGCCTACGAGACGGTGACCGACGATCGCGGCGGCCTGCCGCTGCTGGCGCCCATGTCCGAGGTGGCGGGGCGGATGGCGATCCAGGCCGGCGCCCACAGCCTGGAGAAGGCGCAGGGGGGCAACGGCACCCTGCTGGGCGGGGTGCCGGCGGTGGCACCCGCCAAGGTGGTGGTGCTGGGGGGCGGGGTGGTCGGCGTCAACTCGGCGCGCATGGCGCTGGGACTGGGGGCCGACGTCACCATCCTGGATCGCTCCCTGCCGCGACTGCGGGAGCTGGACAGCCTGTACGGCCCGGCCCTCAAGACCCTCTACTCCACCCGCACCAACATAGAGGCGTGCATCGCCCAGGCCGACCTGGTGATCGGTGCCGTGCTGATCCCGGGGGCGGCGGCGCCCAAGCTGCTGACCCGCGAGATGCTCAAACTGATGCGCAAGGGCTCGGTGCTGGTGGACGTGGCCATCGATCAGGGCGGTTGCTTCGAGACCTCCCACCCGACCACCCACGAGGAGCCCACCTACGTGGTGGACGGCATCATCCACTACTGCGTGGCCAACATGCCGGGCGGGGTGGCGCGCACCTCCACCTTCGCGCTGACCAACGCCACCCTGCCGTTCGTGCTGGCGCTGGCGGACAAGGGCTATGCCCGGGCGTTGCAGGAGGATCGCCACCTGCGGGCCGGTCTGAACGTGTTCAAGGGCAAGATCACCCAGGCGGCGGTGGCGCAGGCGCTCGGCTACGAGTACGTCAGCGCCGAGGCGGTTCTGGACTGACGCAGCCGTCACGGGCCCGCCCGGCAAACGTCGAGCGGGCTCACAAACCCCGCGATTTCAGGGAGGGCCGCTGTGGCCCTTTCTCATATACTGGGCTCCCCTGTCAGTGAGGTCTCTTCATGTCCCGCATTCTGCTGCTCGCCAATCTCAACTGTGATCACGTGCTCTCCCTCTCCGAACCCCTGGTGGCCGGTGCCCGCCTGCAATACGTGGATCAGGGCCGCCGGCTCGGCGGTGGCGCCGCCAACACCGGCATCGGGCTGGTGTGGGCTGGCCACGAGGTGACCATTGCGTCGCGCATCGGGCTGGACGAAACCGGCGACTGGCTGCTGGAGCAGGCGGCGGGCTACGGCCTGGACTGCAGCCATGTGGAGCGCTTCGGCGGCGAGACCGGCGAGCTGCTGATCCTGGTGGACTCCACTGGCGAGCGTACCATCCTCCGGCGGCCACGGCGTCCGGATCTGCCGGGGGATCTGCCGAGCGAGGGGGTGGACTGCCTCTACGTGAACTATCCCGGCACCGCCATCATCGGTTACATGCGCCAGATGCTCGGCAAGAGCTTCGTAGTGGCCCAGTATCCCAAGGGCGGCCAGGCGCGTCGCCCCTGCCACGTGCTGGTGGCCTCCCGCTCCGATCTCGGCGAGGTGGACGACCTCTGGCAGCACGCCCGCCAGATCGCCGGCGAGCAGCTGGCCTGGCTGGTACTGACCGAAGGCAAGGCGGGGGCGGTGGCCATTCATGGCGAGGAGCAGATCCGGGTGGCGGCGCGGCCGGTGTCGGTGGTGGATACCACGGGGGCGGGGGATGCCTTCGCCGGCGGCCTGATCCACGGACTGGCGCGGGGTATGGCGATCCGGGAGGCGCTGCAGTGCGCGGTGGACTGGGGCGCCTTCGCAGTCGCCTCCGAGAGCTCCATCCCCTCCAGCGCTCTGAAGAACTGGCTCAAGCAGCCCCATTGAATCGGCAAAAACGGTTGCGAATGACACATGGCAGCATCGATGGGGGCGAGGGAGGAAACCGGCGAATTTCACCGTCAAAACCCGCCAAAACCTTGGGCTAACCCTGCAAGTTTGCGATCAATCAAAGAAAGTGTCGATTTATGTGCATCTTCATCGACACCCGCCTGAGCTGCTCTTAACCTTGACCTCCACGACTCAGATTAAGAGGCGGACACTGCGCGGGCGCAGGGGTTCCCCTACCTCTTAGCTTTAGGTCGTCGTCCTGATTTCTGGCTTGTAGTAAGAGGCAAGTGCGACCATGCAACTGACACGATTTACCGACTATGCCCTGCGTACCCTCACCTTTCTGGCCGTCCAGCCGGGAGATCGCCTGTCGACCATCACAGAGGTGGCCGATACCTTTGGCATCTCCCGCAACCACGTGGTCAAGATTGTCCACCAGCTCGGCATCAAGGGGTACATAGAGACGGTGCGTGGCAAGCATGGCGGCATCCGGCTCGGTCGCTCCGCCGTCTCCATCAACCTGCGCGACGTGGTGATGGACATGGAGCACGTGCTCTGCCCGGTGGACTGCAAGCGTGAAAACTGCCGCCTCTCCGGTGGCTGCCGCATCCAGGGCATTTTGCGTCGCGCCATGAACGCCTTCCTCGAGGTGCTGGGCGAATACACCCTGGCCGATGCGGTGCGCGACCCGACCCGGCTCTGCCACCTGCTCGGCATCGAACAGGATTCCATCCTGGCCATGGCATAAGCCAGGCAAGCACGACAAAGGGGCCCACGGGCCCCTTTGTCGTTTGCGCCGGACGCGGGATCAGGGTTGGGGGATCAGGGTGATGGCGCCGTGCAGGCAGGCGAGGCCGCAGGCGCCGCAACCGTCGCAGGCCGCCATGTTGATGCTGACGCCGTCGGCGCAGGCCTTGATCGCCTGCTGGGGGCAGGCATCTTCACAGAGCAGGCAGTAGAAGCCCTGGCGGGCCTGACAGCTTGCCTCGATCCGCACCCGGGTCTGCACCTGACGGCCAAGTTGCAGGTCGAGGGCGCCGGTCGGACAGGCTCTGGCGCAGCTGCCGCAGTAGCTGCACTGGCCGCAAGCGAGATCGAGCAGCGGCGTGCCGGCGATGGGGGTGCCATCGTATTCGGGCTGGGTGGCCGGCTTGAGCAGGCCGTTGGGACAGGCCTTGAAGCATTCGCCGCAGCGGGAGCAGAGGGAGAGGAACTGGGACTCTTCGATGGCCCAGGGGGGACGGGCTTCATGGCAAACCACCTCGGGTTTGCGGGAGCCTCCCAATGCCTGCGTCAGCCAGCGACAGAAAAAATGCGTCATGCCCACCCCTGATACCTATTAGGGGTTAATTTTATCCAAGTTTCCCTTTGCAAGCCAGAGAATAGCGCCGGCCAGGATCGCAAGCCGGGTTGCCCTTGTGTAAGCTAGGCGGGTCTTTTTGCAGGATTGAATGAACTCATGTGGTTATTTCTGTGGCGTGCTTCTCTGCTCTATGTCTTCCCCTTGCTGATGTGGGGCTACTGCCGCATCAAGGGGATCGAATTCGTCGAGCTCGACACCGGGGTTAACAGCCACAAGTGGGTGGTGCTGGCCGCCTACCTGCTCTACGTGCTGATCTGGCTGCTGCTCAACCGCTATCTCGAGCTGTTCCTGCGCCAACGGGGTCGCAAATGATCGAGCCCGGGCTCTGGGCCCTGCTGCTGCCGGGTGCGCTGCTGGCTATCGGCATTGGCTGGGGGATCGGGCGGCGCAGCGGCACGGCGCAAGCCCGGGAATTGCTGCTGAGCCAGGAGCGCCTGCAGGCGCTGCAGGAGCGTTATGACGAGCTGCAGGATGAGCGATTGCTGGGCCAGCAGAAGCTGGATCAGCAGCAGACCCTGCTGATCAAGCTCACCGCCCGTCTCAAGGATGCCGAGGCCACCCTGCGCAGCGAGCGGCTGGCCGCCGCCGAGAAGCTGCAACTGCAACAGGAGGCTGAACAGCGCCTCAGCCAGCAGTTCGAGAACCTCGCCAACCGGATCTTCGAGCAAAACTCGGGCAACTTCCGCGAGTTGAACCAGAACAGCCTGGATCTGCTGCTCACCCCGCTGAAAGAGCAGCTGGAAGGCTTTCGCCGCCAGGTGGGGGAGACCCACGCCCAGGAGACGGCCCAGCGCCACAGCCTCAAGTTCGAATTGGAGCGCCTCGCCGAGCTCAACGCCCGCATGACCGAGGAGGCGGCGGCGCTGACTCGCGCCCTCAAGGGCGACAGCAAGCAGCAGGGCAACTGGGGCGAGGTGGTGCTGGCGCGCATCCTGAGCGAATGCGGTCTGCGCGAGGGTCACGAGTACCACACCCAGGTCAACATCGAGGTGGACAAGGGCAAGCGCTATCAGCCCGACGTCATCGTCCACCTGCCTCAGGACAAAGACATCATCATCGATGCCAAGGTGTCGCTGACCGCCTACGAGCGCTGGTACAACGCCGCTGACGAGCTGGAGAAGGCGGTAGCGCTGAAAGAGCACGTCGCCTCGGTGCGCAACCACA
Organism: Aeromonas sp. S15(2024); assembly: GCF_041402265.1. NCBI lineage: Bacteria > Pseudomonadati > Pseudomonadota > Gammaproteobacteria > Aeromonadales > Aeromonadaceae > Aeromonas > Aeromonas sp. S15(2024). The sequence goes on along the minus strand of NZ_JBGLQY010000010.1, from coordinate 72,214 downwards.
TCCGCGAGCTGGGCCGCAAGGATTACCAGCAGCTGCCCGGGGTGCGCACCCTCGACTACGTGCTGATGTTCGTGGCGGTGGAGCCTGCCTTCCTCACCGCGGTAGAGGCCGACCCCTCGCTGGTGCGCTACGGTCTCGACAACAATATCCTGCTGGTGAGCCCCACCAACCTGATGGTGGCGCTGCGCACCATAGAGAATCTGTGGCGCTACGAGCGGCAGAACCAGAATGCCCGCCAGATCGCCGAGCGGGCCGGCCGCCTCTACGAGAAGCTGCGCCTGTTCGTGGAGGAGATGCAGCAACTGGGGGGCAGCCTGCACAAGGCACAGGAGAGCTACGACAAGGCGATGGGGCGGCTGGTGAACGGGCGCGGCAACCTGATCGCCCAGGTGGAGCGCTTTCGCGAGCTGGGGGTGGAGGTGACCAAGACCCTGCCCGAGCCGCTGGTCAACCGGGCGCTGGAGCGGGAAGACCCGGCCGAGTGAGACGGAGCCTCATGCTTCATCTAACAAGAAGGGCAGCCAGTGGCTGCCCTTTTGTATTTCTGCGTCCGCACAGGTTTCGCTCTTCGAACGTGTGAACTCACCGGCATGCGGGTTGCCGCCCTGGTCGGTTATTGCCTCCAGAAGGAGGGGAAGAAGATCACCGCCACGGTCAGGATCTCGAGGCGCCCCAGCAGCATGCCGAACGACAGGATCCACTTGGCCGAGTCCGGCAGGGAGGCGAAGTTGGCGCTGGGGCCGATGACCGGGCCCATGCCCGGGCCAACGTTGGCCACGGCGGTGATGGAGCCAGAGATGGCGGTCAGGGGATCCAGCCCGATGGCGCCGAGCAGGGCGGCGATCAGCAAGATGATGGCGAAGTAGGCCAGCACGAACGAGATCATCGAGCGGATGATGGCGTCGTTGACCGGCCGGCCGTTGTACTTCTGCGGGAAGACCCCGGAGGGGTGCATCAGCTGGCGCATCTGCTTCTTGAACAGGGCGAAGGCCACCTGTACCCGGAAGATCTTGAGGCCGCCGGCGGTGGAGCCGGAGCAGGCACCGAGCGCCAGCAGCACGATGAAGATGATGCTGGTGAGCGGGCCCCAGGTGCCATAGTCGCCGAGGCCATAGCCAGTGGTGGTGAGCACGGAGACGATGTTGAAGCTGCTGATGCGCAGGGCATCCGTGAAGTCGTAGGTGCCCCGCAACCAGAGATAGACGGTGACCACCAGGGTGACCCAGACCACCAGCCAGAAGAAGCCCCGCACCTGGGCATCCTTGAGCAGGCTGTGATCGCGCCGGCTCAGGCTCTGCACGTAGAGCAGGAAGGGCAGGCCGCCGAGAAACATGAAGAGGGTGCCGATCCAGTGCGCCGAGTTGGAGAAGTGGGACATGGATTGATCGGAGGTGGAGTAGCCGCCGGTACTCAGGGTGGTCATGGCGTGATTGACCGCCTCGAACAGGGTCATGCCGCTCACCCAGTAGGCCAGGAAGCAGAGCATGGAGAGCACCAGGTAGACCAGCACTATGTTGTTGGCCACCGTCTTGGCGCGCGGGGCACTTTTATCCGACCAGTCTGAGCTCTCGGTCTGGAACAGCTTCATGCCCCCCACGTTAAGGTAGGGCAGTACCGCCACCGCCATCACGATGAAACCCACCCCGCCCAGCCACTGCAGGATGGAACGCCACAACAGGATGCTGTGGGCCATGTTGTCGAGCCCGGACAGCACGGTGGAGCCTGTGGTGGTTACCCCCGACATGGTTTCGAAGTAGGCGTCGGTGAAGTTGATGTGGGTGATGAAGAAGAAGGGCAGGGCGCCAAAGATGCAGGCCACCACCCAGACCGAGGTGGTGAGCAGGAACATCTCCCGCACGCCGAGGTGAAACTCCGCCTTGCGGCCGTAATGAAGGCAGAGCAGGGCCGCGCCGTGGGTGATCAGCACCGACTTGAGAAACTCGACGAACCCCTCTGAGCCGGTCAGCAGGGCCAGCAGGGTGGGCAGCCACATGAACAGGGCCAGTTTGGAGAGCACCAGCCCGAGGGTGAAGATGATGGGACGCAGCTTGATCATGCAAGATAACCTGGTCGTTGATTGACAAAAGACCCGGACAACCCCCTGGAGAGGCGGTGCCGGGTCTGCTTTGCGCTGCCTGGGTACATGGGCAGGTTACAGGAAGAAGGGACTTGGCTGGAACAAGCGTTCCACTTCCGGAATGTACTTCTTGTCCACCAGGAACATCACCACATGGTCGTCCTGCTGGATCTGGGTACGGTCGTGGGCGATCAGTACTTCATCCCCCCGAACCACGGCACCTATGGTGGTGCCGGGCGGCAGCTTGAGCTCGCCCACCGTCTTGCCGACCACCTTGGAGGTGTTCTCGTCACCGTGGGCGATGGCCTCTATGGCCTCGGCGGCACCGCGACGCAGGCTGTAGACGTTGGCGATGTCGGCTCGGCGCACATGGGTCAGCAGGGCCGAGATGGTGGCCTGCTGGGGCGAGATGGCGATGTCGATGGAGCCGCCCTGCACCAGATCCACGTAGGCGCTGCGCTGGATCAGCACCATGGTCTTCTTGGCGCCCATCTTCTTGGCGAGCAGGGCCGACATGATGTTGGCCTCGTCCTCGTTGGTCACCGCGATGAAGACGTCGATCTGGTCGATGTGCTCCTCCGCCAGCAGCTCCTGATCCGCCGCATCGCCGCAGAAGACTATGGTGTGCTCCAGCACCTCGGAGAGCTGCTCCGCCCGCTTCTGGCTGCGCTCGATGAGCTTCACGCTGTAGCGCTTCTCCAGCTGGCGGGCGAGGCCGGCGCCTATGTTGCCGCCGCCGACGATCATGATGCGCCGGTAGGGGCTCTCGAGGCGTTGCAGCTCTGACATCACGGCGCGGATATGGCCCGCTGCCGCCACGAAGAACACCTCGTCATCCGCTTCTATGATGGTGGTCCCCTGCGGACGGATGGAGCGGCCCTGACGGAAGATGGCCGCCACCCGGGTCTCGATGTTGGGCATGTGATCGCGCAGGGTGGAGAGGGCATTGCCCACCAGCGGGCCGCCATAGTAGGCCTTGACTGCCACCAGCCCCACCTTGCCGCCGGCAAAGTCCACCACCTGAAGGGCGCCCGGGTATTCGATCAGGCGGCGCACATAGTCGGTCACCAGCTGCTCGGGGGCGATCAGGTGATCCACCGGCACCGACTCGGGCAGGAACAGCCGATCCCGCTCCACCAGATAGGCCGGGGAGCGAATGCGCGCCACCTTGTTCGGGGTGTTGAACAGGGAGTAGGCCACCTGGCAGGCGATCATGTTGGTCTCGTCGCTGTTGGTGACCGCGACCAGCATGTCGGCATCCTGGGCGCCGGCTTCGCGCAGCACCTTGGGATGGGCGCCGTGGCCGTTCACTACCCGCAGGTCAAACTTGTCCTGCAGCTCGCGCAGCCGATCGCTGTCGGTGTCGACTATGGTGATGTCGTTGTTCTCGCCGGCCAGGTTCTCGGCCAGGGTGCCGCCGACCTGACCGGCGCCCAGAATGATGATCTTCATAGAACAGCCTCATGGACGTCACCCTTGCCAGCTCTGCCTGTGTGCGCGGGGACAGTCATCAACATCATGAATCTCATAGGGAAAACGTGCTCGATATTGGGCAGTAACGGGTGCCGTTCGGCGGCACCCCCGTACTTGCGGCCCTGCTTAGCGCTTGCTCAGCCTGGCGTAGTAGAAGCCGTCCATCTCGGCCTCGCCCGGCAGGAACTGGCGCCCCGGGCACTCCGGTGTGTCCTCTGCGTGCAGGGGCACCAGGGTGGCATCCGGCGTGGCCGCGAGGAAGGCGCGGATCTGATCGCGGTTCTCTTCCGGCAGCACGGAGCAGGTGGCGTAGAGCAGAGTACCGCCGCTTTTCAGTTTCGACCAGAGGGCACCGAGGATGCGGCGCTGCAGTTCTGCCAGCTCGCGAATGTCCTGATCCCGGCGCAGCCACTTGATGTCGGGGTGGCGGCGGATGACGCCGGTGGCGGAGCAGGGGGCATCCAGCAGGATGCGGTCGAACTGCCCCTCTGGCCACCATTGATCCGGGGTACTGGCATCGCCGTGGATCACCTTGGCGCTGAGGCCGATGCGATCCAGGTTCTCCTGCACCCGCTTGAGGCGGTTCTCGTCGGCATCGACGGCGACCACGCCGGCCAGCGCGGGTTGGCGCTCCAGCAGGTGAGCTGTCTTGCCACCGGGGGCGGCGCAGGCATCCAGTACCCACTCGCCCGGTTGCGGGTCGAGCAGGGCGGCCGCCTGCTGGGCGGCGCCATCCTGTACCGAACAGTCACCGACCTCGAAGCCGGGCAGCTTGGTCACGTCGCAGGGACGCTCCAGCAGGATGCAATCCTCGCCCTCTTCACCGGCCACCGCATTGATGCCGGCGTCAGCCATGCGGGCCAGCATCTGCTCGCGGCTCTGGCGCTGGCTGTTGTTGCGGATCCACATGGGCGGGCGCTGGTTGTTGGCCTCCATGATGAACTCCCACTCATCCGGATAGGCCTGACGCAGACGCTTGGTAAGCCACTCGGGGTGGCCGAGGCGCACGCTCGGTACGCGGTCGATACGCAGCAGAATGACTTCGGCGCTGCGCTGGAAGTTGCGCAGCACGCCGTTGATGAGGCCGCGCAGAGAGGTACCTTTGAGCAGCTTGACGGCGTTGACGGTCTCGGCCACCGCGGCGTGAGCCGGAATGCGGGTGTAGATGAGCTGATAGAGACCGACCAGGATCAGGTAGTGGAAGATGCGGCTCTTGTTCTTGAGCGGCTTGTCCATCATCTCGCCGACCGCCGCATCGAGGCGGGGCAGCCAGCGCAGGGTACCGTAGCAGAGTTCTTGCAGGAGGGCGCGATCGCGGGGCGCAACCTTCTCCTGGGCAGCAGGCAGAACGGCTGAGAGGGACTGGCCCTGATCCAGCACCTGTTGAATGACGAGAGCAGCCTGTGCGCGTGTTTTCATAGTGTTACCTTAGATGCGCAAGTCGGGGCCTGGGCCCCGCCTTGTGTCAATTCAGTTCAATTCAATTGCGTGCCGGGTTCAAACCAGTCGCGGCGAGAGTTGAGCAGATCCGTCACGGACATCGCCTTCTTGCCGGGCGGCTGCAGGGTCAGCAGGCGCAGTACCCCCTTGCCGGTGGCGACATCGATCCCCTGCTTGTCGGCCTTGAGCAGGGTGCCGGCGCGCTGGCCGTGATCCTGTGTGATGACCTCGGCCTGCCATACCTTGACGGTCTGGTCAGCCACCTCGAACCAGCTGATGGGCCAGGGATTGAAGGCGCGGATGCAGCGCTCGATGGCGACGGCCTCCATCGACCAGTCGATGCGGGCCTCTTCCTTGGAGAGCTTCTCGGCGTAGTTGGCCAGCGCATCGTCCTGCGCCTCGGCGGCGATGTTGCCGGCGGCCATGGCGTTGATGGTGTCGACCAGCGCCTGCGGGCCCAGCTCGGCCAGCTTGTCATAGAGGCTGGCGGAGGTCTCGTCGGCGGCGATGGGGCAGCTTACCTTGTGGATCATGGCGCCGGTATCCAGCCCCACATCCATCTGCATGATGGTGACGCCGGTTTCGGCATCGCCCGCCCAGATGGAACGCTGGATCGGGGCGGCGCCGCGCCAGCGCGGCAGCAGGGAGCCGTGCACGTTGATGCAGCCCAGACGCGGGGTATCGAGCACCACCTTGGGCAGGATCAGGCCGTAGGCCACCACCACCATCAGGTCGGCGCCAAGGGCCGCCAGTTCGGCCTGGGCCTCTTCCTTGCGCAGGGAAGCCGGTTGATAGACCGGCAGATCGTGGGCCAGCGCCAGCTCCTTGACCGGGCTGGCGGTGAGCTTCTGGCCGCGGCCGGCGGGCTTGTCCGGCTGGGTATAAACGGCGACGACCTCGTGGTCGGAAGACAACAACGCCGCCAGGTGACGGGCGGCGAAGTCGGGAGTACCGGCAAAAATCAGTTTCAACTTATTCAATGGAGCAGATCCTCAGAGGACTTTGCGATCTTCACGGGCCATCTTTTCCAGCTTCTGGCGAATGCGCTGGCGCTTGAGCGGGGAGAGGTAATCCACAAACAGCTTGCCGACCAGATGGTCCATCTCATGCTGGATGCAGATGGCGAGCAGATCGTCTGCTTCCAGCTCGAATGCCTTGCCGTGGCGATCCAGTGCGCGCACCTTGACCCACTCGGCGCGGGGCACCAGGGCACGGCTGCCGGGCACGGAGAGACACCCTTCCTCGATGCCGGTGCTGCCGGCCTGCTCGATGATCTCGGGGTTGATCAATACCAGAGGATCTTCACGGTTTTCAGAGACATCGATCACTATGATGCGCTGATGAATGTCGACCTGAGTGGCGGCAAGGCCGATGCCTTCCTCCGCGTACATGGTTTCGAACATATCATCTACAATGTGTTGTAACTCGGGTGTAAAGGTCTCGACAGGGGCTGCGATGGTACGCAGACGCTCATCGGGGAAACGCAATACATCTAGAATGGCCATAGTTTTTTCTTTAGTTTCGTATAAATGCAGTCAATATTGGCGTAATTCTAGTCATTTACGCCGACAAAAAACAGCAACACTTTGCGCGCAGAAGTAACAGGGAGTGTTATGTATCTGAAGCAAACCATCCTCGTCTGCCTGTTGGCCACGTTGAGCCAGGGAGCTCAGGCCGACCAGCTCAAACTGAAGGCAGGCTATCCCGAGACCTATGTGGTGCAAAAAGGCGACACCCTCTGGGATATTTCCGGCCAGTATCTGGCAGAGCCCTGGCTCTGGCCAAGGCTCTGGAACATCAACCCGCAGATCGCCAATCCCCACTGGATCTACCCGGGTGACGTGCTGCACCTGAGCTGGGTCAATGGCGAGCCGCTGCTCGGCAAGGCGACCCAGGGCGGCAAGCAGGTGATCCGCCTCTCTCCCAAGAGCCGCTACGAGAACAAGGCCAATCCCATTCCGACCCTGCCGCTCAGCGAGATAGGCCCCTTCCTGCAGACCGACCATATTCTGGCAAACAGCCAGCAGGCGAAGCAGTTGCCCTACGTGCTCGGCAATGATGAGGCCCATATTGGCATGCTGGAGGGCGATACCCTCTACGTGCAGGGTTCGCTGATCCCGGGCCAGGATTACGGCATCTACCACCCTGGCGCCATCTACAAGGATCGGAAAACCGGCGAGCAACTTGGGCAGGAGGCGGTCTTCGTCGGTACGGCCAGGGCGGAGGCCCTGCTGCCGGATGGTCGTACCCGGGTCACCCTCAGCCACAGCAAGCGGGAAGTGTATCAGGGAGACAAGCTGATGCCGTTCCCGCCGCAGGAGAGCCTCTCCGCCGTGTTTACACCCAAAGCGGCCCCCGTCATCTCGCCCGGCTATATCGTCGATCTGCCGAGCAAGGCCCGGGGGGGCGGCAAGTTCGATGTCGTGCTCATCAACAAGGGTCTGCGGGATCAGGTGGCTCCCGGCGATGTGCTGGAGATCCTGCGACCCGGGACCCGGCTGGTGAGCAAGAATGGCAAGGTCGCCTATCGGGAGTACTCTTCCGTCTATGACAAGGCCTTCTATTCTGCCGGCAAACCACCGCTCCCCTCGGAGGCGGTGGCGCGGGTCATGCTGTTCAAGGTGTATGACAAGTTGAGCTACGGGCTGATCCTGCAAAGCCAGAACATGGTCGGCACCGGCTATCAGGTCAGCAACTTCTGACGTGACGCTTCCATCCGGGCGACTCGCGCTGTGGCTGACACTGGATGCCGTCACCGGTATCGGCCCGGTCACTGCCGCTCGTCTGCTCGCCCATTTCGGCGGCGACATCGCCGCCCTGTTCGACTCGGAAGATGGCACCTTGCGAGAACTGGGTCTGCAAAGTGCCCAGATCCGGCAGATGCGATGGCCTCTGCCGGTGGTCGAACAGGGGCTGAGCTGGGCAGCCGAGCCCGGCAATCATCTTCTCTGCCCCGACGATCCCGCCTATCCACCTCTGCTCAAGGAGATCCCAGCCGCCCCTCTGTTGCTCTACTGCCGCGGCAATCTGGCAGCACTGTCTGTTCCCCAGCTGGCGATGGTCGGCACGCGCCACCCGACCTATGCCGGCAAGGACAATGCTGCCCGCCTCTGCAGCGAGCTGGTCGCGTGCGGATTGGCCATTACCTCAGGTCTGGCGCTTGGCATCGATGGGATTTGTCATCAACAGGCGCTGACAAACGGGGGGATCACCCTGGCAGTGCTGGGCTCCGGGCTCGACAGCCTCTACCCAAAGCGCCATCAGGGGCTGGCAGAGCAGATCCTGGCGCAGGATGGTGTACTCATCTCCGAGCTGGTGCCCGACAGGGGGCCGCTGGCGGAACACTTTCCACGGCGCAATCGCATCATCAGCGGCCTGTCGCTGGGAACCCTGGTGGTAGAGGCGGCCGAGCAGAGCGGGTCGCTCATCACGGCCCGTTACGCGCTAGAACAGGGACGGGATGTCTTCGCCGTGCCGGGGGCACCGCAGAACGGGCAGGCGCTGGGCTGCAACAAATTAATCCAGCAGGGGGCCAAACTTGTGTTGAACGCGGCCGATATAGTGGAAGAGCTGCCGGGATTCTGTGCCCTGAGCCATCAAGGGACGGATATGTCTGAGCAGCAGCATAATAGCGAATTGCCTTATGCCGATTTGTTGGATAACGTAGATTACGAGACCACGAGCGTGGATACCGTTGCCGAGCGGACCCAGCTTCCTGTCGAAGTGGTATTGGGCAGGTTGGTTGAGCTGGAGCTGGCCGGAGCAGTGATGGCGGTAGCCGGTGGATACGTCAGAGCGAGGAGGGCGAATCATGTTTGATGTATTGATGTACCTTTTCGAGACCTACATCCACAGCGATGCAGATGTGACGGTCGAACAAAACGAACTCACCGATGAACTGAGCCGCGCCGGTTTCGACAAGGAGGAGATCGAGAAGGCACTCGACTGGCTGGAAAGACTGGCCAATCTGCACGACAGCGAGCGGGAGGTCTACGTGGCCGCCAGCACGCAAGGCTCGATGCGCATCTATGCCCCGCAAGAACTGGCCCGTCTCAGCACCGAGTGTCGCGGCTTCCTGCTGTTTCTGGAGCAGGCCCAGGTGCTCAACGCCGAAACCCGCGAAATCTGCATCGAGCGTCTGCTCGAGCTGGACAAGCCGGATATCGAGCTGGATGACCTGAAGTGGGTGGTCATGATGGTGCTCTTCAACGTTCCCGGCAGTGAAAACGCCTACCAGCAGATGGAAGAGCTGGTGTTTGACGAGTCAGATGGCGTCATCCACTGACAGCCCGCAGCCGCGCTGGTAGAATCCGGATCATCTGGATTTCAAGGCGTGGCCCATGTCAAAGATCGATCACCACCTCTTTTCTGCCCACGAGCATGCGCTTGAACGTGAGCCATGCCCGCAGTGTGGTGCCGAGCTGGTGATCCGCCAGGGCAAGCACGGCCCTTTTCTGGGCTGTTCCGCCTACCCTGCCTGCGACTTCATTCGCTCCCTGACCCCCTCCGGCCGTGACATCGAGAAAGTGCTCGAGGGCTCTGCCTGTCCGGACTGTGGCCAGCCGCTGGCGATCAAGAAGGGGCGCTATGGGTTGTTCGTGGGCTGTACCCAATATCCGGCCTGCCAGCACATCGAATCCCTGCAGGAGAGTGACGATACCCAGGTACTCTGTCCCGAGTGTGGCAAGGGTCATCTGATCAGCCGTACTTCGCGTTATGGCAAGCAGTTCTACTCCTGTGACGGCTATCCCCACTGCAAATACGTCGTCAATGACAAGCCGGTTGCCATGTCTTGCCCGCAGTGCGGCTGGGGTATCATGGTGGAGAAAAAGGTGCGGGGAACAGTGCGCTGGGTCTGTCCGCAAAAGAAATGCGGTCACCAGAGCGAGCGGGTATAATCGCGCCGCCTTGAGCGAATTGAAACGTTTTCGGCAACCTTCCCCCCCCCACTTGGAGTAAGGAAATTCCCGCCATGACTAAACCTTTCGTTGCCGTATTGATGGGCTCTGATTCCGATTTTCCCGTGATGCAGACCACTCTTGAGGTTCTCAAGTCGTTCGACATCGCGGTGGAAGTGAAGGTGACTTCCGCACACCGTACCCCGGCGGCGACCCACCAGTACGTAACCGATGCCGAAGCCCGTGGCTGCAAGGTCTTTATCTGCGCCGCCGGTCTGGCCGCTCACCTGGCTGGTGCCGTGGCTGGCATCACTACGCGTCCCGTGATCGGCGTGCCCATTGATGGTGGCCCGCTCAAGGGGCTGGATGCCCTGCTCTCCACCGTGCAGATGCCGGGTGGTGTGCCGGTGGCAACCGTGGCTATCGGTAAAGCCGGTGCCAAAAATGCCGGCTATCTGGCAGCCCAGATGCTGGCGGTGGCCGATGATGAACTGGCGGCCAAGGTTCGGGCCGAGCGCCAGAAGAATGCCGACGAGGTGCTGGCCAAGGATGCCGCCCTGCAGGCTCAACTCAAGTAAGCCCCGAGACGGCAACCACGGTCAGCCTCGCTCTCTGTTGTTGGCAGGGGGATGAAGGGGGCTGCGGTGGTTGCCACCCTGCGGGGTCAACCTTAATTGATGATGAGGCGACAGCCCGGCTGTCGCATTTTTTATGTCCAAAGAATTTGAACTTGCTGTTGCCGCACTCCAGCACGATGGGGTGATTGCCTACGCTACCGAAGCGGTTTTTGGCCTGGGATGTGACCCCGATTCCGAAGCGGCGGTACAACGCCTGCTGGCGATCAAGCAACGACCGGTAGAGAAAGGGTTGATCCTGATTGCCGCCGATCTGGCCCAGCTGCAGGATTACATCGATTTGGAACAGCTTACCAGCGAGCAGCTGGCCAGGGTGGAGGCCAGCTGGCCCGGTCCCTTTACCTGGATCATGCCGGCTCGTCCCGATACGCCGGCCTGGCTGACCGGACAATTTGACACCCTGGCCGTGCGCGTCACGGCACATCCACAGGTACAGGCGCTGTGTCGTGCCTTTGGCAAGCCGCTGGTCTCCACCAGTGCCAATCTGACTGGCGAGGAGCCTGCCCGCCGGCTGGCCGACATCGGCGAATTGCTGGCCAGCCAGCTGGCCTATATCCTGCCCGGCGAGGTGGGGGGGCAGGCCAACCCATCCGAGATCAAGGATGCCAGAACCGGTGCCGTCATTCGCCCCTCCTGAGCGGCGTTGGTGACGAGGTCTGGTGGCTATGCGGACGGGCGGAGTGCCGGTTCGAGGACATCACGATAATAGGGTCAGGCGACGATCCTGGCTGACTGGAGACAAGATGAGCAAACCGGATGTAGCCCAGGTCAAGGCCTTCCTGCTGCAGTTGCAGGACGACATCTGCCGTGGACTGGAGCAGGCTGACGGTGCCGGGCACTTTGTGGAGGATGCCTGGCAGCGTGAGGGGGGCGGCGGTGGCCGTACCCGGGTGCTGTGCCATGGCGCGGTGATAGAACAGGGGGGGGTCAACTTTTCCCATGTGTATGGCGATGCCATGCCTGCTTCCGCCACGGCCCATCGCCCCGAGTTGGCCGGCCGCAGGTTCGAAGCCATGGGGGTGTCGCTGGTGATCCATCCACACAACCCCTACGTGCCGACCAGCCATGCCAACGTGCGCTTCTTCATCGCCGAAAAAGAGGGGGAGGCGCCCATCTGGTGGTTCGGAGGGGGCTTCGATCTGACGCCCTTCTATCCGTTCGAAGAGGACGTTCGGCACTGGCACCAAGTCTCCCACGACCTCTGCCAGCCGTTTGGCGATGACATCTATCCCGAGTTCAAAGCCTGGTGCGATCGCTACTTCTTCCTCAAGCATAGAGGCGAGACCCGTGGTGTCGGCGGTCTCTTCTTCGACGATCTCAATCGCTGGCCGTTTGACGACAGTTTTGCCTTCATGCGAGCGGTGGGTGAAGGCTACCTCGCCGCCTATCTGCCGATTGTCGAGCGACGCAAAGGAGATGCCTATGGCGAGCGGGAGCGGGAGTTCCAGTTATATCGCCGCGGTCGCTACGTGGAGTTCAATCTGGTGTACGACCGCGGTACCCTGTTCGGTCTGCAGACGGGGGGGCGTACCGAGTCGATCCTGATGTCGATGCCGCCACTGGCCCGCTGGGAGTATGACTGGCAACCGGAGGCTGGCAGCCCGGAGGCGCAGCTCTACACCGACTATCTCAAGCCGCGTGAGTGGCTGTGAAGCAAGGGGCCATCGCGGCCCCTTCTTGTTGCCGATATTCGACTTGTTCCCGCGGGGGAAAACCCGTTAAATCGGGAGATTGCCCTCTAAAGGAACGCCTTGATGGATCGTTATCTGGTTTTTGGCCACCCGGTGCGCCACAGCAAATCCCCCTTCATTCATACCCTCTTTGCCCGGCAGACCCAGCAAGAGCTGGAATATGGTCTGGCCGAGCCGGCAGTCGAGGAGTTCGCCACCGCATTGCGTGCCTTCTTTACCCAGGGCGGCAAAGGGTGCAACGTTACAGTCCCCTTCAAAGAGCAGGCATTTTCCCTGGTCGACCGGCTGAGCCCCAGGGCCAAACGGGCGGGGGCGGTCAATACCATCAAGTTGACCGATGACGGCCTATTGCTGGGGGACAATACCGATGGGGCCGGGTTGGTGGCTGACCTCAAGTCCCATGGGATGAATTTGGCCGGCAGCAGGATCCTGTTGCTAGGAGCGGGTGGTGCGGCGCGCGGCGCCCTGGCGCCCTTGCTGGCCGAACAGCCGGCCGAAGTGGTGATCGCCAACCGGACCCACGCCCGGGCCGAGCAGCTGGCGGCCGAGTTTGCTGATCTGGGATCCGTCAGTGCCCAGACTTACCCGCAGCTAGCCGGTCCTTTCGATCTGATCATCAACTCCACCTCTGCCAGTCTGCAGGGAGAGCTCCCGCCTCTGGATCCTGCCCTGATCCATGCCGACATCGCCATCTACGACATGATGTATGGTGCGACGGATACCCCTTTCATTGGTTGGGCCAGACAACATGGTGCCCGCCAGACCATGGACGGGCTGGGTATGCTGGTGGAACAGGCGGCCGAAGCATTTACCGTGTGGCGAGGAATCCGGCCAGGGACTAAACAGGTATTGAGAGAACTGCAACGCAATCTGGGGACCCTATGAATCAAGGCATCCTGTTTCCCGAGCTGGCGGACTGGCAACCGCATGAACAGCGCATCCATTTTCCCGCCCAGCAGATGGGGGCACTGGTCGACTGCTACATCAGCCGCCGGCGACTGGAAAAAATGACCGGTCTCTCCCTGGCCAGGGAGGAGGACATACTGCGGGCCTTCGAAAGCGTGCGTTTTGACATCGAAGAGATGGCTGAAAAACTCATTGAAGAACAAGAGTTTGCCGAAGATGGTGCAATCTATCTGTGATTTCTACGAGTTTTTTCTCAAAGCAGCGGAACTTGTACCAAGAGACGTGGACTAACTAGATAGTTGAGGAAGTGCTAGCTAGTCACCTTTATAACGCCCCGGTATTCGTACTGGGGATTTTTTTATCTGCATGAAAAGTAAGAAAATTTATGTAATTCATTTTTTGTGAAACTAAATTACATAAATTACTTTCACTTTCTGCTGCTTTGCTATACAGTTAGCAACGTAGGGTACAGAGGTAAGATGTTCTATCTTTCAGACCTTTTATTTCACGTAATTGAATGTGGCTGAATAGCAGCCCCGGTGAGTCATCATCGGGGCGTTTTTTTATGGGTTGCGTTTAGAGTAAATGCTTTAATGTCGGTGAATATTTGTTAGAATGAAAGGGCTTCTTGAGGAAAAACCAGTCGTCTTTGTTCTCAAGATTTAGCTTCTTCCCAATTTTTGAACTGATTGTTTAAGGCCGGTACTGCATCTGCAGCATCGGCCTCATTTTTATCCCTCCGCCACAGAAAATGTAATTAAATTTCATTTTGGTACTTATTAAGCGATATCGCCGCTTTTTCTCTGCATGAATTTGAAAACGTTGCCAATGGGATGAAAAGTTAATTGTTATATAAAATTAACTGTTTATCCCATTGATCAATATGGTTATTCAGATTTTTGGAGGGAGGTAAGCCAAGCGTGGATGGAGGGCTGAGAAGGGTGCTCACAGGCTGAAAGCCTTTCAATCAGCGGAGGAGTCGCTCCGCCAATTGCATGGTTGCTTGCCGCGTCAACAAGAGGGGAGCTATTCCTCGATCGACTCTTGTTCGTCGTCAATCACCTCATCGGCGCCAGCCTGATACCAGCCGGTCAGCGTCTGGGCCAGCTTTTCCACCCCGATGTTGTTCAGCGAGGAGAAGGCTTCCACCTGGATATGCGGGCCCAGTGCCGCCACGGCCTGGCGTACCTTGATGACCTGATTGTTGCGCGGGCCCGGGCTCAGCTTGTCGGCCTTGGTCAGCAGCAGCATGACAGGCAGTGCGCGGTGGGCGCTCCACTCCAGCATGTTCATGTCGGTATCTTTGAGCGGGTGACGGATGTCCATCAGGATCACCAGCCCTTTCAAGGACTCGCGACGCTGCAGATATTCAGCCAGGGACTTTTGCCACTTAAGCTTCATTTCCAGCGGAACTTGCGCATAACCGTAACCCGGCAGGTCGACCAGACGCTTGCCCGGCTCCAGCTCGAACAGGTTGATCAACTGGGTGCGACCCGGGGTCTTACTGGTACGCGCCAGGTTCTTGTGCTTGGTCAAGGTATTCAATGCAGATGACTTACCGGCGTTGGAACGGCCGGCAAACGCAATCTCGACACCCCCATCATTTGGCAGGTGACGGATGTCGGGTGCGCTGGTCACAAAATGCACCTTATTGAAATTCAGAGTTTGTGTATCCAACGTAAATTCCCCATAGAGATAGAGGGTTATAGAGTTACTTTTTTGTGAAATCGTGTAAAATGGCGTCGCTTAAACGCGTTTATTTTAACATGCCTTCAGCGGCATGGGATCTGGAAGCCTAATAACGAGAAGTTGGAACGCCATGAAGAACCTAGTCATTACTCTTGCTCTGATGGTTGGCGTAACGGGGATGGCACAAGCCAAGGGCGATGCCGCTGCGGGACAAACCAAGGCTGCCGTTTGCGCGGCCTGTCACGGACCGGACGGAAACAGCCTTGTCGACATGTATCCCAAGATTGCTGGTCAGCACGCATCATATATCAAAAAGCAGTTAGTTGAACTGAAGGCTGCAGCTTCCGGCCAAACTGGTCGGGTTGCGCCCATCATGGGGCCGATGGCGCTTCCCCTGTCCGAGCAGGACATGGAGGACCTGGCTGCCTACTTCTCCAGCCAGAAGGTGACGCCGATCGCCGTGCCCGATGATGCTGTGGCGGCAGGCAAGGCGCTCTACATGGGGGGCGACATGAGCCGCGGTCTGGCTGCCTGTACCGCCTGTCATGGTCCTCGTGGTTCCGGGGTCGAGCAGGCCAAGTATCCAAGCCTCTCCGGCCAGCACCCTGCCTACATCAAGGCTCAGCTCACCGCCTTCCGGGCTGCCGCTCGTGACAATGATCCAAACGGCATGATGCGGGACGTGGCCAAGAAGCTGACCGATCAGGATATCGAAGTACTGTCCAAATATGTGGCGGGCCTGCACTGATTGCGGTCGTTTATCCAGCCCGTAGATATTGACGAGGAGCCAGCGGCTCCTCGTTTCTTTTTGGCCTTTAACACCATTTGGCCAATTTTTTCTCGCATTGTTGTAAGAGATCTCCCATTCATGAGCCTGGCCAAGGCTTAAAAAATTCGGGAATAATGCTTAGTAATTCATTAATTTCAATATGTTAAATGACAATAGATGGATTATTTCCGTTTGAAAACGTTCCTGGTGGATTGAGCCACTTTATTAAGTTGATACAGTGGATGCATGGAGTCGCCCGCAGGGCAGTTCACGACAGGGATGACGTGAAAGACAGGATGTCGAGGCGGCAGGACGCCACGGAGCCATGCAAGTGGCAGGCAAAGGATTGAAAAACCAGGATGGTGACCGTTCAGGAAGAGCGGGGCTGCGGGACGCAACCACCCCAGAAGATGACCGGACGTCGTCGGCATGGGTCAGGCAAGCACACGCACATTCAGGATCGACCAATTAAGGTCAGGACGACCACACACAAAGATATGATGCGCAGACGTATCACCACGGACAGGGTGATTTGCAGCCAGGGATGGGACTCGCATAAACATATCAAGGCAGCTTCGGCTGCCTTTTTTCTTTTGGGTCATTAACCCGCCCGGTCATTCTGTGTCAAAATACCAGCAACATGCCCAGAGGATGCCGATCCTGCGGTATTTGGCGGTCATTCATGGCCGGATGGGTGCGGGATCCCACTTTTTGTTTCTCGTCCATCACTCCCGGTATCAGCATCCTCCCCGGCCCAGATCAGGCCGGGAACGGGTTTCAATCCAGTTATTTGTCGGAGTCAGTCATTCATGTCGGCTAAACAACCCAATCGCAAGCCCGCCGGTAAGCGCAAAGAATCAGAGGCCAGTGCCCAGGAAGGCCGTGAGCGCAAGCGCGCCGCCAAGCGCAAGGGCTTGAAGGCCGGATCCCGCCAGCAAGTCGAGCAGAGCGGCAAGAAAGGCGGTACCAAGCAGGCCAAGGACCCGCGTATCGGTTCCCGCAAGCCCGTCGCGCTGATCGTGGAAGAGAAGGGTGGCAAGCCGGTGGCGCCCAAACCCGCCAAAGAGAAGAAGCTGGTGATGACACCCGAGCAGGAGCTGGCCTCCATCGAGAATGATGATCGCCTCAATGACCTGCTGGATCGTCTGGATGCTGGTGAAACCCTGGAAGCGACCGAGCAGGCCTGGGTCGATCAGCGGGTCGATCGCTATCAGGAGCTGATGGACGAGCTTGGCATCATCGACAACGATGACGACGAAGACGACATGGACTTTGATGATGCCGACTTTGATGAGCCAAGCCAGCCAGCCTCCGAAGAGGAGCTGTGGGATCGTTTCACTCAGGTTGACTATCAGCCGGAGCCCAAGCCTGAGCCGAAGAAAAAGTGATGAGTGGATGGATGCTGGCCGCCCTGTTGGGCGGCCTGATTTTGTTGGGGCTGGCCTTCTATGCCGGTTCCCTGCTGGCCCGTCTCAAGCGCCAGCACGACAGCCAGCAGCAGGCCATCGCAGCTCGCAATGAGCGTATTCTCGAGAGCGTCAGGGTCATCGCCCACGCGGTACGAGACGGCCAGTGCGACTACTCCGAAGGTGCCATCCGGCTGACCAACCTGCTCGATGCACTGCAGATCAAGGGCGGTCGTGCCTTTGCCGGTGAATTTCCGGGTCTGTACGGTCTCTACGAGAAGGTGAAAGAGATGCCGACCCATGAGGCGAGGCGGGCCCTCAAGCGCAATGAAATCATGAAGATGGATCTCGAACGCAGTGGCTATGAGGCCGAGCTGGAGGCGCAGATCCTCAAGGATGTGGCCCGACTGAAGGATTTTCAGTTAAGCCGGTGAGCCAATAACAACAGGAGGAAGCAAGCGTGCAAGCAGAACAGATTGTGTGGGATCAGGCCCTGATCGAAAAATATAATTACAGCGGCCCGCGTTATACCTCCTATCCCACTGCGCTGGAGTTCAACGAGGGCTTCGGTTATCCGGACTTCGTCCAGGCCGCGAGCCAGTATCCGGCGCGCAACCTGTCGCTTTACGTGCACATCCCCTTCTGTCACAAGCTCTGCTACTACTGCGGCTGCAACAAGGTGATCACCCGTCACCGCCACAAGGCTGACCAGTACCTCGATTACCTCGAGCAGGAGATCAAGGCACAGGCCCCGCTGTTCAAGGAGCGGCTGGTGACCCAGCTGCACTGGGGCGGCGGCACGCCCACCTATCTGGATGAACCCCAGACCCGCCGACTGATGACCATGTTGCGGGAGCACTTCCATTTCGCCGAAGAGGGGGAGATCAGCATCGAGGTGGATCCGCGCGAGATCGAGCTCTCCATGCTGGACGTGCTGCGGGAAATCGGCTTCAACCGCATCAGTCTTGGCGTGCAGGATTTCAACAAGGAGGTCCAGGTCGCGGTCAACCGCGAGCAGGACAACGACTTCATCCGCGCCATGCTGGAGCGAGCCCGCGAACTGGGTTTTCGTTCCACCAACCTGGATCTCATCTACGGCCTGCCACATCAGAACCGTGAGAGCTTCCACCACACCCTGGAAGAGGTGCTCAAGACCGACCCGGCGCGCCTCTCCATCTTCAACTATGCCCACCTGCCGAGCCGTTTTGCCGCCCAGCACAAGTTGAAGGAGGCGGACATGCCGGCGCCGCAGGAGAAGCTGGCCATGCTGCAGGACACCATCGCCTTCCTGACCGGTCAGGGTTACCAGTTCATCGGCATGGATCACTTCGCCAAGCCGGACGACGAACTGGCGGTGGCCCAGCGTGAGGGCAAGCTGCATCGCAACTTCCAGGGCTATACCACCCAGGGGGATTGCGACCTGCTGGGGCTGGGGGTCTCCTCCATCAGCATGATTGGTGACGCCTATTCCCAGAACCAGAAAGAGCTCAAAGCCTACTATGGCCAGGTAGAAACGCTGGGGCACGCCCAGTGGAAGGGGTGTTCCCTCAATCGGGACGACCTGATCCGCCGCGAGGTGATCAAGCGCCTCATCTGCGATTTTTCCCTGAACTTTGCCGCCGTCGAGCAGGCCCATGGTCTGGTGTTCAAGGAGTACTTCGCCGAGGACCTCAAGCTGCTGCAGACCTTCATCGATGACGGCTTGGTGCGCATGACCGAAGAGGGGCTGGAAGTGGTCTCCACCGGTCAGCTGCTGATCCGCAACATCTGCATGTGTTTCGATGTCTACCTGCGGAGCAAGGCGCGCCAGCAGCAGTTCTCCCGGGTGATCTAGGCCGGTCGATGTTGTTGGAAAATAAAAAACCGCCGAGAGGCGGTTTTTTTGTTGGGCCTGGCAGTACTCAGCGCTGGGCTGCGCGGGCGCTCAGCTCGGCCTTTTCGCTCTCGCTCAGGAAGGCCAGGGTCAGGCCATTCTGCTGGGCGGTGCGGATCTCGCTCATCGTCATGCCGGCGGCCGGAGCGGCCACTTCATATTCGTGGGGCAGGTCGATCCCCTCTACCGCCGGGTCGTCGGTGTTGAGACAGGCCAGCACGCCGGCGGCCAGGAACTGGCGGATCGGGTGCTCGCTCAGGCTCGCCACCGTAGTGGTCTGAATGTTGGAGGTGAGGCAGGATTCGATGCCTATGCGGTGCTCGGCCAGGTAGGCCATCAGAGCTGGATCCTGAATCGCCTTGACGCCGTGGCCGATACGCTCGGCCCCCAGCTCGCGAATAGCCTGCCACATGCTTTCGGGGCCGGCGGCTTCACCAGCGTGCACGGTGACGCGCATGCCCGCATCGCGCACCCGGCGGAAGTGCTCGGTGAACAGCTCGCCCGGGAAGCCCAGCTCGTCGCCGGCCAGATCGATGGCAACCAGCTTGTCGCGATGAGCCAGACAGGCATCCAGCTCCTGTTTGCACTGCTCGGTGCCGAAGGTGCGGCTCATGATGCCGATCAGGTTGGTTTTGATGCCGAAGTCGCGGCTACCGGCCGCCACGCCGTCGATGATGGCTTCGACCACGCCCTGCGGGTGCAGCTTGTGAGCCATCGCCATGTAGGCCGGGCTGAAGCGTAGCTCAGCATAGTCGATGCCGGCGCGTAGCAAGTCTTCCACGTTCTCGTAGGCCACCCGGCGGCAGGCATCGTAGTCGGCCAGCACAGCCACACCCCAGTCCAGTTTCTTCAGGAAGGCGACCAGGCTCGGCTCGTTCTCGACGATCTGCACGTGGGGGCGCAGCGCTTCGAGTTCGTCTGCCGGCAGCCGGATATTGTGCTGACGGCCCAGCTCGAGGATGGTCTGCGGACGGATGTTGCCGTCCAGATGGCGGTGCAGGTCGGTCAGGGGAAGAGATCTGTCAATCATGATGGCGCCTTCTTCGAGTCGGGTTGGAAAGCCTGCCATTCTAGGCGGGGCTTCCAAAAAAGATACCCCGTTTGAAATCAAACGGGGTCTTATTGGTCGGCGATTTGCCAAGGCGTGATGGGAATCGTTTTTCCTCGGGACTCATGAGAGGTCGAGTTCCTTCAGCTTTCGGGTGAGGGTATTGCGTCCCCAACCGAGCAGGCGTGCCGCCTCCTGTTTGTGGCCATGGGTGTGATCCAGCGCGGTTTCCAGCATGATCCGCTCGAACTGGGGCAGGGCATCGGCCAGGATGTCGGTCTCCCCCAGCGCCAGCTTGGCGGCGACCCAATCCTGCAACTGCTGCTGCCAGCCGCCGGACAGCGCCGGCTGGCCCGGCTCGGCGGTGCTGGTGATGGGAGTCAGCAGCTCGGTGGGCAGGTCGTTCACCAGCACCTCCTGCCCCGAGGCCATCACGGTGAGCCAGCGGCAGACGTTCTCCAGCTGGCGCACGTTGCCGGGCCAGGGCAGACGGCTGATATAGGCCTGGGTATCCGGATGCAGGCTCTTGGCCTCCACGTTCAGCTCCTTGGCTGCCCGCAGCAGAAAGTGACGGGCCAGTTGGGGAATGTCTTCGCGCCGCTCCTTGAGGGCGGGAATGTGGATGCGGATGACGTTGAGGCGGTGGAACAGGTCTTCCCGAAACTCGCCGTCGGCCACCCGCTTCTCCAGATTCTGGTGGGTGGCGGCAATGATCCGCACATCCACCTGCACCGGTTGGTGGCCGCCAACCCGGTAGAACTGCCCGTCCGCCAGTACCCGCAGCAACCGGGTCTGCACGTCCAGCGGCATGTCGCCTATTTCGTCGAGAAACAGGGTGCCGCCATCGGCCTGTTCGAAGCGGCCGTGACGAATGTTGTTGGCGCCGGTGAAGGCTCCCTTCTCATGACCGAACAGCTCGGATTCGATGAGATCTTTCGGGATGGCCGCCATGTTGAGGGCGATGAAGTTCTTGTGGGCCCGGGGGCTGTGCTTGTGCAGGGCATGGGCAACCAGCTCCTTGCCGGTACCGCTCTGGCCGTTGATGAGCACCGAGATGCTGGAGCGCGACAGCCGGCCGATGGCGCGGAACACCTCCTGCATGGCAGGGGCTTCGCCGATGATCTCCGGGGTGGTGGTGGCTTCCTGCTGGCGAGCCTTGCGCTTGGTACGTTGCTCCTTGAGGTGGTTCTCGGCCCGGCGTACCAGGGTGACCGCCTCGTCGATGTCGAACGGCTTGGGCAGGTATTCGAAGGCACCGCGCTGGTAGGCGTTGACCGCGCTGTCGAGGTCCGAGTGGGCCGTCATGATGATGATGGGCAGATCGGCCTGGCGGCGATGGATCTGCTCCAGCAGGCTCAGGCCGTCGATGCCCGGCATGCGGATATCCGAGAGGATCACGTCCGGTGAGCGCATCTCCAGTGAACTCAGCAGGGCTTCGCCGTCGGCGAAACTTTCGCATTCGAAGCCTTCGCTGCCAAGGGTGCGCTCCAGCACCCAGCGGATAGAACTGTCGTCATCGACGATCCACACTTTTGCTGTCATGACGTTCCCTTATTTGCGAAGCGGTAGAAAGATGGTGAATTCGGTATGGCCGGGCCAGCTGATGCAGTCGATCCGCCCCTTGTGCTGGTCGATCAGGTTCTGGGCGATGGAGAGGCCGAGCCCGGTACCTCCCTCCTTGCCGGTGATCATCGGATAGAAGAGGGTGTCGCGGATGGCATCCGGGATGCCGGGGCCGTTGTCGATGATCTTGATCTCGGCCGCCAGCCGGTAGCGCTGGCCGTGGATGGTGATCTGGAACGCGGTGCGGGTCTTGATGCGGATGAGGCCGGTCTGTTCACCGATGGCCTCGGCGGCGTTGCGCACCATGTTGAGAAAGGCCTGCTGCAGCTGATCCGGCTCCATCTCGAACTCCGGGATGCTGGGATCATAATCCCGCTCGATGCGCACCGTTGGCGGTAGCTCCAGCTCCACCAGCCTGCGCACCTGCTCCAGCACCGAGTGCACGTTGTGCATCTGGTGGCGACCGGGGCGCTGGGGGCCGAGCAGCCGATCGACCAGTACCCGCAGCCGGTCGGCCTGTTCGATGATAATGCCGGTATATTCGCGCAGGGCGGGGTCGGGCAGCTCCTTTTGCAGCAGCTGGGCCGCGCCGCGCAGACCGCCGAGGGGATTCTTGATCTCGTGGGCCAGGCCGCGTACCAGCTCCTTGGCCGCCTGCTGCTGGGCATGTTGCTGCAACTCCTGGCTGATCTTCTTCTGCTGGTCTATCTTGCGCAGCTCCACCACCATCAGCCGCTGTTCGTGGTCGGCCAGCGGGCTGACGCTCATCTCCACCAGTCTGGGCTCCCCTTCCACCACCAGGGTGACTTCGCTGTCGGTGAAGCCCTGCCCCGAACTGAGGCACTGCTTGAGGCGCTGCAGATCGAGGGAGATATGTTCCAGCAGATGGGGCAGCTCGATGCCGATCAACCGGCGCTGACTGAGGGAGAGCAGCTGCTCGGCGGCGGGGTTGACGAACTGGATGCAGAGCCGTTCATCCATCAGGATGACGGCAGTCAGCAGGTTGTCGAGCAGTATCCTGGCTTGATCCGGGCGGGTTGGCACTGGTTTCTCCCTAAAACGGTGCTATACACCAGCTATGCACCAATGTGGTGCATTTAGTCTACCCGTATCGAGGCACAGGATCACCCCTTGTTGTTGAGCGGGGTCGCTTTGGGGGCTGAATTGATGCTGGCCCGGTGCAGGTAGAAGGTGACTGCCTTGGATTTAGCAAGGATCGTACCGTCTTTGGCGAGCAGCTCGAGCTGGGCCTCGTGGGCACCGCGATCCAGGTTTTCGACCCGGATGGCGAGCGAGTTTTTAACGATGGGGGCCGCCTTGCCGTCCAGGGTCAGGCGCACATCGTACTGGGTCGGCGGTTGCGGGCTGATCTGACCCTGAAACACCACGTTGCCTGTGTTGTCGCGCAGGGTGCTGCCCTGTTCCGGGGAGAGCAGCTCGATCACCAGCTTGGCCGCTTCCTTCTCTTTTTTGGCGTCGACACCGGTCAGGCTGTTGAAATTGTCCACCTGGACCGAGCGGGGGGCAGTGCCGATGAAGGGGGCGACGCGCAGATCGACCTCCTTGGCCTTCTGTCCCGGGGGCGGTGCATCCGTGTAGTGGACGACCCCCTGGTTGTCGGTCCAGGAGTATACCTTGGCGGCCTGGGCGGCACTGGTGGCCAGCAGCAACAGGCTCAGCATCCATACTGGGTAGGCGGTTTTCATCCATCTCTCCTTGACGGGATTCTGCTTAATCCTATCAGAGAAAAAACCCGCCTGTCGGCGGGTTTGGTCAAGTTCTGAGCTGGGATCCGGATTAAACGGAGTAGTACAGTTCAAATTCCAGCGGGTGCGGGGTCATGCGCACGCGGTCAACGTCCTGCTGCTTCAGCTCCAGGTAGGAGTTGATGAAGTCGTCGCTGAACACGCCACCGCGGGTCAGGAACTCGCGATCCGCATCCAGCGCGGCCAGGGCTTCGTCCAGAGAGCCGGCCACGGTCGGCACTTCGGCTGCTTCTTCCGGCGGCAGATCATACAGGTTCTTGTCCATGGCATCGCCCGGATGGATCTTGTTGATGATGCCGTCCAGACCGGCCATCAACTGGGCAGCGAAGGCCAGGTACGGGTTGGCAGCCGGATCCGGGAAGCGGACTTCAATGCGGCGCGCTTTCGGGCTCGGTACCACCGGGATACGGATGGAGGCAGAGCGGTTGCGGGCGGAGTAGGCCAGCATGACCGGTGCTTCATAACCCGGAACCAGACGCTTGTAGGAGTTGGTGGTCGGGTTGGCGAAGGCATTGATGGCCTTGGCGTGCTTGATGATGCCGCCGATGTAGTGCAGCGCCATCTCGGACAGACCGCCGTACAGGTCGCCGGCGAACAGGTTGACGCCGTTCTTGGCCAGAGACTGGTGGCAGTGCATGCCGGAGCCGTTGTCACCGAACATGGGTTTCGGCATGAAGGTGACGGTCTTGTTGTAGGCGTGAGCCACATTGTGGATCACGTACTTCAGTACCTGTACTTCGTCAGCCTTCAGGGTGAGGGTGTTGAAGCGGGTGGCGATCTCGTTCTGACCGGCAGTGGCCACTTCGTGGTGGTGAGCCTCAACGACCTGGCCCATCTCTTCCAGCACCAGACACATGGCGGCGCGGATGTCCTGAGAGGAGTCGACCGGGGCAACCGGGAAGTAACCGCCCTTCACGAACGGACGGTGGCCTTTGTTGCCGTGCTCGTAGTTGGTACCGGAGTTCCAGGCGGCTTCTTCGGATTCGATCTTCACGAAGCTGTGACCCATGGTGTTCGAGAAGGTGATGTTGTCGAACATGAAGAATTCCGGCTCCGGCCCGAACAGCACGGTGTCGGCGATGCCACTGGCTTTCAGGAAGTCTTCGGCACGCTTGGCGATGGAGCGCGGATCGCGGTCGTAGCCCTGCATGGTAGCGGGTTCCAGCACGTCACAGACGATGTTCAGGGTGGTCTCTTCGGTGAACGGGTCCAGCTTGGCGGAGGCGGGATCCGGCATCAGCACCATGTCGGATTCGTTGATGCCTTTCCAGCCGCCGATGGAGGAGCCGTCGAACATCTTGCCGTCTTCGAAGAAATCTTCGTCGACCTGGTGGGCAGGGATGGATACGTGCTGCTCTTTACCCTTGGTATCGGTAAAGCGCAGGTCGACAAACTTGACTTCGTGTTCCTGGATCAGGGCCAAAACGTTCTGGGCTGACATGCTAAGTAACCTCCGGTGTTAAAACTCTTAGGGTGAATGCGTCATCACATTCACATAAGCCAGTATCGTGCCAAGTTTGTGACAGCTTGATTTCAGGGCATTTGCGACTACGGGCCTGCCCCGAGACTCGCTATCTCAGCGCGTTACGCCTCAAAGTAGTGCAACCTTGGATCGTTTTGGTGCACTAAAATGGTGCGTGGTATACGGTCGGCCCCTATCTAAGCAGGCTTTTAAGCAGGCTTTGATGAGAAGGTCTATGATCCTGATCCCCTGTTATGCGCGAATGTACTGCAATTCTGCTAGGCAGATCACAAAGGCGAGAGTACAATTAGCGCCCAATTTTACCCGGTGATTTGAGGCGAGAATGTTAGAGAATTTACGCAATATTGCGATTATTGCGCACGTTGACCACGGCAAAACCACGCTGGTGGACAAGCTGCTGCAGCAATCCGGCACTCTGGATCGCACCAGCGAAGGTCAGGAACGGATCATGGACTCCAATGATCTGGAACGGGAACGTGGCATCACCATTCTCGCCAAGAACACTGCGATCCGCTGGAACGACTACCGCATCAACATCGTGGATACCCCGGGTCACGCCGACTTCGGTGGTGAAGTTGAGCGTGTGCTCTCCATGGTTGACTCCGTACTGCTGCTGGTTGACGCCGTTGACGGCCCGATGCCGCAGACCCGTTTCGTGACCCAGAAGGCGTTCGCCCAGGGTCTGAAGCCGATCGTGGTCATCAACAAGATCGACCGTCCGGGTGCTCGTCCTGACTGGGTAATGGATCAGGTCTTCGATCTGTTCGACAACCTGGGCGCCACCGATGAGCAACTGGACTTCAAGGTTGTTTACGCCTCTGCACTGAACGGTTGGGCCACCCTGGATCAAGACGTCGAGTCCGAGAACATGGAACCCCTGTTCCAGGCCATCGTCGACAACGTGGAAGCGCCTGCCGCGGACACCGACGGTGCCTTCCAGATGCAGATCTCCCAGCTGGACTACAACTCCTACGTGGGCGTTATCGGTATCGGCCGCATCACCCGTGGTCGCGTCAAGACCAACCAGCAGGTGACCGTAGTGGGTGCCGATGGCAAGACCCGTACCGGCAAAGTTGGCCAGGTGCTGGGCTACCTGGGTCTGTCCCGTACCGAAGTGGCCGATGCGCAAGCTGGCGACATCATCGCCATCACCGGTCTGGGCGAGCTGAAGATCTCCGACACCATCTGCGACAACGGTGCTGTTGAAGCGCTGCCGCCGCTCTCCGTTGACGAGCCGACCGTGAACATGACCTTCCAGGTCAACACCTCTCCGTTCGCCGGTAAAGAGGGCAAGTTCGTGACCTCCCGCAACATCCTGGAGCGTCTGAACCAGGAGCTGGTCCACAACGTGGCCCTGCGTGTGGAAGAGACCGATGATCCGGACAAGTTCCGTGTCTCCGGTCGTGGTGAACTGCACCTCTCCATCCTGATCGAAAACATGCGTCGCGAAGGTTACGAGCTGGCGGTATCCCGTCCGGAAGTTATCCTGCGCACCGTGGATGGCGTTTTGCAAGAACCGTTCGAAACCGTAACCGTGGACGTGGAAGAAGCACACCAGGGTTCCGTTATGGAGCAACTCGGCCTGCGTAAGGGCGAGATGACCAACATGACTCCGGATGGCAAAGGTCGTGTCCGTCTGGACTTCATGATCCCGAGCCGTGGCCTGATCGGCTTCCAGACCGAGTTCATGACCCTGACCTCAGGTACCGGTCTGCTGTACCACACCTTCGACCACTACGGTCCGCACAAGGGTGGCAGCATCGGTGAGCGTCAGAACGGCGTGCTGATCTCCAACGCTACCGGCAAGGCGCTAACCTATGCCCTGTTCGGTCTGCAAGACCGTGGTCGTCTGTTCATCGGTCACGCGACCGAAGTGTACGAAGGCCAGGTGATCGGTATTCACTCCCGTTCCAACGACCTGACCGTCAACTGCCTGAAGGGCAAACAGCTGACCAACATGCGTGCCTCCGGTACCGACGAAGCCCAGGTGCTGACTCCGCCGATCCGCATGTCGCTGGAACAGGCTCTGGAGTTCATCGACAACGACGAACTGGTTGAAGTCACTCCGAAGAGCATTCGTATCCGCAAGAAGCTGCTGACCGAGCTGGACCGCAAGCGCGCCGGTCGTGCTTGATCCGCTGCATCAGCGATGAAAAGAGGCCTGCGGGCCTCTTTTTTTATGGTCGTTTTCCGCAGAAGGAGCCACGGTCGCGCCCGGACGAGTCGCATCCGGCCGGCTCGCGGGTGGTCAAACGGTGACGGGATCTGACACAATGTCGGCATGATGAAGACATCGGGAAGCACAATGCAGCTGAAATCCGGTGGCCGTCTCGGTCACGCCCTCTCTTTCTTGCGCCATGATGGGCGCCATTTCGCCCAGTTCGTCTGGGGCCGTTTCCAGCAGGACAGGCTGACGGTTACCGCTGGCTATCTGGCCTATGTCACCCTGCTCTCCCTGGTGCCCATGATCGCCGTGGTGTTCGGCATGATGTCGGCTTTTCCGGTGTTCCAGAGCCTGAAGCAGGCAATGGAGCAGTTCGTCTATCACAACTTCGTACCCACCGCCGGCGAGATGCTCAAGGAGTACATCGACGGCTTCGTGGCCAACGCCACCAACACCACGGCGGTCGGCATCGGCGCCCTGATCGTGGTGGCGCTGATGTTGATCTCGGCCATCGACAAGAATCTCAACTACATCTGGCGCTCCACCCAAAGCAGGCCACTGGCCCAGGCATTCGCCATGTACTGGATGATCCTGACTCTGGGTCCGGTGCTCATCGGGGCCAGTATCGCCATCTCCTCCTATATTTTCTCGCTGCGGCTGTTCGGGGCCGAGAGCCTGTTCGGCATCGGTTACCTGCTGCTGCGCGGCCTGCCATTCCTGTTCTCTGTGCTCACTTTCCTGCTGGTCTATACCGTGGTGCCCAACTGCAAGGTGCGGCTGATGCACGCCTTCATCGGCGCCCTGGTGGCGGCCACCCTGTTCGAGCTGGCCAAGCGCGGTTTTGCCATCTATATCACCAACTTCCCCTCCTATCAGGCCATCTATGGAGCCCTGGCGACCATTCCCATTCTGTTTGTTTGGGTCTACCTGAGCTGGCTGGTGGTCTTGCTTGGCGCGGAAACCACCGCATGCCTCGGCGAATATGAGCGACCGGGTGCCGATGAGTTGGCCTGACCCGGCCCCTTGCTGTTAGCATCGACGACCGCCCCCGTCAGCAGATGGGGGCGGTCGTTTCGTTTTGAGAGGAGAGGGATGTGATTGCACTGATTCAGCGGGTCAGCGAGGCCAGCGTAACGGTAGAGGGCGAGGTGACTGGGGCTATCGGTCAGGGTCTGCTGGTGCTGCTCGGGGTGGAGCAGGGGGATGACGAGGCCAAGGCCGACAAGTTGCTGCACAAGGTGAGCGGCTACCGCATCTTCTCCGATGAGAACGGCAAGATGAACCTCAACGTGAGCCAGGCCGGCGGCAGCCTGCTGGTGGTTTCCCAGTTCACCCTGGCGGCGGACACCAACAAGGGGATGAGGCCCAGCTTCTCCGGCGGCGCCCACCCGGTCGAGGCCGAGCGGCTGTACGACTACTTCGTGGCGCGAGCCGCCGCCAGCGGCATACCGACTGCCACCGGCCGCTTCGCCGCCGACATGAAGGTGGCGCTGGTCAACGATGGCCCGGTCACCTTCTGGCTACAGGTCTGACGCCAGCGGATCGCGCGGGCTGGTGTGCAGCAGTATGTTGCGCAGCCCAGGCACCGGGTAGGGGGTGGTGGGGCCGACCCACTGCTCCAGCAGCATCAGTACCCGGGTCAGCTCGAGGCGGGTGCGCGGCAGCAGGTTGATGATGAGCTCGCCATTGAGGCGGGGGGCCAGCGCCTGATAGATGCGCTCCTGGAACAGCAGCGGCGGATTGCCGTCCTGGCTGAACAGATCGAGCAGGATGAGGTCGTACTGCGCCTCGCTCTGCTCCAGAAAGGCGAGGGCATCGGCCTGGTGCAGGGTCGGTGTGCGCTGGCTGCCTTGTTCGGGCTGAAAGAACAGCTGATAGAGAGTGATCACCTCTTCATCGAGGTCGACGCACTCGTGGCGGGCATCGGGCCAGCGTCGGCGCAGATGGCGAGTGAGATCGCCTCCTCCCAGCCCCAGTTCGAGGATGCTGGCGGCCTGTTCGGGCAGCAGGTAGGCGATCACCTGTTGGTGCGGCAGGCAGAGGGTGGCGGGCTCGGCCAGGGACATGGCCGACTGCACCACGCCGTCGATCTCCAGCCAGCGGTGATTGGCATTTTCCTGCACGGTGAGCCGGCGCTGGGGCTTGGCGCTGAGGTGCAATAAGTGGTCGGCTTGGTACGCTTGCAGATTGAAGTCCATGAATTTGCACGGCAAGATGGTTTTCGACCAGTGTAACTCAAGGATGGAACTATGTACCGGGTGGTCACCCCCCAGACGGCAGCCGAGCTGGATGCTCATTATCAATTGAGCTGGGAGGCATGGGTGCGCAAGCCCTTCACTCTGTCCGTCGGCGCCAACTCAAGGATCGCTTTATGTACCGGGTAGTCACCCCTCAAACCGAAGCCGAGCTGGATGCCCATTACCAATTGAGCTGGGAGGCATGGGTGCGCAAGCCCTTCACTCTGTCCGTCGGCGCCAACTCAAGGATCGCTTTATGTACCGGGTAGTCACTCCTCAAACCGACGCCGAACTGGATGCCTACTACCAGTTGCGCTGGGAACTACTGCGTAAACCCTTCAATCTGCCTCTCGGTTCCGAGCGGGATGAATACGACACCGTCGCCATTCACCGGCTGATGCTGGCCCCCGACGGCACACCCATCGCGGTGGGGCGGCTGTTTGTCGGCGGTGAAGAGGCGCAGATCCGCTTCATGGCGCTGCGCCCCGAATTTCGCGGTCAGGGGCTGGGTGCCCGCATGGTGCAGGATCTCGAACAGCTGGCCTGCAGCGAGAAGGTGAAGCGACTGGTGATGAATGCCCGCCAGGAGGCGGTGGAGTTCTACCGCAAGTGCGGCTTTCTCGAGGTGGGGGAAGGCCCCGTCTCCTTCGGCCGCATCCCGCACCGCCAGATGATCAAGTCTCTGAGCCCGCTGCAAACCATCCAGTACCGCCCCGAGTGGTGCCAGGATCTCACCACCCGCTGGTCGCAGGGCATTCCCATCAGCGAGAAGATGGGGGTGCACATCACCCACTACGACGGTCAGACCTTCCACCTCAAGGCCAATCTGGCGGCCAACCTCAACGTGCATGACACCATGTTCGCCGGCAGCATCTACAGCCAGTGCGTGCTGGCGGGCTGGGGCCTGATCTGGCTGCAACTCAAGGAGGCGGGGCTGGTGGGGGACACGGTGCTGGCGGAGGGCAACATCAAGTACTACCGGCCGGTCAAGGAGGAGCCGGAGGCGCGGGTGGCCCGCGAAGGCATGCCCGCCGTACTCGAGCCGCTTAAGGCCGGTGAGTCCGCCAAGTTCAGCCTCAAGATCAAGCTGTTCAGCGGCGACAAGCTGGCCGCCGAGTTCCTCGGTCACTACGTGGTGCAGCCGGTCAAGCGGCCGGGTCAGTAGCGGCGCGCGGGATCCCATCAAACAACAAGGCCTCATCACGAGGCCTTGTTGCTTTCTATCGGCTAGCCGTTGGCCGCCTGCGCGGCCGGGGCCTTCGGCGCCGGTCGCCAGAGCGGGCTGCCGTTGCCCTGGGGCGGGTAGCGCACACCGGTCTCCCAGCCACAGCCCTCCTGCTTCTGCTTGAAACCCCAGCTGAGGGTCGGCTCGGCGAGCGGCCCGCGCCACTGACCGAGCAGCTCGGCGCAGTGCTGGCCGTTGAGAACGCCCAGATCCAGCTGCCACTGCTCATTGACCAGATCGACGCTGCCCTGCAGCCCCAACAGGTGGGTGATGGTGGAAGCGCCGGCCTGTTCGATCTTCAGCTGGCCCTGAGCCACCTTGCCCTGCAGCTTGATGCGATAGAAGGGGGTGTCGCCCTCCTGCATCGCCTGCCAGAGCTCGGCCGGGGTGAGGGTCGGCGCCGCCGCCTGCTTGAACCACTGATCCAGCAGCGGATCTATCTTCACCTTGTCCCAGAAGGGTTCGGTGGCATCGAGGGCAAAATTCCCCTGCAGGGAGCTGCGCCAGGCGCCCGGGGTGCCGCCGTGCAGCGCCTGCAGATCGGCGCTCAGGTCCAGCTTGCCGGCGAAGGAAACGGGAGAGTGGAGGATCTTGCCCCACTGCACCAGATCCAGCTTCTCGCCCTTGAGCTGCAACCGGCTGGTCTGGCCCGGCTCGCGTCCCCACTGGCCGCTCAGGCTGAGGCTGCCCTCATCCGGCAGCGAGCTGGTGAGCTTGTTGAGCTGCCAGGAGCCGGCACTCAGCTCGCCATCCAGCTCGCCGCTGCGGGCGCTGAGGCCGTCCCACACCAGTTCGAACCAGGCGCTCTCGAGGCGGGCCCGGCCCAGCAGCGGCCCAGGCTGATTGTCGCGCAGGCTGAGATCGGTCAGATAGAGCTGCCAGCCGGTCAGCGACAGGGGCAGGGTATCGTCGAAGGAGAGCACCTTGAGCTTGTCGAAGGCCAGCTTGCGGATGTCGATCTGCTGCGGGCGCCAGCTCTGCCAATCCTGCCACCACCCTTCCGGCAGGCTGATGTCCATGCCGCTCAGCGCCATGTCCTTCAGGGTCAGCTTCTGCTGCAGGGGATCGAAGGAGAGCTCCAGATTGAACTCCCCTTCATAGGCCTTGCCCTGCAGCTCCGCATCCAGCTGCTGGGGCGAGAAGGCGACCTTGCCCTGAATGGCCTCCAGCTGGAACAGGCCACGGCCGAGATCACCGAGGGTCCCCGAGAAGTAGCCGCTGGGCGTGTTGCCAGCCTGCCAGTTGAAGGCGGTCAGCTGGCCGCTGAGGTTGTTGAGGGCCAGCTCCTGCTCGATGTCGTTGAAGCTGAGATCCCGGATCTGGCCGAGATCCAGGCTGACCTGGCGTAGGGGGGATTCGGCTTTGGCGAGGATGCCCCACTCGATGCGGATGCCCTGGCTCTTGAGGTTGTTCAGCCGCAGGCTGCGGGCGGGCCAGTCGAGCACCATGCCGGTCTCGAGCAGACCGTCGAACAGGTTGGCGGTCAGCTTGTCGGTGCTCAGCACCTGCCCCTCCAGCCGACCGGCCAGGTTGAGGCGGGAGAGGGCCCAGGCCGGGGTCGCCAGCTCAGTGATGTTGAGGGTCAGGTTGGCCTGGGGCGGGCGCACCGGATTGAGCAGCTGCCAGTCGCTCAGGGTGGCGTTGAGGCCGCGCAGGGTCAGCCCGTCGCTCTCCAGGCTGAGCCGGTCTATGGTGCTGTCGGTGATGGTGAGGGAGTGCACCGGCAGGCTCGGCAGCTGGTTGGGCAGCGGCAGCTTGATGGCCGGGCGAATGAGGTCGAGATGCGCGATGCGCACGTCCCGGTTCAGCCAGTCGATGCTCTCTATCTCGAGATAGATCTTGTCGAGGGTCACGGCGTTGCCGTAACTCACCTGCTCCGCCAGCAGGGTGTAGGGGTGGAGCGGGTTGAACACCAGTCGGCCTATGGTGACGGGTACGCCGGTCTGCTGGCTGAGCCAGCTGGCGATGGGCCCCTTGGCCCGCTCGGCGTCGAACAGGCCGAGCCCGACCCAGACAAACAGCAACAGGAAGGCAAGGGTGTAGAGCAGGCCGCGCAGCCAGGAATTCATAAGCGCTTTCCTCCTGTATTGGTTGAGTGATCAGGCGTTGGCAGCGTGATCCCGCAGGTCAAGCATTGGAATAGTGATCCCGCAGGCCGAGCCAGCGTCGTATCAAGGGTTCGACATGGCCTGGGTGTCTATCCATCAGGCAATGTGTCCATCTTCTGCCTCTGCCTTGGTCAGGCATTGGAGTAGTGATCCCGCAGGCCGAGCCAGCGTCGTATCAAGGGTTCGACATGATCTGGGTGGCGGTCCATCAAGAAGCGAGCCATCTTCTGCACCTGCGGGATGAGCGATTGGTCGCGTACCAGATCGGCGATCTTGAGGTCGGCCAGACCGGTCTGGCGGGTGCCGAGCAGCTCGCCCGGGCCGCGCAGCTCCAGATCCCGCTGGGCGATGAGGAAGCCATCGTTGGTCTCCCGCAGCACCCCGAGCCGGCTCTGGGCCGTCTTGGACAAGGGAGCATGATAGAGCAGCACGCAGTGGGAGGCCACCGAGCCGCGCCCGACCCGGCCGCGCAGCTGGTGCAGCTGCGCCAGCCCCAGTCGCTCCGGATTTTCGATGATCATCAGGCTGGCGTTGGGCACGTCCACCCCCACCTCGATGACGGTGGTGGCGACCAGCAGTTGCAGTATGCCTGCCTTGAACTCCTCCATCACCCGCTGTTTTTCGACCGGCCGCATCCGGCCGTGCACCAGCCCGATGTGCAGGCCGGGCAGCAGATTTTGCAGCTCGGCGGCGGTGTCCTCGGCGGCCTGGCACTCCAGCACTTCCGACTCCTCGATCAGGGTGCAGACCCAGTAGGCCTGCTTGCCCTCCTCGCAGGCCAGTCTGACCCGTTCGATCACGTCCTGGCGGCGGCTGTCCGGCAGCGCCACCGTGGTGATGGGGGTGCGGCCCGGTGGCAGCTCGTCGATGATGGAGGTATCGAGGTCGGCATAGGCGGTCATCGCCAGGGTACGGGGGATGGGGGTGGCGGTCATGATGAGCTGATGGGGATGTACCCCTTCCCGCTCCCCTTTTTCCCGCAGGGCGAGGCGCTGATGTACACCGAATCTGTGCTGTTCGTCGATGATCACCAGGGCGAGGCGCTGGAACACCACCTGCTCCTGGAAGATGGCATGGGTGCCCACCACCATCTTGACGCTGCCGTCGGCGATGGCAGCCAGCGCCTCCTCCCGCGCCTTGCCCTTCTGCTTGCCCGCCAGCCAGCCCACCCCGATGCCGAGCGGTTCCAGCCACTTGGCGAAGTTGATGGCGTGCTGTTCGGCCAGCAGCTCGGTCGGCGCCATCAGCCCCACCTGACAGCCGTTGCCGATGGCCTGCAGGGCGGCCAGCGCAGCGACCAGGGTCTTGCCGGAGCCTACGTCCCCCTGTACCAGCCGCATCATGGGGTGGCTCTGTTGCAGATCCTTGCCTATCTCCGCCACCACCCGGTTCTGGGCGCCGGTGGGGGTGAACGGCAGGGCGCCGAGCAGCTGTTCCACCAGGGCCGGGGCCGGCTTGAGGGCGCGGGCGAGCTGGGTTTGTGCCTGGGCCCGCACCTTGAGCACAGATAGGTTGTGGGCCAGCAGCTCTTCCAGCACCAGCCGCTGCTGGGCCGGGTGCTGGCCGCTCTCGAGCAGGGCCAGCGCCACCGAGGGGGGCGGACGGTGCAGCAGCTTCAGGGCCGCGGCCAGATCGATCTGCTGGGGATAGAGGCCGGCGGGCAGCAGCTCCTCCACGCCGTAGAGGTCGAGCTGGGCCAGCGCCTGATCGGTGAGGCTGCGCAGGGTGAGCTGGCGCAGCCCCTCGGTGGTCGGGTAGACGGGGGTGAGCGCCTCTTCGGTCTGGCCGGCCTGCTCCTCGCCGAGCAGCTTGTACTCGGGGTGGGCCATCTCCAGCCCGTATTTGCCGGGGCGCACCTCGCCGAAGCAGCGCATCAGCCGGCCAGGGCTCAGGCTGTTCTTCTGGGCGGCGGTGAAGTTGAAGAAGCGCAGGGTGAGGGTGCCGGTGCCGTCGCTGATGCGGCAGACCAGCATGCGGCGGCGCCCCATCACCAGCTGAGTGTCCTGGATCTCCCCTTCGACGGCGCCGTGCAGGCCGGGCGGCAGATCGCCGATGGGCCACACCTGGGTGCGGTCCTCGTAGCGCAGGGGGAGGTGGAACAGCAGATCCTGCACCGTGGCCAGCCCCAGCCGCTCGAGCTTTTCCTGCATCTTGCTGCCGACGCCCTTGAGGCTGTCGAGGGAGATTTTATCCAATTTCATCAATTAGATGCCCGAAAACACTGTAAATATGTCCAGATGATAGGGTTTATTGCCGTCCCGACGCAAGCCGCGTCGCGCGGTTGGGGGTCGGCCCGCGGGATCGGAAGCCAGGAATGAAAAAGGCCTGCCGAGATGCGGCAGGCCCTTGTGAGGATACCCGAGGTCGCGATGCGCGCCGGTCAGATGATGCGCTTGAGCAGGATATGGGCCTTGACCCTGTGGATCCGGGCCAGCAGCTTGCGCACCTGATCCGGGTAGTCCTGGATCTGCTCGATCTGATCGAAGTGGCTGATGCGCTTGGTGTTGGTCAGGATGTTCTCGCGCTCGGCGTTGAACTGGGGCCGCAGCAGGTGGCGGCGATCGTAGACCAGCAGGCCGTTCTCCAGATCCAGCGCCCAGGCGCGGGGATTGAGGTTGTTGCCGGTGAGCAGGGCCCACTCGTCATCCACGAAGATCCCCTTGAGGTGGTAGGAGTTGCGCTCGCAGCACCAGAGCATCAGGTTGAGACGGCCGGCATCGATGTGATGCTGGTTGCGCTCGGCGAACTTGCGCAGGTTGGTCTCGTACAGATAGGGCAGACCGCCGATGGTGGAGAATTTCTCCTCCGGCGGAATGAAGAAGTCGTTGGCTGTCTTGTCGCCCACCACGATCGTCACCTTGCAGCCGCGCTTGAGCAGGGCCTCGATATCCTTGTTCAACTCCTTGGGCGGGTTGAAGTAGGGGGTGCAGATGAAGATCTCCCGCTCGGTGGCCCGCACCAGGGTGCGGATCATTTTGTTGAGCTGGTTGCCGCGCTTACCCAGGCCGCTCATCGGGGTGATGGCCACCTCCTGGCTGTTGACCGGCATGGTGTCGAAGCGGTACTGGCCGAGGCGCAGGTTGTGCTTGAAGCGACGGATCGGTCCCTTCAGCTGCTTGGCGCTGGGGATGTCGGTGCGATCCAGTCGCTGCACCGCCTCGCTGCGCAGGAACAGGTCATCCACGTAGTTGACCATGCTGCGGGTCAGCTCCGGGCTGGTGATCTGGTGATAACGGTCGAAACGGTAGCGATCCTGCTGGTGCAGGTAGATGTCGTTGAGGCTGGCACCGGAGTAGAGCAGGGTGTCATCGAAGATGAACCCCTTGAGGTGCAGCACTCCGAGCAGTTCACGCCCTTTCACCGGCACGCCATAGATGGCGATCTGGTGCTCATGGCGAGCGGCCATCTCCTGATACATCAGGTGGTTGCCACCTTGCTTGCCCTTACCGATCAGGCCGCGCTGGGCACGGTGGAAGTCAACGAACACCTTGACGTCGAGGGCCGGGTTGCGCTGTTTGGCGGCATAGAGGGCGGCGAGGATCTCCCGTCCCGCCTCGTCATCCTGCAGATAGAGCGCCACCAGATAGATGCGGCGAGTCGCGCTGGCGATGAGCGAAAGGATCCGGCTCTTGAAGTCCTTGGCGCTGCTGAGCACTTCAAACTGGTCTGCGGCGACGGCGATCTGGGGCAGGCGCGCCAGCAGCTGTCGATAATGTGCCGATGAATGCATAGAGAAACCTGAAATCACTGCGTTAAGCGTTCCACTCGGAGCGATGGATAGGCGATTCTAGCAATCTCGCCCTGTTAGCCAAAGAAAGAATCGTCATAAAGATGAAAAAGGCCTCACATCGGAGGCCTTTTTCTGCACGGTCGCGATCAGAGGAAGCTGTAGATCAGCATGGCCATCACGCCGCCCGTGGTGCCGATGATGGTTTCCATTACGGTCCAGGTTTGCAGGGTCTGCTTCTCGGTGAGACCGAGGTAGCGGTTGGCCAGCCAGAAGCCGGAGTCATTGACGTGGGAGAGCACGATGGCCCCGCCGCCGATGGCGATGGTGACCGCCGCCAGCTGGGCGCCGCTGAGGCCGAGCGGCTCCAGCATCGGCAGCACCAGGCCGCAGGCGGTCAGCATGGCGACGGTGGCGGAACCCTGAATGACCCGCACCGCGGCGGCCAGGATGAAGGCCAGCGCAACGATGGGCAGGCCGGAGTCCGCCAGCATGTTGCCGAGGGCGGCGCCCACACCGGAATCCACCAGCACCTGCTTGAACACGCCACCGGCACCGGTCACCAGGATGATGACGCCGGCCGGCTGGATGGCGCTGTTGCAGACGCTCATCACCTCGTCACGGGACATGCCGCGGCGGATCCCCAGCAGATAGAAGGCGGCCAGGCAGGCGACCATGATGGCGGTGAAGGGGTGGCCGATGAACTCCAGCCAACCGTGCAGGGGCGTGCCGGCCTCGACGAAGCGGCCGACTATGGTCTTGAGACCGATCAGCAGCAGCGGCAGGCCGATGAGGCCCATGGCCAGCCCGAAGGAGGGCAGGTTCTGGCTGTCGTCATGGGCACTGCTCTGGGCGTCGGCTGGCAGCGGCACGTCGACCACCTTGCTGATCAGCTCGCCAAACAGCGGGCCGGCCAGGATCAGGGCAGGAACGGCGGCGATCAGGCCGAACAGGATCATGTAGCCGAAGTCGGCCCCCAGCTGGGATGCCACCAGGATGGGGCCCGGCGCCGGGATCAGGAAGGCCTGGCAGGTGGCGATGCCCGCCAGCAGGGCGATGCCGATCTTCACCACGCTGCCGCCGCCGCGGCGGACGATGGCGAAGGCGACGCCGATCAGCAGCACCACGGCCACGTCGAAGAAGAGCGGCAGTGCGCAGACGAAACCGGTCAGCGCCATGGCCCAGTTGGCGCGCTTGACGCCGAACTTGCCGAGCAGGGTGTGGGCCACCCGGTCGAGGGCGCCGGTGACTTCCATCACCTTGCCGAACATGGCACCCAGTGCCACCACCACGGCGACGAAACCGAGGGTGCCGCCCATCCCTTTCTGGATGGTGGCGGCGATGTCGGCCGGGTTCATACCGGCGGCGAGCCCCGCCACCATGGAGACCAGGATGAGGGAGACGACCGCGTGCAGGCGGGCCTTCATCACCAGAAAGAGCAGCAGCACGATGGAGCCGGCGGCCGTCATGATCAGGGAGAGGTCAGACATTGTTGTGCATTCCTTGTTCCAAGTTCAGTATCGACACCCTGCCGATCCGTCGGCAGACCATATCTTTATGATTTATTTAGATTTATGGCCAGGGCTCAAACTCGCTTGCCCAGGTGACTATGAGTGCGCTCAGTCTGTGGCAGACTTCACAATTCTTGTTGTTACCGGTAACATGTTACCGGTAACGTGCTAAGTTAGAACCCATCGGCAGCACGTTTTTTGAAAAATGAGATAGAGGTCAAACAATGGCGGGTAAGAGCATTATCGTGATGGGTGTGTGTGGTAGCGGCAAGTCCAGCGTGGGCCTCAAGGTGGCCAGCGTGCTGGGCGCCAAGTTCATCGACGGTGATGATCTGCACCCCAGGGCCAACATCCAGAAGATGGCCGGTGGCAACCCCCTCAACGACGAGGACCGCGCTCCCTGGCTGGAGCGGATCCGCGACGCGGCCTACAGCCTGGAACAGAAGAACGAGGTGGGCGTCATCGTCTGCTCGGCCCTCAAGAAGCAGTATCGCGACCAGATCCGCGAGGGCAACGAGTCGGTCAGCTTCCTCTTCCTCGACGGCAGCCAGCCGCTGATCCTCGAGCGGATGCGGGCCCGCAAGGGCCACTTCATGCGCGAAAGCATGGTACAAAGTCAGTTCGATACCCTGGAGCGCCCGGATGGCGAAGCCGGTGTATTCCACATCGATATCGACGGCACCTTCGAACAGGTGGTTGATCGCGCCGTCACCGCACTGGAGCAAGCCCAATGATCCATCAGGTTATTTCCAGCGTCACCGCCCGCATTCGCGAGCGCAGTGCCGCCCGTCGCCAGGCCTTCCTGGCCCGCATCCAGCGTCAGGCCGATCAGGGCAAGACCCGCGCCGCGCTGGCCTGCGGCAACCTGGCCCATGCCGTGGCCGCCTCCAGCTGTGACGAGAAGGGTCGCATCCTCGACATGACCCGCGCCAACGTCGGCATCGTCACCGCCTACAACGACATGCTGAGCGCCCATCAGCCCTATCAGGGCTACCCGGACATCATCAAGGCCGCGCTGGCTGAGCTCGGCCACAGCGCCCAGGTGGCCGGCGGCGTGCCCGCCATGTGCGACGGGGTGACCCAGGGCCAGCCGGGGATGGACATGTCCCTGTTTTCGCGCGATCTCATCGCCCAGGCGACCGCGCTGTCGCTCTCTCACAACACCTTCGATGCCACCCTGCTGCTCGGCATCTGCGACAAAATAGCGCCGGGCCAGATCATGGGGGCGCTCTCCCACGCTCATCTGCCCACCGCCTTCGTGCCGGCCGGCCCGATGGCGAGCGGCATCAGCAACGACGAGAAGGTGAAGGTGCGCCAGCAGTACGCCGCCGGTGAAGTGGGTCGCGATGCCCTGCTCAAGATGGAGTGCGGCGCCTACCACGCGGCGGGTACCTGCACCTTCTACGGCACCGCCAACACCAACCAGCTGGTGTTCGAGGCCATGGGCCTGATGCTGCCGGGCTCCGCCTTCGTGCACCCGCACAGCGAGCTGCGCCGCGCCCTCACCGAGGAGGCGGCCCGCCGCATCAGCGCCATGATCCCCGGCTCCCCGGCCTATCGCCCCCTGAGTGCGGTGATCGACGAGCGCTCGCTGGTCAACGGGCTGGTGGCCCTGCTCGCCTCCGGCGGCAGCACCAACCACAGCATCCACATGGTGGCGCTGGCCCGCGCCGCCGGTCTGGTGCTGACCTGGGATGACATCAGCGATCTCTCCGACGTGGTGCCGCTGTTGGTACGCATGTACCCGAACGGCCCGGCCGACGTGAACGCC
Organism: Aeromonas sp. S15(2024); assembly: GCF_041402265.1. Taxonomy (NCBI): domain Bacteria; kingdom Pseudomonadati; phylum Pseudomonadota; class Gammaproteobacteria; order Aeromonadales; family Aeromonadaceae; genus Aeromonas; species Aeromonas sp. S15(2024). The sequence goes on along the minus strand of NZ_JBGLQY010000010.1, from coordinate 32,754 downwards.
TTCGAGCAGGCGGGTGGCGTGCCCGGCCTGATGCGCCGGCTGGCGCAAGAGGGGCTGATCCACCTGGATGCCACCCCGGTCTTCGGCGAGATGCAGGATTACCTCAGCCGTCCGGCACTGGTGGATGGCAAGCTGGTATGGCAGCCGGTGGGCGAGAGCAGTGATGCGAGCGTGCTGTCGCCTTCCGGCAGCGTATTCCAGGCCACTGGCGGCACCAAGCTGCTCTCCGGCAATCTGGGCCGCGCCGTGGTCAAGGTCTCCGCCGTGGCTCCCGAATATCGGGTGATTGAAGCTCCGGCCCGGGTCTTCTCCTCCCAGCATGCGGTGGAAGCAGCCTACAAGGCGGGGGATCTCAATCAGGACGCCGTCATCGTGGTGCGTCACAATGGCCCGGCCGCCAACGGCATGCCGGAGCTGCACAAGCTGATGCCGGTGCTCGGCAACCTGCAAAAAGCCGGTCACAAGGTGGCGCTGGTCACCGACGGCCGCCTCTCCGGCGCCTCCGGCAAGATCCCGGCCGCCATCCACGTCACCCCAGAAGCGCTGCACGGCGGGGCCATCGGCCTGCTTGCCGATGGCGACTTGCTGCGGGTGGATGCGGTAACCGGCAGCCTCGACTGCCTGACCGATTTGAGCGGCCGTACCCAGGCCGAGATCGACCTCACTCTGGAACAAGAGGGGTGGGGCCGTGAACTGTTCAGCGTGATGCGTCGCGCGGTATCGAGCGCCGAGTGTGGCGCCACCATCTTTGACTAAGGAAGAGCTATGCAGAACTGGAAAGTGACCCCGGCCGAGGTGTTTGCCGCCTCCCCGCTGGTACCCGTGATGGTCATCAATGAGCTGGATCAGGCCCTGCCGATGGCCAAGGCGCTGCTGGCCGGCGGCATCTCGGTGTTCGAAATCACCCTGCGCACCCCGGTGGCGTTGGAGGCCATCGCCCTCATCGCCAAGGCGATGCCGGAGGCCATGGTCGGTGCCGGTACCGTGCTCAACTGCGCGCAGTTTGACGCCGCCGTGGCCGCCGGTGCCCGCTTCGTCATCTCCCCGGGGATGACCCCGGCCCTGCTGGCCCATGCAGCCAAGAGCACGGCGCCGCTGATCCCGGGCGTGGCCACCCCATCCGAGGTGATGCAGGCGCTGGAAGCGGGCTACGACCACCTCAAATTCTTCCCGGCCGAGGCGAATGGCGGCACCAAGGCGCTGGCCGCCATCGCCGCGCCGCTGCCCCAGGTACGGTTCTGCCCCACCGGCGGTATCGGCCCGAAAAACGTGGCCGACTACCTGGCGCTCAAGTGCGTCGCCACCGTCGGCGGCTCCTGGATGCTGCCCGCAGAGGCTGTGAAGAATGGTAACTGGGAAGAGGTGACCCGCCTCTCCCGCGAAGCCGTCGCCCTGGTCGCATCCTGATTTGACGCCGGCGTGAGCCGGACCTTCCGTGTGCCAAGCAAGCAGGCCACCCTCGGGTGGCCTGCTCTGTGATGGCTGAATGGCGGGGATGTGCGTCGTCAGCCCAGGCTGTCCCCCTCGTACAGGGAGAAGCCCATGTCGAGCCGGGTGTCGGCCAGCGGCTGGCCGTTGAGGCGGGCCAGCAGCATGGTGGCGGCCGCACGGCCGATCTCCTTGCGCGGCGTGACGATACTGGCCAGCTTGGGGGTCATGGCGTGGCCGATGTCGAGGGCGTTGCTGCCGGCGATGGCGATCTGCTGGGGGACGGGTATCCACTTGGCCTGACACTGCAGCAGGGCACCCACTGCCAGGTCATCGTTGGTGCAGAACAGGCCGTCCAGATCGGGATAGCGCACCAGCGCCTGCTCCAGCAGCTGGCCGCCGAGGGTGAAGCTGGAGGATTGCTCGGTCAGCAGGTGCTGGCCGCTCAGGCCGAAATCCTGCATCGCCTGGTAGTAGCCCTCCATCCGCAGCTGGGTGCGCACGTCGAGCCGGGCGCCGAGATAGATCAGCTTGCGTCGGCCCCGCCGCAGCATCTCTGTTACCATGGCCCGGGCTGCCGCCCGGTGATCCATGCCGACCACCATGTCGATGGGGCTCTGCGGCAGATCCATGGTCTCCACCACCGGGATGCCGGCGGTGGCAATCATCTTGCGGGTGCGCTCGGTGTGCTGGCTGTCGGAGAGGATCAGCCCATCCACGTGATAGGAGAGCAGGGAGGCGACCTGCTCCTCTTCCCGCTCCGGGCTGTAGCCGTAGTGAGCCAGCAGTGTCTGGTAGCCAGCGGGGCGAGTCACCGACTCGATACCGTGCACCACGGCGGAGAAGACCTGGTTGGAGAGGGAGGGGATCAGGATGCCGATCGCCTTGCTGGTGGCGTTGGAGAGAATGTCCGGCGCCCGGTTGGGGATGTAGCCGAGATCCTCCACCGCGGCGGCGATCCGCTCGCGGGTGCCCTCGGCCACGGCTTGCGGGTCGCGCAGGTAGCGGCTGACGGTCATCTTGGTGACCCCGGTCAGGTCGGCTATGTCCTGCAGGGTGGGGCGGCGCTTGCGGGTATCGTTCATCTCTGGATCCGGGACAAATGTTACGTGTAACATTACCGTTTTTTTGTAACAAAGTCAGCATATGACGCCGTCAACAAGGGGAATCTCAGGATGATCAAGGCCAAGTGCTTTGAGGGGGTGCGCTTCGAGCAGCAGGACCTGGCCGGGGAGCAGTTTCAGGGATGCCGCTTCATCGGCTGCAACTTCTCCAGGCTAGATCTCGGCGAGAGCCGTTTCGTCGACTGCAGCTTCTACGATCGGGAGAGCGAGCAGAACTGTTTGCTGCAGGGCTGCAATCTGCGCGAGGCGAGTTTTCTGCGCTGCGATCTCACCATGGCCGACTTCAGTCACAGCCAGTGCCTCGGGCTCGAGCTGCGCGACTGCCAGGCGATGGGGATCAACTTCTCCCGCGCCAGCTTTGCCAACCAGATCACCGTCAAGAGCTACTTCTGCGAAGCCCATCTCACCGGCAACAACTTCAGCTACGCCAACTTTGAGGGTTGTCTGCTGGAAAAATGCGAATTGAGCGGCAATCGCTGGCAGGGGGCCAACCTGTTCGGCGCCTCGCTGGCGGGCTCGGATCTCAGCGGCTCCGAGTTTGGCCAACTGGACTGGAGCCGCATCAACCTGCAGGGCTGCGATCTGCGTCAGTGCGATCTGCCCGGGCTGGATCTGCGACGGGTCAATCTACACGGGGTGCAGATCAACGAAGATCAACAACAGGCCTTGCTGGAGCAGATAGGGCTGGTCGTCTTCCCTTGAACAGCCTGAAAAAGAGGTAATTTTTCACCAAAGGTAGCGCGTCGCCGCGCGCTGCCGGAGGGACGACAGCCTGCGCAAGGCAGGCTGTCGGGGGAGGAGGCAAGTCGGCGTCAGCGCTTGGCCAGCCACTTGGTGGGGTTGATGGCCTCGCCCTGGTAGCGAATTTCGAAGTAGAGGCCGGGTCTGTCCTGGCCGCCACTGTCGCCGACCAGCGCCACCGGTTCGCCCTGTTCCACGTTCTGGCCCACCTGGCGCAGCAGCGACTGGTTGTGACCGTAGAGGCTCATGTAGCCGCGACCGTGATCGATCACCAGCAGCATGCCGAAGCCGTCCAGCCAGTCGGCATAGACCACCTGGCCCGGTGCCACCGCCTTGACCTGGGTCCCTTCGCTGGCGCCGATCAGGGTGCCCTTCCACTTCAGCTCGGCGGTGCGTGGCGAGCCGTAGGCGATGAGGATCGGCCCCTGCACCGGCCAGCGTAGGCTGCCATTGGTCTTGAGGCCGCTGTAGTAACCGGCGCTGCTGATGCCGGAGCCCCGCTCAGGCTTGCTGGTGGTACTCTCCCGGCTGGCGGTCTGCTGCTGGGCCGCCTTGCTCTGCTGGGCGGCGAGCCGCTCCTGTTCGGCGCGGCGTTGTTCGGCCAGCTTGCGTTGCCGCTCCTGTTCCGCCTTCAGCTTGGCAAGGCGCTCCCGCTCGCGGCGCTCCTGCTCTTCCCGCTGGCGGCGCAACTCTTCCAGCCGGGCCTTCAGCGCTTTCTCCGCCTTGACCAGCTTGGTCAGCTTCTGTTCGTCATCCTGTACCGACTGCTGCAGCTGGTTGCGCACCTTGGCACGGCTCTGCTGGCTGGCCAGCAGACTTTGATGGTGTTGCTGCTGTTCGGTGAGCAGGGATTGCAGCCGGCTTTCGGTCTCTTTGGTGGCCTGCTGGTTTTTGGCCAGCTTGGTGCGGGTGGCCCGCAGGGCTTCGATGGCCTCGATGCGTGCCTTGTTGAGGTAGTCGTAGTAGTCGAGGGAACGGCTCAGTTTGGCCGGATCCTGCTGATTGAGCAGCAGTTTGAGGTAATCGTGGTTGCCGGCGGTAAAGGCGCTCTCCGCCTGTTTGGCCAGCAACTGCTTCTGGCGGCTGGCCTGCTGTTCCAGGTCCAGCTTGTCCTGTTGCAGCCCCACCAGCTTCTGCTGGTTCTCTCTGAGCTGCTGTCTGGTCTGGTCGAGCTTGGCGGCGGCGGCCGAGATGGCCTGCTCATCGGCCTTGAGCTGGGTGTTGAGCTTGGCCAGCTCCTGTTTGCTGAGCTTGATGGTCTGCTGCTGTTCCTTGATCTGGGACTGCATGGCGCCCAGCTGCTGGTTGGCAGCCCAGGCCTTGCCCGGCCCGAACGACAGACAAAAAAACAGCGCGCCGGCCAACAGGCCGACGCGACTGGTTTTGGTTGAAATCACTTCGCATCCCCGCATGGGGAAGGATTATTTCAGAATCATCAGGGGCTTGCCAGTCATTTCCGGCGGCACCGGCAGACCCATCAGAGTCAGCATGGTGGGGGCCAGATCGGACAGTTTGCCGCCTTCCAGCACCTCGGCCTTGCGACCGAAGTAGATGAGCGGAACCGGCAGATTGGTGTGGGCGGTGTGGGCCTGACCAGTCTCTTCGTCCATCATCTTCTCGGCGTTGCCGTGGTCGGCGGTGATCAGGCACTCGCCACCCACTTCAGCCAGGGCCTCGGTGACGCGACCGATGCAGTGGTCAACGGCTTCACAGGCTTTGACGGCCGCATCGAACACGCCGGTGTGGCCGACCATGTCGCCGTTCGGGTAGTTGCAGATGATGACGTCGTATTTGCCGCTCTTGATGGCACCAACCAGCTTGTCGGTCAGCTCTTCGGAGCTCATTTCCGGCTGCAGATCATAGGTGGCCACTTTCGGGCTGGCAACGATCTCGCGATCCTCGCCAGTGAAGCAGGCCTCTTCGCCGCCGTTGAAGAAGAAGGTGACGTGGGCGTACTTCTCGGTTTCGGAGATGCGCAGCTGGGTTTTGCCCTGCTTGGCCAGCCACTCACCCAGGGTGTTGACCAGGGCGGTCGGCGGGTAGGCACAGGCGGTTTTGATGTCGGCCGCGTACTCGGTCAGCATCACGAAGTTCAGCGCCGGGGTGGCGGTGCGGGCGAAGCCGGTGAAGTCGCTGTCGACGAAGGCGCGGGTGATCTCGCGGGCGCGGTCGGCACGGAAGTTCATGAAGATCAGCGCATCGCCATCCTGCATGGGGGCGGCTTCGCCGATGCGGGTGGCTTTGACGAACTCGTCGTTCTCGTCGCGAGCATAGGCGGCGGCCAGGGCTTCGCTGGCGCTGTCGGCGGTGAACTCGCCCTTGCCCTGGGTCATCAGGTCATAGGCTTGCTGTACGCGATCCCAGCGGTTGTCACGGTCCATGGCGTAGTAACGGCCGATCATGGAGGCGAAACGACCCTTGCCCAGACGGGCGAACAGGGCGTCGAACAGCTCGATGGAGGACTGGGCGGAGCGCGGCGGTACGTCGCGGCCATCCAGGAAGGCGTGGAAGTAGATCTGCTCGGCGCCACGCTTGGCGGCCATCTCGATCATGCCCATGATGTGCTCTTCGTGGCTGTGCACGCCACCCGGGGACATCAGGCCCATGATGTGCACGGCCTTGCCCTTGCTCACGGCAGTGTCAACAGCCTTGGCCAGCTCCACGTTCTCGAAGAAGGGGCCGTCCTGGATGTCTTTGGAGATGCGGGTCAGTTCCTGATAGACGATGCGACCGGCGCCAATGTTGACGTGGCCCACTTCGGAGTTCCCCATCTGACCGTCCGGCAGACCCACGTCCAGGCCGGAGCCGGAGATCAGGGTGCTGGTGTAGTCACGGGCGAGACGGTCGAGGTTGGGAGTCTTGGCGGCAGCGACGGCGTTGTGCTCTTGCTTGGTGCTGTAGCCCCAACCGTCCATGATGACCAGAACCAAAGGTTTCTTAGCTGTTGACATAAGGCTATGTCCTCTCGGATAGGAATGAATTGCGGGAAGTGAAACTAGCGTAATATTACTACATCTGCCGAAATAGTCACCTGATAGCCAAGCCTCGTCCGGTGGGGGCTGCACGCTGTTGCCGACCTGTTTCTCCTTTGTCGCCGGCTTGTCGCATTGCACGACGAATCCTCGGTCAGGCCTGCCAGATACCACTTTTTATATTGCTGTCGCATCCCGTATCCAGCCGATGGGAGCCGGCTCCCGCTTTGCCGCCAAGATGGCTGATCTTGGCTGGGTCCCCATGTATACTCGGGCACTTGTCTTGGTCCCTGGATAGTAGAAGATGCAAGAGTATTTGGATTTTGCGGCCCGCAACCCGCTGCTGACCGCAGCCTGGTTCGGCCTGGCGGGCACTCTGGTTTACACCACGGTGCGTGCCCGTTTTTCTCCGGTCAAGTCGGTGAACAATCACACCGCCACCCTGCTGATCAACCGTGAAAACGCCACCGTGGTGGACATTCGCAGTCAGGAAGAGTTTGCCAAGGGCCATCTGGCCGGTGCCCAGCACCTGCCGCTCAGCCAGATCCAGAGCAATAACCTGGGCCCGGTTGAAAAGCATAAAGATGCCCCCATCATAGTGGTGTGCGAGTCGGGGATGACCGCTGGTGGCGCGGGTCGCCAACTGAGCAAAGCCGGCTTCAAGCAGGTGTATGTGCTCAGCGGTGGCATGGCCCAGTGGCGTGCAGAAAATCTGCCGGTGACCAAAAAACGCTGATTTAAGGGCCTGCGCCCACCTATTTTCATAAAAAGGAATCAAACAAAATGGCTGAAGAGATCAACAACCAGGAAGTGCAACCGGAATTCCACATCCAGCGCGTCTACACCAAGGACGTCTCCTTCGAAGCGCCGAACACCCCGCACATCTTCCAGAAAGAGTGGCAGCCGGACGTCAAGCTGGACATGGACACCAAGACCAACATCCTGGCCGACAGCGTCTATGAAGTGGTACTGACCCTGACCGTCACCTGCAAGCTGGAAACCGAGACTGCCTTCCTGTGTGAAGTTCAGCAGGCCGGTATCTTCACCATCGGCAACCTGCCGGAGCCGCAACTGGCCCACTGCCTAGCTGCCTTCTGCCCGAACATCCTGTTCCCGTACGCCCGTGAAGCGGTGGCCAACCTGGTGAGCAAGGGTTCCTTCCCGCAGCTGAACCTGGCACCGGTCAACTTCGATGCCCTGTTTGCCCAGCACATGGCACAGGCTCAGGCCCAGCAGGCGACTGCGGAAGCCTGATAATGGCTGACCAGATCGCTATCTCGGTCTTGGGGGCGGGGTCTTACGGCTCCGCCCTTGCCATTTCTCTGGCGCGCAACGGTCATCCGACCCTGCTGTGGGGCCACGACCCTGCCCATGTCGCCGAGCTGGAACAGGACCGCTGCAACAAGGCATTCTTGCCGGATGTCCCCTTTCCCGCCGATCTGCAGCTGACCGCGGATCTGCAACAGGCGGTGCAAGCCGCCCCCGTACTGCTGCTGGTCGTGCCAAGCCATGTGTTCGGCCAGGTACTGGCCCGGGTCAAACCCTTCCTGCGCCCCGATACCCGTATCGCCTGGGCCACCAAGGGGCTGGAGCCGGACAGCGGCCGCCTGTTGCAGGACGTGGCCCGCGAAGTGCTGGGTGACGAGATGCCGCTGGCGGTCATCTCCGGCCCTACCTTCGCCAAGGAGCTGGCCGCCGGTTTGCCGACCGCCATCTCGGTGGCCTCGACCCACGACGATTTCGCTGACGATCTCTCCCTGCTGCTGCACTGTGGCCGTTCGTTCCGGGTCTATACCAATCCGGACTTCATCGGTCTGCAGCTGGGCGGGGCGGTCAAGAACGTCATCGCCATCGGTGCCGGTCTCTCCGACGGGCTGGGTTTTGGCGCCAACGCCAGGACCGCGCTCATCACCCGTGGCCTGGTAGAGATGCAGCGCCTCGGCGCCGCGCTCGGGGCCGACACCAAGACCTTCATGGGGATGGCGGGGCTCGGGGATCTGGTGCTGACCTGTACCGACAACCAGTCGCGCAACCGTCGCTTCGGTCTGGCCCTCGGGGCCGGCAAGGATGTGAACACCGCCATGACCGAGATCGGCCAGGTGGTGGAAGGCTATCGCAACACCAAGGAGGTGCATCTGCTGGCGGCCCGCTGTGGCGTCGAGATGCCCATCTGCGAGCAGATCTTCAAGGTGCTGTACGAAGGCAAGAATCCGAAAGAGGCGGCCATCGCCCTGCTGTCGCGAGACAAGAAGGACGAATAATCCGCCCCCGTCGCAGAATGCAAAAGGCCCCGCTAGCTGGCGGGGCCTTTTCTTTGCAGCATGTCTTTACCACAAGGGCAGCAAATCAGTAGTAGGAGTGATCGCCGCGCTGGTGCTCGGTGGCATCCTTGACGCCGTTGAGCTCGCCCGGGAACTTCTCCAGCAGCTGCTTCTCGATCCCCTCTTTCAGGGTGTAATCGACCATGGAGCAACCGTTGCAACCACCGCCGAACTGCAGGATGGCCAGCTTGTCCTCGGTCAGTTCGACCAGGGTGACCTTGCCGCCGTGACCGGCCAGCATGGGGTTCACCTCGGACATCAACACGTACTCGATACGGTCGATCAGCGGGGCGTCGTCGGCCACTTTGCGCATCTTGGCGTTCGGGGCTTTCAGAGTGAGCTGGGAGCCCATCTGATCGGTGACAAAATCGATGGTGGCATCCACCAGGAAGGGGGCGCTCAGGGGGTCGACCAGGCAGTCGAAGCCGCTGAAGGGCAGGTGTTGATCTTCCGGATCGACCGCGTCGGGTGGGCAATATGATACGCCGCACTCGGCATTCTGGGTTCCCGGATTGACCACAAACACCCGGATATTGGTGCCATCAGGCTGTTTTTCCAGCAGTTTACGGAAATGGGCCTGGGCGGTGTCGGAAATGCTGATCATCACTATCCTCATAAACCTGAGTGTACGACTAGGGTATTCATGATAACTCTGTTGGCAAGGCTTGGGTAGCGTGCCGTTGGCTACTTGAGGTGCTTGAGGGTACGACAGATGGCCCACACTTCCACCTTTGTGACTCCGCTCTCATGCAGTAGGCGGGTGAGGTGGCCGGCGGTGGCGCCCGTGGTGACCACGTCATCGAGCAGCGCCACGTGCTGATAATCATGGGGGCGGATCTGGAATGCGCCGCGCAGATTGCGCCGCCGTTGGCCCGCACTCAACTTGGTCTGCTGCGGCGTTGCCCTGACCCGGCGCAGCAGCCGATTATCGCAGGGGATGCCGGTCAGCTCGCCGAGGGCGCGGGCTATCTCTTCTGCTTGGTTGAAGCCACGCCACCACTGGCGCCACCAGTGCAGGGGGACCGGAATGATGGCCTGTGGCGGCTCGCGGCAATCCAGATGATCCGCCAGCACCCTGGCGAGCAGCGGGGCCAACAGGATCTGGCCGGAATACTTCAGCCGTGGGATCAGCATGGGGTAGGGCGGCCGGTAGTCACCGATGACCTGTAGTCGCTCCCAGGGCGGCGGCCTGCGCTGGCAGCGACCGCAGATCGGCTCGCGTGCTTCATCCAGTGCCGGCAAGGGGGCAGCACACAAGCGGCAGCTGTGGTCAGCCTGCTGCAGGGCCAGTCGACACCAGCTGCACAATAGGGGATCAACATCGCAAGGTTGCTGGCAGAGCAGGCAACAGCCCTGCCAGTCGGCATGACTGCCGAGGATCGGACTTGCTTTGGCGAGCAGCCGCTTTAACATGCTGACCCCAACAGAGTGAACAGGATCTTGAGTCTAGATGAGCGTATCGGTAGAGCGGTTTGGTCAGGGGCCCGATCTGGTGCTGTTGCACGGATGGGGGATGAATGGCGCGGTCTGGCACGGCATTGTGCCGGCCCTGGCGGCTCGCTATCGCGTCCATCTGGTGGATCTGCCAGGCTTTGGCAACAGCCCGCTGGCGGGTGAGGCCGAGTACAGTCTGCCCTGGCTGGCGGAGCAGGTTGCTGCCATCCTGCCGGAGCAGTGCCATTTGTTGGGTTGGTCCCTCGGTGGCCTGGTGGCAAGCCAATTGGCCTTGAACCATCCCGAGCGACTGCACTCCTTGATCACGGTGGCCAGTTCCCCCTGTTTCATGGCCCAGGGCGAGTGGCCGGGGATCGCCCCCAAGGTGCTGACCGGGTTCAACCAGATGTTGGCGGGAGACTTCAAGCAGACCATCGAACGCTTCCTGGCGATCCAGGCCATGGGCAGCGAACACGCCAGAGATGACATCCGTCAGTTGCGCCACTGGCTGGCGGAGCGGCCCGCCCCACAGCTGGCTGCGCTGGAGGCGGGGCTCGATTTGCTGGCCGATGTCGATCTGCGCGATGAGCTGGCGCAGTTGAACCTGCCCTGGCTGCGGGTATACGGTCGGCTGGATTCGCTGGTGCCCAAAGCCTCCATTCCTCTGCTGGACGAGCGCTACCCGGCCAGCCGCAGTGTGGTGCTGGAAAAGGCCTCACACGCGCCCTTTATTTCTCATCCACAGCAGTTCATTGAAATCATTGAACATTTTGTAGGTTGAAAAATAGTCAATTTGCTTCATTAATCCTCTGGGGTGACGGATAATTAATCCAGAGTCAGAGGAGAATTGTCATGCGTATAGATTCTGCATTGAACAGCGGTGTACAGGGGTTCCAGCGTGCGGAGCAGGTCGCCGACAAGGCATCCAATCAGATCGCCAGGCTCAACACCCCGAGCGGTGACAAAGTACAGTTGCCCGAGGAACTGGTGAACCTCAAGAGTGCCGAGGTGCAGGCCGGTGCCTCCGCCAAGGTGATCCAGACCGCCAGCGACATGATGGGAACCCTGATCGACATCCGGGTGTGACATGAACATCAATGTCAGTATGCCGACCATCATTCCCAACCAGCTGCAACCGCAGACGGAATCGGCACGCACTGACAATCGCCGCGCAGCCCTCATCCCCCAGAGCCGCCAGACCGAGGCCTTCAATGCCGAGCCCGAGGTCGGCTCCCAGAAAGACAAATCCAGATCCACTCAGGCCAACGCCAATCAGACCTCCCAGCAGGCACGGGAGGGCTCCCAGACCGGCAACCCGCAGGCTGCCGTCGACAACCGTTTCGTCGAGGCCACCGGTGAAGACGGCCAGCGCAACAAGCAGCAGGATCCCAAACAACAAGAACAGCAGCAGAAACAGGAGCTGCAGGTCAAGGAGCTGGCAGACAGGGATCAGGAGGTGCGAACCCACGAGCAGGCGCATCAGAGCACTGGCGGTCAGTATGCCGGCAGCCCGACCTACCAGTTTGCCATGGGGCCGGATGGCAAACGCTATGCCACCGGTGGCGGCGTTTCCATCGACATCAGCGTCATTCCCGGCGACCCCAGGGCCACCATCGCCAAGATGCAGCAGGTACGTGCCGCCGCACTGGCGCCGGCACAACCCTCCTCCCAGGACCTGAGTGTGGCAAGGAGTGCCGCGGCCAAGGAGGCACAGGCCCGCAAGGCGCTGATCTCTGCCGATCCGGACTCCACCTTGAAGGCCGATGGCAGTGCCAAGACCGGGGTGTTGAATGGTTACATGGAGCAGCGCAACCAGGTCATTGCCCAGCGCTATCAGCAGGCGGTCAAGCCAGCGACTCCGCAGAGCTTCAACCTGAGCGTCTGAGCCTGGCAATTCCCCCTGTTTTTCCCCCGCACGCGACTATTTGCAACTACTCTGAGGGGTAATCCCATCCACACTCACAGGAGTCGTCATGCACTTTGATGAAGTCAAACCGGAAGATTTTGCCACCTTCTCCCGTGTCCCTCCGCCGCACCTCCAGATGGAGCAGTTTTTGATGCAGCTCGGTGGAGGCGGTACCGAAGGCACCCACTTCAAGAAAAAGGTGATGCTGGCGGCAGGGTGGAGTCATACCGGCGTCGTCTCTTATGGCAAATATCCACAAGAGGCCTGCAAGGCATTCAACCGGCTGCGGGAGGTGCTGGCGGCCCATCAGGAGGCTGACGCTATTCTGAGCGCACTGGCCGAGTGAGGCGGCAGCACCACCGGCACAAAAAAGCCCCTCGCGGGGCTTTTTGCATTCTGGGGACTTATTTCTTCAGTTTGGAGAGGGCGGCGGCGAAGGCGCTGCCCATGGCACCGTCGGTCGGGGTGCTCTGACGGGGGGCCTGTTTCGACTTGGCGTTGTTGCCGGTATGGCGCGGCTCGGCCGGCTTGCGCGCCGGCTGGCCGGCCTTCTCATCCAGACGCATGGTCAGGCTGATGCGCTTGCGCGGTACGTCCACCTCCAGCACCTTGACCCGGACGATGTCGCCGGCCTTGACCACCTCGCGAGGATCCTTGACGAAGCGATCGGTCAGGGAGGAGATGTGCACCAGGCCATCCTGATGGACGCCGATGTCGACGAAGGCGCCGAAGTTGGTGACGTTGGTGACCACCCCTTCCAGTACCATCTCGGGCACCAGATCGCTGATTTTCTCCACCCCTTCCTTGAAGGTGGCGGTTTTGAACTCGGGGCGCGGGTCACGGCCCGGCTTGTCCAGCTCGCCGATGATGTCGGTGACGGTGGGCACGCCAAACTGCTCGTCCGTGTAGTCGGCGGGTTTGAGGGTGCGCAGCAGGCTGCTGTTGCCTAGCAGGCTGTCCACGGTCTGCTCCAGTTTGGCGAGGATCCGCTCCACCACTGGGTAGGATTCCGGGTGTACCGCCGAGCCATCCAGCGGGTTGCTGCCGCCACGAATACGCAGGAAGCCGGCACACTGCTCAAATGCCTTGGGACCGAGCCGGCTCACCTTCAGCAGTTGCTGGCGGTGCTGGAAGGCGCCGTGTTCGTCGCGGTAGGCGACGATGTTCTGGGCCAGGGTCTGGGAGAGGCCGGAGACCCGGTTCAGCAGGGCGACCGAGGCGGTATTCACATCCACCCCCACCGCGTTCACGCAATCCTCGACCACCGCATCGAGCCGGCGGGCCAGCTGGCTCTGGCCGACGTCGTGCTGGTACTGGCCGACGCCGATGCTCTTGGGATCGATCTTGACCAGCTCGGCCAGCGGATCCTGCAGGCGGCGGGCGATGGAGACGGCGCCGCGCAGGGAGACGTCCAGATCCGGGAATTCCTGGGAGGCAAGCTCGGAAGCGGAGTAGACCGAGGCCCCAGCCTCGCTCACCACGATTTTCTGGGCTTTGGCGGCCGGGTAGCGCTCGAACAGGTCGCTCACCAGGCGGTCGGTCTCCCGTGAGGCAGTACCGTTGCCGATGCTGATGAGTTCGACCTTGTGCTTCTGGCACAGCTCGCTCAGGGTCTTGAGGCTCTGGTCAATCTGGCGCTTGGGTTCGAACGGATAGATGGTCGCGGTATCGACCAGCTTGCCGGTGGCATCCACCACGGCCACTTTGACCCCGGTGCGGATGCCGGGATCCAGCCCCATGGTGCAGCGCATGCCGGCCGGTGCCGCCATCAGCAGATCCTTGAGGTTCATGGCGAACACCTTGATCGCCTCCTCTTCTGCTGACTCGCGGATGCGGCCGATCAGCTCGGTCTCCATCTGCAGGGAGAGCTTGATCTTCCAGGTCCAGCTCACCACCCCCTGCAGCCACTTGTCGGCCGGGCGACTTTGCAGGTTGAGCCTGAGGTGATGGGCGATGATCCCCTCGCAGGGGCTGGCGCTCTCGTCGTCACCGGTGACCAGCGCCAGGTTGAGGATCCCCTCGTTGCGGCCGCGCAGCATGGCCAGCACCCGGTGGGAGGGGGCCTTGTGCAGCGGCTCGTCGTGCTCGAAGTAGTCCTTGAATTTGGCCCCTTCCTGCTCCTTGCCTGCCACCACGCTGGCGCGCAGGGTGGCGCTCTGCCACACATAGTCCCGCAGCTTCTCAAGGAGATCCGCCTGCTCGGCGAAGCGCTCCATCAGGATGTAGCGGGCACCGTCGAGGGCGGCCTTGTTGTCGCTGATCCCCTGCTCGGCATTGAGGAAGCGGGCCGCCTCCTGTTCGGGATCTTTCATCGGGTCGCTCAGCAGCAGGTCGGCCAATGGCTCCAGCCCCGCCTCGATGGCCATCTGCCCCTTGGTGCGGCGCTTGGGTTTGTAGGGGAGGTAGAGGTCTTCCAGCCGGGTCTTACTGTCCGCCTCGCTCAGCTCGCGGGCCAGCTCGGGGGTCAGCTTGCCCTGCTCTTCGATGGAGCGCAGGATCACCTGGCGGCGATCCGCCAGTTCGCGCAGGTAACCGAGCCGGCTCTCCAGGGTGCGCAGCTGGCTGTCGTCCAGACCGCCAGTCACCTCTTTGCGGTAACGGGCGATGAAGGGGACGGTGGCTCCTTCGTCCAGCAGGCGAACGGCGGCCTGCACCTGTTCCGGGCGGGCATTCAGCTCACCGGCAATCTGATGTTCTATTACGTGGCTTTGCATCGAGGGTCTCTGTAGTCGGGTCCAGAACAACGGGCTGGCGCGAGGGCGATGTCGCCGGGCAAGAGGCTGTCAGGGCGGTACTCAAGGTATCAGCCAGGCCACTGCCGCGCGGGCCGGTTGGCGCCACAAGGCGCCGGGTGTGAGCACTATATGGGCTCGGGCAGCGGGATGCCAGCCCTGGTAGAGAGGGCGGTGTCCGCCCTGGATGAGAGGCGAAGCAAACCCATGCTGGCTGTGGTAGCCGGTTGGCAGGGCTGGTGGCTGTGGCGTGACAGCGGCTTATTTGGGATAGCTGATCTCATTGATGTACCAGCAGGCGTCACCGACTGGCGTACGCACTATGGCCTCGTCACCCACCTCTTTCTTGAGCAGGGCGCGGGCCATGGGGGAGTCGATGGAGATGTAATCCTTGCGCTCGAAGATTTCGTCATAGCCGACGATGCGAAAACGCTTGGTATCTCCCTCCTCGTTTTCCACCTCGACCCAGGCGCCGAAGAAGACCTTGCCCTCCTGGGCGGGGGAGTAGTCGACGATCCCCAGCTCCTCGAGGCACTTGCGCAGGTAACGGACCCGCCGATCGATCTCCCGCAGCCGCTTCTTGTTGTACTGGTAATCCGCATTCTCGCTGCGATCGCCGAGGCTGGCCGCCCAGGCCACTTTGCGGGTGGTCTCGGGGCGCTCCTCGCGCCAGAGGAGATCGAGCTCCTGCTTGAGCTTGTTGTAGCCTTCACGGGTGATCAACTTGGTCTTCATGGCGGGTCCCTGTGTCGATGGGGCGGATGAGCCTCTTATGGCTCGGCAGATCTTATCCGCTGTCGCCTTGCTGTCGAGCAAAAACTGGCAGGCCGGATGACGTTGTGGGCAGGGGAAAAGAGGCGTCATGCCAGCAGTACGGGCAATAACCGGTAACATATTTATGCTTTGCCGTTACGAGTCCGGGCTCTAGTATTGGCAGCATATCGAGAGGAGAGGCAAGCAATGAGTCAGCAATACAAGGTTCTGGTCGTCGACGATGATTTGAAATTACGTTCCCTGCTGGAGCGCTACCTGACCGAACAAGGGTTCGTGGTTCGGGGCGTCGCCAATGGCGAACAGGCCGACCGCCTGCTGACCCGAGAGAACTTCAGCCTGATGGTGCTCGACCTGATGCTGCCGGGGGAAGACGGCCTCTCCATCTGTCGCCGCCTGCGCGAAGCTGGCAACCAGATCCCGGTGCTGATGCTGACCGCCAAGGGGGATGAGGTGGACCGCATCGTCGGCCTCGAGATGGGAGCCGATGATTACCTGCCCAAGCCGTTCAACCCTCGTGAGCTGCTGGCCCGGATCCGGGCCGTGCTGCGCCGCCACACCGTCGAGTTGCCGGGCGCCCCCTCTACCGCCGAGAAGGTGGTGAGCTTTGGCAGCTATCAGCTCAACCTGGCAACCCGTGAGTTGAGTCGCGATGGCGATCCGGTGGCACTGACCAGCGGTGAGTTCGCCGTGCTCAAGGTACTGGTGAGCCATCCGCGCGAGCCTCTCTCCCGCGACAAGCTGATGAACCTGGCTCGTGGTCGCGAATATACCGCCACCGAGCGCAGCATCGACGTGCAGGTCTCCCGCCTGCGCCGCCTGCTGGAGCAGGACCCGGCGCAGCCCCGTTATCTGCAGACCGTCTGGGGTCTGGGCTATGTGTTCGTGCCGGACGGTGACGGCGAATGAAGAAAGTGAGCAGCATGTTCTCCCGCATGCTCTGGTTTTTGGCCGCCGTGCTGGTGGTCTATCAGTTTGTCTCCTATGCCACCTTCTACAACTATCTGCTGGCGCCGACCGTCAAGCAGATCAGCCACCTGCTGGCCAATCAGGTCAAGCTCATCTTCCCGGTCGAGAGCAACCAGCTGGCGCTCAGTGAAGATGCCGAGGCGCTGGTCTACGTGGCGACCGGCAGCGACATCTATACCCAGACCGAGGCGGAGCAGCACGGACTCAAGGAGTCCAAGCCCTACACCTATCTGGAAGAGAGCATCAGTCGCGAGTTGGGGGGAAAGACCAAGGTGCGGGTCGAGATCCAGGACCACTACATCATCTGGATCCAGCCGCCCCAGGCCAACAAGGTGTGGGTGCGCATCCCGCTGACCGAGATCGAGGATGATGACATCGAGCCGCTGATCCTCTACATGAGCGTGCTGCTGGTGGTGACCCTGTTCGCGGCCTGGCGCTTTGCCCGCCAGCTGGTGCGGCCGCTGGAGGAGCTGGAGGCGGGGGCCGTGGCGGTTGCCCGCGGCAACTTCCCCGATGCGCTGGGGGAGCAGGGCTCGCGGGAGGTACGCCGGCTGACCCGCACCTTCAACCACATGTCGAGTTCCATCAAGAGCCTTATCGAAGAGCGAAACATGATGATGGCGGGCGTTTCCCACGATCTGCGTACGCCGCTGACCCGTATCCGGCTGGCGACCGAGATGATGTCCTCAGGGGATGAGTATCTCAAGGAGAGCATCAACGCGGACATCGACGAATCGAACGGCATCATCGACCAGTTCATCGACTACATTCGCCCGGACGAGGGGCTGGATACCCAGCCGGTGGACCTGACCCAGCTGATCCACGATGTGCTGCTGGTGCAGACCGACCAGGGGCTGGAGGTGGAGCTCGAGCTGCCAGCCGAGGCGGTGCGGGTCGCCTGCAATCCCATCAGTATCCGGCGCATCCTCAACAACCTGTCGGGCAATTCGTTGCGCTACGGGGCGAGCCGGCTGCAGGCCGAGCTCAAGGATGACGGTCACTGGGTCCGGCTGCGCTTGTCGGATGACGGTCCCGGCATTCCGGAACAGGATTACTACCGGGTACTCAAGCCCTTCACCCAGGGCAACGAGGCGCGTACCGGCAGCGGCAGTGGGCTGGGGCTGGCCATCGTCGCCAAGATCGTCTCCCAGCATCACGGCACCATCAGGCTGGGGCGTGCCGAGCAGGGGGGCTTGCTGGTGGAGATCCGGCTGCCCAAGAACCAGCCGCTGGAGTGGATTGATTGAACGAAGGGCGCATCCATGGATGCGCCCTTCTGCATTGTCAGGCCTGCGGCTCGGTCGCCTTGCGGTAACGCTTGCCGTATT
The DNA here is from genome assembly GCF_041402265.1 of Aeromonas sp. S15(2024). Taxonomy (NCBI): domain Bacteria; kingdom Pseudomonadati; phylum Pseudomonadota; class Gammaproteobacteria; order Aeromonadales; family Aeromonadaceae; genus Aeromonas; species Aeromonas sp. S15(2024). The sequence continues at coordinate 15,028 of NZ_JBGLQY010000010.1, read as the reverse complement.
TCAGCTGCTGGATCAGCAGGGCGGCGACGATGAGCGCCAACCCGATGGGGGTGGCCGGGTGAATTGTCTCGCCGATCAACAGGTTGAGTAGCACCAGCGAGGCAAAGGGCGAGATGAAGATGAGGTTGCTGATGGGCGCCGTGTTGGTGGCGTGGCGCAGAGCCATCAGCCAGAGCACGAAGCCGAAGCCCATCTCGAACAGCCCGACATAGATGGCGCCGGCCCATCCCTGCCAGGCGGTCATGGCGAAATCGGAGAGCAGCCAGGTCGCCACGACAATGAACGGCAGGCTGATGATGAAGCCGAGCAGCAGGCTGACGATAGGATCCCCCTGATTGCGGGTGTTGAGGATCCAGTAGCCGGCCCAGATGAGGGTCGACACCAGCGCCAGCGTCACGCCGAGGGGGCTGTCGAACTGCAGACCGAACACATCCCCCTTGGTGGCGATCACCAGAGCACCGAAGTAGCCTAGCACGATGGCCACCCCGTCGCGGCGGCGCAGCTTCTGGCCGAGGAAGGGGACGGCCAGCAGACTGAGGGTGATGGCCCAGGTGTAGTTGAGGGTTTGCGCCTGCTGGGCGGGCAGCAGGTCATACGCCTTGAACAGCAGCAGGTAATAGAGGAAGGGGTTGAGCACTCCCAGCGCCAGGTAGTAGAGGGGGCGGCCCTTGATGTAGCTGAGCAGCAGCGGCAGCTTGCCCTGACAGGCCACGATCACCCCCAGCGTCAGGGTCGAGGTGCAGGCCGCGACCAGCAGCAGTTGTACCGGTTCGAAGTAGGTGAGGGAGATCTTGAAGGCGCTGGCCACCGTCGACCAGAGGGCGACGGCGCAGAGGCCATATTGATAGGCTTTTTTCTGATCTTTGAGCATGAGACGTCGTTCCAGTGATCAAGGCAGTGGCACAGTCTACCAGCCTGTTTGCAACATTGTCGTTACCCGCGCCGGGCGGGGGAGCGGGGGATCATGTGATGGCGGCAGAGATCCATCCGTCACATAAAATTGTGCACATTCTGTTCGCCTTCCCTTGCGCAAATTGAAAAAATCCGTATAATCCCCTCCGCTTACCCATGAGGTAAGCCAGACGACATGTCTGCTTGCTGAGTTTTTCGCTTGCGAAGGCCAGCCATACAGTCTCCCCGATATGGGGAGAAACGTGAAAAATCACACCTCTGGCGGGAGTAATCTCGGTCGGGCGGTGTTGATTTATGTTCTTTTATCTATTGGAGCTCTGTCAATGCAGAACCAAAGAATCCGTATCCGCCTGAAGGCTTTTGATCATCGCCTGATCGATCAATCCACTGCGGAAATCGTTGAAACTGCTAAGCGCACTGGCGCGCAGGTTCGCGGTCCTATCCCGCTGCCGACTCGCAAAGAGCGTTTCACCGTTCTGATCTCCCCGCACGTCAACAAAGACGCGCGTGATCAGTACGAGATCCGCACTCACAAGCGTCTGGTAGACATCGTTGAGCCGACTGACAAGACCGTAGACGCTCTGATGCGTCTGGATCTGGCAGCTGGTGTAGACGTCCAGATCAGCCTGGGTTAATTACGGAAAGAGGTTGATAACAATGACAATCGGTCTTGTAGGTCGCAAAGTGGGTATGACTCGCATCTTCACTGAAGATGGCGTTTCTATCCCCGTGACTGTTATCGAAGTTGAAGCTAACCGTGTAACTCAGGTCAAATCTGTAGAAACCGACGGCTACAACGCTATTCAGGTTACCACTGGCTCCAAGAAAGCTAGCCGCGTAACCAAGCCGGAAGCTGGCCACTTCGCCAAAGCTGGTGTAGAAGCCGGTCGCGGTCTGTGGGAATTCCGCCTGAACAACGGTGAAACTTTCACTGTTGGTAGCGAGCTGAAAGTAGATCTTCTCGCTGACGTTAAGCTGGTAGACGTTACCGGCACATCCAAGGGTAAAGGTTTTGCCGGTACTGTTAAGCGCTGGAACTTCCGCACCCAGGATATGACCCACGGTAACTCTCTGTCCCACCGTGTACCTGGCTCCATCGGTCAAAACCAGACCCCGGGCCGTGTATTCAAGGGCAAAAAGATGGCTGGTCACATGGGTGCTGAGCGTGTAACGACTCAGAACCTGGAACTGGTTCGTGTTGACGCTGAACGCAACCTGCTGCTCATCAAAGGCGCAGTACCGGGTGCAACCAACGGCAACGTGATCGTTAAACCTGCCGTCAAAGCGTAACGTCTGAGGAGATAGTAATGGAATTGGTAATGAAAGACGCCAAGAGCGCTCTTGAAGTTTCCGAGACTACCTTCGGGCGCGAATTCAACGAAGCTCTGGTTCACCAGGTTGTCGTTGCTTATGCCGCTGGTGCCCGTCAGGGTACTCGTGCGCAGCTGACTCGCTCTGAAGTGTCTGGTGGCGGCAAAAAGCCGTGGCGTCAGAAGGGTACTGGTCGTGCCCGTGCTGGCTCCATCCGTTCGCCCATTTGGCGTTCCGGTGGTGTGACTTTTGCTGCTAAGCCGCAAGATCACAGCCAGAAAGTAAACAAGAAGATGTACCGCGGCGCTATCCGTAGCATCCTGTCCGAGCTGGTACGTCAAGAGCGCCTGATCGTTGTTGAGAAGTTCGGCATCGAAGCTCCGAAAACCAAAGAACTGATCGCCAAGCTGAAAGAAATGGAACTGTCTGACGTTCTGATCGTGACTGCTGAAGTCGATGAGAACCTGTTCCTGGCTGCTCGTAACCTGTACAAAGTTGACGTGCGTGACGTTGCCGGTATCGACCCGGTCAGCCTGATCGCTTTCGACAAGGTTCTGATGACTGCTGACGCAGTTAAGCAAATCGAGGAGATGCTGGCATGATCCGTGAAGAGCGTCTGCTGAAAGTTCTGAAGGCTCCGCACATCTCTGAAAAGAGCACCATGGTCGCAGAAAAGCAGAACACTATCGTGTTCAAAGTTGCTGTTGATGCCACCAAGGCGGAAGTCAAAGCTGCAGTTGCGAAACTGTTCGAGGTCGAAGTTGAGACCGTCCGTACCCTGAACATGAAGGGTAAGACCAAGCGCGCAGGTGCACGCGTAGGCCGTCGTTCCGATTGGAAAAAGGCTTATGTGACCCTGAAAGCTGGTCAGGACATCGACTTCATGGGCGCAGCCGAGTAAGAGGAGTTCTGAAAAATGGCAATCGTTAAGTGCAAGCCTACTTCTCCGGGCCGCCGCCACGTCGTCAAGATCGTCAACCAAGACCTGTACAAGGGCAAGCCCTTTGCAGCTCTGCTGGACAAGAAAGACAAGTCCGGTGGTCGTAACAACAACGGCCGTATCACCACCCGTCACATCGGCGGTGGTCACAAGCAACACTACCGTATCGTCGACTTCAAGCGCGACAAAGACGGTATCCCGGCTAAAGTAGAGCGCCTGGAATACGATCCGAACCGTACCGCAAACATCGCCCTGGTGCTGTATGCAGACGGTGAGCGTCGTTACATCCTGGCTCCGAAAGGCCTGAAAGCTGGTGATGCAATCGCTTCTGGTGCTGATGCCGCAATCAAGGTAGGTAACACCCTGCCGATGCGCAACATCCCGGTCGGTTCTACCGTTCACGCTGTTGAGATGAAGCCTGGTAAAGGTGCCCAGCTGGCTCGTTCCGCTGGTACTTTCATCCAGATCCTGGCTCGTGAAGGTAACTATGTAACTCTGCGTCTGCGTTCCGGCGAAGTACGTAAAGTTCTGGCCGAGTGCCGCGCCACCATCGGTGAAGTTGGTAACTCCGAGCACATGCTGCGTCAACTGGGTAAAGCCGGTGCAAACCGCTGGCGTGGTATTCGTCCGACCGTTCGCGGTATGGCGATGAACCCGGTAGACCACCCGCACGGTGGTGGTGAGGGTCGTAACAAGGGCATGCAGCCTGTGTCCCCATGGGGCCAGAAGGCTAAAGGCTTCAAGACCCGTAAGAACAAGCGTACCGACAAGTACATCGTACGTCGTCGTAACAAGTAATTGTTAACATAGAGGAATCACCATGCCACGTTCTCTCAAGAAGGGTCCATTTATCGACCTGCACTTGCTGAAGAAGGTAGAGAAAGCGGTGGAAAGCGGGGATAAAAAGCCGGTTAAGACCTGGTCCCGTCGTTCAATGATCATCCCGAACATGATCGGTTTGACCATCGCTGTCCATAATGGTCGTCAGCACGTTCCGGTTTTCGTTACCGAAGAAATGATCGGTCACAAACTGGGTGAATTCGCACCTACTCGTACTTATCGCGGCCATGCTGCTGATAAGAAGGCTAAGAAGCGCTAAGGGATAAATGATGGAAGCTATCGCTAAACACCGTTATGCCCGTACTTCTGCCCAGAAAGCTCGTCTGGTAGCCGATCAAGTACGTGGTCTGTCCGTAGACAAGGCTCTGAACATCCTGACCTTCAGCCCGAAAAAGGCTGCAGTTCTGGTGAAGAAAGTGCTGGAATCTGCCATTGCAAACGCTGAGCACAACGAAGGCGCCGACATCGACGCCCTGCGTGTTGCTACTATCATGGTCGACGAAGGTCCCTCCATGAAGCGCATCCGTCCTCGTGCCAAAGGTCGCGCGGATCGTATCCTCAAGCGTACCGCTCACATCACCGTAGTGGTATCCGACGCTAAGGCTGGGAGATAAGCAATGGGTCAGAAAGTACATCCTAATGGCATTCGCCTGGGTATTACCAAGCCTTGGAATTCTACCTGGTTCGCGAACACCAAAGACTTCGCTGACAACCTGTACAGCGATTTTCAAGTACGCCAGTTCCTGACCAAGGAACTGAAAAACGCGTCCTTGTCCAAGATCACCATCGAGCGTCCGGCCAAGAGCATCCGTGTGACCATTCACACCGCTCGTCCGGGTGTTGTGATCGGTAAGAAAGGCGAAGACGTTGAAAAACTGCGCAAAGCTGTAGCCACTATTGCTGGCGTGCCTGCTCAGATCAACATTTCCGAAGTCCGCAAGCCGGAGCTGGATGGCAAACTGGTTGCCGACAGCATCACTTCCCAGCTGGAGCGTCGCGTAATGTTCCGTCGTGCTATGAAGCGCGCCGTACAAAACGCCATGCGCCTGGGTGCCAAGGGCATCAAGGTGGAAGTTTCCGGTCGTCTGGGCGGCGCTGAAATCGCGCGTACCGAATGGTACCGTGAAGGTCGTGTGCCCCTGCACACCCTGCGTGCCGACATCGACTACGCAACTTCTGAAGCCCACACCACTTACGGTGTGATCGGCGTTAAAGTTTGGATCTTCAAGGGCGAAGTTCTGGGCGGTCTGGCTGCTGTCAACGCTGCCGCTGCTCAAGAGCAAGCTCCTGCGAAGCCCAAGCGTGACAACAAGCGCCGCGCTGCCAAGTAAGGAGATTCGGTAAATGTTGCAACCAAAGCGTACTAAATTCCGCAAGACCCACAAGGGTCGTAACCGCGGTCTGGCCAACTCTGGTAACGAAGTATCCTTCGGTACCTTTGGCCTGAAGGCGACATCCCGTGGCCAGCTGACTGCTCGTCAAATCGAAGCAGCCCGTCGTGCCATGACCCGTCACGTTAAGCGTCAGGGTAAGATCTGGATCCGTGTGTTCCCGGACAAGCCGATTACCGAAAAGCCCCTCGAAGTTCGTATGGGTAAAGGTAAGGGTAACGTGGAATACTGGGTTTGCCCGATCCAGCCTGGCAAGGTTCTGTACGAGATGGACGGTGTACCTGAGGCTCTGGCGCGTGAAGCGTTCGCCCTGGCCGCAGCCAAGCTGTCTGTTCAGACCACTTTCGTAATTAAGACGGTGATGTGATGAAAGCCCAAGATCTGCGTCAAAAGAGCGTCGAAGAACTGAACCAGGAGCTGCTGGGCCTGCTGCGCGAGCAATTCAACATGCGCATGCAAGCTTCCACCGGCCAGCTGGCTCAGACTCACACTCTGAAACAAGTGCGTCGTGACGTCGCACGTATCAAGACTGTACTGACTGAGAAGGCAGGTGCGTAATGACTGATAAAATCCGTACTCTGCAGGGTCGTGTAATCAGCGACAAGATGGACAAGTCCATCACCGTCGCCATCGAGCGCAAGGTAAAGCACCCGATCTACGGTAAGATCATCAAGCGCACTACCAAGCTGCACGTGCATGACGAAAACAACGAATGCAAAGCTGGCGACCTCGTGGAAATCCGCGAATGCCGCCCGCTGTCCAAGACCAAGTCCTGGACCCTGGTTGCCGTTGTAGAAAAGGCCTAATCGGTACTTTGTAGTCTAAACGGCCCCTTGACGGGGCCGTTTGTTTTTTAGGCTACCTTTTCTAAAAATCCTGTGTTATAGTTTCGCGCCTTTTGAAGGCAGCCAGATCCCGAGAGGGATAAGAAGTAAACAAAGCGGAGCACTAAGATGATCCAGATGCAAAGTATGCTGGGTGTTGCCGACAACTCCGGCGCTCGCAGTGTAATGTGTATTAAGGTTCTGGGTGGTTCGCACCGCCGTTACGCCGGCATCGGCGACATCATCAAGGTTTCCATCAAGGAAGCTATTCCTCGCGGTAAAGTGAAGAAAGGTGATGTGTATAACGCGGTGGTCGTACGCACCCGTAAAGGCGTTCGTCGTCCGGACGGCTCTGTCATCCGTTTCGACAACAATGCGGCTGTGTTGCTTAACAACAACCAGCAGCCGATCGGTACTCGTATTTTTGGCCCGGTGACCCGTGAACTGCGTAATGAGAAGTTCATGAAGATTGTGTCCCTGGCACCCGAAGTACTGTAAGGAGTCGAACGATGGCAGCTAAAATCCGTCGCGAAGACGAAGTGATTGTTCTTACCGGCAAAGACAAGGGCAAGCGTGGCAAAGTCACTCAAGTTCTGATTGCTAAAGGTAAGGTAATCGTGGAAGGCATCAACCAGGTGAAGAAACACCAGAAGCCGGTACCCGCACTGGGTCAGGCTGGCGGTATCGTCACCAAAGAAGCCCCCATCGATGTATCTAACGTAGCGCTGTTCAACTCTGCCACTGGCAAAGCTGACCGCGTTGGTTTCCGGATTGAAGACGGCAAAAAAGTTCGCTTCTTCAAATCCACCGGCGAACTTGTGAAGTAATTGGAGTTTAACGATGGCGAAACTGCATGATTACTACAAATCAGATGTAGTAAATGAACTGACCAAGCAGTTCGGTTACAAGACTATCATGCAAGTCCCTCGGATCGAGAAAATCACCCTGAACATGGGTGTTGGTGAAGCGATCTCTGACAAGAAATTGCTGGAAAATGCTGCTGCCGATATGGCTGCCATTTCCGGTCAGAAGCCGCTGATCACCAAAGCTCGCAAATCTGTTGCGGGCTTCAAGATTCGTGAAGGCTACCCGATAGGTTGTAAAGTAACCCTGCGTGGCGAGCGTATGTGGGAGTTCCTGGAACGGCTGATTTGCATCTCCGTACCGCGTATCCGTGACTTCCGTGGCCTGAACGCTAAAGCGTTCGACGGTCGTGGTAACTACTCCATGGGCGTGCGTGAGCAAATCATCTTCCCGGAAATCGACTATGACAAGGTCGATCGCGTTCGTGGTCTGGATATCACCATCACCACTTCCGCGAATACCGATGAAGAAGGCCGTGCTCTGCTGGCTGCCTTTAACTTCCCATTCCGCAAGTAAGGTTAGGGTTATGGCTAAAACATCCATGAAAGCACGTGAAGTAAAGCGTGCGAAGCTGGTAGCCAAGTACGCGACCAAGCGTGCCGAGCTCAAAGCTATCATCGTTGATATGAACGCTTCTGAAGAAGCGCGTTGGGATGCTGTTCTGCAACTGCAACAGCTGCCCCGTGATTCCAGTCCGTCCCGTCAGCGTAACCGTTGCAACATTACTGGTCGTCCGCACGGTTTCCTGCGTAAGTTTGGTCTGTCCCGCATCAAGGTGCGTGAGCATGCCATGAAGGGCGAAATTCCGGGCCTGAAAAAGGCCTCTTGGTAAAGAATCTCGGGAGTTAGACTATGAGCATGCAAGATCCGATCGCGGATATGCTGACCCGCATCCGTAACGGTCAGGCGGCGAGCAAAGTTGCGGTTTCCATGCCTTCTTCCAAGCTGAAAGTGGCTATTGCCAAAGTGCTGAAAGAAGAAGGTTACATCGCTGGCTACTCCGTAGCTGGTGACGTGAAACCGGAACTGGAAATTGAACTGAAATATTTCCAGGGCAAGCCGGTTGTAGAACTGATCCAACGCGTGAGCCGTCCCGGCCTGCGTATTTACAAGCGCACTACTGATCTGCCGAAAGTTATGGGCGGTCTCGGTGTTGCTATCGTGTCCACGTCTAAAGGTGTGATGACTGACCGTGCTGCCCGTAAAGCAAGCATGGGCGGTGAGATCATCTGCTACGTCGCTTAATAGGAGGTAGGAAATGTCTCGTGTTGCTAAGGCACCCGTCACTATTCCTGCTGGCGTAGAGGTGACTCTGAACGGCCAGGAACTGTCCATCAAAGGTGGTAAAGGTTCCCTGGTTCGCTCTATTCACGCCGGTGTAGAAGTGACCAAAGAAGACAATGTACTGAAGTTCGCCCCGCGCGACGGCATCGCTGGTGCTGACGCTCAGGCCGGTACTGCCCGTGCATTGGTCAACAACATGGTAATCGGTGTTACCCAAGGCTTCGAGCGCAAGCTGCAGCTGGTTGGTGTAGGTTATAAAGCCTCCATCAAGGGCAATGCTGTTGCGCTGGCTCTGGGCTTCTCTCACCCGGTAGAGCATGCGCTGCCGGCTGGTGTGACCGCTGAGTGCCCGACTGCCACAGAAATCGTTCTGCGTGGTGTCGACAAGCAGCTGGTTGGCCAAGTCGCCGCCGATATCCGTGCTTACCGCGCTCCGGAGCCCTACAAGGGCAAGGGTGTACGCTATGCCAACGAGCAAGTGCGTACTAAAGAAGCTAAGAAGAAGTAAGGTAACACTATGGACAAGAAAGCAGCTCGTCTCCGTCGTGCTACTCGTGCTCGGAAAAAGATGCAGGAACTGGGAGCTACCCGTCTGGTTGTTCACCGTACCCCGCGTCACATCTATGCGCAGGTTATTGCAGCCAACGGTTCCGAAGTTCTGGCCTCTGCTTCCACAGTAGAGAAGGCCATCAGTGAAGCTCTGAAATACACCGGTAACGCAGATGCTGCTACCGCTGTAGGTAAGGCTATCGCCGAGCGTGCCATTGCCAAAGGCGTTCAGAACGTATCTTTCGATCGTTCCGGTTTCAAGTATCACGGTCGCATCGCTGCTCTGGCAGCTGCTGCACGTGACGCTGGTCTTCAGTTCTAAGCTAGGAGTCGAAGATGGCTAAAGTCGAATCTCAAGCCGGCGAACTGCAAGAAAAGCTGATTGCAGTAAACCGTGTTTCGAAAACTGTTAAAGGTGGTCGTATCATGTCCTTCACCGCGCTGACCGTGGTGGGTGATGGTAACGGCCGTGTAGGTTACGGTTACGGTAAAGCCCGTGAAGTTCCGGCCGCTATTCAAAAAGCGATGGAACAGGCTAAGCGTAACCTGAACAAGGTTGAGCTGAACAACGGCACCCTGCACCACCCGGTGAAAGGTGTTCACTCCGGTTCCACCGTGTTCATGAAGCCGGCCTCTCAAGGTACTGGTATCATCGCAGGCGGCGCTATGCGTGCCGTTCTGGAAGTTGCTGGTATCCACAACGTGCTGGCTAAGACCTACGGTTCCACCAACCCAATCAACGTTGTTCGCGCCACTGTAGACGCTCTGGTTCAGGGTCAATCCCCGGAACAGATCGCTGCCAAGCGTGGTCTGCGCGTTGAAGAAATTCTGGGGTAATGCGACATGGCTAACACTGTAAAAGTAACTCAAACTCGCAGCTCTATCGGCCGTCTGCCAAAGCACAAGGCGACTCTGCGTGGTCTGGGTCTGCGTCGCATTGGTCACACCGTTGAGCTGGAAGATACTCCCTGCGTACGCGGCATGATCAACCAGGTTTATTACATGGTTAAGGTGGAGGGCTAAGCATGCGTCTGAATACTCTGTCTCCGGCTGCTGGTTCCAAGCGCGTTAAGCACCGTCCGGGCCGTGGTATCGGTTCTGGTCTGGGCAAGACCGGTGGTCGTGGTGTTAAAGGTCAAACCTCTCGTTCCGGTGGCGGCAAAGTCCGCAACGGTTTCGAAGGCGGCCAGATGCCTTTGAAAATCCGTCTGCCGAAGTTCGGTTTCTTCTCTCGCAAATCTTTGGTTTCTGCCGAAGTGCGCCTGAACGAAATCGCCCTGGTAGAAGGTGATGTGGTCGACGTGAGCACTCTGAAGCAAGCCGGTGTTATTACCAAAAACATCGTGTTCGCTAAAGTTGTTCTGTCTGGCAACATTGACCGTGCTGTGACCGTTCGTGGTCTGTCCGTCACCAAGGGTGCACGTGCAGCCATCGAGGCCGCTGGCGGTAAAATCGAGGAATAATCAGTACAATGGCTAAGAAACCAGGATTGGATGTTAAAGCACAGGGTGGTCTGAGTGAACTGAAGAGCCGTCTGCTCTTCGTTCTCGGGGCGATTATCGTTTTCCGTGCAGGCTCTTATGTGCCGATTCCTGGTATTGACGCCGCCGTACTGGCCGAGTTGTTCCAACAACAGAAGGGCACCATCATTGAGATGTTCAACATGTTCAGTGGTGGTGCACTCTCGCGTGCTTCTATTCTTGCGCTGGGGATCATGCCGTACATTTCGGCCTCGATCATCATCCAGCTGCTGACTGTGGTTCACCCCGCTCTTGCTGAACTCAAGAAAGAAGGTGAATCCGGCCGTCGCAAGATTAGCCAATATACCCGTTGGGGCACGCTGGTTTTGGGAACTTTCCAGGCCATTGGTATTGCAACCGGTCTGCCGAATATGATGCAGGGACTCGTGACTCATCCGGGTTTGGGCTTCTATTTCACGGCCGTTGTGAGTCTGGTCACCGGTACCATGTTTTTGATGTGGTTGGGTGAGCAGATTACCGAGCGTGGGATTGGTAATGGTATCTCGTTGATTATCTTCACAGGTATCGTTGCTGGTCTGCCTCATGCCATTGGCGCTACGGCCGAACAGGCACGTCAAGGGGAATTGCACATCCTGCTGTTGTTGTTGCTGGGCTTGATTGTTTTCGCAGTGACTTACTTTGTGGTGTTCGTGGAGCGTGGTCAGCGTCGTATCGTCGTTAACTATGCCAAGCGTCAACAAGGCCGCCAAGTATTTGCAGCGCAAAGCACACACCTGCCGTTGAAAGTAAATATGGCCGGTGTGATTCCTGCGATTTTCGCATCCAGCATCATCCTCTTCCCAGGGACCATTACCTCTTGGTTTGGTCAGGGGGAGGGCAAGGTTGCCGATATCCTGCAACAGGTCTCTATGGTCCTGCAGCCGGGTCAGCCCTTGTATGAGATGCTCTATGCAGCAGCCATTATCTTCTTCTGCTTCTTCTATACCGCGCTGGTGTTCAACCCCCGCGAGACAGCAGATAACCTGAAGAAGAGTGGAGCCTTTATCCCGGGGATCCGCCCGGGCGAGCAGACAGCACGTTATATCGATAAGGTTATGACCCGCCTGACATTGGCAGGTGCGCTCTATATAACCTTTATCTGTCTGGTACCCCAGTTCCTGATGACTGCCTGGAACGTTCAGTTCTATTTCGGTGGCACCTCGCTGCTGATTATCGTGGTAGTTATCATGGACTTCATGGCTCAGGTTCAGACCCATATGATGTCTCATCAGTATGGCGACGTCCTGAGGAAGGCCAACCTGAAGGGCTACGGCCGCTAAAGGTCGGCGTAGTTACGGAGTTAAGCAATGAAAGTTCGTGCTTCCGTTAAGGCAATCTGCCGTAACTGCAAAATCATCAAGCGTCACGGTGTGGTGCGTGTGATTTGCAGCGAGCCAAAGCATAAACAGCGCCAAGGCTAATTTTTTACGGTTAGTACTTGCAACAAATAGTTGTGCTGGCTAATATAGCCAGCCAACTTTTGTTGTGTATTGGTTGACCGCCACGTATCCGCTCACGGGCTTTGTGGTGGTCGTAATCTACTATATGTAGGAGTGAATAGTGGCCCGTATCGCTGGCATTAACATTCCTGACCATAAGCATGCAGTCATCGCTTTGACTGCTATTTATGGCGTCGGTCGTACCCGCTCCAAGGCCATCTGTGCCGCAGCCGGTATCGCTGAGAATGTGAAAATTAAAGACCTGGACGAAGCTCAGATCGAGAGTCTGCGTGAACAAGTAGGTAAATTCACCGTTGAAGGTGACCTGCGTCGTCAGATTTCCATGAACATCAAGCGATTGATGGATCTGGGTTGCTACCGTGGTTTGCGTCACCGTCGTAGCCTGCCTGTTCGTGGTCAACGTACCAAGACCAACGCTCGTACCCGTAAGGGTCCGCGCAAGGCTATCAAGAAGTAACGGGAAGGTAGAAAATGGCTAAAACTCCGACTCGTGCTCGCAAGCGCGTTAAAAAGCAAGTGAGCGACGGTATTGCGCACGTTCATGCATCTTTCAACAACACAATCGTGACCATTACTGACCGTCAGGGCAATGCTCTGTCTTGGGCTACTTCTGGTGGTTCCGGTTTCCGTGGTTCTCGTAAGTCCACCCCGTTCGCTGCTCAGGTAGCTGCCGAGCGCGCTGGTGAGATGGCCAAAGAATATGGCGTGAAGAACCTGGAAGTCATGGTTAAAGGTCCGGGTCCCGGTCGTGAGTCTTCCATCCGCGCTCTGAACGCGGCTGGTTTCCGCATCACTAACATTACTGATGTGACTCCGATCCCGCACAACGGTTGTCGTCCTCCCAAGAAGCGCCGCGTGTAACGCTGTAGCTACTTGGTCTAGGATTGTTGGAGAAAGAAGATGGCAAGATATATCGGTCCTAAGCTTAAGCTTAGCCGTCGTGAGGGCACCGACCTCTTCCTGAAGTCTGGTGTTCGTGCGATTGATTCTAAGTGCAAGATTGACACCGTTCCTGGTCAACACGGTGCGCGTAAAGCGCGTCTGTCTGACTACGGTGTTCAGCTGCGCGAGAAACAAAAAGTTCGTCGTATCTACGGCGTATTGGAAAAACAGTTCCGCAACTACTACCGCGACGCTGCCCGTCAAAAGGGTAACACCGGTGAAAACCTGTTGCAGCTGCTGGAAGGTCGTCTGGACAACGTCGTCTACCGCATGGGCTTCGGTGCTACCCGCGCTGAATCTCGTCAGCTGGTGAGCCACAAGGCCATCATGGTAAACGGTCGCGTTGTGAACATTCCTTCTTTCCAGGTTTCCCCTGAGGACGTGATCTGCGTTCGTGAGAAGGCTAAGAAGCAAGCGCGTATCAAAGCTGCCCTTGAGGTTGCTGGTCAGCGCGAGAAGCCGACTTGGGTAGAGGTTGATGCCGCTAAAATGGAAGGTGCTTTCAAGCGTCTGCCAGAGCGTTCCGACCTGTCTGCCGACATTAACGAACAGCTGATCGTCGAGCTTTACTCCAAGTAAAGCTAGCTTCTAAAGAGAGGACACAATGCTGGGTTCTGTAACAGATTTTCTTAAACCGCGGCTAGTTGACATCGAGCAAGTTAGCCCGACTCATGCGAAAGTGACTCTTGAGCCACTCGAGCGTGGCTTTGGTCACACGCTGGGCAACGCCCTGCGTCGTATTTTGCTGTCTTCTATGCCCGGTTGTGCAGTTACTGAAGTCGAAATTGACGGTGTACTGCATGAGTACAGCAGCAAAGAAGGTGTACAGGAAGACATTCTTGAAATCCTGCTCAACCTGAAAGGTATCGCTGTGAAGCTGGAAGGCAAGGACGAGGTAACTCTGTCCCTGACCAAGTCTGGAACAGGCCCCGTTACCGCTGGTGATATCACTCACGGTGATGAAGTCGAGATCGTAAACCCGGAGCACGTAATCTGCCACCTGACTGGTGCCAATGCTGAAATCAGCATGCGCCTGAAAGTTCAGCGCGGTCGTGGTTATGTGCCTGCTTCTGCTCGTGTTCACAACGATGATGAAGAGCGTCCTATCGGTCGCCTGCTGCTGGACTCCGCGTTCAGCCCCATCGTTCGTATTGCCTACAATGTTGAGGCAGCACGGGTTGAACAGCGTACCGACTTGGACAAGCTGGTCATCGACATGGAGACCAATGGTACCCTGGATCCTGAAGAAGCCATCCGTCGTTCTGCCACTATTCTGGCCGAGCAACTGGAAGCCTTCGTGGATCTGCGCGATGTCAGCGTGCCCGAGAAGAAAGAAGAGAAACCCGAGTTTGATCCGATTCTGCTGCGTCCTGTCGATGATTTGGAGCTGACAGTTCGTTCTGCGAACTGTCTGAAGGCAGAAGCTATCCACTATATTGGTGATCTGGTACAGCGTACCGAAGTTGAGTTGCTTAAGACTCCTAACCTCGGTAAGAAGTCCCTGACTGAGATCAAGGACGTGTTGGCCTCCCGTGGTCTGTCTCTTGGCATGCGCCTTGAGAACTGGCCGCCCGCCAGCATCGCTGACGAGTAATCCAGATTACGGGTTTCACAGATTTAGTTAGAAGGATAAGGTCATGCGCCATCGTTTGAGTGGTCGTCAACTGAACCGGAACAGCAGCCATCGTCAGGCTATGTTCCGCAACATGGCCAGCTCCCTGGTTCGTCATGAGATCATCAAGACGACTCTGCCTAAGGCAAAAGAGCTGCGTCGTGTAGTTGAACCGCTGATCACCCTTGCCAAGACTGATAGCGTTGCTAATCGTCGCCTGGCATTTGCCCGCACTCGCGATAACGCGATCGTGGCTAAGCTGTTCAATGAACTGGGCCCGCGCTACCTGGAGCGCGCCGGCGGTTATACTCGCATTCTGAAATGCGGTTTCCGTGCTGGCGATAACGCCCCTATGGCTTACATTGAGCTGGTAGACCGCCCGGCCGCTGCTGAAGCAGCTGCTGAGTGATAAAAGAAAAAGCCGGGCTTGTCCCGGCTTTTCTTTTAGTGGATTCTGATACTGCCTCAACTGCCTCAACTGCCTCAACTGCCTCAACTGCCTCAACTGCCTCAACTGCCTCAACTGCCTCAACTGCCTCAACTGCCTCAACTGCCTCAACTGCCTCAACTGCCTCAACT
>NZ_JBGLQY010000009.1:0-190958 GCF_041402265.1 Aeromonas sp. S15(2024) | reverse complement strand
GCAATAGCGCAGTGGAACCACCTGACCCCATGCCGAACTCAGAAGTGAAACGCTGTAGCGCCGATGGTAGTGTGGCATTCGCCATGCGAGAGTAGGACACTGCCAGGCACCCAATTAAACGGTGATGTGAAAGACATGACCGGCTGCGAGGATGACGCCTCACAAACAAGCAGCAACAGCTTTAGCGAAAGCTAACCGAATGCGGAGCGGTAGTTCAGTCGGTTAGAATACCGGCCTGTCACGCCGGGGGTCGCGGGTTCGAGTCCCGTCCGCTCCGCCACTAAATTGAAAGGCCTTCCCAAATGGGAAGGCCTTTTTGCTATCTGGCTTTTGCAAACGGGATGAGGAAACAAGAGACAACCGCCAGGGCTGCGACTTGCCACGGGCAACTCGGTCCCTGTCTGTTGTCCCTTGTGCTTGAGCCGGACTCTGTCCGTCTCCCCGTCCGCTCCGCCACTACTTAAGAAGCCCAGTCGACAGACTGGGCTTTTTTCGTCTTATTTTCCCCGGATTACCTCTTTTCTCCTTACTCACTTCAGTAAAACACGCAGAGCCAGACGGTGGTCATGTCGGGATGGGTCCACTCGACCCTGTGCTTCTGGCGGGCAGGGATATTGATGTGATCCCCCGGACCCTGCTGGATCAGCTGCTATCTTTGTCTCTCTTGCCTGCAATGATATTAGGGGAGAACGACAATCCACTGAGTGTCCTGGAAGACTGCAGAGCGCCTCTATGCTCCGTCACGCATACGAAGTGCAGCTTGAATGTCTTGGCGCTTCTTTCAGGCCTTTAGAGAGGTCTTGTCGAAAGAGACTCAGTCAAGGTATGGACGAGAGTGACGAGCAGCAGGAACACGCGCAGGGAAGTGGCATGCACAACATCTGCAGCGTGAGTGATGTAATTGGGTTGCATGTAGTAAAAAGCGCAAAAAGAAAAGGGGACGGCAGCTGCCGTCCCCTCGAGTCATTTCGTCCAGTCCCTGAACTGCAACGCTCCCTGCAATCCCTGACTTTATCCTGATCCTTCGGAATATCCCCTTCCCAATCCGTTGAGGTGTCCTGTGGCCATCCTAGCCTGGCAATCGATCCTGATTGCTGCACTCTCTCCATCCTGGAGGTGTCCGTTACCACATCCCGTGGTGTTCCTTACGTCATCCTGACAGATAACCATCCGGGTTATCTCGCTTCATCCTGAAGCTGTCCTGCTCGCCTCCGGCGAGGTTCCTGTTCGTCCTGAAGAGCAACCATCCTGCTGCTCTGCCTCATCCCGAGGTGTCCTCAACCACGTCCCGCGGTGTCCTGTATTCCCTTTGATAACCATCCTGGCTATCGGCCTCATCCTGAGGTGTTCCCTGCCCACGTCCTGTGGTTTATTCCCTGCTTATGCGCTGCTTCTGCATCCTGCCGAATCAGCTTCGTCCTTGTGAAACCTATATTAAGGGAACCAGAGGGCGGAACAAGGGAGGAGTTGGCGTTGTCGGTGTGATGAGAACGCTTAAACGATCATGGTAGTGGCAATAAATTCATATTAATCATGGTGTTAGTTTGTTTCACGGGAAAGCATAAGGATTCAAAGATGGCTTCGCGTACGGTTCGACACAGTGGCCTCTTACAGCGGCGATGGCTGATCTCTCACACGCAAAAACAGGGCGAAAACGATGGTAAAAACAGGCTCAATTCGAAGGGTAAGGCTTAAAAATTAGTTGAATAAATATGCTCAAAAAGAATACAAAAAGCCGGGCTTGGCCCGGCTTGTTGAGAAGGTGTCAGCTGACGCGGCTACCCGGTGTCGGATATGCCTTGCGCAAGGATTCTGGCGCCAGCACTTCCAGGTTCCCGCTCATGTTGTTGAGCCAGGTACGGAACTCCGGAGTGTCCTGCACCTCGGTTTCCACTACCACGCTGCGCTTGTCGTAACGGGTCATGCGCGGGTTGTGGCCGGGGATCTGGCCGTCGACCAGGGTTGGGCAGTTGGCATCGATGCGGCCGACGAAGCGGATCGGCCCGCTGACATCCTGGTACCCCTGATCGCGGATCAGTTTCTGGATATTGAAATCCTTCGGCTGGGTCGCGCTGAAGTTGGTCAGCTCCACGTTCTTGATGTGGTCGAACGGGATGCCGTAGACCTTGGGATCCAGCTCGGACAGGGTGCAGAGCAGGGTCGGCCCCTCCGCCTGGTTCAGAATGCCGAGCGGATTGATGCGGTCATAGCAGAGCCACACGGTGCGCTCCTTGATGACACGCTGGATCTCGGCGCTGAACTTGCGGCCACGCCACAGAGCATCGCGGATCAGGGTGCTGCGGCGGATCTCCGGGTTGCCGGCAAACGGGCGCGGTGACTGGTGCACGCTCTCGAGCCAGCGTTCCGCCAGTTCGCTCTGGCTGTCACGGATCACCTGGCTGGCCTTGTCGACCAGCGGGTTCAATTCGGTCAGGACACTGGCGGGCAGCAGCTGGCTGGCCTGGTCGCTCCAGGTTTTCAGCGCCACTGCCAGCGACAGCGGCATGATGTTGGCAAAATCGTTGAGGCCATGGCGCTCGAAGCACCAGCCGTGTGGTTTGCTGCGTTCATCCGAGGTGAGATCGAACAACCCCATGCCGGACATCTCTTCCAGGTCCCGTTGCACGGTACGCAGACTGACATGAATGCCTTCTTCTTCCAGTTTTACCTGGAGTTGGCTGGCGGTCAGCTTGTAAGGGCGGTGCGGGATGCAACGCGCCAAGGTCAGTTGTCGTAACAGCTTCTTACTCATGGTGCATGCCTTCACTGGTTTAGCGTTGAGTGTATCCTAGCCATGCCTTGCGACAGTATATGTCGCAAGTTTTGCTGCGACAACTGTCGCCATTTTCATACAAACCAAGCTAACTATATGATCACAAAAGAGAACGCTCTCTTTTCTGGCAGCAATTGAGGCTAAAAAATGATGAAAATTCGCCAAATGAAAGTGCTGTCTTACGGATTTGGTGCAGAAGAAAAAACAGAAATGATGGGTAAGCGCAGAATATGATGTGGAGGAGAGGGCTCTCCTCCACCGGGCGGGGATTTTTGCTGTCGGATCAGGCCAACCAGGACCAGGCCGACTTGGTGATGGCGGCGCCCACCATATAGCCGAATACCGCCAGGGCAGCGAGGCCGGCCACCAGCTTCTGACTGCGCGCAGGGCGCTTGAGCGCCATGACGCCGAGGCCGATGTAAACCACCAGCGCGATCAGCTTGGCCATCAGCCAGGGCTGCTGACCCGGGCTCATCTGCAGGGTCACCGCCAGCACTACCCCGAACAGCAACAGGAAGGTGTCGTTGACATGGGGCAGGATCTTCAGCCACTTCTGCTGCAGGCGGGCACTGCCCCCCAGGGCTAACAGCCAGCGATAGAGGAACAACAGCACGCTGACCAGCGCCAGCGTCATGTGCAGGTGTTTGAGCAGGGGGTAATAGGCAATCATATTGCTTCCTTGTCGTTGTCGGGCAGACCGCTGTTCCAGTTGTGGGCGTGAATGCGCTCCTGTCCTTCCTGATCGTCTTGCAGCAGATCGGAGAGGATGTCCCGGTATTGCAGGCTCTTGTTGATATAGGTGTGTTCGTCGTCCAGGTAGTTGACCTGCTCCCGCAGCAGCCAGTTGTCGTGCTGCTTGAAGGTCTGCCCGGCCCGCCAGGCCTGGTTGGCCCGAAAACCGAGCTGGGTCAGGGCTTCCACCCCCAGATCCACGGCGGAACCCAGGGTTTCCCGATACACGCTGCCCACGCCCTGGCGCAGGATCTCGTGAGCGTGGGGACGATCCTGGGCTCGCGCCAGTATCTTAAGGTGCGGGAAGTGTTTCTTCACCATTTCAATCACTTCGAGTGACGTCGCAGGGTCGTTGATGGAGAGCACCAGCAATTTAGCCTTGTGGGCACCGGCGGCGTGCAGCAGGTCGAGCCGGCTGGCATCCCCGTAGAACACCTGATAGCCATACTTGCGCAGCATCTCGATCTGGCTGGCATCCTGCTCAAGGATGGTGGTACCTATGCCGTGACCGTGCAGCAAGCGTCCCACGATCTGACCGAAGCGGCCGAAGCCGGCGATGATCACCGGGTGCTCCACCAGCTCCGGCTGCTCGTGCTGCGGGACCTCGCTCTGGTTGCGGTAGTCGAACCAGGGCTGGATCACCCGATCGTTGAGGATCAGCAGCAGCGGCGTCAGTGCCATGGAGAGCGCCACCACCAGGGTCAGCAGGGCGATGGTATCCCCCGGTAACACCCTGTTCTGGGCGGCGAACGAGAACAGCACGAAGGCGAACTCCCCCCCCTGGGCCAGCGCCAGCCCGAAGGTCCAGCGCTGGCTCGGCGAGATGCGGATGATGAAGCCGAGCGCCATCAACACCAACCACTTAAGCAGCATCAGGCCGACCACCAGGGCCGGGATCAGCAGCGGATGTTCGGCAAACAGCCCGAAGTTGATACCGGCGCCCACCGACATGAAGAAGAGGCCGAGCAGCAGCCCCTTGAACGGCTCTATGTCCGCCTCCAGTTCGTGGCGGTATTCGCTGTCCGCCAGCACCACGCCGGCGAGGAAGGAGCCGAGAGCGGGGGAGAGACCGACCGATTCCATCAGCACGGCGATGGCGATCACCAGCAGCAGGGCGGCGGCAACGAAGATCTCCCGCATGTGGGACTGGGCGATGGCGCGAAACACCGGGCGCATCAGGTAATGACCACCCAGCACGATGCCGGAGATGGCGGCCACCACCAGCAGGCCGTGTTGCCAACCGGCCAGCTCAGAGCTGCCACTGCTGGCCACCGGCGCGATGGCCAGCAGCGGCAGGATCGCCAGGATGGGGATGACGGCGATGTCCTGGAACAGCAGCACGGCGAAGGCGGAGCGGCCGCTCTCGCTCTGCATCAGTTTGCGCTCCTGCAGGCTCTGCAGCACGATGGCGGTGGAGGAGAGCGCCAGGATGAGGCCGATGGCCAGCCCCTGTTGCCAGGGCAGGCCAATGAGGTGGGCCACGCCGGTCAGGGCTGCCGTAGTGAGCAGCACTTGCAGGCCGCCGGTGCCGAGAATGGGCCCCTTCAGCTGCCACAGCAGCGCCGGCCTGAGCTCCAGCCCGACCAGAAACAGCATCAGCACCACTCCGAACTCGGCGAAGTGCATCACGTCTTTTTGCTCACCCACCAGCCCCAGCAGGAAGGGGCCTATGATGATCCCCGCCAGCAGGTAGCCGAGCACGGAGCCCAGCCCCCAGCGCTTGGCCAGCGGCACCGCGATCACCGCGGCGGAGAGGTAGATGAAGGCGTCGAACAGCAAACCGTGTCCCATCAGCGGATCCTCCGCGCCGTGGTGGAGGCCGATGAAGGCAGGCCGGGACTACGCCCGGAGCGGGTTCGGGTCATGGGAGTACCTCCAGCAGATCACGCAGATAGGGGCTGCCGCCGAGTTGTGCCGGGGTCAGCTGCTCGTCGCGCAGGGCGCACAGCAACTGGCGATAGTCCTGGCCGCAGCGACGCAGCGCCTCCGGGTCCCGGATCTTGTGAAAGGAGTGCAGCACGAACGGGGGCAGCCAGCTCATGCCGCACAGCTGGGCCGTCTGCTGAAAGGGGAGCAGGAAGTCGAGCAGCGGGCGCTGGTTGTAGCCGGCACTGCAGTAGGATTCGGGGGCTCCGCCGGTGGTGATGGCCGACAGCCACTGCTTGCCGTTGAGGGCGTGGGCTTCCGGGCCGTAGGCGTAGCCGTACTCCAGCACCAGATCCATCCACTCCTTCATGATGGCCGGACAGGAATACCAGTAGAAGGGGTGCTGGAAGACGATGATGTCGTGTTCAGAGAGCAGGGCCTGCTCCCGCTTCACGTTGATGAACATGTCCGGGTAGTGCAGATAGAGGTCGTGCAGGGTGACGCCCTCCAGCCCGTCGATGGCCTGCAGCAGCTGCTTGTTGGCCCGGGAGCTCTGCAGCGCCGGGTGTGAGAAGATGACCAGAATGCGTTTCATGGGGTCCTGACCTGAAGAGGAGTGGATGCCGGCAAAAGATGCATTGCGCAGCGACGTTAGCAAGAAGCGCCGTGGCCCGCCAGCTCCGGGATCAGCTCGCGCAGCGCCGGATTGAGGGTCTGGTGGGCGGGATAGCAGAGACCGATGCGCCGGAACATCCGGGGCCCGCTCACGGGCACGGTGCACAGCCCCGCCTCGTCCTCCACCAGCCCGTCCGGCAGGAAGCTGATGCCGATCCCGGCCAGTACCAGCGCCATCACCAGCCCCTTGCTCTCTGCCTTGGCCACCAGATTGAGGGTGAGCCGATCACAGGCCAGCAGGCCTATGGTCTGCTGATGGGCCTCGCAGGGTGGGCACTCAATAAAATCATAATGTTGTAGCTCGGCCAGTTCGAGTTGCCGGCGGCCGGCGAGGGGATGGTCGCGGCGCACGCACAAGACATAGTCCTCTTCCCACAGCGGCAGAAAGATCTCGTCCTCCCGGCGCAGGGCATCCAGGGTCAGCCGACAGTCGGCAGGCGTCCCGTAATCGGAGAGGGTGAGATCCAGCTCGGGCAGCACCGCCTGTACCTGCTGCAGCAATCCCGCCAGCCGGCGCCGGCTCAGGTCCGGCATGATGGCAAGATTGAGCCGAGCACGCGTCGCCTTCTGGCGAAACAGCTCGGGCAGCCGACGAGCCTCCTCCACCAGCTTGACCGCGTGGGGATAGAGGTAGTGGGCCGGATCCTTCGCCTCCACCCCCTTCTTGCCCCGAATGAACAGGCTGTCACCCAGGGTCTCTTCCAGCTGGCGCAGCCCCGCCGAGAGGGAGGGCTGGCTGACGTGGCAGCGTTCGGCCGCCGCCGTGATGTTCTTCTCTTCATAGATGGCGATGAAGAAACGCAGCAGTCTCAGATCCAGCATAAGCCCAACCATAGTTTTTTCAGATGATAACCAGCGGAAAACAATATTTATCACTGATGGATGCAGTGACTATAGTGATCCCGTTCCGTGCTGGCCAGCCGCTTGTTTGCTCAAACCGACTCTTGAATCAGAAGGAAAACATCATGTCCAAGCCTCTCGTCGTGATCACCGGTGCCTCCGCCGGGATCGGTGCCGCCATCGCCCGCGCCTTCTCGGCCGCCGGCCATCCGCTGCTGTTGCTGGCCCGCCGGGTCGAGCCCATGCAGGCGCTGGGCCTGCCCGATACCCTCTGCATCGGGGTCGACGTGACCGACACCACCGCCATGAAAGCCGCCATCCAGCAGGCCGAGGCGCAATTCGGTCCGGTCGGCTGCCTGGTCAACAATGCCGGCGTCATGCTGCTGGGCCAGGCCGACGTGCAGGATCCGGCCGAGTGGCAGCAGATGCTCAACATCAACGTGATGGGGGTATTGAACGGCGTTCACGCCGTGCTGGCCGGGATGAAGGCGCGCCGCAGCGGCACCATCATCAACATCAGCTCCATCGCCGGTCGCAAGACCTTCCCGAACCATGCCGCCTACTGCGCCACCAAGTTCGCGGTACACGCCCTGACCGAAAACATCCGGGAAGAGGTGGCCGATGTCGGCGTGCGGATGGTGACCATAGCCCCAGGCGCGGTGGAGACCGAGCTGCTCAGCCACACCACGGACGAGAGCATCAAGGCCGGCTACCACGACTGGAAGGATCAGATGGGCGGCGTCATTGCGCCCGAGGTGATCGCCGAGGCCGTGCTCTATGCATGGCACCAGCCGGCCAATGTCTGCGTGCGCGAGATCGTGCTGGCGGCCACCCGTCAGCAACCTTGATGGAGGCTGACTGGAAGAGGGGGAGGGCTTGACCCTCCCCCTGGGCCAGGGGTTACCATAGGCCACCTTTCGTCAATGAGTCGTCTCATGGTTCTGACCCGTCGCCAACTCGCTCGCGCCCGCCGCTGGCTCCCCCTGTGGAGTCTGCTGATGGTGCTGATGTCGTTTGGCAGCAGGGCGGCGACCGATCTCTGTACCCTGACGCCTCATTGCAGCCAGAGCGAACGCACCCTGGAGAAAGCCATGCCCTGCGGCAGCTTCACCTCGGCGCTCGCCATGACGGTGCTCAGCAGTGACAGCCTGACGGTTGCCATGCTGGAACCTGACGCCCCGGATTTCATCTCCCCTTCCCAGTTCATGCCGGATGTCCCGACCGACCGGCTGGAGCGTCCTCCCCGCACCCTGGCTTGAATCTGACCCCCGTTCCCGGGCATGTTTCATTCAATCTGAGGTGAGTTATGTACAAATCCCTGCTACTGGCCGTGCTGGCCGGTACCGTCAGCTTTTCTGCTCTCGCGGCCGAGAAGATGACCGTCTACAAATCCAAGTACTGCGGCTGCTGCCAGGCCTGGAACAAGCACATGGAAGAGAATGGCTTCGAGCTCGAGGTCATCGAAACCGAACAGCTTGCACCGGTCAAACAGCAGTACGGCATCACTCCGCAGCTGGCCTCCTGCCACACCGGCGTGGTCAACGGCTATGTGATCGAGGGACACGTGCCCGCCGCCGATGTGCAGAAACTGCTCAAGGAAAAACCGGCGATCCGCGGCCTGACCATTCCGGGCATGCCCCAGAGTGCGCCGGGCATGGATATTCCGGGTCAGCCCTATCAGGTGCTGAGCATCAGCAATGAGGGCGCGACCAGAGTCTGGTCGAGCTACCCCGGCTGATGAAGACTGGCCGTGAGCAGACACACTTCCATCATGTGAGGCACACCTGAGCGAGCCCGTGTCGCTCACGGTCAGGTATAAGGGCCGCCATCGCGAGATGGCGGCCCTTTTACATCCCGGCGCGGGAGAACTTGCAACTGAAGGCGACAAGGGGCAGATTGGTCCCCTGTCCAAGGAGCCAAGGCTCAGGTCCGCCAACCCTTTTAAAGCGCAAAGGATGCGACATGTTCACCTTTTCCCGAGGGCTTCTGCTGCTGGCTTGCCTGGCCGCCGTTCCCTGTTCATATGCCAATGATGAGTCCGCCATGCCCACACGCGACACCCAGATCCAGCCTCCCGTGGCCGCCAAACACCCCCATGCCCTGAAAAAACACGGGGATACCCGGGTCGACAACTACTACTGGCTGCGCGATGACGAGCGCCAGAAACCCGAGGTGCTGGCCTACCTGGAGGCCGAAAACGCCTACACCGACGCCATGCTCAAACCGGTCAAGCCGCTGCGCGACCAGCTCTATCAGGAGATGGTGGCCCGCATTCCCCAGCAGGACGAGTCGGTGCCTTATGTGAAGAACGGCTATCGCTACCAGACCCGCTACGAGCCGGGCAAGGAGTACGCCATCTATTCACGCAGCAAAATTGGTGAAGAGGCTACAAGCCTGCTGCTGGACGGCAACCAGCGCGCCGAGGGCCACGAGTTCTACGCCCTGGGGGCGCTCGAGGTGAGCCGCAACAACCGCTGGCTGGCGGTGGCGGAAGATTTCCTCTCCCGCCGCCAGTACCAGATCCAGTTCTTCGATCTGGAGAGCGGAAAGTGGGCCGCCGACACGCTTCCGAACACCTCCGGCAATCTGGTCTGGGCCAACGACAGCAAGACGGTGTTCTACGTGCGCAAGCACCCCAAGACCCTGCTGCCCTACCAGGTCTATCGCCACGAGCTGGGCACGGATCCCGCCAAGGACACCCTGGTCTACGAGGAGAAGGACGACACCTTCTATGTGAGCCTCTATGCCACCACCTCGGAAGATTTCATCGTCATCGCCCTCTCCAGCACCACTACCGGCGAGGCGCGCCTCATCGATGCCAACGTGCCGACCCAGGCGCCGCGGCTGTTCCTGCCGCGCCAGGTGGATCACGAGTACAGCCTGGATCACTACCGCGGCCGCTTCTATGTGCGCTCCAACAAGGACGGCAAGAACTTCGGCCTCTACGAGACCAAAGAGCGCCCGGTGGAGCGCTGGAAGGCAGTGATCGCCCCCAATCCGGATGTACTGCTGGAGAGCTATGCCCTGTTCAAGGAGTGGCTGGTGCTGGAGGAGCGCAGCCAGGGGCTGACCCGGTTGCGCCAGGTCAACTGGCAGAGCGGCGAGCAGAAGGAGATCGCCTTCGACGACCCGGCCTATGTCACCTGGCTTGCCTACAACCCGGAGCCGGACACCAGCGCCCTGCGCTATGGCTACTCCTCGATGACCACGCCGTCTTCCACCTACGAGCTCGACCTGAACAGCGGCAAGCGCACCCTGCTCAAGCAGCAGCCGGTGGCGGGCTTCAAGGCCGATCAATATGCCAGCGAGCGGCTCTGGATCACCGCCCGTGACGGCGTGGCCGTGCCGGTGTCGCTGGTCTATCGCAAGGACAAGTTCAAGAAGGAGGGGACCGGCGCAGGCACCAATCCGCTGCTGGTCTACGGCTATGGCTCCTATGGCGCCAGCATGGATCCGGACTTCAGCAGTGCCAGGCTGAGCCTGCTGGATCGCGGCTTCGTCTACGCCATCGCCCACATCCGGGGTGGCGAGGAGCTGGGCCGCCACTGGTATGAGGATGGCAAGCTGCTGAAGAAGCAGAACACCTTCAACGACTTCATCGACGTGACCGAGGCGCTGGTGGCACAGGGTTATGGTGCCAGGGATCAGGTCTACGCCATGGGCGGCAGCGCCGGCGGCCTGCTGATGGGGGCCGTCATCAACCAGGCGCCCCAGCTCTATCGCGGCGTGGTGGCCCAGGTGCCCTTCGTCGACGTGGTCACCACCATGCTGGACGAGTCCATCCCCCTCACTACCGGTGAGTACGACGAGTGGGGCAACCCGAACCAGAAGCGCTACTACGACTACATGAAGGCCTACAGCCCCTACGATCAGGTCAAGGCGCAGGCTTACCCGAATCTGCTGGTCACCACCGGGTTGCACGATTCCCAGGTACAGTATTGGGAGCCGGCCAAGTGGGTGGCCAAGCTGCGGGAGCTGAAGACGGATGATAACAAGTTGTTGCTGAGTACCGACATGGACGCCGGCCACGGCGGCAAGTCGGGCCGCTTCAAGGCCTACGAGGATATCGCGCTGGAGTTTGCGTTTATCCTGGATCTGGCCAAGCCAAAAGCATAAGTCACCAAGGTTGCAGCCCTTGCCAGGCAAGGGCTGCAAAAGAATCTCCTTTCCCTCTTCCCACCTGCCGTCCGGTAGCACAACCAATTAATCTTCGATCGGCAAATTAATGATCGGCTTCAAATTTCTGGCGACCGATATCCTTCATTTTGTGTTTTTGTTTGATTTATGTTGGCGCCGTGTGCTTAATCGATGCCGTTATAACTCTTTAATTGGCCCCCTCGGTGCCAATTATCTCTGGTTGGCATGAAGCCGACTGTCTCACCACAGGATGCTGGTGGCTTTTTGGGGAACGCTGGTCGTTCACCCATTTCCTCATCGCGAGGTCACGGACAACCGCCGACGCAGCACGGCGGTTTGTCTTGCATTCGCCCGTGGAACGGGCGAGCTGAATCAATCAAAAAGGATGAACAACATGAAAGGATTATCCCTGGCGTGTGCCTTGTCGGCAGCTCTGGTCGGTGTCTCGTTTGGTGGTCCGGTACAGGCGCAGGAGCGCTTCGTGACCATAGGCACCGGCGGTCAGACCGGTGTCTACTACGTGGCGGGCCAGTCCATCTGCCGCTTCCTCAACCGCGGCGCCGCCGATCACCAGATCAAGTGCAACGCCCCGGCCAGTGGCGGCGGTGTTGCCAACGTCAACGGCATCCGCTCCGGCGAGTTCAACTTCGGCATCATGCAGTCCGACCACCAGTACAAGGCGATGAAGGGCGTCGAGCCGTTCAAGGCCGAGGGTCCGATGGATGACATCCGCGCCGTCTTCTCCCTGCAGAGCGAAGTGTTCACCATCCTGGCCCGCAAGGACGCCAAGATTGCCGGCTTCGACGATCTGAAGGGCAAGCGGGTCAACATCGGCAACCCGGGCTCCGGCCAGCGCGACACCTTCGAAGAGATCATGGCCGTCAAGGGCTGGGACAAGTCCGTGTTCAGTTTGGTCTCCGAGCTCAAACCCGCCGAGCAGGCCTCTGCCCTGGGTGACAACAACATCGATGCCATGAGCTACTTCGTTGGCCACCCCAACGGTGCCATCCAGGAAGCCTCCACCACTACCGACACCGTGCTGGTGCCGGTGACCGGCCCCGAGATCGACAAGCTGCTGGCCGAGAAGAGCTACTACAGCAAGGCCGAGATCCCGGGTGGTCTGTACAAGGGCAGCCCGAACCCGACCCCGTCCATCGGTGGCAAGGCCGTACTCTCCACCAGCGCCAAGGCTGATCCGGAAGTGGTCTACCAGCTGGTCAAGTCCGTGTTCGACAACCTGGATCGCTTCAAGCGCCTGCACCCGGCCTTCGCCGACCTGAAGGAAGCCGACATGATCAAGGTGGGTCTCTCCGCCCCGCTGCATGAAGGCGCGGTGCGCTACTACAAGGAACGTGGCTGGATGTAATCCGGCTGCGTCTTAGGATGTGCCCCGGACTCGCTCCTCCTTTGGGGGGGCGAGTCTCTTTATTGCAGCACCAACAGAGCCACACTATGCAGCAAACACAACAACAAGAGGCGCTCTCGGCCGAGGAGCTGATCGCCCAGGATGTGGGAGCCCGCCTGCCGGTGGGCACCATGAGCTGGATCATCGCGGGTCTTGCGCTGATCTGGTCCCTGTTCCAGCTCTGGATCGCTTCGCCGCTGCCGTTTTCTCTCGGCATCGGTGTTCTCAACGACACTGAAACACGCTCGATTCACCTGGCTTTCGCCATCCTGCTCGCCTATCTGGTGTTCCCGGCCATGCGCAGCTCGCCGCGCGACCGCGTGCCGCTCGGTGACATCGCCCTTGGCCTCATCGGCGCCGCCGTCGCCAGCTACCTGTTCATCATGTATGAGCAGCTGGCCCAGCGCCCCGGCAACCTGACCACCATGGACTTCGTGGTCGCCTGTATCGGCATTCCGCTGCTGCTGGAAGCCGCCCGCCGTGCCCTCGGCCCGGCCCTGGCGGTGATCGCCATCGTCTTCCTGGCCTACAGCCTGGCCGGCCCCTGGATGCCCTCCCTGCTGGCGCACCGTGGGGTGAGCCTGCACGCGCTGGCCAACCACCAGTGGATCACCACCGAAGGGGTGTTCGGCATCGCCCTCGGGGTCTCCACCAGCTTCGTCTTCCTGTTCGTGCTGTTTGGCGCCCTGCTCGAGCGCGCCGGTGCGGGCCACTACTTCATCCAGCTCGCCTTCAGCCTGCTCGGCCACCTGCGCGGCGGCCCGGCCAAGGCGGCCGTGGTGGCCTCGGCCCTGACCGGCGTCATCTCCGGCTCCTCCATCGCCAACGTGGTGACCACCGGCACCTTCACCATCCCCATGATGAAACGGGTCGGCTTCTCCAAGGAGAAGGCCGGCGCGGTGGAAGTGGCCTCCTCGGTCAACGGCCAGATCATGCCCCCGGTCATGGGAGCCGCCGCCTTCCTGATGGTGGAGTACGTTGGCATCCCCTACGTCGAGATCATCAAGCACGCCTTCCTGCCGGCGGCCATCTCCTACATCGCGCTGCTCTACATAGTGCACCTCGAGGCGCTCAAGCTCGGCATGCAGCCCATCGGCAACCGTCAGCCGCGGCCCTGGCTGCGCCGCCTGACCGGCTTCGCCTTCGGTGCCGCTCTCATCAGCGGCCTCTCCATGGCGGTCTACTATGGCCTGGGCTGGCTCAAGCCGGCGCTGGGCGACTACGCCCTGCCGGGGATCAGCGTGCTGCTGGCCGCCGCCTACCTGGGACTGCTGAAGATCGCCGCCAGCAACGAGCCGTTGCCGTCGGAAGATCCGGACAAGCCGCTGGACGAGCTGCCGGAAACCCGCGCCGTGCTGCTCTCCGGCCTGCACTTCCTGCTGCCGGTGGTGGTACTGGTGTGGTGTCTGATGGTGGAGCGACTCTCCCCGGGCCTGTCGGCCTTCTGGGGCTCGGTGATGCTGATCATCATACTGCTGACCCAGCGCCCGCTGCTGAACTGGCTGCGCACCGATGGCAAGCATGACTACGGCAGCTTCACCGACGGCGTGGTGGATCTGCGCGAGGGGCTGATCGCCGGTGCCCGCAACATGATCGGCATCGGCATCGCCACCGCCACCGCCGGCATCATAGTCGGGGCCGTCTCCCAGACCGGCGTCGGCCTGGTGCTGGCGGATCTGGTGGAGTTCCTCTCCATGGGCAACCTGCTGCTGATGCTGCTGCTGACCGCCCTGCTGAGCCTGATCCTCGGCATGGGGTTGCCCACCACCGCCAACTACATAGTGGTGTCGAGCCTGCTGGCGCCGGTGATCGTCACCCTGGGGCAGCAGAACGGCCTCATCGTGCCGCTCATCGCCGTACATCTGTTCGTCTTCTACTTCGGCATCATGGCCGACGTGACCCCGCCGGTGGGGCTGGCCTCGTTCGCCGCGGCCGCCGTCTCCAAAGGGGATCCCATCAAGACCGGGATCACGGCGTTCTACTACAGCCTGCGCACCGCGGCGCTGCCGTTCCTGTTCATCTTCAACACCGACCTGCTGCTCATCAACGTGGACTTCGCCCACGGCGTGCTGATCTTCATCGTGGCCACCATCGCCATGCTGATCTTCGCCGCCGCCACCCAGGGTTACTTCCTGGTGAAGAGCCGCTGGTACGAGAGCGTGCTGCTGCTGCTGGTGGCCTTCACCCTGTTCCGTCCCGGTTTCTGGATGGACATGCTGCACGACCCGTATCGCGACGCCGCGCCGGCCGAGTTGGCCCAGACCATGGGCCAGGTGGAGGCCGAAAGCACCCTGCGCCTGCGGATGGAAGGGGAAGATGCGGTGGGCAAGCTGCGCCGCTTCACCGTGCTGCTGCCGGTGCCGGATGGCGCGAGCGGTGAGGATCGTCTGACCAAGCTGGGGATCCAGACCTATGAGCAGGACGGCAAGATCCTGATCGACAGCGTCACCTTCGGCAGCCAAGCCGCCGAGCTGGGGCTGGAGATGGATCAGCAGATCCTGAGCGTCAAGGCGCCCACCGAGCGCTGGCCCAAGGAGCTGATGTGGCTGCCGGGCTTCCTGCTGTTCGGCGCCGTGATCTGGCTGCAGCGGCGCCGTCAGGCACGCTGATCCCGCACCCAATAAAAGCGGCGCCACGATGGCGCCGTTTTTATTTACCCCGTGTGGGGTTATTCCTGCGGAGCTTGCTTCTGCGGCAGGTTGAAAGGCTGTTGCTTCACCTAGCTCAGTTCCGGCTGCTCTCAGACCTATTCAACGCGGCACATCATGATATCTATACGGGCCGCGGGAGGGCTTATTCTTGCGGATCCTGCTCCTGCAGCAGGCTCAGGGTCTGTTGCTCCACCTGGCTCAATCCCAGCTGTTCGCAGGCTTGCTCAAAGCTGATTCCCAAGTGGCACATCATGATATCGATGGCGGGCAGATAGTTTCTCATTGCTTCTTCCATGGTGATCCTCCGAACCCGTTCCTTATGCCCGAACCGGGTGTGTGGGACAATTAGACTTTAGGCGTAGAGTGCTCGTTTGCTGAGCGCCTCTGCCACTGGCCGGGGGAATTTGTTACTCTCCCTGTCAGCAAGAAGATGTTGCCGTATGACTGCGAGCGACACGTGAGGAGCAGGGCATGTTATTGAGTTTCTTGATCATCGCATCGGGCTGGTGGCACATTCGTGCGGCCTACGGCTCAGACTCCCGTCAGTTCTACATCAGCAAGCCGCTGACCATGCTGCTCATCATAGCGCTGGCGTTCGGCTATCAGGGCTATGACCACGACGGCTCCCACGCCTGGATCCTGCTCGGTCTCTGCCTGTCGCTGGCCGGCGACGTGCTGCTGATGCTGCCGAGCGACCGCTTCATCCAGGGGCTGGCGGCATTTCTTGTCGCGCACCTCTGCTACATCGTCGGCTTCGCCCAGGGGCCGCTGGTGCTGAACCTGGTGGATGGCCTGCTGTTGCTGCTGGTGGCCGGCATGGTGTTCGGCCTGTTGTGGGGCAAGCTCGGGGAGATGAAGATCCCCGTCTTCTGCTACATGCTGGTGATCATCGGCATGGCCTGGGTGGCCGCCGGTGCCTGGCACGCCTCCCTCACCGCCGGCAGCGCCGCCGCCCTGGTGGGGGCGCTGATGTTCCTCTTCTCCGACAGCATGCTGGCGCTGGATCGCTTCCGTCGCCCCTTCCCCCATGCCACCGCCTGGGTGATGAGCAGCTATTTCGCCGCCCAGTTCCTGATCGCCGCCTCGCTGGCGGGTTGACCGGCGGGCCGCAATAAAAAACGGGCCTGCCGGCCCGTTTTGCTACTCCCTTCTCACTCTTTTCACGCCTCGACCGGTTCGGCATCCGGCGCCCTCGGGGCCGGCTGCTTGAGCAGCAGCATCAGGGCGCTGGCGATCAGCAGGAAGATACCCATCACGAAGAACACCTGGTTGTAGGCCATGATGGCCGCCTCGCGGCTGATGGTGTTCGACAGCATGGCCTGGGCCTGCAGACGGGCCAGCTCGGGGCCGGAGCCCTGGGCCATCATGCTCTGGGCCAGCTGCAACAGGTAGGCCTGTCCCTCTATGCTGGTGGCGGCCAGGGTACTGCCGATCTGGCTGACATGGGTGCGGGTGTCGTTGTCGATCAGGGTGGCTATGATGGCGATGCCGAAGGCACCGCCCAGGTTGCGCAGCACGTTGAGCAGGGTGGAGGAGGAGGGGATCTCGTCCGGCGTCAGGCTGGCGGTCGCCACCAGGGAGAGCGGCACCATGATGAAGGGCTGTCCCAGCGCCCGTACGATGAGAGACTGGATCAGCTGGGGCCCGGCGTAATCCGCACTCATGTTCATGTTCATGAAGCAGCTGACGGCGAACACCAGAAAACCGAAGCTGACCAGATAGCGCGGGTCTATCTTGTGGGTCAGCTTGGGTACCAGTGGCAGCACCAGCAGCTGGGGTAGTCCCATCCACATCAGTACCTCGCCGATTTCCAGCGCGTTGTAGTTGTGGATCTGGGTCATGTAGAGCGGCAGCACATAGATGGAGCCCATCAACGCCATGCCGAGCACCAGGTAGGCGAAGCAGGCCAGCGCGAAGCGCGGGTTGTGCAGCAGCCGCAGGTTGACCAGCGGGTGGCGGCGCAGCAGCTGGCTGATGACGAAGAACACCAGCGCCACCACCGAGATGACGGTGAGCCGCACGATGAAGCTGGAACCGAACCAGTCCTCCCGGTTGCCCTCTTCCAGCACCACTTCCAACAGGCCAAGCCCCACCGCCATGGTAAGGATGCCGATGAGATCCACTCGCTTGATCACCTCCCAGTCCACCGGCTTCTTGTCCAGCCCGTGGGCCAGCATGGCCATCACCAGCAGTCCCGGCGGCACGTTCAGGTAGAAGATGTAGTGCCAGGACATCTGTTCGGTCAGCCAGCCGCCCAGGGTCGGGCCGATGGCGGGGGCGAAGGTGGCGCACAGGCCGAACAGTGCCATGCCGGTGGCTCGCTTGTGCAGCGGCAGCAGGCTGACGATGAGGGAGAAGGCCATGGGGATCAGCGCCCCGCCGGTGAAGCCCTGCAGCGCCCGAAAGACGATCATGCTGGTGAGGTTCCAGCTGAACGAGCAGAGCACGGAGGCGATGATGAAGGCGCCTGTGGTCCACAGCAGGTAGCGCCGCACGCTCAGCCCCCGACTCAGCCAGCCGCTCAGCGGGATGGCGATCATCTCTGCCACCAGATAGGAGGTGGAGATCCAGGAGCTCTCGCTCAGGGTGGCCGACAGAGCCCCCTGAATGTCCTTCAGGGAGGCGTTGGTGATCTGGATGTCGAGGATGGCCATGAAGGCGCCGATGAGGCCCCCCATGACCGCGATCCAGTTGCGGCGTGGTATGGCGTCCATCAGTTGGCGGCGACCACGGGATCAGGGCTGCGGGTGTCGACGATCACCTCGGTGGAGAGGCCAGGCAACAGCTTGCCCGCCAGGGCGCCCGGATCCGGAATGCGGATCTTGACCGGTACTCGCTGCACGATCTTGGTGAAGTTGCCGGTGGCGTTCTCTGGCGGCAGCAGGGCGAACTTGGCGCCGGTGGCCGGTGCCAGGCTGTCGATGATCCCCTCGACCGGCTGATCCGGATAGGCATCCAGGATCACCTCCACCTTCTGGCCGGGCTGCATGTGGAGCAGCTGGGTCTCCTTGAAGTTGGCCTCGACCCACACCTGCTGCAACGGCACCAGACTGGCCACCTGCATGCCGGACTGAACGTAGAGCCCGGCCCGCAGGCTGCGCTTGCCGATGATGCCGTCGGCCGGTGCTCGCAGCTCGGTATAGGCCAGCTCCAGCTTGGCCTGCTCCAGCTGGGCGGCGCTCAATGCCAGCTTGGCCTGGTTCTGTTTGGCCTCGGCATCCAGCACCAGCAGCCGCTCGCGGGCGGCCTGCAGGGCCGCTTTGGCCTCCTGTTCCTGGGCCTGATTGACCTGCAAGCCGGCACGCACCTCGTCCAGGCTGTCCTGGGAGCTGTAGTGGCGCTGGTTGAGCTGGCTGACACGGCGCACCTGCTGCTGGGCCCGGACCTGTTCGGCATTGGCCGAGCTGACCTTGGCCTCGGCCTGACGGATGAGGCTCAGCTGCTGGGTGCGAGTGGCGGCCAGGTTCTCCGCCGTCGCCTGGTTGAGGCGCAGGTCTGCTTCGGCCTCGGCCACCTTGGTCTTGTACTCCCGGTCGTCGAGACGGGCGATGAGCTGGCCGGCCTTCACCGGCTGGTTGTCGGTCACCAGCACTTCGCTGATGTAGCCGGACAGCTTGGAGCCGATGCCGGTCACCTCGCTCTGCAGGTAGGCGTTGTCGGTGCTCTCGAAGTAGCGGCCGTGCAGATACCAGTAACCGGCAAACAGCAGGCCGAGCAGGGCCAGTATCATGGCGGCCAGCAGGGGGATCTTCTTGTGTTGACTCATGGGGGGGATTCCTGAACATAAGAGAGGCAGGCTAACACTGGCCAACTGTTTCGATTAGTATCCATTTATGAGATATACAGTTTCACTGGTGCAACAATGGATCTGAACGCTGCGTTGATTCTAGTGCGGATCGTCGACAAGGGCTCCTTCACGGCGGCCGCCCAGGAGCTGGGCATGACCAAGGCGACGGTGAGCCGGCGCATCGCCGAGCTGGAGCAGCGCCTCGGCGTGCGGCTGCTCTACCGCTCGACCCGCCAGCTCACCCTGACCGAGGCCGGCGAGCAGTACTATCTGCGTTGCAGCAAGGCGGTGGACGAGCTGGCCCAGGCCGAGCTGATGGTGAGCGCCAGCCAGCAGGAGGTGACCGGCACCCTCAAACTGGCGGTGCCCATCGAGGCAGGGCAGCTGGTGGTAGGGCGACTGGTGGCGGAGTTTCTGCAGGCCTATCCCGGTCTGCAGGTGGAGCTGGAGCTGACCAATCGCATCGTGGATCCCATCAACGAGGGGCTGGATGCGATCGTGCGGATCGGCGACATGAGCGACTCGAACCTGGCAGCACGGCGGCTGTGGAGCAATGCCCGCCTGATCTGTGCCAGCCCGGCGTACCTGGCGCGCAGCCCCGCCATCACTCATCCCGAGGATCTGGTACAACATGAGCGGGTGGCGGTGACCAGCGGCTTTCTGGCCTCGCACTGGTGTTTCGAGCGGGATGACAAGGAGGTGCTGGTTGACCCTCCCTCCCGCTTTCGGGTTAATAATATAACCTGTGCCCGAGAGGCGGCGAAGGCCGGGTTGGGGCTCGCCTCTCTGCCCGCCATGCTCTGCCACGAGGAGCTGGCGAGCGGGACCTTGGTGTCCGTGCTGCCCGAGTGGCAGCAGCCCAGGGTACCCATTTACCTGCTGTTTCCGGAGCGGCGGCTGATGCCGCGAAAATTGCGGGTGTTCATCGATTTCATCGTGGCCAAGGGGGCCGACTACGGCATAGACACCCTGCTGTAGCCGGCCAGAGCAGGTGCCGTGGTTACGGCATCGCGGGGGGATCTGAGGGGGAAGACATGGATCACTGGATCAATCTGTATCGGGCTTCCCATTCGCTGGAGGCCCACGCCCTGAAAGGGGCGCTGGAAGTGGAAGGGGTGCCGGTGCGGCTCAATGGCGAGGCGCTGTCGGGCGCCCTGGGCGAACTGCCGGTGGACATGCTGCAGGTGACCCTGATGGTGCGCGAACAGGATCGCAGCAAGGCAGGGCGGGTCATCGAGCGCTATCAGCAGCGTCAGGGCAACGGCTGGCTGTGCGGTCAGTGCGGGGAGGAGAACGGCGCCAACTTCGATGTCTGCTGGCGCTGCCACCACGATCCCCACGAAAATTAATCGCTCGCCCTGCCTCAGCGCAGGGTGAAGTCGATGTCCTCCCCCGCGCTGGCGTCGTGATAGGTCGCCAGATCCAGCTCCCGCTCGCTGCGGGCAATCAACACGGAAACCAGGATATCGCCGGAGACGTTGACCGTGGTGCGCGCCATGTCGAGGATCCGGTCGATCCCGGCGATCAGTGCCACCCCCTCCAGCGGCAGTCCCACTGCGGTCAGGGTCAGCGTCAGCAGCATCAGGCCGGTGCCCGGCGTGCCCGCTGTGCCTATGCTGGCCAGGGTGGCGATGCTGATGATGGTCAGGTAATCCACCAGGTGCAGATCCACCCCGAAGGCCTGAGCCACGAACAGGGCGGTGACCCCCTGATAGAGGGCGGTGCCGTCCATGTTGATGGTGGCGCCGATGGGCAGCACCTTGGCGGTGATGGCGGGGGAGACCCCGAGCCGGCGCTCGGCGCAGGCCAGGCTGATGGGCAGGGTGCTATTGCTGGAGCTGCTGGTGAAGGCCACCGCCTGGGCATCGACGATGCTCTTGAAGTAGTGCAGCGGATTGAGGCGGGCCAGCAGGATCAGCAGGCTGCTGTAGACGCCGAGCACGTGCAGCAGGCAGCCGAGGTAGACGGCGCCGATCACCTTGAGCAGCGGCAGCAGCAGGCTCATGCCGTACTTGCCGGTCATCCAGGCCATCAGGGCACAGACACCGTAAGGGGCCAGTGCCATCACCATCTGGGTCAGCTTGAACATCCCCTCCGCCAGCGAGGTGAAGAAGAGGATGGCGGGGCGGCCGCGCCGACCGGTGGCGTTGAGGGCGAGGGCGAGGGCCACCGCGAACACGATCACCTGCAGGATCTTGCCGTCCACCATGGCCTGCACCGGGTTGCGCGGCACCAGGTGGCTCAGCACGCTGGCCAGGGTGGGGGACTCCGCCATGCCGACCCGCTCATAGGGCCCCATATTGGCGCCCATGCCGGGTTCCAGCAGCCAGCCCATCATCAGGCCGATGCAGATGGCGACGGCGGTGGAACAGAGGTAGAGGCCGATGGCCTTGCCGGCGATGCGGTCGAGGGCCTTGCCCTTGAGCAGCGAGGTGAGGCCGGCGATGACCGAACAGAAGATGAGGGGCACCATCAGCATCTGGATGGTGTTGACGAACAGCACGCCGATGGGTTTGAGCAGCAATGCCTGTTCGCTGAAAGCGGCGCCGAGCCCGATCCCCGTCAGCATGCCGAGCAGGGTCTTCAACCAGAGCGGACGGCGGGTCCAGATCCGCCAGGGTTTGAAAGCCAGTCCATGGAACAGCATGACGCCAATGTCCTTATATTCGGTCTGCGGTGGCAAAAAGGGGCGTTAGTGTAGCCATCCCCTGCTCAGGTTGCCACATTATCGACAAAGCCGTGACCATCACCAGTGCGGGGGCAGGGAAATCGGCAATTTGTTGGTCTATATCAAGGTCGTCGGCAGTGGAGCAGGATTTAATAGGCATCAAATATGTCTATTCAAGAGGTTTGCAATGACTCAATCGGTACACGGCCACGAAGTGATGGAGATGATGCTGGCGCAGGGCGGCCAGTTCACCCGGGCCAGCCTCAAGCAGGCCATCGACGCACGCTTCGGGGCGGATGCCCGTTTCCACACCTGCAGCGCCAGCGAGATGGATGCCGAGGCTCTGATCGACTTCCTGGCCAAGCGCGGCAAGTTCATCGAATCGGAGCAGGGTTTCCAGACCCGCGCCGACAAGATCTGCAACCACGGTTGATCCCCGCCGGCGAGCGCCCGCCGCGCTCGCCGAATCTTGCTGCCTTTGTTATATTTCGCCCTCTTTCCCCTCCTTTTGTTGAAGGCTTAGCCTGGGCGTTGTATGGACACTTTCTCCGCTGCCGTCATGTTGTTTCTGATCATGGATCCGCTGGGTAACCTGCCGGTCTTCCTGTCGATCCTCCGTCATATCGATCCCAAGCGGCGCCGCAAGGTGATGATGCGGGAGCTGCTGTTTTCACTGGTGATCATGATGGCCTTCCTGTTCGTCGGTCAGCAGATCCTCAATTTCCTCAACCTGCGGCAGGAGGCGGTCAGCATCGCCGGCGGCATAATCCTGTTCCTCATCGCCATCAAGATGATCTTCCCGAGTGAAGGGGGGGTGACCGGGCTGGCCGCGGGGGAGGAGCCTTTCCTGGTGCCCATGGCGATCCCCATGATTGCTGGCCCCTCGATCCTGGCCTCCTTGCTGCTGCTGGCCAACCAGGAGCCGACCCGGATGGCGGACTGGTCGCTGGCCCTGTTGATGGCCTGGGGCGCCAGCGCGGTGATCCTGATGTTCTACGAGGTATTCAACAAGCTGCTGGGTGAGCGAGGACTCACCGCGGTGGAGCGGCTGATGGGCATGCTGCTGGTGATGATCTCGGTGCAGATGCTGCTCGACGGGGTGCATCACTACCTGGCGGTGACCGGTCAGAACTGACTGGCTAACAAGAAAGACGCGGGGCTCGACGAGCCCCGTTTTTTTGTTTGTGATCCGGCGTTTTGGCTATCAGGTGCCTGCGGCTGCCGAAGGGGCCAGCTTGCTCATTCTGTCGGGTGCTCGCGGCCCAGCACCTGTATCAGGCCGGTTCGGCCGCTGTTGGTTCCAGCTTGCCCATGATCAGGGCCAGCAGGGTTTCCCGCAGCCAGCGGTGGCCAGGATCCTCCTCGTGGCGCTGATGCCAGATCAGCAGGTGGGAGATGCTGTCGAGGGCGATGGGCAGCGGCAGCGGTACCAGCGGGTAGACCTGAGTGGCATGGCGGGCGTAGAGCCGGGAGAGGGTCACTATCATGTCCGAGTGCATGCCCATCCGCAGCGCCGCCTCGAAGGAGGGGACGGTCGCCTCGATGCGGCGGTAGAGATCCTGCTCCGCCAGCTTGTGATCCAGCATCCAGCGGTCGCGCCCCTCGCAATAGGTCTGCACGTGGGGATAGGCCAGGTAGCGGGTGAGATCCCATTCGGGTTCGTGCAGGGCAGGGTGGTCGTGCTGCACCAGGCAGGTCAGATCGTCGATGGCGAGCAGCCGCTGGCAGATGGCGTTGGGCAGGGTGTCGAGCCGAAAGTCCGAGTTGATGCAGTTCTCCCGCACCGTGAAGGCGATGTCCACTTGGCCCTGGCTCATCTCGGTCAGGCTGTTCTCGGTCCACTCCTCGTAGCGCAGCCGGATGCCGGGTGCCTGCCGTTTCAGCTCGCTCAGGTAGAGCGGCGCGAACAGGGTAAAGGCGCTGTCCATGCTGGCGATGACGAACTCCCGCTCGGTGGTGGTCGGGTCAAAATCCGGCGGCTGGATCAGGTTGTCCAGCGACAGCAGGATCGGCTGCAGTTGCTGCTGCAGGCTGAGGGCGCGTGCTGTGGGTTCCAGCCCGTAGGCCGAGCGCACGAACAGGGGATCGTCGAAGGTTTCCCGCAGTCGGCCGAGGGCCTTGCTGACGGCAGACTGGCTCAGATGCAGGCGACGGGCCGCCCGGCTGCCGTTTCGTTCCTCCAGCAAAACTTGCAGGATTATCAATAGATTGAGGTCGATACGCCCCAGCTGTTCCAGCAACATGATATGAATCCTCTTCAATTCTTAGATGAATTTATACCATTTGTTTTCATATCTAGGCGAACTTATGCTCGAAACGTCTCTCGCCTTCAATGGCGGCTGGTACAGGATGTAGTGGTTGAGGGGACAAGTAGCATCAAGCAATACGGCGGCCTTTGGGTCGCCGTATTTTTTGGTGATTTATTTGCAAACTTGCGCCTGTCTTGATTTTGCCCAACAATCTTTGCGCCTTCTTTTGATACAAACGATCGGTATCTATCAGTCAGGAGTATCCCTATGGGACTCGGTGGAATTCATATCTGGCATTTGTTGATCCTGCTCGTCGTCGTGGTCGTGGTGTTTGGCAGCAAACGCCTGGCCGGCGCCGGGGAAGATCTGGGCACCGCCATCAGGGATTTTCGTAAAGCCTTGCGTGACGATGAATCACAGCCGAAATAAGTGGGAGTTGAATGATGTCCGTAGAAGAGAAAGTGGAATTGAACGAGACCTGTGACAGCTGCGGCTGCTTCGCCGAAATTGGCACCATCATCGGCGAGGGTGACGATGTGATGGAGCTGGTGATCGAGGCCGCCGAAGAGGCCGACGCCCGCGCCAAGCTGGCCACCTACGAGGCGCTGGCCAAGCAGGTCACCGCCGAAGCCAAGAGCAGCAGCGAACTGAGCCAGGGCGCCAACGGCGTGATCCTGAAAGCCCGCCTGCAATTCACCTGCACCGCCGAAAAACTCATTTTCGAGATGCGTGCCCGCTCTATCTGAGCCCCCTGAAAACACGGCAGGTTCGCCTGCCGTGCTGACCCTTCTGCTGTGGGTCTGCGTTCTATAGTTAGTTATCCCACAGACGGTTTTGCCCGACGCGAGTCGGCCAACAGAAGGCGATCTCATCATGGTTCAGCGCAGGCTCTTCGCCACCCCTCTCCACGTCGCTCATTACCTCTTTGACCTGCCCGGACAGCCACTGGCGGTGACGCCATGAGGCGGCGCTGGCTCTGGAGCCTGCTCATTCTGTGGGCGCTGCCGCTGCTGGCGGCGGATCTCAAACCGCAGCGGCTGCCCCAGCCAGGGGATCTCGCCAGCATATTGCAAAAGAAAGAGCTGAGGGCCCTGGTGGTCTATGAGCGGGGCTTTTTCTTCCTCGACAAGGGGACCCAGCACGGCATCCTGGTCAACCAGCTGCAGGGGTTCGAGCGCTGGCTGAACCAGACCTATCTGGCCAAGGAGAAGATCAAGCTCAAGATCATCTATATCCCGGTGCGCCAGGACAAGCTGCTGGATTACCTCGCCGAGGGGCGGGGCGATCTGGTGGCCGCCAACATGACGGTGACGCAGACCCGGCGCGAACAGGTGACCTTCTCCAACCCGGTGATCGCCCCCATCGAAGAGTGGGTGGTGAGCCAGCACAGCCTGCCGACCTTCAACCGCATTACCCAGCTCTCAGGCCGGCGGGTCTGGGTGCGGGCCAGCTCCAGCTATTACGAGAGCCTGCGCCAGCTCAACTGGCTGTTTCGCGAGCTGGGGCTGCCCCCCGTCTATATCGAAACCGTGCCTGAATACCTGCAGGACGGGGATCTGCTGGAGATGGTGGCGGCCGGCATCATACCGCTCACCGTGACCGACAGCTTCAAGGGGCGGATCTGGCTCGGCATGATCAGCGGGCTGCGAGCCCACAAATTGATCCCGCTGCGGGACAACGGGCGTAGCGCCTGGGCCCTGCGCAACAACAGCCCAGAGCTGCTCAAGGCGGTCAACGACTATCTGGCCGATGCCGGCAAGCGCACTCTTTACAGCGACATGGCCCTGCGCCGCCTGCTTGCTCGCAACGACCAGATGAGCAACATACTGGCGCCGGATCCGCTGGGCCGGTTGTCGACCATCCGCAAGGTGCTGGAGCAGCAGGCCGACAAGTACCGGCTGGACTGGCTGATGCTGGCGGCGCTGGCCTACAAGGAGTCTGGCCTCAATGCCAATATCCGTTCCGAACGGGGGGCGGTGGGGATCATGCAGCTGTTGCCGAGTACCGGCAGCGAAGTGGGCATTCGCGGCGCTCGCCTCGCCAGCCTGGAGGGTAACGTGGAGGCGGCCTGCCGCTACATGCGGTTGATCCTCGACACCTATTTCAACGATCCCAAGCTGGACGTGCTCAACCGCCACCTGTTTGCACTGGCGGCCTACAATGCCGGCCCGAACCGGGTGCAGGCGCTCAGGGCCAAGGCCGAGGCCGCCGGGCTGGATCCCGACGTCTGGTTCGGCAACGTAGAGCAGCTGGTGGCCAACGAGGTGGGGCAGGGTCCCATCAACTATGTCAGCACCATCTACAAGTACTATGTGGCCTACCGCTTCAGTCTACCCCAGCTGGAGGGCAAGGCGGCCGCCATCGAGGCGGTGGCCCAGCCCTGACGTCCTGCTAGTGCGATGGGGCGGGCGAGGTGAAAGGCTGCCAGGCCTGATCCCTGTGTTGCAGATACCAGGGGGTCAGCTGGCCGCTCGGCGAGGGATCCGGCTCACTGGCCTGCGGTCTGTGACTGATGGCGGGGCGATCCGTGAGTTCCATGGTAAATTCCTTCATCCTGTTGCTACGAGGCCCTTAGCCAGCGTTATGCCATTTCCTCATGACAGGCGGATGACGCCATGATCCCCGCTGAATTCGCCCTGATAGACCAGCCCGAGCTGGCGCTCAAGCTGCGCTGTCAGCTGATCCGCGGCGCCAGAAGCCGGATCCAGGCTCAGTACTACAGCTGGGAGGAGGACAGCAGCGGCAAGCTGCTGCTGGCGGAGCTGCTGCATGCCGCCAAACGCGGGGTGCGGGTGCAACTGCTCATCGATGACCTCTATGCCGGCGACAACCGCTTCTTGGAGATGGTGGCCCACCAGCCGGGCATCGAGGTGCGTCTGTTCAATCCCTTCTGGTTGCGCGGCTGGCGGCCACTGACCCTGCTGCTGGAAGGGCTGCTCAGCTTTCGCCGCATCAATCACCGCATGCACAACAAGCTGCTGCTGGTGGACGGCAGCCAGGCGGTGATCGGGGGTCGCAATATCGGGGATCGTTACTTCGGACTCGCCGGTGCCCCCCAGTTCGTCGATCTGGATCTCGCCTGCCGCGGCCCGCTCTGCCAGCGGGTCGAGCAGGGGTTTGATCAATTCTGGCGCAGCCGCTGGAGCCACCCGATCCGCCGTCTGTTGCGCCGCCCGCTGCAACGGGCCGAGGTGCAGGTGGTGAACGACTTCCTGCTGACCCTGAACGAGCCGCAGATCGCGGCCGTCTATGACCTGCCGGCCAGCCTGTTCGATCCCGAGCCCATCCCCCTGCGCTGGCATGCCGGGCGGGCCGAGGTGTGGTTTGACCGCCCCGGCAAGGGGCTGGTATCCCGGCCCACCACGGCGCGCCTGCTCTGGCGCAAACTGGCCGACAATCAGGGCACATTGCGCCTGGTCACCCCCTATCTCATCCTGACCCGGGGGCTGCGCCGCCGGCTCAGGCAGCAGCGTCAAGCGGGGGTGACCATCGACATCCTGACCAACTCCCTGGCCAGCACGGATGTGCCGCTGGTGTACGGCGCCTACCGCCGTCACCGCCCCTGGCTGATACGCCAGGGCATAGCGCTGTCGGAGCTGGAGGGGGCATCTCTCAGCCTGCACGCCAAGCTGATCCTGGTGGGGGAGGAGGAGGCGCTACTCGGCAGCTTCAATCTGGATCCGCGCTCCCTGCTGCTCAACACCGAGCTGGTACTGCATCTGGCCTGCCCCGCGCTGTGCGCGGAGTTGCAGCAGTGGCTGACGACCTGGCAGCAGCGTTCATCCCACTCGGTGGCTGCCCCGCCCTCGACCCTGCGCCGCCTGCTGGCCAGGGTCAGTGACTGGTTGCCGTTGCAGCGCTGGTTGTGAGTGGATCACGGCTTGTGCGAGATCTCGCAAAGCCTTGTGCGCCTTCGAGGATAACGTTTGCCATCCAATGGCGATGGGGTGATTTATCGTATTGTTTTTAATCAGATTGTTTTCTGGTTGAAGTTGGATGAGCGGCAGATGCTTGCATAGATGGCCAAATATATCGGTTTTTTATTTTATTTATCTGCGTAATATTTCAACTGCAAGGACAACACGGCGGCTTGCCGTCGTGCGGAAGAGGGTCGTGAAGGGAATCGGCCGACTGGATCGCTCCAGCCGGAGCCTGCTTCAGATGGGTAGCGGAAACTCAGGAAACAGGAGAGGAACCCGACGGGACCGGATTCCAATATGGAACATGCTATTTGCGAGGGGGTGACATGCGAGTGTCACCCCATTTTTTTATGGCCTGCTGGCTGGGCTGAACAAAAAGACCGCCGATTGGCGGTCTTTTTGTTTGTGTCGTCTGACGGTCTATGGTCAGGCGATGCCTGCCAACAGGCGGCTCCAGTTGCGTTTGGCCACGGTGAAGGCATCGTGCAGGCTGCGATACTCCAGCTGCAGTTTCAGCTGATCGTAACGGGCCAGCGCCTTGCGCTTGCGCTGCTCCAGCAGGCGTTTGCGGCTGGCGTAGTAGTGCTGCAGCTGCTGGCTCAGCTTGTCGTACTCCTCTTGCAGCAATGCCTGCCACAGCTCCCTGTCGTCCTGTCTGTGCAGCCTGGCCTGGGCCCGTTTCAGCTGCATCTCCAGCCTGGCCTGCTCGATCCGCTCTTCCGGGCAGGCGCGCAGATCCCGTGCCAGCCCGCACCAGGCGGCACTGCGGATCAGCCACTTGGTAGGATCGAACTGCCACCAGCGGATGCCGTTGCGATAGTCGTTCTCGAACAGGTGGTGGAAGTTGTGGTAGCCCTCGCCGAAGGTGAAGAAGGCCAGGATGCCGTTGTCCCGCGCGCTGTTGCGGTCGGTGAAGGGCTGACTGCCCCAGATGTGGGCCAGCGAGTTGATGAAGAAGGTGGTGTGATGGGTCATCACCATGCGCAGCACCCCGGCCAGCAGCAGCATGCCGAGCAGATCGCCGTGGACGAGCCCCAGCAGCAGCGGGATGCCGATGTTGGTGGCCAGGGTCAGCGCCAGATAGTGCTTGTGCTGGAAGGCGACCACGGGGTTGTTCTGCAGATCTCGCACGTTGCTGTAGTCGTGGTAGATGTCGCGCTGATATTCCCGCAGCATCCAGCCGATGTGGGAGAACCAGAAACCGCGGCCCGCACTGTAAGGATCCTTCTGGTTGTCATCCACGTGGCGGTGGTGGCGACGATGATCGGAAGACCAGTGCAGCGCCGAGTTTTGCAGGGCGAGGGCCCCGCCGATGGCGAAGATCCACTGCAGGAGCGGGTGCGCCTTGTAGGCCTTGTGCGACCAGAGCCGGTGGTAGCCGGCGGTGATGGAGATGCCGCAATAACAGAACAGCAGCAGGAAGCTGCCCCACTGCCAGAGGTCATAGCCATGGGTCATGCCGTACCAGGGCACGGCGATCAGGGCGGTCAGCCCGGAGAGGGCGAACAGCAGGGTGTTGGTCATGATGATCGGGGGGCGTTCCATCTCACTCGGTTCCTTTCAGCGAACAGCTGTGCGCTATTTTCCATGCAGCCGGAATTGGGGTCAATGGTAAAAAAGTAGGAGACAAACCTGATCCTGGCGCAGCCTTCGGGTTATCATTTGGCCTCGATAACCTGAAGGTGACTGTTTTCGTGGGTATTCGCGCGCAACAAAAAGAAAAAACCCGGCGTACTCTGATCGAGGCGGCGTTCAGCCAACTGTGCGCCAATCGCAGCTTTTCCAACCTCAGTCTGCGGGAAGTGGCGCGGGAGGCCGGCATTGCGCCCACCTCCTTCTATCGTCATTTTCGCGACATGGAGGAGCTGGGGCTGACCCTGGTGGATGAAGGCGGCCTGACCCTGCGCCAGTTGATGCGCCAGGCGCGTCAGCGCATCGCGGGTGGCGGCAGCGTCATCAGCACCTCGGTACAGACGTTCATGGAGTTCGTCGAGAACAACCCGAACATCTTCCGGCTGCTGCTGCGCGAGCGCTCCGGCACCTCTGCTGCATTTCGCCAGGCGGTGGCGCGGGAGATCCAGCACTTTATCGCCGAGCTGACCGACTACCTCGAAGCCACCACGGGGGCGCCGCGGGAAGAGGCCTACATCC
Organism: Aeromonas sp. S15(2024); assembly: GCF_041402265.1. NCBI lineage: Bacteria > Pseudomonadati > Pseudomonadota > Gammaproteobacteria > Aeromonadales > Aeromonadaceae > Aeromonas > Aeromonas sp. S15(2024). The sequence goes on along the minus strand of NZ_JBGLQY010000009.1, from coordinate 161,104 downwards.
AGGCCGAGGCCATGGTGACCATCGTCTTCAGTGCCGGTGCCGATGCCCTCGACATGACCAGCGAGGAGTGCCGGGCCCTGTCCGATCGCACCATCCGTCAGCTGCGCATGATCGCCATGGGCGCCGAGGTCCAGAACCAGAAGCGCCGTGAACCTCTCTCTTAAGTCAAAGGATGGACAGCTCCATGCATGACCAGAACACGATTCCGAAGAAACCCCTGCTGCTGGCCCTGCTCATCGGCATCTGTGGTGATGCGTCCCTGACGGTCTTGTCAGAGTCTGCGGTGCCCTTCTCCTTCTTCCCGATGATCGCCTTCGTGCTGGCCGCCTATCAGCTCTACCAGCACTACCGTCATGTCTCGCTGGAGGGCAACACCCCGGTCTGCATGCTGCTCAGCTTCTTCATCGGCGTGTTCGGTCATTCGGCGCTGGTCAAGGTGCAGTACCCAGAACTTGGCAGCAACTTCTTCTCGCTGATCATGATGTTGCTGCTGCTGGCCGTGCTCTCCATCAAGCTCGGTATCAGCGTGGGGAAAAAAGAGAAGGAGTGACCAGCACTCCTTCCATCAACACCATGACAGAGCCGGGATTACCCGGCTTTGTTGTCTTCGCCGCGCCGCTTGGCATCGACGATGGCCTGCAGCCTGGCGCGGATCTCAACCATGCCGAATACCCCGAACACCAGCACCTGGGTAAACTCGAGCCGGCTCACCGCGAAGTAGGGCTTGCAGGCAGCCTTGACCATGCTGGCCTGCACCCAGTGCATCAGGATCACGATCACGCCGCACACCGGCAGGAAGCCGTTGAGCTTGCCCGGCAGCGGGGCGATCAGGCTGACCAGCACGCCGAACCAGAAGAACAGGATCAGACCCATCGCCAACAGATTAAACACCCGCTTCATCGTTTACCTCCCGCACATAGCATTGATAGCAGACCTGATTTGATCGGTCTGTTTGTCCTTGAGTCGTTGTCCAGATTGACGGGGAGGGGCTCGTGCCTATCTTCCCCAGCCACCCGGCTGTTAAACCTCGGCGTCATTGTTGATGTCCCGCAGATAAAGCTGGTAGCAGACCTGACCCGCTTGCTTGTCCTTGAGCAGTTGCCAGCTGGCCGGCAGCGGCAGATCGGCCATCTCCTTCTCCCGCTCCAGATAGATGAGGGCATCCGGTGCCAGCCAGCCGCGATGCTCCAGCAGCTCGCACACCTGAGGCAGCAGTTCGCGGCGAAAGGGGGGATCGAGAAACACCAGATCGAACGGCGTGGCCGGCCCCTGCAGCCAGCTGACGGCATCGGACTGGATCACCTGGCCCTGGCTGCTGCCGAGGGTGGTCAGGTTCTTCTTGATCTGGTCGGCGGCGCCCTTGTCCATTTCGATCAGGGTGACCTGCTCGGCATAGCGCGACAGCGCCTCCAGCCCCAGGCCGCCACTGCCGGCGAACAGATCCAGACAGCGGGTGCCACGGACATGCGGAGCCAGCCAGTTGAAGATGGTCTCTTTGACGCGATCCGTGGTGGGTCTGAGTCCCTCCACATCCCTGACCGGCAGTTTGCGGCCTCGCCACTGACCGCTGATGATTCTTACAAAGCCCGATTTCCCTTGCGGGGCTGGGCTCTTGCTCGGGCCGTTACGGCTGGATTTCATTCTGGGCATCGCGTTTCGTCGTCAGAAAATAAAGTGATAGTATAAGGCGGTTCATTTTTATGCCGACCCGCCGAGGGACGGCTATCTTAGCAGTCAGCCTTTGATGTGAGTATTTTTAGATGGCAAAAGGTTTGTTTTCCTGGCTGGGTTTCGGCCGCAAGAAAGAAGAGGCTGAGGCTGTCCAACCACAGACACCGCAAGCCACCCCGATTACCGCTGAGCCCGAGGTCGCTGCTGCCCCAGCTCCCGTTTCCGATCCTACGCCAGCCGTGGCGGCTGAAGTGCCCGCCAGCGCACAGAATTCCGTTTTGCACGATGATTGCTGCCCACCTGCCGAGCTGGACGACCATGGTCCGCTGGTGGTGGAGGAGTGTGCCTCCGATCTGGAGCCGGTGATCGTCAATGAAGCCCTGATCGCGGAAGAGGAGCGCGCAGCTGCCGAGGCGCAAGCTGCCGAAGCTGCCCGGGTTGCGGCCGATCTCAAGGCAGCGGAAGAGGCCCGTCTTGCCGCCGAAGCCCGCGCCGCGGAAGAGGCCCTTATTGCCGCCGAAGCCCGCGCAGCAGAAGAGGCTCGTATTGCTGCCGAAGCCCGCGCGGCGGAAGAGGCTCGTATTGCTGCCGAAGCCCGTGCCGCAGAAGAGGCTCGCCTTGCTGCCGAAGCCTGCGCCGCGGAAGAGGCTCGTATTGCCGCCGAGGCCCGCGCCGCAGAAGAGGCCCGTATTGCTGCCGAGGCCCGTGCCGCAGAAGAGGCCCGTATTGCTGCCGAAGCCCGAGCCGCAGAAGAAGCCCGCATTGCTGCCGAAGCCCGTGCGGCAGAAGAGGCCCGCATTGCCGCCGAAGCTCGCGCAGCGGAAGAGGCCCGTATTGCCGCCGAGGCCCGTGCCGCAGAAGAAGCTCGCCTTGCCGCCGAAGCCCGGGCCGCAGAAGAGGCTCGTATTGCCGCTGAAGCTCGCGCCGCAGAAGAGGCCCGTATCGCTGCCGAAGCTCAAGCAGCCGAGGAAGCCCGGATCGCCAAAGAGGCCCAGCGGGCGGAAGATCTGCGCCTAGTGGCCGAGATGGAGGCTGAGGCCGCCGCGCTGGCCTCATTGCCACTGGCAGCCAAGGTGGACGACGACACCCAGGACAAGCCGCAGCGGGAGGGTTTCTTCGCCCGTCTCAAGCGCAGCCTGGTGCGCACCAAGGAGAATATCGGTTCCGGCTTCTTCGGCCTGTTCCGTGGCAAGAAAATCGACGATGAGCTGTTTGAGGAGCTGGAGACCCAGCTGCTGACTGCGGATCTCGGCGTCGACACCACCACCCGTATCATCGAGGGGCTGGTGCAGCACGCGGATCGCAAGCAGCTCAAGGATGCCGAGGCGCTCTACGGCCTGCTCAAGCAGGACATGGGCGAGATGCTGGCCAAGGTCGAGCAGCCGCTGGTGATCGACACCGGCAAGAAGCCTTACGTGATCCTGATGGTGGGCGTGAACGGGGTCGGCAAGACCACTACCATCGGCAAGCTGGCCAAGCAGTTCCAGGCCGAGGGCAAGAGCGTGATGCTGGCCGCTGGCGATACCTTCCGTGCCGCCGCCGTCGAGCAGTTGCAGGTGTGGGGCCAGCGCAACAACATTCCGGTGATTGCCCAGCACACCGGCGCCGACTCCGCCTCCGTCATCTATGATGCCATCGAGGCTGCCCGCTCGCGCGGGGCCGATGTGCTGATCGCCGATACCGCCGGTCGCCTGCAGAACAAGAGCAACCTGATGGAAGAGCTCAAGAAGGTGGTGCGGGTGATGAAGAAGCTGGACGATGCGGCACCCCACGAGATCATGCTGACCCTGGACGCGGGTACCGGCCAGAACGCCCTGAGCCAGGCCAAGCTGTTCAGCGAGGCGGTTGGCCTGACCGGTATCACCCTCACCAAGCTGGATGGCACCGCCAAGGGTGGCGTCATCTTCGCGGTAGCCGACAAGTTCCAGATCCCGATCCGCTACATCGGGGTGGGCGAGGGGATCGACGATCTGCGTCCGTTCGTGGCCAACGACTTCATCGAGGCGCTTTTCAGTCGCGAGGAGTGAGTGTCTTCGCGATGAGCAAGCTCGGGTGCCGTGAGTTGAGCGCCCCCTGCCCCGACCCAGGTCGGGGCTTGTCACTGTCAGGGAACCGTTATGATCCGTTTTGACAAGGTCAGCAAGGTTTACAGCGGCGGCCATCAGGCGCTGCAGAAGGTCAGTTTTCATCTGCGCAAGGGGGAGATGGCCTTTCTGACCGGGCACTCGGGCGCAGGCAAGAGTACCCTCCTCAAGCTCATCAGCGTAATGGAACGGCCGACCGACGGCCGCGTCTTCTTTCATGGCGATGACGTCAGCCATATCAAGCGGGGGGAGATCCCCTACGTGCGCCGCCAGATCGGCATGATCTTCCAGGATCACCGCCTGCTGATGGACAGAACCGTGTTCGACAACGTGGCGCTGCCGCTGGTGATCGACGGCTACAGCCATGGGGACATCAACAAGCGGGTGGCCGCGGCGCTCGACAAGGTGGGGCTGCTCGGCAAGGAGCGCTACCAGCCGCGTATGCTCTCCGGCGGTGAACAGCAGCGGGTAGGCATCGCCCGCGCCATCGTCAACAAGCCACCGCTGCTGCTGGCGGATGAGCCGACCGGCAACCTGGATCCCCAGCTCTCCATGGACATCATGCGGCTGTTCGAGGAGTTCAACCGCTTCGGCGTCTCCGTGCTGATTGCCACCCACGATCTGGGGCTGATCGCCCGTATGCGCTATCGCACCCTGACCCTTAAGGCGGGTCGCATGTATTCGTCCGGGGAGGAGCTCTGATGGCCATTCGTGCGCGTCACAAACAGCCGCCGCTGCGGCGTTTCATGATGTACTGGGTCGACCACGCCCGCCAGGCCTTTGCCAGTCTGGGGGAGCTGTGGCGCAATCCGCTCGCCTCGCTGATGACGCTGGCGGTGCTGGGGGTGAGCCTGGCGCTGCCCTCCTGCTTCCACGTGCTGCTGAAAAATGCCGAGGTGGTGGAGGGGAGCTGGCAGACCAGTTCCCAGATCTCCCTCTACCTGCGCAAGGATCTGCCCGAGCAGAACATCCTCGACATGAAGCAGCGGATCCTGCTCTACCCGGAGGTGGAGTCGGTCACCTATATGAGCCGGGATGAGGCGCTCAAGGAGTTTCGCGAGATCTCCGGCTTTGGCGATGCGCTCGACTACCTCGACAGCAACCCGCTGCCGCCGGTGCTGAGCGTGATCCCGGATCCGCGCTGGCAGAACCCGGAAGGGGCGGCCGAGCTGCTCAACAAATTGAGCAATGAAGACGGGGTCGAGCAGGGCAAGCTGGATCTGCAGTGGCTGACCCGGCTGCAGGGGATCATGAACCTGCTGCGCCACACCATCACCGGCATCGCCGTGTTGCTGCTCTCCGCGGTATTGCTGATCGTCGGCAACACCCTGCGCCTGAATATCCTCAACCAGCGCTCCGAGATCGAAGTGCTCAAGCTGGTGGGGGCGACCGATGCGTTTATCCATCGTCCCTTCCTTTATACCGGCATCTGGTTCGGGGTCATTGGCGGCATGCTGGCCTGGTGGCTGACCGAGGTGATGGTGATCTGGAGCGAAGGGGTGGTGAAGGAGCTGGCGGGTCTCTACAACAGCAACTTCCGGCTGGTGGGCATGGGAGCGGTGGACGGGATCAACCTGATCCTGCTGGGGGCCCTGCTGGGTCTGATCGCCTCCTGGTTTTCGGTCCATCGCCACATTCGCGACATCGAACCGTCCTGATTAATTTATCAGCGTTTCAAAGCGCTGGATTTTGCGACCTGGATCAAGTAAAAGAGTGGCCGTTTCTGGCACGGCCACCGTTCTGGGAGTAATCTGGATAGCACCAGTCTTCAGGATCTTCTCTGGATCCTGTGAACCTTCTGATTTATAAGCAGTCTACAATTGCGAAGAATTTATACGGGTGTGGCCCCTATGCCTTGCTCGTCTGACTTGGCAAGCATGTGAAGGTTGCGAGCTCCGCAACAATGGACTTAGCATGCTACTTTTCGGGGGTCCTTCATTGTGACCCCCTTTTTTTGACTGTTCATTCATGATTCATCCTGCCGGCCTAAGATAATTCCGGTTCAGACATGCCCGCCATGTTTGATGCAGGCCGCAGAATGGCGTCCGGTCAGTAGACAGGCCCTCTCAGGGTGTTAGACTGATTCGATTGAAAAGTAAGAGGTAGAACATGGGAACTTCATTGCAGCGCACTATGGCTCTGATTCCGCAAGGTAGTCTGGAAGGCTATATCCAGGCAGTAAACTCGATTCCGGTGCTGAGCGCAGAGGAAGAGCGTGAGCTGGCTGAGCGTTTGCAGCAGGAAGGCGATCTCGAGGCTGCCCGTCAGCTGGTTATGTCGCACCTGCGTTTTGTCGTTCACGTCGCCAAGAGTTATGCCGGTTACGGTCTGCCCCAGGCCGATCTGGTGCAGGAAGGCAACATAGGCCTGATGAAGGCGGTCAAGCGCTTTGACCCGAGCGTCGGCGTGCGCTTGGTCTCCTTCGCGGTGCACTGGATCAAGGCCGAAATCCACGAATACGTGCTGCGCAACTGGCGCATGGTCAAGGTGGCGACCACCAAGGCCCAGCGCAAGCTCTTCTTCAACCTGCGCAAATCCAAGAAACGTCTCGGCTGGCTGAACCACGAAGAGGTGCAGGCCGTGGCTGCCGACCTCGGCGTCTCCGCCGCCGACGTCACCGAGATGGAAGCGCGCATGAGCAACTACGATCAGGCGTTCGATCTGGTCGGTGATGAGGACGAAGAGGGCGGTTTCGCGCCGGTCCACTATCTGGAGGACAAATCCTCCGATCTGGCCGCCACCATCGAGAATGACAACTGGGACGATCATGCGACCCGTCGTCTGAGCTCGGCCCTGGCCACCCTGGATGAGCGCAGCCAGCACATCATCCGTGCCCGCTGGCTCGACGACGACAGCAAGACCACCCTGCAGGAGCTGGCCGATACCTACGGCGTCTCCGCCGAGCGGGTACGTCAGCTTGAGAAGAATGCCCTCAAGAAGCTGAAGGATGCGATGGAAGCATAATCCTGTGCGCCGGGCGGGTTCGTCAGCTTGAGCAGCACGCACCCAAGCAGCTGAAAGATACGAGGGAGGCCTGAGCCTCCTGATGAAAACAGGGCCTGATGGCCCTGTTTTTGCTTGCCGGGGATCTGGTCGGCCTTGCCTTGGTTACCCTTGTGTATGGTATGTTGCCGCCACTGCCACAGTAGGGAGAGCAGATAGTGAAACTCTTGAACGACTTGTTTACCAACAACCGCGAGTGGGCGGAACGGATCAAGGCCGAGGATCCCGAATTCTTTGCTACCCTCTCCGCCCAGCAAGCCCCCGAATACCTCTGGATCGGCTGCTCCGACAGCCGGGTACCCGCCAACCAGCTGATGGGGCTGCTGCCGGGGGACGTGTTCGTCCACCGCAACGTCGCCAACCTGGTGGTACACACCGACTTCAACTGCCTCTCGGTGCTGCAATACGCGGTCGAGGTGCTCAAGGTGAAGCACATCATCGTCTGCGGCCATTACGGCTGCGGCGGCGTCAAGGCGGCGATGCAGAACCAGGAGCTGGGGCTCATCGACAACTGGCTGCGCAACATCAAGGATGTCTACTTCAAGTATCGCGAGCAGCTGGATGCCATCGAGGATGAGCACGAGCGCTTCGACTACCTGTGCGAGCTGAACGTGGCCGAGCAGGTGGCCAACGTCTGCCACACCACCATCATCCAGAACGCCTGGCGCAAGGGGCAGGAGCTGGCGGTGCACGGCTGGATCTACGGCATCAAGGACGGTCTGCTGCACGATCTCGATCTCTGCATCAGCGGGCCCGAGCAGATCCCGGACGTCTATCGCGCCTGGCCGGACATGCGTCCGCCCCACCGCCGTCGCTGAGGAGCATTCCGTTGGCACCGGCCCTCTATCTGCAGATCAAGCAGCACATCCTGGACGGGATCCGCGAACGCCACTATCAGGCGGGCGACCGGATCCCGACCGAGGCCGCCCTGTGCGAGCAGTTCACCGTGAGCCGGATGACGGTCAACAAGGCGCTGCGCGAACTGGTGGCCGAGGGCTGGCTGGTGCGCACCGCCGGCTCCGGCAGCTTCGTGGCGGACCGGCGCACCGAGTCGCCGCTGCTGGCCATTCGCAACATCGCCGACGAGATCGCCGAGCGGGGCAGCGAGTACAGCGGCCGGGTGATCCGGCTGCAGCGCCAGGCCGCCGACGAGAAGGTGGCGGTGCAGCTGGGGCTGCGGGTCGGGGCGCCCATCTTTCACAGCCTCATCGTCCATCAGGCCGACGGTGAGCCGCTGCAGCTGGAGGAGCGCTTCGTCGATGCGGAGCGGCTGCCGGAGTATGGCGAGCAGGATTTTGCCAGCCAGACCCCCAACCGTTATCTGATGGAGGTCTGCCCTCTCTCCGAGATGGAGCACGTGGTGGAGGCGGTGCTGCCGAGCGCCGGCGAGGCCGGCTTGCTGCAGGTACGGGTCGACACCCCCTGCCTGCTGCTGCATCGGCGTACCTGGTCCGACGGTTATCTGGTCTCCTATGCCCGCCTGCTCTCGCCAGGCTCCCGCTACAAGTTGAGCTCCAAGACCAGCCTCAGCTAATTGTATATACATATCATTTTTGACAAAGCCCGCCTCTGGCGGGCTTTTTTGTGTTTAAGCTCTAATGAACACGCTGTTATCAAGATGTGAACTTGATCCTTTCTTTCCCGTCAGAGATCGGATATAAGTTAATGTATATACATTTAGAGGTCGGTATGAACAAGGAACTGTTGAACTGCGAGCGGGTCTGGCTCAACGTGACACCCGCCACCCTGCGCTCCGATCTGGCCGACTACGGTCTGCTGGAGCCCCATGCTCTCGGCGTTCATGAGGGGAGGATCCACGCCCTGGTGCCCATGCAGGATCTCAAGGGCCCCTATCCCGCCCATTGGCAGGACATGAAGGGCAAGCTGGTTACCCCCGGCCTCATCGATTGCCACACCCACCTCATCTTCGCCGGCAGCCGTGCCGAAGAGTTCGAGCTGCGCCAGAAGGGTGTGCCCTATGCCGAGATCGCCCGCAAAGGCGGCGGCATCATCAGCACGGTGCGTGCCACCCGTGCCGCCAGCGAGGATCAGCTGTTTGATCTGGCGCTGCCGAGGGTGAAATCCCTGATCCGCGAAGGGGTCACCACGGTGGAGATCAAGTCCGGCTACGGCCTCACCCTGACGGACGAGCTCAAGATGCTGCGGGTCGCCCGCCGACTGGGGGAGGCGCTGCCGATCCGGGTCAAGACCACCCTGCTGGCAGCCCATGCGGTGCCACCGGAGTATCGCGACGATCCCGACTCCTGGGTCGAGACCATCTGTCAGGAGATCATCCCGGCCGCCGCCGAGGCGGGCCTGGCCGATGCGGTGGACGTCTTCTGCGAACACATCGGCTTCTCGCTGGCCCAGACCGAGCAGGTCTATCTGGCGGCGGATCAATATGGCCTGGCGGTGAAGGGGCACATGGATCAGCTCTCCAACCTGGGCGGCAGCACGCTGGCTGCCAACTTCGGGGCCCTCTCGGTGGATCATCTGGAGTATCTGGATCCGGAAGGGGTCCAGGCGCTGGCTCACCGCGGCGTGGTCGCGACTCTGCTGCCCACCGCCTTCTATTTCCTCAAGGAGACCAAGCTGCCGCCGGTCGCCGCACTGCGCAAGGCGGGAGTGCCGATGGCGGTCTCCTCCGACATCAACCCGGGCACGGCCCCCATCGTCTCCCTGCGGATGGCCATGAACATGGCCTGCACCCTGTTCGGCCTGACCCCGGTGGAGGCCATGGCCGGGGTGACCCGCCACGCCGCCCGGGCGCTTGGCGAGCAGGAGCAGCTGGGGCAGCTCAGGGTCGGCATGCTGGCGGATTTCCTGGTCTGGAACTGCGGCCATCCGGCCGAACTCTGCTACCTCATCGGCGTCGATCAGCTGGTGAGCCGGGTGGTCAACGGGGAGGAGACTCTGCATGGATAAGTTCAACGGGATCGACATGTCGGTCTGGCAGGGACGTCAGGATCCGGAAGACGGTGAACTGGCCCTGCGCTGGCATGACAGGGTGCTGCCCTGGCTGGGACGCGGTGAACCCGGCGTGGTACTGCTCGGCTTCGCCTGTGACGAAGGGGTGCGCCGCAACAAGGGGCGCGTCGGCGCCGCCGGTGCGCCGCTGGCGGTGCGCAAGCTGCTCGCCAACACGGCCTGGCATCTGGGCCAGCCCGTCTACGACGGCGGCGATGTGCACTGCGAGGATGGCGATCTCGACGCCGCCCACGAGCGGCTGGCCGAGCGGGTCGCCACAGCCCTGGAGCAGGGCCAGTTTCCGCTGGTGCTGGGGGGCGGTCACGAGGTGGCGTTTGGCAGCTGGAGCGGCCTCAACCGTCATCTGGGCGGCCGTGGCAGGGTAGGCATCATCAACTTCGACGCTCACTTCGACCTGCGCATGAAGCTGGAGCAGGCGAGTTCCGGCACCCCCTTCTTCCAGATTGCCGAGCAGTGCGTCGCCCAGGGCTCGCCCTTTACCTACGCCTGCCTCGGGGTGGCCGAGACCGCCAACACGGCGGCCCTGTTTGCCCGCGCCGAGGCGCTGGGGGTGTGGCACGAGCTGGACGAGGCGATGACGCCGACCGAGTTGCCAGCCTTGCTCAACGGGCTGGATGCCTTTATCGCCCGCTGTGACCACCTCTATCTGACCATCGATCTCGACGTGCTGCCTGCCGCCGTGATGCCGGGGGTAAGTGCCCCTGCCGCCCGCGGCGTGGAGCTGGCGGTCATTGAACCGCTGATCGCCCATATCCGGGCCAGCGGCAAGCTCAGGCTTGCCGATCTGGCCGAGTACAACCCGAACCTGGATCAGGACAACCGCAGCGCCCGCGTGGCCGCGCGCCTGGTTCACCAGTTGACCAAGTAGCGGCGCACCGCGCCGCCTGACCGTATCGCTAAACAAGGAGTGTCTATGTCTGTACAACACCAGGATCCCCGCCACGATCCGAGCCGGATCATCCGTGCTCCCCACGGTACCCAGCTGACTGCCAAGAGCTGGCTCACCGAGGCCCCACTGCGGATGCTGATGAACAACCTGGATCCGGAAGTGGCCGAGCATCCCCAGTCCCTGGTGGTGTACGGCGGCATCGGTCGCGCTGCCCGCAACTGGGCCTGCTACGACAAGATCGTCGAGGTGCTGACCCGCCTCGAGGAGAACGAGACCCTGCTGGTGCAATCCGGCAAGCCGGTCGGCGTGTTCCAGACCCACAAGGACGCACCGCGGGTGCTGATCGCCAACTCCAACCTGGTGCCGCACTGGGCCAACTGGGAGCACTTCAACGAGCTCGACAAGAAGGGCTTGATGATGTACGGCCAGATGACCGCCGGCTCCTGGATCTACATCGGCACTCAGGGCATCGTGCAGGGCACCTACGAGACCTTCTTCGCGGTGGCCAACCAGCACTTCAACGGCGAACCCAAGGGGCGCTGGATCCTGACCGGGGGCCTGGGTGGCATGGGCGGTGCCCAGCCCCTGGCCGCCACCATGGCCGGCTTCTCCATGATCGCCGTGGAGTGCGACGAGACCCGCATCGATTTTCGCCTCAAGACCCGCTACGTCGACAAGAAGGCCCATAGCCTGGATGAGGCGCTGGCCATGGTCGAGGCAGCCAAACAGAGCGGCACTGCCGTCTCCGTCGGCCTGCTCGGCAATGCCGCCGACGTCTTTGCCGAGTTGGTGGCCCGCGGCATCACGCCGGACGTGGTGACCGACCAGACCTCAGCCCACGACCCGATCCACGGCTACCTGCCCCAGGGCTGGAGCGTGGCCCAGTGGCGCGACCTGCAGAAGAGCGCGCCGCAAGAGGTCAATGTGGCCGCCCGCCGCTCCATGGCTCGCCAGGTGGAGGCCATGCTGACCCTGCAGGCCCGCGGCGCCGCCACGCTCGATTATGGGAATAACATCCGCCAGATGGCGCTGGAAGAGGGGGTCAAGAATGCCTTCGACTTCCCGGGCTTCGTGCCGGCCTACATCCGCCCGCTGTTCTGCGAGGGCATTGGCCCGTTCCGCTGGGTGGCCCTCTCCGGCGATCCGGAAGACATCTACAAGACCGATCAGAAGGTGAAGGAGCTGATCCCGGACGATCCCCACCTGCACAACTGGCTCGACATGGCCCGCGAGCGCATCGCCTTCCAGGGCCTGCCGGCGCGGATCTGCTGGGTCGGGGTCAAGGATCGGGTGCGCCTGGGCCTGGCCTTCAACGAGATGGTGAAGAACGGCGAGCTGAAAGCCCCCGTCGTCATCGGCCGCGACCACCTGGACTCCGGCTCGGTGGCGAGCCCTAACCGCGAGACCGAATCCATGATGGACGGCTCCGATGCCGTCTCCGACTGGCCGCTGCTCAACGCCCTGCTCAACACAGCCGGCGGGGCGACCTGGGTCTCCCTGCACCACGGTGGTGGGGTCGGCATGGGCTTCTCCCAGCACTCCGGCGTGGTGATCGTCTGTGACGGCACCGACGACGCCGCCAAGCGGGTCGGCCGCGTGCTGCGCAACGACCCGGCCACCGGGGTAATGCGTCACGCCGACGCAGGCTACGAAATTGCCATCAACTGTGCCGTTGATGAGAAACTGGATCTGCCGATGATTGACGGCGCCAACGGTGTCAAAGGAAAGGTGTAACACCATGTTTGAATTGACTATTACCCCGGGCGAGCTGGATCTCGCCACCCTGCGCCGCGTCAGCCGCGAGCCGGTACACGTTTCGCTGGATCCGGCCGCCCTGGCGGGGATCCACGCCTCCGCCGCCGTGGTCACCAAGGTGATCGAGCAAAACCGGGTGGTGTATGGCATCAACACCGGCTTCGGCCTGCTGGCCAACACCCGCATTCCGGTGGAACAGCTGGACGAGCTGCAGCGCTCCATCGTGCTCTCCCATGCCGCCGGTATCGGCGAGTACATGGATGACGCCACCGTGCGGCTGATGATGGTGCTCAAACTCAACTCCCTGGCCCGTGGTTTCTCCGGCATCCGGCTGGTGGTGCTGGAGGCCCTGATGCGCCTCATCAACGCCGAGGTGTATCCGGTGGTGCCGAAGAAGGGCTCCGTCGGCGCCTCCGGCGACCTGGCGCCGCTGGCCCACATGAGCTGCCTGCTGATCGGTGAAGGCAAGGCGCGCCACAAGGGCGAGCTGATCGACGCCTCCACGGCCCTCAAGATTGCAGGCCTGGAGTCCATCGCGCTGGCACCGAAAGAGGGACTGGCCCTGCTCAACGGCACCCAGGCGAGCACCGCCTTTGCGCTGGAAGGGCTGTTCCACGCCGAGGATCTCTACGCCGGCGCCATCACCATAGGGGCCATGAGCGTGGAGGCAGCCCTCGGCAGCCGCCGTCCGTTCGATGCCCGCATCCACGCGGTGCGCGGCCAGCGCGGCCAGATCGACGCGGCTGCCTGCTACCGCCACCTGCTGGTGGATGGCAGCGAGATCGGCATGTCCCACCACAACTGCGAGAAGGTGCAGGATCCTTACTCATTGCGCTGCCAGCCCCAGGTGATGGGTGCCTGCCTGACCCAGATCCGTCAGGCCGCCGAGGTGCTGGTGTGCGAGGCCAACGCGGTTTCCGACAACCCGCTGGTGTTTGCCGAGGATGAGGACATTCTCTCTGGCGGCAACTTCCACGCAGAACCCGTGGCCTTCGCCGCCGACAACCTGGCGCTGGCCATCGCCGAGATAGGCTCGCTCTCAGAGCGTCGCATGGCGCTGCTGATCGACTCGCGGATGTCAGGTCTGCCGGCCTTCCTGGTCAACAACGGCGGCGTGAACTCGGGCTTCATGATCGCCCAGGTCACCTCGGCGGCGCTCGCCTCCGAAAACAAGACCCTGGCCCACCCGGCCTCGGTGGACAGCCTGCCCACCTCCGCCAACCAGGAGGATCATGTCTCCATGGCCACCTTCGCCGGTCGCCGGCTGGCGGACATGGCCGAGAACACCCGCGGCATCCTGGCGGTGGAACTGCTGGCGGCAGCGCAAGGGTTGGATTTCCGCGCACCGCTGCGTTCCACCGAGCTGGTGGAGCTGGCCAAGGGCCGCCTGCGCGAAGAAGTCAGCTTCTACGACAAGGACAGGTACTTCGCGCCGGACATCGAGGCAGCCGCCGCCCTGCTGGGCCGTGCCAGCTATAACGACCTGATCCCGGCCGGCGTGCTGCCGAGCCTCTAAGCGGCCACCCAGCCCATGACAAAAGACCGCCCATCGGGCGGTCTTTTCGTTGCTGGGGTTGCTGATCCAGCGGTTATTCGTGCTCGAACATCAGGAACAGGTAGACCACGAACAACACCAGGTGGGTAGCCCCGTGCAGCGCATTGGTGCGGCCGCTGCTGAAGGTCACCTTGCACACCATGAGGGTGGTGATAAGCAGCACCATGTCGGCGGCGGAGAGGCCCAGACGCACCTCCTGCCCCAGCATGGCGCCGATGAACAGCACGGCGGGCACTGTGAGGGCGATGGTGGCCAGCACAGAGCCGAAGTAGAGGTTCATGGCCCGCTGCAGCTGGTTGTTGAAGGCCGCCTTGATGGCGCCGACCGCCTCGGGGGCCAGCACGATACAGGCGACGATGAAGCCCCCCAGCGCCGGCGGCGCCGCCAGCACCTTGACCCCGTGGTTGATGGGAATGGCGAGGGTCTTGGCCAGCAGGATCACCACCACCAGATAGGCGAGCAGCAACAGGGTGTGGTAGACGTTGCTCTGCAGCGGGCCGTGGTGCTCTTCGTAATCCTCGTGATCGCTGTCGATGAAGAAGTGGCTGTGACTGCGGGTCTGGATCAGCAGGAAGACGCCGTAGAGCAGCACAGAGATGATGATCAGCATCCAAGACATGGCGCTCGACATGCTGCCGATGTTGCCCCCCTCGGTGAAATTGGGCAGTACCAGGCAGAGCAGCGCCAGCGGAATGATGGCCACCAGATAGGATTTGACCCCGTCCAGATTGAAGCTCTGGGTGTGGTAGCGCCAGCCGCCAAACAGCAGGGTGAAGCCCACCAGGCCGTTGGTCACCAGCATCACCACCGCAAACATGGTGTCGCGGGCCATCACCGGATTGGGTTCGCCGGTCAGCATGACCGAGGAGATCATCACCACCTCCAGCGAGATGACCGACAGGGTCAGGATCAGGGTGCCGAAGGGTTCGCCCAGCTTGATGGCGAGGGCATCGGAGTGGCGCACCACCGAGAAGATTGCCCAGGTGACGATGGCAAGCAGCACAGCCGACACCGGAAGATAGATCCCGAGCGGAGTTGTCTCTGTCAGCAGGTCGCTACCTAGCGTCTTGAAGAAGAGCAGGGTGAGCAGGCCGACGGGCAGGGCAATCTCTTGCCGGATAAATGACTTCATAGGCAGTGGTTCTCATCTCGGGGCGGCGTGAGCCGACGGGTATGGAGCAGGATGGCACGTCACCGCAGTGACGGCCCTGCCAATGATAAAGGCTGTTGTCCGCGCAAGGAAAAAACATTTTGTTGCAAGATATGAGGGGGGCCGCATCCTCACCCGCTGCCAGCACAGAGTGGTGCTCGCCTGTGCGGTCGAGAGGGCAGAGGCTGGCTCAGCGCTCGCCCCCGTGGTTCTGGTACCAGGACAGCAGCCAGATCTTCAGCTTGGTCAGGGCCATGGGCGGGGCATAGACGTAACCCTGGATCAGGTGCACGCCGTGCTGGTCCAGATATTCCACCTGATCCTGGCGTTCGACCCCCTCGGCGATCATTTCCATGCCCGACTCGCGGCCAAAGGCGATGGTGGCATCCAGCACGCTGCGTTTGAGATCGTCTGTGCCTATGGTGTCGACGAACATCTTGTCGATCTTGATCTGGCGGATGCCGAGTCGCTGCAGGTAGGCGAAGCCGCCGTAACCGGTGCCGAAGTCATCCAGCTTGAAGTGGTAGCCCCGCTGCTGCAGGGCGCCGATCTCGGCGCTCGCCGTTTCGATGTCGGTGATGGGCTTGCGCTCGGTCAGCTCGAAGGTGAGCTGGGCGGGAGAGGGCCAGCCGTGCTGCAGCAGCAGGTTGCGCAGGTGCGGTTGCTCCAGATGGGAGGCCACTATGTTGACGCTGACCCACTGGCCGGGGATGAGCTTGGGCAGGTCGGCGATGACCTTTTCCAACAGCTGGCTGGTCATGGGCAGGATCAGCTCCTGCTCTTCTGCATAGTCGATGAAGGCCCCTGGCGGGATCAGGCCGCCGCCTCGCTGCCAGCGCAGCAGCGCCTCGAACCCCACCACCTGCTGGCTGCGGCTGTCTACCACGGGTTGGTAGAAGGGGACGAACTCCCGCCGCGCCAGCCCGGCCTGCAACAATCCCTTGAGAGAGCGCCGGTAGTTGCGCAGCCCCCAGTAGGCAGCGACCAGCAGGGCCCCGATGGCGGCGCCGCACCAGAGCCCGTAGTAGCGGGCCTGCTGCAAGGCGTACTGCTCGAGCGCCCGGCCCGCCCACAGGGTCTGCCGGATCTGCTCGTGGGGATCGAGAAAACTGAGGCTGAGGCTTTGACTGCCCGCCTCCTCCTTGATGGCGCTGTCGCCGCGGGGGAAGGTCGGGCTGGAGCCCCCCGGTTGCAGCTGGCTGAATTCGAGGTAGAAGCAGTTGGCGCAGGGATATTGCAGCAGGGCGTGGCTCCAGCTGTTGCTCAGCACCCAGTAGACTATGTTGCCGCCGCTGCGGTAGTAG
The DNA here is from genome assembly GCF_041402265.1 of Aeromonas sp. S15(2024). Lineage (NCBI taxonomy): Bacteria > Pseudomonadati > Pseudomonadota > Gammaproteobacteria > Aeromonadales > Aeromonadaceae > Aeromonas > Aeromonas sp. S15(2024). The sequence goes on along the minus strand of NZ_JBGLQY010000009.1, from coordinate 144,705 downwards.
GCGACTATCTCCTGTTCGGTGTTGAAGCGGGCCTGGGTGGCCGCGATCCCGAAAGCATCCTGATTGGGGTAGGGGGGCAGCTCGGCCAGGGTGAAGGGCAGATCCATCCCCAGGCTGGAACAGCCGCCACCGGAGGCGAGCAGCAGCCCCTGAATGCGGATGTGTTCGTTGTAAAAACGGGGGGCCCGCAGCAATGCCATGTCCTGCTCGCCGCAGTCAAAATGGAACTGCACCAGCTGGTTGCGGATGCTCTCGTCCAGTACCTGATGGCGCTCCACCAGGGCGGCATTGATCTCCTCTTTCTTCTTCTGCAGCAGCTGGTGGGCCAGGGTGCCGCCGAGCAGCTGGCTGAGGGGCAGACTGGCCAGCAGCGGCAGGCAGAACAGCAACAGAGTGAGCCAGAGTGGGGAGATGGTTCGCAAGGGGCACCTGCCTGATGGGCGAATAGGATGCATATGAGTGGCATCATCATAGTGCATTAGCTGCATCGATTTGAGCGGAGGCGATCACACTTGTGTCGTAGATTTATAATCTGCTGATAAATAATGGTTTTATAAAATCGGCTGCTGAAGATTCAATCGCTGACCTGTCATAAATGACAATTGTCCAGCTTATCTGAAGTGGCTAGAGTAGCCGTGCGGTTTGACTCACCGTGTGTTCAATACTCCTGTATCTGTTTTTTTGTCAGTAGCACAGAGTGTTAGTTTTGATATGAGTGTTTCTTTTGGTCCCCTCTGCGGGACCATTTTTCTGCCTGTCATTCGGCCATGGCCCTGAGCCCAGCCTCCCTTTCTCTTCCTTGATCCTCCTTTTTTGGCCGCCACCCTGTCCGGGGCTTGGTGTTCTCGCACCTGTTTGGGTATGCTCGCCCGCTTAATTCCAGAAGCGGGATCTTCGTCCATAGGCGCGCTTCAAGGTTGGCTGATACGATGAAGCCACATGGAAGTTGTCGGGCATACGGAAAGGTACATGAAACTGACCACCCAGCTTGTCTCGTTTATTACCCTGTGCGTCATCGCGGCCATGGCCATGGTGCTGCTTGGCGGGGTGTTCAGCTTTCGCGAGCTGGGCATGGAGCTGCAGCAGAAGAAGGTCAACTCCCTGGTGGAGATCATCGACAAGCAGCTGGAGATCGCCGACGATCATCAGGATCTCACCCGCTGGCTGCCGACCCTGCTGCGCTCGGCCCACGTGGTTGAGCTGGAGATCCGCCAGAACAAGCAGCGGATCTACTGGTTTCGCGACGTGCAGCAGCCGACCGACGAGAGCCTGCTGATCCCCTATCACCAGGCCATTCCCCATCAACCCGACATGCAGGCCGACTTCAAGCTGGAGCGGCCGTTCAAGGAGTTCGAGTACTCCATCAAGGCCATGTCCGGCATCTCCCTCGGCATCTTCATCGTGGTGTTCGGTCTCTGGTACTCCATCCGCTGGCTGCGTTTGCAACTGCGCGGGGCCGAGCTGCTGGCGGAGCGGGCCCAGCTGATCCTGGACGGCAAACTGACCAAGCTGGCCCACGATCCGGCCGACGAGTGGCCGCAGTCAGCCAGCCAGGCCCTCGACTATCTGCTGGCCGAGCTGGCGGATGCCCGCAAGGAGCGCAGCCGCTTCGACAACTTCATCCGCAGCAACGCCTTCGTCGACAAGCTGACCGGCATTGGCAACCGGCTGTTCTTCGACAACCGGCTGGAGAGCGCCATCATGGAGGCGAGCGTGATGAGTGGCGGCGTGCTGCTGATCGAGCTGGCCGGGCTGGAGGAGCTGGATCCCGAGCTGAACGGCCGCCAGAGTCAGGATCTGCTGATGGAGGCGAGCGCCTCCATTGCCGCCTTCGTGCGCAAGCACAGCGGTGCCCTGCAGGCGCGCTATGCCGGCCAGGTGTTTGCGGTGCTGCTGCCCAACATGTCGGAGAGCGAGATGGTGGATGCCGCCGGCCAGCTGCACAAGAGTCTGCAGCGGCTGCACTGGCCCGAGGCGGTCAATGCCGACACCGCCGTCTATCTGGGGGCGGTCTGCTATCAGGCCGAGGACTCCCTGCTCAAGGTGCAGGAGGAGGCGGAGCTGGCGCTCAAGAGCGCGCAGCTGCAGGGCCACACCGGCTGGTTCCTCTACGAGAAGCAGCTGGACGAGGAGCAGAGCAGCAAGGGTACGGTGCGCTGGCGCACCCTGATCGGCCGGCGCATCGAGGAGCACGGCATCGACTTCTACGTGCAGCCGGTGCAGCAGGAGCGGGATCAGGTGGTGCTGCAGCAGGATCTGCTGATCCGGATCCACGACGAGCAGGGGCGGGAGCTGCAGGCCGGCGTCTTCATGCCGATGGCGGAGAAGGCGGGGCTGCTGCTGCCGCTGGATCGGCTGGTGGCACAGCAGACTCTCACCCTGTTGCGTCAGCGCTCCGAGCAGAGCTGTCCCATCAGCCTGACTCTCTGTGCCCAGAGCCTGCTGCACCGGGAGTTCCAGCGCTGGCTGTTCTTCGATCTGTTCCAGCTGCCGCGCAGCACCAATGAGCGGTTGATCCTGCAACTCTCCGAGGCCCAGGTGACCCGCCACTACGAGGCGCTCAAGCGGCCGCTGCGGGCGCTGCGCATGCTGGGCTGCCAGCTGGCCATCGATCATGCCGGCCAGGACGTGGTGAGCACCCAGTACATCAAGGAGTTCGAGATCAACTTCCTCAAGCTGCACCCCAGCCTGGTGCGCGAGATCCACACCCGCCAGGTCAACCAGATGGCGGTGCGCAGCCTGGTGGGGGGCTGTGCCAATACCCGCACCCGGGTCATCGCCGTGGGGGTGGAGAGCGGCGACGAGTGGAAGATGCTGCGCCACCTCGGGGTGCACGCCGGGCAGGGCCCCTGGTTCGCCGAGCCACAGCGGCTGGTGCTGGAACCGGCCGGCGCCTGATGGAGACAAGAGAGGGTCGCCCGGGCGACCCTCTCTTTTTTTGTGGTCAAGAGCGGTGGTTCAACGCCTGCACCGCGCCCGGCAGCCCGTCACAGGCGCCCCTGCTCTCTCAGTCCCGCCAGCCCCTGCATGCCGCCGGTGTGGATGAAGACGATCTTGCTGCCGCGCGGGATGCGACCGGCCGCCAGTTCGCGAAACAGCCCCCACATCGCCTTGCCGCTGTAGATGGGCTCAAGTGGCAGACCGGTCTCGGCGCTGAAGGCCTGCACCCACTGCCAGAGCGCCGGAGTGAATTTGGCATAGCCGCCGTCGTGGTGATCCAGCGCGATCCGCCAGCCGGGCGTGTCGGCGGCGGCCGGGTGGAGGCGGCGCACCTCGTCGGCGATGAAGCTCCCCCCCTTGAGCACGGCGATGGCGAGGATCTGTTCCGGATCCCGCTTGCCGGCGATGAGCCCGGCCAGGGTGCCGCCGCTGGCACAAGGCAATACCCAGAGATCCGGCGAGAAGGGCACCTCGTCGACCAGCTCGGCCACTCCGGGGATGGCCAGCGGGCTGCTGCCCCCCTCCGGCACTATCAGGGTCTCTTCATCCTGGAATTGGTCCAGCCAGGCGGGATCCTGCCGTCGCCGGTAGCTCTGGCGGTCGACAAAAATGAGATCCATGCCCCAGCCTTTCGCCGCGCTCAGGGTGGCGTTGCTGACGGCCTCCGGTTCCCCGCGTATGATGCCGGTAGTACGCAGGCCAGATTGGCACCCGGCCGCCGCCAGGGCATGGATATGATTGGAGTAGGCGCCGCCAAACGAGAGCAGATGGCGCTTGCCTTGCTCCTCGGCATACCGCAGGTGGTACTTGAGCTTGCGCCACTTGTTGCCCGAGATGGCGGGGTGGATCAGATCGTCCCGTTTGCACCAGAGCTGGACATCATGGGCGTTCAACAGCGGGTGCGAGACAGCGTGCAGCGGCGAGGGCAGCAGGGCCGGTTGCAACGGCAACGACAAGCCAGATTGGGGCTGGGGTGGCAATGAGTAATCCGTCATTTATCTGGAGGCTAATGCTCTGTTTATGCTAAGGTTTAATCCATTTTGGGCGGCCAGGTGCGGGTTTCAATGAAACAACTTTTCAGACGTTCGGCCCCGGGCGGACAGGTGGGACTCCTGCTGGCCGGCGATCGGATCATGCTGGCTTCGCTCGGCAACCCACCCATCTTCGCCACCCGCGCCATCAACGGCCCGCAAGAGTGGTCCCAGGCCATGGGCGAGCTGTTCAGCCGCCACGGCCTCGCCAAGTCTAAGGTGCGAGTCGCCCTCGCGGCCAGCCTTTATCAACAGGTCCAGATCGACAAGCCGGCGGTGCCCGATGCCGAAATGGCCGGTGCCCTGCCTTGGGCGGTCAAGGATTACGTCAACGAGCCCGTGCTGCAGCTCGCCATGGATTATGTGGACCTGCCCACCCCGCCCGCCGGCCGGCCGCGCATCAACGTGATCTGCGTGCCCAAGGCCCGGGTGCAGCAGCTGGCGGATGCGGTCAATCAGGTGGCGACCCTGGAGGCCATCGTCAGCGATGAACTGGCGATGACCGCCCTCTACGAGCCGGATCAGACGGTACGCATGCTGCTGTGGCAGCCGAAGGGGCAGGACCTGCAGTTGTTGGTGTTCCATCAGGGGGGGCTCTGCTTCTCCCGTCAGCTGCGTGGTTTCACGGCCCTCGCCGGCGAGCACGAGCCGGACGCCATGCTGCTCGACTCGCTGGCGCTGGAGATCCAGCGCTCCCTCGATTACCTGGCGGGCCAGCTCAAGCTGCCGGAACTCGGCCAGATGCAGCTCGCCATCGCCTCGCCCTTCATCGGCACCCTGGTGCGCCACATGGAGCAGACCTTCGGCTTTGCCGTCTCCGCCATGGCCAACAAGGCGATCCTGTCTGGAGTCGAATATCTCTCGGCCTATGCTGCCGCCCTGGGAGGTGAGCAATGAGCGCGCTTGCCATGTCGGCTGCCATGGCCAACAAGGTGATCCTTGCCGGCGTGGAATATCTCTCGGCCTATGCAGCGGCTCTGGGGGAGGATGCCTGATGAAGCGTCAGATCAACCTCTATGGCGCCGAGTTTCGGCCCAGACGGCAGTGGGCCAGCCTCAACCAGATGGCGCTGGTGTGGGGCGCTTGCGTGCTGGTGCTGCTGTGCGCCGCCGCCGTCATCGGCTGGCAGCAGCACGGGGTCGAGCGCGAGCTGGCCCAGCTGCGGGCTGAACTGGAGGTCAAACGCGGCGAGGCGCAGCGGCTGGATGCCGAGCTGGCCCGCCACCAGGCCGATGGCCTGCTGCAGCAACAGCTTGTCACCAGGCAGGAGGAGCTGACCGCCAAGCAGGGCCTGATCAGGCAACTGGGCAGCCTGGCGCTGCAAAAATCCAGGGGCTATGCCGGGCTGATGGCCGATCTCTCCCGCATCCGGGATCCGCAGCTCTCCTTGCAGCGGATCGAGATCGCCGACGGGCGTGTCAACCTGTCCGGTTTCGCCGGCCGCAGCCAGGACGTGCCGGCCTGGGTCAACCGTTTCAAGCAGACCCCCAGTCTGGCGGGCAAGCAGTTTGGTGAATTGACCTTGAGCCGTGACAAGGAGGGTCGGCTGGCCTTCCAGCTCAGCGGCATCGAACGGGAGAAGCCCTGATGAGCCTGAAAGCGCAGTGGCAGGCCTGGGCGGACAAGCTGGGCGCCCTCAGCCAGCGTGAGCGGGTGCTGATCATGCTGACCGGTGTGGTGCTGGTCGGTGCCATCGCTACCTATGGCTGGCTGGATGCCGCCGTCGTGCGGCTGGAGCAGGATCGGCTGGCGCTGAGCTCTGCCCAGCGGGATCTGGAGATCATGGATCTCGAGAACCAGGGCAAGCAGGCCAGGCTGGCGCGGGATCCGGATCAAAACGTGCGCACCCAGCTGGCTGGCGTGGATGAGGAGATCGGCAAGCTGGATGCGGCGCTCAAGGCCCAGACGGTGGATCTGATCCAGGCCCACGAGATGCCGGAGGTGCTGGAGGCGCTGCTGTCGCGCTCCGCCAATCTGCACATGGTGGCGCTCACTTCGCTGGCGCCCGAGCCGCTGATGGCGGGCGAGCAGCGCATCAACCTGTTCAAGCACGGCATCCGCCTCAAGCTGGAGGGTGGCTATTTCGACGTCTACCAGTACCTCAAGGCGCTGGAGGCGCTGCCGCGCCACTTCTACTGGAAGCAGTTTGACTATCAGGTGCAGGAGCACCCCAGGGCCGTGGTGGAGATGGAGATCTACACCCTCAGCACCAGCAAGGAGTTCATTCGTGGCTAGATGGTTTCCCCTGTGGGCGTGTCTGTTCACCCTGCTGGCCCAGGCACAGACCGAGGTGTTGCAGGATCCCACCGCTCCCTTGAGCGGCGTCACCAGTGGCGCCAGTGCGACCGGTTCCCGCGAGGCCGGTCTACCCAGGCTGCAGAGCATCATGCTGGGCAACGGCCCGGCGCTGGCGGTGCTCAACGGCAGCAGCTATCGGGTCGGCCAGCAGGTCGAGGGCTATCGCGTGGTGGCCATCAGTGCAGATGCCGTGGTGCTGGAGAAGGGGGGCAAGCGCCAGTCGCTGACCCTGTTTGCCAGCAAGATCCGCATCTGAACGCGCTCCGTCCGGGATGGGCGGGGCCAGGTTTGTCGAGTTTAATTGCAAGTCAGGGCGCACTAATTACATGAAAAAACATCATCTCTGCCTGATTTCCGTGGCCGTGCTGACGGCAGGCTGTACCAGCTACCGCCACCCAGAACCCGTGCAGGCCAAGGACGCGCTTCGGCATGCCATGACCGAGCAGAGCAAGGCCGGCGCATTGACCAGTGTACCCAAGTCGGTACAGAGCGAACTGCTGCAACTGAACCGCCCGCCCCAGGCCATCAGCATGCCGGAGCCCAGGCTGCGCATCGCCGCGCACGACGTGGATGCGGTGGAATTTTTCGGCTCTCTGTTCAAGGGCTCCCGCTACAGCGTGGCGGTGCACCCCGGGGTGGCCGGCCAGATCTCGGTCGAGCTCAAGGACGTGACCCTGACCGAGGTGCTGGCGGTGGTGGGTGACATGTACGGCTTCGATGTGCAGCGCAAGGGCAACGTGTTTCACGTCTACCCGGCCGGGTTGCGTACCGAGACCATTCCGGTCAACTACCTGATGATGTCCCGGCGCGGCCTCTCCCGCACCTCGGTCAGCACCGGCGGGGTGGCCTCTAACGACAGCAACAGCAGCAATAACAACAACTTCGATAACGCCAACGGCAGTACCAACAACAACACCAGCAACCGCTCCTCCAATGGCGGCTCGGGCAGTGACGGCAACGGCACCCGCATCGAGACCGACACCAACAGCGACTACTGGACCGATCTGCGCGATACCCTGCAGACCCTGGTCGGCAGCGGTGACGGTCGCGCCGTCATTACCAGCCCGCAGGCGGGTCTGGTCACCGTCCGGGCCTATCCGAAGGAGCTCAAGGCGGTGCGCGAGTTCCTCAACCAGTCCGAGAGCCACCTCAAGCGCCAGGTGGTGCTTGAGGCGCGGATCCTGGAGGTGGCCCTCAGCGAAGGCTACGAGCAGGGGGTGGACTGGAGCGGATTGACGGCCAGCTGGGATGGCAACAAGGGTATTCCGACGGTGGCTCAGCCCATCCTGACTGCTCCGGGCAGCGACCCTGCGTACAAGCTGTTGAACGGTGCCGGTTCGCTGGGAACCAGCCTGGTGGGCGCAACAAACCCGATTTTCAAGGCAATTGGTGGCGGTGCCGGTTTTACCATCACGGATGGCAACTTCAACGTGGCGGTCAACCTGCTCAAGACCCAGGGGGATGTGAATACCCTCTCCAGCCCGCGGGTGACGGCGACCAACAACCAGAAGGCGGTGATCAAGGTGGGGACCGACGAGTATTTCGTCACCAACGCCTCCACCACGACCACCACCTCAGGGACATCGGCACCGATAGTCACGCCCAATGTAGAGCTGACCCCCTTCTTCTCCGGCATCGCGCTGGATGTGACGCCGCAGATCGACGAAGAGGGCAAGGTGCTGCTGCATATCCACCCCTCCGTCATCGACACCGAAGAGCAGAAGAAAACCATCGATGTCGGCACGGCGGATCCCTTGGTCCTGCCGCTGGCCAGGAGCTCGATCCGCGAGTCCGATACCGTGGTGCAGGCCAACAACGGCGACATCATCGTCATCGGTGGCCTGATGAAGACCGACAAGCAGGAGATCGTCAGCAAGGTGCCGCTGCTGGGGGACATTCCCTGGGTCGGCGAGGCCTTCACCAATCGGCGCGAAAGCACCAAGAAGGTGGAGCTGGTGATCCTGCTCAAACCGACCGTGGTGGAGAAGGACACCTGGCAGAACGAACTGCAGCGCTCCTCCGAACTGCTCGACAAATGGTATCCCCCCAAGGGGTGATGGCATGAACGCGTATCAGGCTCTGTCCCCTGGTCTGGTGCTGACGGGTGGTCTGTTGCAGACCGCCCGGCCCTGGCGTGGGAGCTGACGACATGTACCTGAACCACTTCGGGCTGCAGGAGGCCCCCTTCGGCCTCACCCCCAACACCGGTTTCTATTACGGGCTGCCCCCGCACGAGGAGGCGATGCAGGTGCTCAACTGGGCGCTGGCACAGGGGGAGGGCTTCATCAAGGTGACCGGCGAGGTCGGCACCGGCAAGACCCTGCTCTGCCGCAAGCTGCTGAGCGAACTGGGCTCGGAGGAGCGGCCGGTGCGTCTGGCCTGGCTGCCCAATCCCCATCTCAGCCCGGCCGAGTTGCGCATCGCCCTGGCGCTGGAGCTGGGGTTGCCGGTGCGGGATCAGAGCGAGCTGGATCTGACCGATCGCATCCATCGCCACCTCATCAGTCTGCATCGGCAGGGGAGCCGGGTGGTGGTGCTGATCGACGAGGCGCAGGCGCTGCCGGACGAGACGCTGGAGGCGATCCGGCTGTTCGGCAACCTGGAGACCGAATCGAGCAAGCTGCTGCAGATAGTGCTGTTTGGCCAGCCCGAGCTGGACGCCAGGCTGGCCAAGCCCCATCTGCGCCAGCTGCGCCAGCGGATCGGCTTCTCCTACTGCCTGCGGCCGCTGCGTTTCGATGAAACCCGGGCTTATCTGGAGCACAGATTGCACATCTCCGGTTATCGCGGGGCCCCGCTGTTTGGCGGGGCGGCCCTGCGCCAGCTGTGGCGCGCCTCGCGCGGCATCCCGCGGCTCATCAACATACTGGCGCAGAAGTGCCTGATGCTGGCCTACGGTCAGGGGGCGCGCCAGATCGACGGCCGGCTGGTGCGACTGGCCGTGCGCGATACCGATGACGCTCGCCGCTTCGTGTCGCGGCGCTGGTGGCCGCTGCTGTTGCTGCTGGGCTGCGCCCTCGCCTATGGAGTCTGGCAATGAGCGTGATCAATCAGATGCTCAAGGATCTGGAACAGCGTCAGCAGGGGGGCGAGGGGGCCGTCTATGTGCCTCCCGTCCGCCAGCAGGGCTGGTGGATGTTGCTGCTGACCCTGATCTGCGGGCTGGCCCTCGGCATTCTGGGCTGGCGTACCTGGATCTACTGGCAGCAGAGCCAGCGGGTCGCTGAAGTTCGTCAGTTGCAGGCGGCTGGCGAGCCCACACCGGACGCCGTTGCCCACGCCGTGCCCGCCCTTGTGCCGGCCAGTGCAGAACAGGAGCCGGTGGATCAGGTGGTGGCGCTGCCGACCCCGCGCCAGCTTGCCCCATCGCCGGCCGCCGAACCGAGACAGGCGCCGGCTGCGCAGGAAGAGGCTGTCGCCGACGAGGCAGACGTAGCGGCCGTCGATGAGGAGGGGCCGAGCGACGAGGAGCTGCAACCCGACCTCTATGCCGAACTGGCGGCGGAGCAGGAGGCCCCTGCGGCCGCGCCGCGCAAGCCCGGCATCCTCAAGATAGAGACGGTCAACCTCTCCGAGGCCGAGCTGGCCACCCTGGCCGAGCGCAAGGCCACCACCGCCATGGCCAAGGGGCAGCTGCGCGATGCCCAGGACAACTACTATCAGGTGCTGGCCCACGACCCGCACAATCAGGGGGCGCGCGAACAGCTGGCGGGTCTGCTCTACGGCGAGGGGCGGCTGAGCGAGGCGAGCCAGTTGCTGGAGGAGGGGCTCAGGCTCGATCCGGGGCAGGCGGATTTTCGGCTGCTGCTGGCGCGGCTCGCCATCAGTGGCGGTGATCAGCGCAAGGCGCTGGATTGGCTGACCGGCTACCGGCCCGATCTCGCCAGCAATCTGGACTATTACGCCACCTGGGCCGGGCTCAGCCAGGAGCTGGGCCAGCACACCGAGGCGGCGGATCTCTACGTGAAATTGTTGCGCCAGCAGCCGGATCAGGGCCGCTGGTGGCTCGGGCTCGGCGTGGCCGAAGATGGCCAGGGCCACAGCCAGCGGGCGCTGGACGCCTATCGCAATGCCCAGTTGCACGGCAACCTGGGCGAGGCCTCGACCAGCTGGCTTGAACAGCGTATTGCCCAGCTCGCCCCCTGACGGGCGGCCGGGATCACTTTTTTGGAGTTTGCATGGCACAACCCAGACTGAAAATGCGCCTCGGCGACCTGCTGGTACAAGAGCAGATCATCTCGGATGATCAGCTGCAGCTTGCCCTGCAGCAGCAGCGTCAGACCGGCCGCAAGCTGGGCACCACCCTGATCGATCTCGGCTTCATCAGTGAGGTGCAGCTGCTGCAGTTCCTCGCTCGCCAGCTGGACGTGCCCTTCTTCGATCTCAACAACCTCACCATAGATGCGTCGGCAGTGCCGCTGCTGCCGGAAGTGCAGGCGCGCCGCTACCGGGCGCTGGCGGTCAACCTCACCGACAACAGGGTGACGGTGGCCATGTCGGATCCGGCGGACCTGAGCGCCCTTGACGCCATCGCCGCCCTGCTCAGTCCCCGCGAGATGGTGCTGGCGGTGGCCCGGGAAGGGCAGCTGCTGGAGTATTTCGACCGCCTCTATCGCCGCACCCGCGAAATAGAGAGCTTCGCCGAGCAGCTGCACGAGGAGTATCAGGACGCCGGCTTCGAGCTCGGCTCCAGCAACCTGGGGGCCGGTGACGAGGGGGAGGCGACGGTGGCCAAGCTGCTGCGCTCCCTGTTCGAGGATGCGGTGCAGGTGGGGGCCTCCGACATTCACATCGAGCCGGACGAGAAGGTGCTGCGCATTCGCCAGCGTATCGACGGCGTGCTGCACGAGAACATATTGAGCGAGGTGCGCATCGCCCAGGCGCTGGTGCTGCGCCTCAAGCTGGTGGCCGGCCTCGACATATCCGAGAAGCGGTTGCCGCAGGATGGCCGCTTCAACATGAAGGTACGCGGCCGCGACGTGGATGTGCGGATGTCGACCATGCCGGTGCAGTACGGCGAGTCCGTGGTGATGCGGCTGCTGGACCAATCCTCCGGCATCCTGTCGCTGACCGAGACCGGCATGCCGCCGGAGATTCTGACCCGCTTCCGGCGCCAGCTCAAGCGGCCCCACGGCATGATCCTGGTGACGGGCCCCACCGGCAGCGGCAAGACCACCACCCTCTACGGCGCCCTCTCCGAGCTCAACCAGGCCAGCCAGAAGATCATCACGGTGGAAGATCCGGTGGAATACCGGCTGCCGAGGGTCAATCAGGTGCAGGTCAATCCCAAGATCGGGCTCACCTTCTCCCACGTGCTGCGCTCCACCCTGCGCCAGGATCCGGACATATTGCTGGTGGGCGAGATGCGGGACAACGAAACCGTGGAGATCGGCCTACGCGGCGCCATCACCGGCCACCTGGTGCTGACCACGTTGCACACCAACGACGCCGTCACCAGCGCCCTGCGCCTCATCGACATGGGGGCGCCCGGCTATCTGGTGGCGAGCGCGCTACGGGCGGTGGTGGCTCAGCGGCTGGTGCGGCGGGTGTGCGAGCACTGCGTGGAGGAGAAGGCGCCGGACGAGGGCCAGGCCACCTGGCTGACCGTGCTCTCCGGCGAAACGCCGGGCCAGCACGTCTACCACAAGGGGCGCGGCTGCCAGAGCTGCAACTTCACCGGCTATGCCGGCCGGATCGGGGTGTATGAGTTGCTGGAGTTGGATCAGCCCATGATGGATGCCCTGCGCCGCAACGACGCCGAAGGGTTTGCCAGGGCGGCGCGGGAGCACGAGCACTACCGACCCCTGGCCCTGACGGCGCTCGATTATGCCCGCCAAGGGATCACCTCGGTGGACGAGGTGCTGAGACTGGCCGAGGATCTGGGGTAAGTGATGACCAACTTCATCGGCAGTGAACGGGGCCGGCTGGCGCGAGGCACACCATGAGCAGCTTTGCCTACAAGGGGCGCGACAGCCAGGGCAATGCCGTCAGCGGCGTGGTGGACGCGGCCAACGAGATGGCCGCGGCCGAGCAACTGATGCGTCGCGGCGTGATGCCGACCGAGTTGAAACCCGGCAAGGCGAAGGCGGCCGCCCTCGACTGGTCCCTGTTGCTGGAGCGGGGCGTGCGGCTGGACGAGCTGGTGGTGTTCAGCCGCCAGATGTATGCCCTGACCCGGGCCGGCATCCCCATCCTGCGCGCCATCGCCGGGCTGGAGGAGAGCGCCCACAGCAAGCCGCTCAAGCGGGCGCTGCACGCGCTGGGGGAGGATCTGGGCAACGGCCGGCCGCTGTCGAGTTCGATGCAGGCACACCCCAGGGTGTTCAGCAGCCTGTTCGTGGCCATCATCCACGTGGGGGAGAACACGGGTCAGCTGGAAGAGGCGTTCTTGCAACTGGCCAACTATTTCGAGCTGGAGCTGGAAACCCGCAAGCGGATCAAGACCGCCATGCGCTACCCCAGCTTCGTGCTGATTGCCATCGGCATCGCCATGGTGATCCTCAACATCATGGTGATCCCGGTCTTTGCCGGCATGTTCGCCAAATTTGGCGTCGAGCTGCCGCTGGCGACCCGGATCCTGCTCGCCACCTCCCACTTCTTCGTGCACTACTGGTGGGTGATGCTCGGCGTGCTGCTGGCCATGGTGTTTGGCTGGCGACACTGGGTCAGCACGGTCAAGGGCAAGCTGACCTGGCACAGATGGCAGCTCAAGTTGCCGATCGTCGGCACCATCATAGAGCGCTCCCTGCTGGCCCGCTTCGCCCGCAGCTTCTCCATGATGCTCAAGGCCGGGGTGCCGCTCAACACGGCACTGAGCCTGGTGGCCGACGCGGTGGACAACGCGCACATGGCGGGGCGGATCCGCGACATGCGGGCCGGCATCGAGCGGGGCGAGAGCCTGCTGCGTACCGCCGGGGCCAGCGGCCTGTTTACCCCGCTGGTGATGCAGATGATCGCGGTGGGGGAAGAGACCGGCCAGGTCGATGATCTGCTGCACGAGGCGGCCGAGTATTACGAACGGGAGGTGGATTATGACCTCAAGAGCCTCACCGCCCGGATCGAGCCGATCCTGATCGGGATCGTGGCGGTCATGGTATTGATCCTGGCGCTGGGTATCTTTACGCCGATGTGGGACATGATGCGGGCCGTACGCGGCAAATAGCCGGTATCTTTACCGTCACTGCGGGGCATGGTGTGCGCCGTACGTGGCAAATAACCGGTCAACGAGGCGGGATATGATGCGGGCGGTGTGGATAAGCGGCAGAGCGTGGAGCGAGACGGGTGAGTCGACAGTCACAACAGAATGAGCACTGGCTGGGAGGCTATCGGCGACTGGCTGCGGTGATCCTGTTGCTGATCATAGTGGCGACCCTGGCCCGGAGCTATCTTGTCCATCGGGAGGAGGCGCTGGCCGTCAGCCTGACCCTGCTGGGGGAGCAGTTTGCCGAGCGAGCCCAACGCCTGCACGGGCTCTGGCTCGAGCAGCGACGTCCGGCCCTGTTGCACGTCGACGGGGTGGCCTGGCAGTTTGATGCGCGGGGCTGGCCGCTGGGTAGCGGTGACCCGCTGACGCCCTCCGAGCATTGCCGCTGGCTGTGGGATCGGCTCATCGGCGCTACGGCCTCAACTCAGCCGCCGGTGCAGGCCCTAGCGAGCCAGGATGGCACCGGATGTGAGTTCGGCTTGGAACCTAATTGGCTGATTTATCACTTTTCTGACGGCAGAGTGCTGGGAAAGCCCCGAATGAGGCTTTTTTTGCGACCCAGCTAAATGATTTTTTTGTATCTACATGAAATAATGTGGGTTATTACGGAGGGTTCATGACAACAACGCGACTGGTTCCAAAATATGCCGGTGTGGCGAGCCCCCATCGGGCAGCGGGTTTCTCGTTGATCGAACTGGTGATCGTCATCGTCATCCTGGGGATCCTGGCGGTGACGGCCTTGCCCCGTTTTCTCGATGTGACCGACGAAGCCAAGAAAGCCAGCGTGGAGGGGGTCTCCGGCGGGTTTGCTACTGGCGTATCGCTGGTACGGGCTCAATGGGAGGCCGAAGGGCGCGCCAAGCAGGACAGCCTCAATACCGTACTCTATGACGGCTCCCGCTTCTACCTGACCACCCCGACCGATACCCAGGTCAGCAATGGCGAGCTGTCGCCCGGCTACCCCATGGATACCTCGGCGGGCGGTGGCATCGACGTGGATCCGGCCAACCTGACGGCCCCGCGCTGTCTCAAGATTTGGGAGGGTCTGCTGCAGAATCCGCCCAAGGCTACCACCAGCTTCAGCGAGGTGCGTGGTAGTGGCAATGACCTGAAATACTATGTCAGTGTGACCAATAACGGCCTGGACTCGGTCTGCCGCTACTATCTGGTCAATAGTTTGAGTAAGGGTAGTGATGGCAAGTATCAGGATCCGCAAGGCAGTACTGATGCATTCATGAGTTTCAGTTACCGTCCGGCTTCCGGTCAGGTGACCACCAATATTAATTGACAGAGGAAAACAAGATGAAAAAACAGGCGGGTTTTACCCTGATCGAACTGGTCATCGTGATCATCATTCTGGGTATCCTGGCAGTGACCGCTGCACCCAAGTTCCTGAATCTGCAGGATGATGCCAGAACGTCCACCTTGAAAGGTGTTGCTGGTTCCTTGAACTCTGCTGGTGCCATGGTTTACAGCAAGTCAGTTCTCAAAGGAAAAGACAAAGAAAGCACTGCTTACGACCTGGATCTGGGCAATGGAAAAACAGTTTCTACGCTGTTTGGCTACCCGGTTGCGACCTCTGCTGCGCTGTCAACTGTTGTTGAGTTGAATAGTACTGAATGGGCGTTTTCCGCACCGACTGGTTCCAGTCCTGCCGCCATCAAAATTTTCCCGAATGGCGTATCTACCACTTCTACCACTTGCTTCGTGACTTACACCGAGGCAACGTCGACTTCAGTACCGACAGCGGTGACCACTGACTGCAATTAATACAATGTTCGGATGAGCAGAGAGAGGTTCTCTCTGCTCATTTTTGATGGGTAAAAATGGTATGCGATCTATTTCAATGAGCAGACTTGGCTTTACCCTGATTGAACTGGTGATTGTGATCCTGTTGCTCGGGATTCTGGCCGCCTTTGCCGTGCCCAAATGGCTGGGCAAAGGCGGCGTTGAAACCCAAACCCTGCGTGATGAGCTGCTGACCCGGCTGCGGTTGGTGCAGACCATCAACATGCATGAACCTGCCGACCGCTGTACCCAGCTGGTGGTAGAGGCTTCCCGTTTTGCCCATATCACGCTGGCGGCGACCGGTGCTGGCTGTCCAGTCCCCGGCCCCATGGTCGGCTGGAGCGACAATCAGCGCACCCGTGGCCGCCTGGTCACCCCTTCCACCGGTATGAGCATCTCCCTCAATAACGCCAGCAGTTTCGTGATCCGTTTTGATCAGATGGGCAGGCCACTCGGCAGCTGTGTCACGGGTTGTACCCTGCTGGTGAGCTATGGCCAGGAGACGGGTGGCATCAAGATAGAGTCGGAGGGCTTCATTCATGAGAGCCCCTGATCGCGGTTTTACCCTGATTGAGCTCATCGTCGGCATAGTGCTGCTGGCGGTGGCCTTGACCGGCATCCTGGGTCTGCTCGTCAACCAGGCCCCCAGCGCGGTGGATCCGGTGCAGCAGGTGCGGGCGGCTCAGCTGGCCCAGCGGCTGGCCGGCGAGATCCAGCAAAAGTCGTTCGACGAGCAATCGGATCACAACGGCGGTCGTTATCGCTGTGGTGAAGTGGTGACTGGTGTCACCATCCCGGCCTGCTCGACCCGCTACGGTCCGGACGGCGAACCCACCCCCTATGCGTTCAACGACGTGGACGATTTCGATACCGCCGGCAACTGGCAGGATGCCAGCTTCTACACTCAGAGCGGCGGCATCATCGCCAGCGACGAGTATCGCAACTATCAGGTCAGGATTGCGGTGAGTCCGGTCGACTTCAGCGATGGCACCTTCAACAACACCTGTCTGGCCCCTTGTTCGGTGGGCAAGCGCATCGATCTGCAGATCAAGCTGCCGGATGAGAGCGTGCTCGACTTCTCCTTCTATCGGGGCAACTACTGATGCGGACGGCGGGCGGTTTTACCCTGATCGAACTGGTGATGGTGATCCTGCTGCTGGGGATCATGGCCACCTTCGCCAGCCAGTTCATCGGCATTGGCAGCCAGATCTACGGGGATGCCAGCAGCCGCGAGCAGCTGATGAGCGATGCCCGCTTTGCCATGGAGCGGCTCAACCGCGAGGTACGCAATGCGTTGCCGGGTTCGGAGCGCATCGAGACGCTGGACGGCAGCTGGAGCGACAGCGGCCCCTGCCTGCGCTTCTGGCCCATCAGCACCTCCAGCCGTTACATCGCCCTGAACCGGAATGTGTCCGGCAGCACAACCACCCTCGAATTGGTGATGGCCACCCCTGCCTCGGCCGTCGATCCCTTAAGCACGGATGCCAGTGCAGTCGCGGTGGGGGATCTGCTGGCCATTTTCCCGCTGCCCGATGCCAACCAGCCTTCGCTCAGCAATGGTTGCGAGTACGGGCGCTGCGTCGCCAGGGTCACCGAAGTGCTGGCTCCGGTTTCGGGGGCTCAGACCCTGCGCTACGCAGCGACCGAGAGTCTGGCCGGTCTCTCCCCTGGTAGCCGGGTCTACTTTGCCCGCGAACAGGTACGCTATTGTGTGCAGGCGGGATCCATGTACCGCGCCAGCATGGCGCTGAATGGTACAAGCGCGGCCATGCCGCTGGGGATCCTGATGGCCGACGCCCTGCGGGCCGGCTCTTTCTACCGGGAGGCCACGGCCTTCAACAGCGAAGGGGAGTTCGGCGTGCGGCTGGTGTTCGAGCGCAAGGGGGAAGCGGTCACCTTCAACCACAAGCTGGGGGTGTTCAATGTTCCCTGAGCGGCGCCAGAGCAAGAAGATGGGGGGCAGTGCCCTGCTGATCGCCCTGTTCGTGATCGTGGTGATGGCCATGCTGGCGGCGGTCATGGGGCGTTTTCTGCTCGACAGCAGCGAGAAGAACACGGTGGAGGTGCGCAGCGTGCGCGCCCTGCTGGCGGCCCAGAGCGGGCTGGAGCTGGCGCTCTATCGACTGTTCCCCAACCGGACGGCGGCCCAGCCCCAGCCACCGGCACAGTGCGAGCCCAGCAGGACGATCAGTTTCGCCGGCAACCCCGGGCTGGTCGACTGTCAGGCGGTGGTGCAGTGCCGCACCCTGGCGACCAGCTACAACAACGTGACGAGCACCGGCTATCGGCTCGAGAGTGTCGGCACCTGCGGTTTGCGCAATGACCTGACCAGTGCCAGTCCAGACTTCAGGGTGAGCCGTACCCTGATGGTCGAAGCGTATGACGGAGGCTGATGATGAAATGGTTGTGGGCGCTGGCCCTCTTCACTGGCCAGGTCTGGGCCTTCGATCCCATCGATACCGGCACCTTCTTCCCGGCCGTGGTGCAGGGTCATCATGATGACAACAACGATGTCTGCCATCAGATCAGCGGCTATCAGCTGAGCCAGCTCAACAACGCCAAGATCAACGGTACCGGCGGGTTGCCGCTCAACTTCTGCTCCATCCAGCCGGATCAGAACAATACTCCCCGTTGCGATAACGGAGCGGGAGGCTACAAGGTCTGCGCCATCACCGGCAGCGATATCCGCGGCCTTGCGCTGACAGGCAACAACAAGTTCCCTTCCATCACCTCGGTCATGCCGCTGTTGTGTCAACAGGGCCAGCAGACCGCTCTCTTCTCGGACTATGGTACCGCCACGGTCGAGGGCTGTACCGTGACTTTCCC
This sequence comes from Aeromonas sp. S15(2024), assembly GCF_041402265.1. Classification (NCBI taxonomy): domain Bacteria; kingdom Pseudomonadati; phylum Pseudomonadota; class Gammaproteobacteria; order Aeromonadales; family Aeromonadaceae; genus Aeromonas; species Aeromonas sp. S15(2024). Next base: position 126,618 of record NZ_JBGLQY010000009.1, on the reverse strand, counting down.
CAGCCGCAACGCCTACCAGATCAAGTCGTTGAGCGTGCGCAACAATGGCGTGCTGGTTCTGGGGGACGGCGATTATTTCATCGATGCACTGGTACTCGACAATGCCACCATCCGCCTCTCCGGCAGCGGCACCACCCGCATCTTTGTCAACAAGGATGTCAAGCTGGTCAACACGGTCAACATCAATGCGACCAATCAGGGCAGCCTTGTCTGGGTCAGCTATGGCGACATGACCATCGACAACAACACCAGGTTTTATGGCTATCTCTACACCGACGGCCGCTTGACCATGAACAACAATGCCACCGTCTATGGCAGGGTGACGGCCCGCTACCTGAGTATGGATACCCAGTCCAGCATCAACGACTACGCGGTGCCGCCGCCGTTGACCTGCTTTACCGACGGTTTCGACAGCGGCCAGATCAACCCGGACAGCTGGGTGGTGGCCCAGCGCAACAACAGTACCCTGCCATCGGTACAAAATGGCCGCCTGCGACTCACCCAGAACGTCACCGATCAGGCCACCTCGGCGACCTTCCAGCGCCTCTTTCCGGGGGCCGGCAACCTGGTGACGATCGAATTCGATCAATACGCCTACAAGACCTCTGGCACGAGCGGGGCAGACGGCATGGCGGTTGTGCTCTCCGATTCGACCCTGACGCCGCAGCCGGGGGCCTTCGGCGGCCCGCTGGGCTATGGCTACAAACCCGGTATCAGCGGCTTTGCTGGCGGCTGGCTCGGGGTCGGGCTCGATGAGTACGGCAACTACGCCAACGAGGGGGGCAATTATAATCCGGGGTCACGGCCGCAGGCGGTCTCCATCCGCGGCTCCGGGTCTGGCACCGCAGGCTACAACTATCTCGCCGGTACCGGCAGCTACCTGAACCCGACCGTCGACAGCGGCACCAACGGCAATCGGCCCCATCGCTATCGCATCACGGTCGACTCCCGGGTGGCTGGCAGCTCGCTGGCCACGGTGGAGCGGGATACCGGGGCTGGCTACAGCTCCCTGATCGGCCCCCTCAACATGGCGAGCCAGGCCGGTCAGGCGGCGGTGCCGGCCAATTTCCTGCTGTCGCTGACCGGATCCACCGGCTCGGTCACCAACTACCACGAGATAGACAACGTGCGGATCTGCGCCCTGCGATCCAGCCCGGTAGGTACCCAGATCGATCACTTCGAGTTCGATCACAGCGGCAATGCGCTGACCTGCAACCCGGAAACCCTCACCATCCGGGCCTGTGCCAACCCGGATTGCAGCGTGCTGATCACCGATCCGGTCAGCGCGACCCTGCTCCCCACCACGACGACCAGCGGCGGCTGGGTCGGGGGCAACGTAGTCAACTTCAGCGGCGGCAGCACAACATTGCAGCTCAGAAACACGACGGCAGGCGCGGTCACCGTGGGGGTCAGTGGTTCGACGCCCTCGACCAAGCCGCTCAGCACCACCCTCTGCCGCTCGGGTGGCGGGGCGCTGAGCAGCGCCGCCTGCACCCTCACCTTTGCCGACAGCGGCTTCATCTTCGATGTGCCCGACACCTACTCGAACCAGCCGCAGACGGTGGCCATCAAGGCGGTCAAGAAGAGCGACGTGACCAAGCAGTGCGTACCGGGGTTTGCCAACCAGAGCAAGAGCATCAAGTTCTGGAGCAGCTATGTCTCGCCCGCCAGCAACATCTACAACAGCAGAATGAGCGTCAACAACAGCGTGATCGGCACCAGCCAGGGCAATGCCACTGCGCTCTCCCTCAACTTCGATGCCCAGGGGCAGTCGAGCATGACGGTCACCTATCCGGATGCCGGCAAGGTTCAGCTGGATGCCCGCTACGACGGCACCGGCAGTGAAGCTGGCCTGATGATGCTGGGCTCGGATGCGTTTGTGGCGCGGCCGGTGGGGCTCTGCATCACGACCGCAGCGGCAGCATGTACGGGCAACTATGCCAGCTGCCCGATCTTCAAGAAGGCGGGGGAATCATTTCAGGTCGACATCAAGGCGGTGGCCTGGGAGTCAGCCAACGACGGCGACATCTGCACCGGCAATCTCGCGACCCCCAATTTCTCGCTCAGCGGCATCGCCCTGAGCAATACCCTGGTGGCACCGACGCCGGGCAGTACCGCCAGCCTGGGTAAAACCAGTTATGACCATGGTGCCGCGGCCAACGGGACGACCAGCATGGAACAGAGCGTCAGCGAGGTGGGAGTGTTCAGGCTGACGGCGACCCCGCCGACCAACGGCTACTTCAATACCACGGTCCCGCCGAGCCAGAGCCAGCCGGTGGGCCGCTTCATCCCGGCCGACTTCGAGCTGGTGAGCGGCGACATAGTGCCGGCCTGCAATGTCTTCTCTTATATGGGGCAGCCCTTCGGGGTTGCGCTGGATGTGCGCGCCCGCAACCTGGCCGGTGCCCAGACGGCAAATTACACGGGGGATTTCGCCAAGGGCAGTGCGTTTATCACTGTGGCCAACGACAAGGATGGCAAGACCTTGTCGAGCCGCCTGCGCAGCCTGCAGCCGCTGCCGTGGCTCGATGGACGCGCCGCCTTTACCGGCAGCAGCGAGTTTGTTCGCGTGTCTGACGTCCAGCCGGATGGCCCCTACAAGTCGCTGCTGTTTGGCCTCTACATGCGGGATAACGATGGCGACAGAAGCCTGATCGCCATGCCCAATTTCAACGACGGGGTGGTGGGTGACTGCAGTGGTGGCAGTTGCAACGCCCGCCTGATCGACACAGTGCCGATGCAGGTCTATTTCGGCCGGCTGCTGGCGAAGACCGAGACCGGGGTGGCATCGGCCGCCTTGGCCGTGGCGCAGCAGATGCAGTATTACGAGGCCGGTGGCTGGCAGCAAAACAGGCTGGATCAATGCACCCTGCTGTCGCTGGCCAATCAGGGCTTCAGCTTCTCGGGCGCAGGCCAGAGCCTCGATACTGCCAGCAGCGAGCTCAACATAGGGGGCAATCGCAAGATAAAGCTGGGGCTGGGCAGCTCGCCACCGGGCGGCATGGCGGCGGTGGCCAAAGATGGCGAGATCCTGCTGCAGTTTGGCAAACCCGAGATGGCGGTGCGCATTCCGTACCGGGTGGAGCTAGCGAAACAGCCGACACAACCACTCTGGCTGTCGGATCCCCAGACCCTGCAGGGGGAGGCCATTTTCGGCTCAAGTCGCGGTAATGACAGAATTATTTATCGGCGCGAAGTGATGCATTGAGCGGGGCTGCGGGGGCGCTGGCTGGCCGCCGACCCCCTATCCCCTTGTTTATTAGCGTTTGCCGGCTTGTGCGGGTGAGTGATGACTCGCATTTTTGTCGCGCCCGATGGGCTGGCGACAGTTTGAGCGCTTGCCGATTGGGGTGGGCATTGGTAAAGTTAGCCGGTTTTCTGCACCTCCAAATTCTTAGGATTTCCCGTAGCCATGTTCAAAAAGCTCAGAGGCGTCTTTTCCAACGATCTGTCGATCGACTTGGGAACTGCCAACACCCTGATCTATGTAAAAGATCAAGGGATCGTCCTTAACGAACCCTCAGTTGTCGCCATTCGCCAAGAGCGCGGGAACGCCAAATCGGTCGCTGCTGTCGGTCATGCCGCCAAGCAGATGCTGGGTCGTACCCCGGGTAACATCTCCGCCATTCGCCCGATGAAAGACGGCGTGATCGCCGACTTCTACGTGACCGAGAAGATGCTGCAGCACTTCATCAAACAGGTTCACGACAACAACTATTTCCGCCCCAGCCCGCGTGTGCTGGTGTGCGTACCGTGCGGCTCCACCCAGGTGGAACGTCGCGCCATCAAGGAATCCGCTCTGGGCGCCGGCGCCCGCGAGGTTTACCTGATCGATGAACCCATGGCTGCCGCCATCGGTGCCGGCCTGCCGGTCTCCGAAGCGACCGGCTCCATGGTGGTGGACATCGGTGGTGGTACCACCGAAGTGGCCATCATCTCCCTGAACGGTGTGGTTTACTCCCAGTCCGTCCGCATCGGCGGCGACAAGTTCGACGAAGCCATCATCAGCTACGTGCGCCGCAACTACGGCAGCCTGATCGGGGAAGCTACCGCCGAGCGCATCAAGCACGAGATCGGCTCCGCCTATCCTGGCGAAGAGGTGCGCGAGATCGAAGTGCGTGGTCGCAACCTGGCCGAAGGTGTGCCGCGCAGCTTCACCCTGAATTCCAACGAGATTCTGGAAGCGCTGCAAGAGCCGCTGTCCGGCATCGTCTCCGCCGTGATGGTGGCGCTGGAGCAGTCTCCGCCCGAGCTGGCCTCCGACATCTCCGAGCGCGGCATGGTGCTGACCGGTGGTGGTGCCCTGCTCAAAGATATCGACCGTCTGCTGATGGAAGAGACCGGCATCCCTGTGGTGGTGGCCGAAGATCCGCTGACTTGCGTGGCCCGTGGCGGCGGCAAGGCGCTGGAGCTGATCGATATGCACGGTGGCGATCTGTTCCACTACGAATAAGACCCAAAGCCGGCCAGCGTGCCGGCTCTTTTTTGACGACCCATGAAACCCATTTTTGGTAGAGGCCCTTCGCTTCAGTTACGGTTGTTTCTCGCCGTCATCATCTCCATTGCTGCCATCGTCGCGGACTCCCGCTTCGGTGTGTTCAGCCACGTCCGCGTCTACCTCAGCTCACTCGTCAGCCCGCTGCAATACATGGCCAATGCGCCAGGCACCCTGCTTGACACCATGTCGACCCAGGTGCAGACCCGGGCCGGCCTCATCGAGCAGACCAAGCAGCAGGAACAACAGCTGTTCACCCTGCGCTCGCGCCTGCTCAAGATGGATCATCTGGAGCACGAGAACCAGCGCCTACGCGAGCTGCTCGGTTCGCCGGTGCACAAGGAGTCCCGCAAGATGGTGGCCGAGCTGCTGTCGGTGGATTCCGACCCCTTCAGCCATCAGGTGCTGATCAACAAGGGGGCGCTGGACGGTGTCTACAACGGCCAGCCGGTGATCAACGATCAGGGGGTGATAGGTCAGGTGCTGCACGTGGGCTCCACCACCAGCCGCGTCCTGCTCATCACCGACTCCAGCCACGGCATCCCGGTGCGGGTGCTGCGCAACGACTTGCGTGCCATTGCCTCCGGCAGCGGCGAGCTCGACAAGCTGGAGCTGCGCAACCTGCCGCGCAATACCGACGTGCAGGTCGGCGATCTGCTGGTCACCTCGGGCCTCGGCGGCCGTTTCCCGGAGGGGTATCCGGTAGCGACCGTGACCCGCTCCGACTACGTGGAGGGCAAGCCCTTCGCCCAGGTCGAGGCCAAGCCGCTGGTGGCGCTGGACCGCCTGCGTTACCTGCTGCTGCTGTGGACCGACAAGAAACCGGAAGTGCATGACGATGAAGAGGCCCCGGCTACCACGCCGGCGCCTTCTGCTGCGGGAGCGACGCGCTGATGTTACAACCCGCCAGCGGCAGGATCTGGATCTGGATCTCGATCCTGCTGGCCTTGAGCCTGTCGATCCTGCCGCTTCCTTTCCAACTCGAACCCTTCCGGCCTGACTGGCTCGCCATGGTGCTCATCTACTGGGCGCTGGCGTTGCCGCACCGGACCAACGTCGGTACCGCCTGGGTGGCGGGCCTGCTGCTGGACGTGCTGCTCGGCAGCACCCTCGGCGTGCGGGCCATGGCGATGGCCATCACCACCTATCTGGCGGCGTTCCAGTTCCAGAAGATCCGCAACTTCTCCCTCTGGCAACAGGCGCTGATCATCGGCTGCCTCTCGCTGGTGGGCAAGGTGACCATCTTCTGGGCCGAGCACCTGTTCAGCCGGGCCAGCCTCAATTTCGCCTACTTCTGGTCGACCCTGAGCACCATGCTAATATGGCCCTGGGTTTTCCTGGTCTTGCGCAAGGTGCGCCGGCGCTTCAATATCAAGTGAATGTGAGTAAAAACAACTAATTGTAACCGAACCTCATCTCATCAAGCGATTATGAACAAGCACAACGAACTGCAACTCTATCTCGCCTCGGGCTCACCCCGCCGCCACGAACTGTTGACCCAGCTGGGTTACCGTTTCGAAGTCCTCAAGCTGGATGTGCCGGAACAGCGGGAAGAGGGTGAAAAGCCCCAGGATTACGTGTGCCGGCTGGCCCGCGACAAGGCGATGGCCGGCGTGGCCGCCGCGCCCACGGCGCTGCCGGTACTGGGGGCCGACACCATAGTGGTGCTGGGTGACCGGGTGCTGGAGAAGCCCTCCGATCTGCTCGATGCCAAGGACATGCTGGAGGCGCTCTCCGGCAAGGTGCATCAGGTAATGACGGCGGTGGCGCTGGCCACTCCGGAGCGCTGCGACGTGCGGCTGGTCACCACCAACGTGGCCTTTCGCAAGCTGGACGAGGCCGAGATCGAGGCTTACTGGCGTACCGGCGAGCCGTGCGACAAGGCCGGCGCCTATGCTATCCAGGGCATCGCCGGCAAGTTCGTCAGCCGCATCGAGGGGAGCTACAGCGCCGTGGTCGGCCTGCCCCTGCTGGAAACGGATCTGCTGATCAAGCATCATCTGGAACAGATCCGCTAATCCCGTCGCCGCCGTGGTCAGCGCCGCCCGCCTCGCTGGCCGGCATGGCATTCGAACAGGGCGGCCAGAATTTGAAGCCATCACAGGCAAGGCATAGGTCGGTGACAACCGCCGGCTGTTTCTTACTGCGTTACTCACCGGTTGCGCGCCGGTTTGGCTGCCAGAATTTAAAACTAGAAAGGCAAGGTAACTTATGTCGGTAGAACTGCTGGTAAACGTCACCCCCTCCGAAACCCGGGTCGCCCTGGTCGAAAACGGTCTGCTGCAGGAAGTGCACGTGGAGCGTCAGGCCAAGCGCGGCATCGTCGGCAACATCTACAAGGGCAAGATCAGCCGGGTGCTGCCCGGCATGCAGGCGGCCTTCGTCGACATCGGCATGGACAAGGCCGCCTTCCTGCACGCCTCCGACATAGTGCCGCACACCGAGTGCGTGGCGGTGAAGGAGAAGGAGCAGTTCCAGGCCGGCAACATCGCCGAGCTGGTGCGCCAGGGGCAGGACATCATGGTGCAGGTGGTGAAAGATCCGCTAGGCACCAAGGGGGCCCGCCTCACCACCGACATCACCTTGCCGTCCCGCTATCTGGTGTTCATGCCGGGCAGCGCCCACGTCGGCGTTTCCCAGCGCATCGAATCCGAGGCGGAGCGCGAGCGCCTCAAGCGCACCGTGGCCGGCTATGTGGACGAGCTGGGTGGCTACATCATCCGCACCGCCGCCGAAGGGGTGGGCGAGCAGGAGCTGGAGCAGGATGCCGCCTTCTTGAAGCGCCTGTGGCGCAAGATCCTGGAGCGCAAGCAGAAGTACCCCCCCTGCAAGATCCTCTACGAGGATCCCAGCCTGGCCTTTCGGGTGGTGCGCGACTTCGTCGGCGCCGAGCTCGACAAGATCCGGGTCGACTCGCGCCAGAGCTTCGATCAGCTCAAGCGCTTCACCGAGGAGTACGTGCCTGAGCTGGCCGGCAAGCTGGAGTACTACTCCGGCGAATCCCCCATCTTCGATCTCTACGACGTGGAGAACGAGATCCAGCGTGCGCTGGAGCGCAAGGTTGAGCTCAAATCCGGCGGCTACCTCATCATCGACCAGACCGAAGCCATGACCACGGTGGACATCAACACCGGGGCCTTCGTCGGCCATCGCAATCTGGAAGAGACCATCTTCAACACCAACGTCGAGGCGACGGCGGCCATCGCCCGCCACCTGCGGCTGCGCAACCTCGGCGGCATCATCATCATCGACTTCATCGACATGCAGTCCGAGGATCATCGCCGGCGGGTGCTGCACAGCCTGGAGCAGGCGCTGTCGAAGGACCGCGCCAAGACCAACGTCAACGGCTTCTCCCAGCTCGGCCTGGTGGAGATGACCCGCAAGCGTACCCGCGAGAGCCTGGAGCACGTGCTCTGCTCCGAGTGCCCCGAGTGCAAGGGGCGCGGCCGGGTCAAGACGGTGGAGTCGGTCTGCTTCGAGATCCTGCGGGAGATCATCCGGGTCAACCGGGCTTACGACGCGGATCAGTTCACCGTCTACGCCGCTCCGGCGGTGGCCGACTATCTGCGGGGCGAGGAGTCTCACAGCCTGGCGGAGCTGGAAGTGTTCATCGGCAAGCAGGTCAGGGTGGTAAGCGAGCCCCTCTGTGGGCAGGAGCAGTTCGACGTGGTGATGATGTAATTGGTCTATCGCTGGCTGAGTCGGGGCTGGTTGGCCCTCGGGGTCTTCTTCGTGCTGCTGGCCATCCTGGTCAGTCTGGTGCGTGTTGGCGGCCCCCTGCTCAATCAGCACAGGCAGGCGCTGCTCGATACCCTGCTGGCCGACAGCAAGCTGGAGGCCAGCGTCGATCGCATCGGGCTGGACTGGACCCAGCGTGGCCCGGCCCTCGAGCTGCAGCAGCTGGTGATCGCGCCGAATTCGGGTCGCTTCGCCCTGCGCCTTGGCAAGGTGTGGGCCCACCTCGACTTCTGGCGCTCCCTCAACGAACTCAAGCCGGTATTCGGTCAGCTGATCCTGAGTGATGGCGACATAGCGCTGGATCTGGGCCAGCCCGCGGAGCCGGAAAGCGGCGACGGCAGCGACCAGCAGCAGGCCCTGCTGCGTTTTCTGCTGACCCAGCTCTCCACCTTCGATATTCACGACACCCGCCTCAGCCTCACCACGGCGCTGGGGGAGGTGCGGGCCCTCGACATCGCCCAGCTGCGCTGGCAGAACCGCGGCAAGCGCCACCAGGGGGTCGGCAAGGCCTATCTCATCAACGGGGTGGGCGAGAGTACCCTCGACCTCATCGTCGACGTGGATGCCCCCCAGGTGCGGCTCGACCGGCTCAAGGGCCAGCTCTATCTGGGGGCCCGTCAGCTAGATATCAGCCCCATGCTGGCGCGCACCCATGCAGGGGAGCCCAAGGTGAGCGGCCAGCTCGACTTCCAGCTCTGGAGCGAGTTCAAGGCCGGTCAGCTGGGGGACTCGCTGCTGGCGTTTGGCGACAACTACCTCATCTGGCAGGATGAAAAAAAACAGGGTGACCTGCACCGGCTCGGGCTGCAGGGGGGCAAGATCCAGCTGCGCCGGGACGGCAAGGAGTGGCAGTTTGCCAGCCACGATGTCACCTTCAAGCTCGACGGCAAGCCCTGGCTGCACAGCCGGTTGCAGCTCGAGCGAGTCGGCGATCGCATCCAGGGCTATGTGCCGGCCATCGATCTGGACCAGATCGCCAACCTGAGCCAGCTGGTATCGGGGATCTATCCCGAACTGACCGAGACCCTCAAACGCACCCGCCCGACCGGCAAGATTGAGGATCTGATCCTGCAGGCGGATGCCGGCTGGCAGGGGCTCTCCGTCAGCGGCCAGCTCTCCCACATCAGGGTCAACGCCTGGCGCGACGTGCCCGGCGTGCGCGACCTCAACGGTGAGTTCTGGCTCACTCCGACCGGCGGCAGCGCCAGGCTGCAACTGGCAAACGATGCCATAGACCCGGCCCGCCACTTCAAGGAGCCGATCCCCGTTGACCGCTTCTCGGCGCGGCTCGACTGGTGGCAGGTACCGCAGGGCTGGGTGCTTTATGGCCAGGATCTGGTGCTGGACAACCCGGACTTGAGCCTCGCCAGCCGCTTTCGGCTCGAGCTGTTCGAACACCCCTTCCTCGCCCTGACCGGCCGCATCGACGTCAAGAATGCGGCCAACGCCGACCGTTACTATCCGCTGCAGGTGATGGACAAGAGCCTGGTGGACTACCTGAGCGGGGCCATCAAGGGGGGCAAGGCCAAGGGGGCTGACCTGCTCTGGTATGGCGAGTTCCGCGACTTCCCCTACAGCAAGGGCGAGGGCATCTTCCAGGTGGCGGTGCCGCTCAAGCAGGCCTCCTACGAATTTTTCCCCGGTTGGCAACCGCTCACCGACCTGCAGATCGATCTGCTGTTCCAGAACGCCAGCCTCGACATGAACAGCCGCGCTACCCGGCTCGGCAAGGCCAGCTCCGACTCGGTGCACGCCTGGATCCCGGATCTCTACCCGGGGGCCCACCTCTACGTGGATGCCAAGGTTGAGGGCGAGGGCAAGGCCATCAGCGACTATCTGCAGGACTCGCCGCTCGGCGGCTCGGTCGGTCAGGCGCTGCGGGAGGTGGAGATCCGCGGCCCCATGAAGGGCTCGGTCAAGCTGGATATTCCGCTGGATGGCGAGAGTGAGGTCAAGGCCAGCGGCGACGCCCTGTTCAGCAACAACAAGGTGCGGATCACCAGCCTGGATCTGCCGCTGGAGCAGGTGCAGGGGCGGCTCGAGTATGACAACGAGCAGACCCGCTTCAGCAACCTCAAGGCGAGCCTGTGGAACCAGCCGCTCACCCTCGACTATCAGGGCCGCCAACAGCCCAATCGCTATCAGGTCGATCTCAAGTTCAAGGGGCAGTGGGACAGCCGCCGCCAGCGCCAGGACATCCCGGCGCTGGCCATCCTCAAGGGGCGCAGCAACTGGGCCGGCAGCCTGGGGCTGACCCTGCCAAACGATCAGCCGTTCAGCTTCCAGCTGGCGCTCGACTCCAACCTGCAGGGCATGGGACTGGATCTGCCTGCACCGCTCGCCAAGGCGGCCGACAGCCGGCTGCCGCTCAAGGTGACCGCCCGCGGCCGCGACGGCAGTGCCGACATTCGCGCCGTGCTGGGGGCCGACGTCGACATGCAGAGCCGGCTGGTGTACGGCGACGGCGTGCCCTACCTCAGCCGGGTGCGGGTGGACGTGGGTCAGCCCGGTGCCCGGGTGCTGCGCGACCGGCCCATGCTGCTCGCCATCAACCAGCAGCAGGCCGACGTGGCCGGCTGGCTGGCCCGCCTCAAGCAGTGGCTGCCAGCCGGCACGGCGCCGAGCGGCAATGCGGTGGTGGGTCCCTCTTTCTTGCCGCAGGAGTGGTGGGTAGACGGCCAGCTGGCCCGCGCCGACATCGGCAGCGCCAACCTCAAGGCGGTGCACTTCACCGTGGGGCCGGTCAATCAGGCCACCGAGGTGATGATCGACAGCCCGGACGTGATGGGGGTGGTGCGCCTGCCGGTGTCCGAGCGTCAGCCCATCGATGCCAAGTTCGCCCGTATCTACTGGTCCGGCAAGAGTTCGGATCTGAGCCCGGATCCCGATGCGAGACAGGACAAGGCCATCATGGATGCCATCCCCTGGCTCACCTTCAGCTGTGTGGATTGCCGCTTCGGTGAATTGCCGCTGGGGGAGGTGAAAGGGGAGCTGATCCCGGGGGCCGACAAGCTGAGCCTCAAGGGGCTGGAGATGCGGCTGGCGGGCAGCCAGCTGAACGGCAGCGCCGAGTGGCTGGCCGGAGCGGACGGCATGCAGACCCGCGCCCGCGCCCACATCAGCAGCAACAACAGCGAGCTGCTGCTCAAGCGGCTCGGCTACACCTCGCCCATCGGCGATGCGCCCGGCAAGATGGCGCTGGACTTGAGCTGGCGCGACGTGCCCTACCGGCCGAACCTGCCGACCCTGGCCGGCAAGGTCGACTACCAGCTGGAAGGGGGCACCCTGCGCGAGGTCAACGACAAGGGGGCGCGACTGCTCTCCCTGCTCAGCCTCGACTCATTGTTGCGCAAGCTGCGCCTCGATTTTCGCGACGTGTTCGACAAGGGCTTCTACTTCGAGTCCATGTCGGCCTCCGCCAGGATCAAGCAGGGGGTGGTGGAGAACGACGACTTCTACATGAAGGGGGCGGCCGGCAACCTGCGCGGCGAGGGCATCGCCGATCTGGTGCGCTGGCGGCTCGACTATGAGCTGAGCTTCTCCCCCAACCTGGGCGGCACCCTGCCGGTGGTGGCGGCCTTCTCGCTGACCCCCATCACCGGGCTCTACGTGCTGGCGCTCTCCAAGCTGCTGGAGCCGGTGGTGGATGTGGTCACCCGCATCGATTTTCGGGTCTCAGGCCCGCTCGACGATCCCAAACTGATCGAGGCGGGGCGCAACCGGGCCCGCATCAAGCTCAACCAGCAGCAGAAGGAGGCGGTCGACGCCGTGGCCCCCAACCTGCCGGCGCAGGAAGTAACCCCCTTCCTGCTCAGCCCCAAGCACGCCGGCCCCGCCCAGCGCTGAGCGGGCGGCCCGGCACCATCACAAGGAGTGAGCCATGATCCGACATATCCTGCTGATCGCCTTCAAGCCGGGCACCCAGCCTGAACAGATAGACGCGGTGCGCGCCGCCTTTCTCGCCATTCCTCATCAGGTCAGCGGCGTGCTGGCGGTGGAGTGGGGGCGGGATGACAGCCCGGAGGGGCGAGCCGAGGGCTTCACCCACAGCGTGCTGATGACCTTTGCCGATGAGGCTGCCCGCCAGCGTTATCTGCCCCACCCGGATCACGATGCCCTCAAGGCCATCTTCCGCCCGGTGCTGGAACGCATCATAGTGCTGGATTACATCCTGCAGGCCGACGATGCGGTCAGCATCTGACACTAGCAACAACGACAAGGAGCACGTCATGTGGTTAGCCGCAATACAGCTGGTATCAGGCCGTCGCTGGCAGGATAACCGGGAGCAGATCGCCGCCGAGCTGGCCCTGTTGCCCAAGGAGCGGCCGCTGCTGGTGCTGTTGCCGGAGAACTTCGCCCTGTTTGGCGAGCGGCAGGGTTATCTGGACGGTGCCGAGTCGATCGGCCCCGCTCTGAGCGGAGCCGCGCCGATCCAGCAGCAGCTGGCCGAATGGGCCCGTGACTACGGCATCTGGCTGGTGGCCGGGGCCATGCCGACCAGCATCACCGGTTCCGATCATATCCACACCAGCTCGCTGGTGTTTGATCCCAGCGGTGAGCTCAGGGGCCACTACCACAAGATCCACCTGTTCGATGTGGATGTGGCGGATAATCACGGTCGCTACCGAGAGTCGGAGACCTTCAGCCCGGGAGATGCGCCTGTGCTGGTGGACTCCCCGTTTGGTCCCCTCGGCCTCTCTATCTGTTATGATCTGCGCTTTCCCGAGCTGTACCGCCGGCTGGCCCGCGCCGGCGCCCGCGTGCTGCTGGTGCCTGCCGCCTTCACCGCCGTGACCGGCGAGGCGCACTGGGAGCCGCTACTGAGGGCCCGCGCCATCGAGAACCAGTGCTACGTGGTGGCCGCCAATCAGGGCGGCACCCACGAGACGGGACGCCAGACTTGGGGCCACAGCATGGTGATCGACCCCTGGGGTCGGGTGCTGGCCAGCCTGGACAGCGGGCGCGGCACCGTGCTGGCACCGCTGGATCAAGGTCTTATGGACGAACTGCAACGCACCATGCCGGTGCTGGGCCATGCCCGTCTGCTATGAACATGTGCAGGTTCGATTCGCCCTGTGGCAGGGGATCGGACGCTTGCAAACCCGATGGTGGGTTGGACGTCCGCTGACGTTTCACCAAGCGAACCCAGGGTCGGGGATTTAACCGTTACGACATCTCGCATCGAGAGTGGAGAGAAAGATTGAGTCTATTGAGCCAGGTTAGTGCCTCCCTGTTGGCCCCGAACGATCTCGACGAAGGGCGCCTGCAGCAACTGCTCGGCAGCCTGATGAGCCATCAGGTGGAGTTCGGCGACCTCTATTTCCAGCGCAGCTGGCACGAGTCCTGGATGCTGGAAGACGGCATCGTCAAGGATGGCAGCTATAACATCGATCAGGGGGTCGGGGTGCGCGCCGTCAGCGGCGAGAAGACCGGTTTCGCCTACTCGGACGAGCTGAGCCTGCTGGCACTGCAACAGTCGGTGACCGCCGCCCGTGGCATCGCGGCTGCCGGTGCGCAGGGCAAGGTGAAGGCGTGGGCCAGAACCTCGGCAAACCTGCTCTACCCGGCGCTGGATCCGCTGCAGACCCTCGACAAGCAGCAGAAGATCGCCCTGCTGGAGCAGATGGACAAGTTCGCCAGAAGCCTGGATCCCGCCATCAATCAGGTGATGGTCTCCATCAGCGGTGTCTATGAAGAGGTGCTGGTGGCCGCCACCGATGGCACCCTGGCCGCCGACGTGCGCCCCCTAGTGCGCCTCTCGGTGACCGTCATCGCCGAAAAGGGCGAGCGTCGCGAACGCGGCAGTGCCGGTGGCGGTGGCCGCTTCGGCTACGACTATTTCCTCGAGCTGGACGGGTTGGAGAGCCGGGCGTTTGGCTATGTGCGCGAGGCGGTGCGCCAGGCGCTGGTGAACCTCGACGCCATCGATGCCCCGGCCGGCACCATGCCGGTGGTGCTCGGTGCCGGCTGGCCCGGCGTGCTACTGCACGAGGCGGTGGGCCACGGTCTGGAGGGGGATTTCAACCGCAAGGGCTCTTCCGCGTTTGCCGGTCGCATCGGTGAGCAGGTGGCCTCCAAGCACTGCACCATCGTCGATGACGGCACCCTGCCGGGTCGGCGCGGCTCCGTCTCCATCGACGACGAGGGGACACCGGGCGGCTACAACGTGCTGATCGAGAACGGCATTCTCAAGGGCTATCTGCAGGACAAGCAGAACGCCCGTCTGATGGGCGTGCCGCTCACCGGCAATGGCCGCCGCGAATCCTACGCCGCCCTGCCGATGCCGCGCATGACCAACACCTACATGCTGGCGGGTCAGTACGACCCGGCCGAGATCATCGCCTCGGTGAAGAAGGGCATTTACGCTCCCAACTTCGGCGGCGGTCAGGTGGACATCACCTCCGGCAAGTTCGTCTTCTCCGCCTCCGAGGCCTACCTCATCGAGGATGGCAAGATCACCGCGCCCATCAAGGGGGCGACCCTGATCGGCAACGGCCCCGAGGCGATGAGCCAGGTCTCCATGGTGGGCAAGGATCTCGCGCTGGATCGCGGGGTCGGGGTCTGCGGCAAGGAGGGGCAGAGCGTGCCGGTCGGTGTCGGCCAGCCCACCCTCAAGCTGGATCAGCTCACCGTGGGCGGCACCCAGTAAGGGCAGTGAACGGTACTCCCGTGATCGCCAAACCCCCGGCCAGGTGCCGGGGTTTTGCTATCCGGGATCATGGGAAACAAAAAGCCCCGGCAAGGGCCGGGGCTGCAGATACGGGGCTCGGTCAGTTGACTGAAATGGCGCGGGCGTCGATGAAGAAGCGCGCATTGCCTTGTTGGTCGACCCTGATCTGGGCAACCAGACGATCGCTCTGTTTGTACTCCCACCGGCTCTTGATCCGGGTCAGAGCGGGGCTGGCGGCACCGACCACGTTCAGATATTCATGAAACAGGCTGTAGCTTCCAATCTCGGTCAGCATCTTTTCCATTTGCACATCTCCTGAAGTGAGTGGGTGTCCATCCACAAACCTACCAAGCACACTCTGAATCGAATCTGTATAAAAAACAAACTAACTCATTTGTGTGTCAGCAACATGATCAGGCGCAAGATCAGCGCCGATTTTTGCGCATTTATGACACCGTTTTCAGTCAGGGCTGGCGCGGATCCTGCAGTTGATCAAGGGTGCCGGATACGTGTGGCAACGCGGGTGCCATTTGTACCGTCGGCGCACTGTGGAACACCGGATCCTGGGCCACCTCCTTGATGCCGTTGATGCAGAACTGCATACCCATGCAGACCAGCAAGAAGCCCATGATCCGGGTCATGGCGTCGATGCCGGTGGCGCCCAGGATCTTGCAGACCGGATCCGCCAGCTTGAGCACGCCCCAGCTGAGCAGGCTCATCAGGGCGAAGGCGGTGACCATGGCGGCATAGATGGTGAAGCGGTTGTATTCGTCCGGCAGTTCGGCGATCTGGGCCGCGCCGCTGATCACCAGCGCCATGGTACCCGGCCCGCACATGCTGGGCATGGTGAGCGGCACGAAGGCGATGCTCTGGTTGATGTCGACCCCGTCCGCCTGGCTGGGGGCCGGGAACAGCATGCGAAAGCCGATGAAGGCGATGATGAGACCGCCGGCCAGGCGCAGGCCAGGAATGGAGATCCCGAACAGATCCAGGATGGAGGAGCCGATGAAGAAGCTGACGCAGAGGGTGCAGAACAGATAGATGGCGGCCAGGTTGATCTGGCGGCGCACGTGTTCGCGCGACATCCCCTTGCTCAGCCCCAGCAGCAGGGTGGCCGTGGTGGGTGGGTTGACCATGGGCAGCAGCGCCAGCAAGGCGAGAAATACGACCTGAAAGAACATCATGAACCTCGAATGACTGGGGGGCGGAGTAGTCCCGGGCCGTCGAGGGGCCCGAGAGGGAGGCTATCTTATGTCGGCCGACCTGAACACAGGCGGTATGAAAAAAGCTCCGCTCTGGGCGGGGCTCGGGAGGGTTCAGGCGGCCTGCGGCGCGCTCTGGCGCTGACTGCGCTGCTGCAGCCAGAGCCACAGGCCGATGGCAAAGCCCAGCACCGACAGGCTTACCACATAGTGGGAGGGGGCTAGCATGTCGCTCTTCATCCACAGGGTCACCAGCATGGGGGTGAGGCCGCCGAAGATGGCGTAGGCCACGTTGTAGGAGAACGACAGCCCGGAAAAGCGCACCACCGCCGGGAAGGCGTTGACCATGACGTAGGGCACGGCGCCGACGATCCCTACTGCAAAACCGGCCAGGACATAGAGCGGCACCAGCTGGCTGGTGTCACTCGCCAGCCCGTGATAGAAGGCGTAGCTGGCGCCGGCCAGCAGCAATGAACCCAGCATGAAGGTGGGGCCGCTGCCGAGGGCATCGATGAGCCGGCCGTAGACGATGCAACCCAGCGTCAGGGCCAGAATGGCCAGCGAGTTGGCGGTCAGTGCATCGGCCGGGCTGATGCCGTGCACCTTCTGCAGGTAGGTGGGGGTCATCAGGATCACCACCACTATGCCGGCAGAGAGCAGCCAGGTGAGCAGCATGGAGATCACTACGCTGCCCTTGTGGCTGCGCAGCACCGTCTTGAGCGGCAGCTCTTCCGCCAGCGCCTTGTTGGCCTGCATCTCGGCAAAGACCGGGGTCTCGTGCAGCCAGCGGCGCAGGTACATGGCGACGATGCCGAACACCCCGCCGAGCACGAAGGCCAGACGCCAGCCCCAGTCGCTCACCTCGCTCGGGCTCATGCCGCGGTTGATGGCGGTGGCCACCAGGGAGCCGAGCAGGATGCCGGCCGTCAATCCCGCGGTGAGGGTGCCGCAGGCGACCCCGATCCGGCGGGCGGGTACGTGCTCCGCGACGAACACCCAGGCGCCGGGCACTTCACCCCCGATGGCGGCCCCTTGCAGGATCCGCAGCAGCAGCAACAGCAGGGGGGCGGCGATGCCGAGCACGGCGTAGGTGGGCAGCAGGCCGATCAGCAGGGTGGGCAGCGCCATCATGATGATGCTCAGGGTGAACATCCGCTTGCGGCCGATAAGATCGCCAAAGTGAGCCATGATGATGCCACCCAGCGGACGGGCCAGATAGCCGGCGGCGAAGATGCCGAAGGTCTGGAACTGGCGCAGCCACTCGGGAATGTCGGCGGGGAAGAAGAGCTCGCCGATCACCACGGCGAAGAAGACGAAGATGATGAAGTCGTAAAATTCGAGGGCACCGCCCAGCGCCGCTAGGCTCAGGGTCTTGTAGTCCTGTCGGTTGAGGGGACGGCTGTGGTCGTAAGCTTGCGTGACTGTCGTCATATCCTTATGTTTCCCATCGTCTTTTTAGTTATTGTTCCCCATCCTTGCAGGGGACACGCTCACTACCGAGGGTATGCTTTTGCATCCCGACCTGTAAATCGCACAATTCGCAACACTGTCTTGCAGCTTTTTGGTGCAGCAAGGCGAGGGCGGGCACCGCGCCCGGGGCGAATGACAACCAAGGTGCGCCGGCTGGCCGCCAGTGCCCGGCCACCGGATTGCTGGAGATATCATGACGAAGACCAAGGTGCTGCTCTCCTGGAGCAGCGGCAAGGACAGCGCCTGGGCGCTGCACACATTGCGGCAGGATCCGGCCATCGAGGTGGTGGGGCTGTTCACCACCCTCAACCAGGCGTTCGAGCGGGTGGCCATGCACGGGGTGCGCAAGCAGTTGCTGCTGGCGCAGGCCGAATGCGTGGGATTGCCGCTGACCACCATCGACCTGCCCTGGCCCTGCAGCAATGAAGATTACGCCCGCATCATGACCGACTTCATCGCCGACGTGGTGACACAGGGGATCCGCCACATGGCGTTTGGCGATCTCTTTCTCGAGGACGTGCGCGCCTATCGGGAGCGGCAGCTGGCGGGGACGGGGATCACGCCGCTGTTTCCGCTGTGGGGCAGCAAGACAGACGAGCTGGCGCACCAGATGATGGCGGCAGGGCTCAGGGCCAGGATCAGCACCCTGGATCCGCGCAAGCTGCCTGCCACCCTCGGCGGGTATGAGTTTGATGCGGCCTTGCTGGCAGCGCTGCCCGCCGGGGTGGACCCGTGCGGTGAGAACGGCGAGTTTCATACCCTGGCCTGGGATGGCCCCATGTTCCGCCAACCGCTGGCCATCCGGACCGGCGAGACGGTGGAGCGGGACGGCTTCGTCTTCACTGATCTGCTGCCCGCCACCTCCTAGTCGCGGTTGGCCTCCCGCTCGCCCTTGTCGTCGTTGTAGCGCAGGGCGATCTCGTGGAACTGCTGGTGGATGGAGGCAAAGGCGTCCGTGATGTCGGGGTCGAAGTGGTTGCCCCGCCCCGCCAGTATGATGGGCACCACCTCCTGGTGGGACATGGCGGCCTTGTAGCAGCGCTTGCTGATGAGGGCGTCGTATACGTCGGCCAGCGCCATCAGCCGGGCCGAGAGGGGGATCTCGTCGCCGATCAGGCCGTAGGGATAACCGGTGCCGTCCCACTTCTCGTGGTGGTAGCAGGCGATCTCCTTGGCCAGCCGCAGGAACTCGACCTCCACCCCGAGCGCCTCCTCGGCATGGACGATGGCCTCCTTGCCGAGGATGGAGTGGTGTTTCATCTGGGCAAACTCCTCTTCATCCAGCTTGCCGGGTTTGAGCAGGATGCGGTCCGGTACGCCGACCTTGCCGATGTCGTGCAGGGGGGCCGACTTGAACAGCAGATCTATGGTCTTGGGGGTCAGCTCGGCATGGAAGCGGGGGTGATCGCAGAGGGTCTCCGCCAGCAGCCGCACATAGTGCTGGGTACGCAATATGTGGTTGCCGGTCTCGTTGTCGCGGGTTTCGGCCAGCGAGGCGAGTGAGTGGATGGTGATGTTCTGGATCAGCTCGTTCTCCCGGGTGCGCCGCTCCACCTCCTGCTCCAGATAGGCGTTCTGATCGTGCAGCAGATCCCGCGCCGCCTTCAGCTCCAGGTGATTTCTGACCCTGGCCAGCACGATGGCGGGGGAGATCGGCTTGTGGATGTAGTCGACGGCCCCCAGTGCCAACCCGTGCGCCTCCGCGCTCTCCTCCACCTGGGCGGTCAGAAAGATCACCGGGATCTCCCGCGCCTGCGGCATCTCCTGCAGCGCCTGCATCACCTGGTAGCCATCCATCTGGGGCATCACCACGTCGAGCAGGATCAAGTCCACCCGGGGGCCGGTCGAGAGGATCTCCAGCGCCCGCTGGCCGCTGATGGCTATCTTGACCCGATAGTGGGGGCTGAGCAGGGCGCTGAGCAGGGAGAGGTTCTCCGGCGTGTCGTCGACCACCAGCAGGGTGGGTTTGGTATCTGGATCCAGCAAGTTGAGCATGATGGTGCCCTCACTCTTGGTTGAACAGATCGGGTCTGAGGGCCCGGACTTGTTGCAGATGAGCCAGTGCATCGTCGAAACGAAAACGGCTCATGGCCTCACCGATGGCTGGCGCCCTCTCCCCCAGCAGGGGGGCGAGCCGGGCCTGATGGCGCTGAAACAGGGTGAAGGCTTCGGCATCATCCTCCAGCAGCAGCCCGGTGAGCCGGTTCAGCAGGGGTGCGGTATCGATCTTCTCCTGTTCGGGCTGCTCGGGTACTTCGTCTGGCAGCAACTGCAGCAGCCCCTGCGCCAGTTGTGCTTGCAGTTGCAGCCCCTGCTCGGCCAGTGGCAGCAGAGCGGCAGCCTCGTCGCCCCGGGTGATGGCGTTTTCCAGTGTGGCCGCGATCTCCTGCAATGATTCGGCGCCCAGGGTGGCCGCTATTCCCTTGAGGGTATGGGCATGCCGGTGTGCCTCTTCCCGTTCGTCTGCTTGCAAAGCGGTCAGCAGGCTTGCCATGGGTTGCGTACCCTGCTGGGCGAAGCGCAGCAGCAGATCCTGATACCAGCCCCAGTTGTTCATCAGCCGCTGCAAGGCCCGCTCGGCATTGAGCCCGAGCTCGCACAGCTGTGGCAGCAACGACGATGCCGGGGGCGGTTGCGATGTCTTGAATCTGGCCCCGACCTCGCGACTGAAGGAGGTTGCCCAGCGTTGCAGGGCGTCATAGAGCTTGTCGGGATCGATGGGCTTAGCGATGTGATCGTCCATGCCGGCGGCGAGGCAGCGCTCGCGATCACCGGCCATGACGTTGGCGGTCATCGCCAGGATCGGAATGTGCTGCCCGGTTCCCTCTTGCTGGCGTAGTTGCCGGGTGGCGGCCAGCCCATCCATCACCGGCATCTGCATGTCCATCAGGATCAGGTCGTAGGGGGCCTTGGTCGCCATATCCAGTGCGATGGCGCCATTGCTGGCCACGCTCACTTTGGCGCCTACCGCCTGCAGCAGCTCCAGCGCCACCTGTTGATTGAGCTCGTTGTCTTCCGCCAGCAGGATCTGCAGGCCGTCGAAGCGATAGTGATGGGTCGCCTGATGCTTGAAGGAGAGGGTCGCTGCCTGTTGCCCGAACAGGCCGATGACGGTATCGAACAGCACGGAGGCGCAGACCGGCTTGACCAGTACCCGATCAAAACCGGCAGCATCGGCCTCGCGAAAGATCTCCTCGCGTCCGTAGCCGGTCACCATGACCCGGTAAGGGCGCCGGCCCGCACCTCGGGCGATGAGACGACGCCCCGTCTCGATGCCGTCCAGTCCCGGCATGCGCCAGTCCAGCAGCACCACCTCATAGGGGGTTCCCTGCTGCTCGGCATCCGCGATCATCTGCAGGGCCTGTTGGCCGGACTCTGCCGTGTCCACCACAAAGCTCATGCCGCGCAGCAGGGCGGCCAGTATGGTGCGGGCACTGGCGCTGTCATCGGCCACCAGCATGCGGCGGCCGCGCAGATCCAGGCTCGGCAGATAGCGGGATCTGCGCCTGCCTCGGCCGAGCCTAGCGGTGAACCAGAAGGTGCTGCCCTGGCCCGGCTCGCTCTGCACGCCCACCTCGCCCCCCATCAGGCCCGCCAGCTTGCGGCAAATGGCAAGGCCAAGCCCGGTGCCGCCGTACTTGCGGGTGGTGGAGCTATCCGCCTGCTGGAAGGACTGGAACAGCCGCTGCTGCTGCTCCTGGCTCATGCCGATCCCGGTATCCTGCACCGAGCAGTGCAGCAGTACCTCCTGCGGCAGCTTCTCCAGACAGCGGACCTTGACCAGGATCTCTCCCTGCTCGGTGAATTTGACCGCGTTGTTGGCGTAGTTGATGAGGATCTGGCCGAGACGCAGGGGATCGCCATAGAGCAGGGTGTCGAGCTGGTGGTCGACCTCGAACAACAGCTCTATGCCCTTGGCTTCCGCCTTTTCACCCACCAGGGTGGCGAGGTTTTCCAGCACGTGGTCGAGATCGAACTCGATCCGTTCCAGATCCAGCTTGCCCGCCTCGATCTTCGAGAAATCCAGGATGTCGTTGATGATACCGAGCAGGTGCTGCGCGGCACGCTGGATCTTGCTGACATAGTCGAGCTGCTGCGGATCGAGCCGGGTCTGCAGGGCGAGGTGGGACATGCCGAGGATGGCGTTCATGGGGGTGCGGATCTCGTGGCTCATGTTGGCGAGAAATTCGCTTTTGGCCCGGGTCGCGCTCTCCGCCAGTTCATAGGCTTGCTCCAGCTCCTGGTTCTTGGCCTGCATCACTGCAAACAGCTCTTCCCGGGTCGGTTCGGCGAATTGCTGCTGCATCTGTTGCTGTCGCCCGGCATCTGGCCAGTGCGGCAACCGGCAGACCAGGGCGAGGAGATTGTCGGCGTGCACCTCCAGCCGGATGCTGCCCGGATGCATGTCGGCAGGGGCGGGGGAGAGCGGGACATCGGCCGTGAGGGTGAGCCACAGCTCCTGCGCCTCTGGTTCCAGCCACAGCTGCAGTTGCAGTGGATCCGAGGTCGCCATCAGCTGGCGCACCAGCTCTGAGGTTGCCCCTGCCAGCGGGGCCACGAAGGTCGGCGATTTATCGAGGCAGGTGAGCACCTGGATCACCTTGCGCCGGGCGGTGAGGGCCGCCGCAGGGCCGGACAACAGGGTTTCACCGATCAGTTGCCGCATCTACTTCTCCTCTGCCGGCAGCACGCGCAACACGATGCAGCTGGCATCGTCGGTGCTGCGGCCGCTGTGGGCGATGACCTGGTGGGCCAGCGTGGCGGGTTCGGCGGCGAGATCCAGTGCGCCGTCGCGCAGATTGAGGGATTCGCTGATGCCGTCCGAGTAGAGCATCACCACGTCCCCGGCGACGAGGGGCTGGCGCTGCAGCAGGGGGGTGGGGAAACGCTCCCCCAGCACCCCGTCGCGGGAGATGCCGCGCCAGGGGGCGTGACCGCGCAGACAGATGCGGGTATTGCCGATGCCGGCATAGCTCAGTTCACCCCGCTCGCCGTTGACCAGCGCCACGCCGGCGGCGGCGCCCCGGGTACCGATGCAGCGCTGGTGCAGCAGTTGCAGCAGACGGGCGGGTTCCTGTTCACGGGTCTGCTGCAACGTCGCCTCCAATATCTGTACCAGCTGGTTGGCAGAGGCGCCGTGACCGCTCACGTCGATCAGGACCAGCGACACTCCCTCGGGCCCCGGCCGGATGAACGCCAGATCGCCGGAGAGCCGCTCCGGGTAGCAGGGGCGGTTCTCGCTGGCCCATGCCAGGCCAAGGCCGGCATGCTGCTGCCCCGTGCACGAGAGGGGAGAAACCGGCCTTGGCTCCACGGGGGCCGCACCCAGCCACTTGCGGGCCTGTACCAGGGTACCCCCCTCCGGCGGGGTGCTGATGGTGAGTTCAGACATCATGCGCTGCACGCCGGGCAGACCCAGCCCCAGGGTACCCGAGGTGCTGTAGTGCTCTTGCATGGCTTGATGTATGTCGGGGATGCCGGGGCCCTGATCGCGGGCGATGATGTCGATGCAGGGGCGCCCTCTGGGATGGTGGAGGGTGAGGGTGATCTCCCCCCGTTCGGCATACTTCAGGATGTTGCTGCCAAGCTCGGAGACCACGGTGGAGAGCATGGTGCGATCCACCTCGGAGAGGTCGGCGATGAAGGGGAGGCGACGCACCGCCATCACCGTCAGGTGCAGATCGATGTCGTGACGCAATGGGTAGCGGGCCTGCTGGGTGCTCAGCTCCTGCTCCATGGTGCCTACTCCTCGCCCTTGAGGGTACGGGCATGGGCGAAGGCGTCGTCCATGTCGAGAAAGCAGCGCAGCGGCCCCGGCTCGGCGTCGGCCAGCGCCAGGAAGGCGGCGATCCCCGCATTCAGCCCCACCAGCAGGCAGACGGCACCCAGCAGGCGGCACACCTGGGCCAGTTTGCGAACCTGCCGAAACTCGTGGTGATCGAGCAGCATGACCCCGGAGAAGTCGAGCAGCACCGCGTGCTGGCGCCCCTGCACCAGCCGCAGGGAGAGTGCCTGCATCAGTTGCTGCATGCCTTCGTCACCGAGGTCTGGCCGCATGCTGACGACGATGCAGTCGGCCACGTCGGCGATGCCCAGATCGTTGTTGAGCAAC
This sequence comes from Aeromonas sp. S15(2024), assembly GCF_041402265.1. Taxonomy (NCBI): domain Bacteria; kingdom Pseudomonadati; phylum Pseudomonadota; class Gammaproteobacteria; order Aeromonadales; family Aeromonadaceae; genus Aeromonas; species Aeromonas sp. S15(2024). The sequence continues at coordinate 102,931 of NZ_JBGLQY010000009.1, read as the reverse complement.
ATGATCGGTGCTCCTAGAGGGTGGAGCCGACCCGCTTGAGGGCGATCTCGAACGCATCCCGCAGGGTCGCCGTGGTACGGATGTCACCGACCGAGACCCCCAGCTCCACCATGGTACGGGCGATGGCCGGCGAGACGCCGGAGATGATGGCCTCGCACCCCATGAACTGGGTGGCCTTGGTGATCTTGATCAGCTGATTGGCGACCCCGGTGTCCACGGTGGCGACCCCGGCGATGTCCAGCACGAAGACCCGGGCCCGGGTCTCGGCTATCTTGGTCAGCGACTTGTTCATCACGTCGGCGGTGCGCATGGAGTCGATGATACCCACCAGCGGCAGCAGCAGGATCCCGTCCCAGATGGGAGTCACCGGGGTCGACATCTCCTGCAGCGACTTGTGCAGCTCCTCGCGCACCCTGGCGGCCTCTTCGGCCTCCTCCATGGCGCGCTTGAGCTGATGATGCTGCTCCACCTGAGCCGTGATGTCGGTGGCAAACTTGACGATCTTGCTGGGTTTGCCGGTCAGATCCAGCACCGGGTTGTAGGATCCCTGGATCCAGACCTCCTGCCCCTGCTTGCCGATCCGGCAGAACTCCCCCGCCAGGTATTCGCCGCGGCGCAGGGTCTCCCAAAAGGCGCCATAATCGGCCGACTGGGCATAATCAGGGTCAACCAGCAGCCTGTGGTGTTTGCCTTTCAACTCATCCAGCTGATAACCCACGATCTCGAGAAAGCGCGGGTTGGCATCGAGAATGGTGCCATCCAGCGAGAACTCCACCTTGCCCATGACCCGGCTCAGGGCGTTGAGCTGCCCCTCGAAGTTGGCGTTGAGCTGTTTCTGCTCGGTCAGATCCATGCTGTATTCGATGATCCGGCTCAGCGCGCCCTGCTCGTCCAGCAGGGGGCTGCAACTGCCCCGCAGCCAGATGTCCCGGCCGTGCCGATCCAGCCGGTGAAACTCTCCCTCCTGCTCCCTGCCCGCCTTCAACGCCTCCCAGTGGGCGGCATGAGCAGGCGAGTCGAGCACGTCGTGGGGCAACAGCATGGCGTAATGCTGGCCCTTGAGCTCGCTTAGCTGATAGCCCATGATGGCGAGAAAACGCGGGTTGGCGTCCAGGATCTGTCCATCGGGAGAGAGTTCGAGTCTGGCCATCAGCTGGTCGATGGCATCGAGCCTGGCCTGGGGTGAAGAGGGAGTCGCTGTGTTCGGGTGGGCAACGGCGGTGTGCACGTCCATGGCATCTCCAATAAGGCGCAATTGACTTGAATGTCACTAGAAAGCGTACAGCAGTTATAGCCCACCGGGGCGAGAGCGTGGGACAAGAAGTGCCGAAAGAACCTGTCTGCGGGTGGGCCTTGGGCCTGGGGGCTTCGTCATGAACCTCCTGTATCGCGACTACCCCCAGGGTGCACTCACGTCCCTCCACTGTCACGGCGGCCCGCAGTTTTGCTACCTGCATCGGGGCGGTGGCGTGATCAGCAGTCAGGCGACAGGCGTGCTGCTGGTGGCGGGTCAGCTCTGTCTGATCCCGGCCGGGCTGGCCCATGAGTTCAGGGTGCTGCGCCACTCCCAACTTAGTCTGGTCTATCTGGATGACCTGGATGGAGTGGGCGAGTTGATGACCCGCCAGGTGAGCCCGCTGTTGGTCGGCCTGTTCGAGCGGCTGGCAGACATGGCGGAGCCGGGCCTCAGGGATTCCTATTTGACGGTACTGGCAGCCGAACTGAGACAAACGCCGGCGGCGACCGGATTCATGTTGAGCGCGGGGCTGGATGTGCGGCTGCTGCGGGTGCTGGAGCAGGTCTGCAGGCGCCCTTCCATCGAATACGGGCTGGCGGAACTGGCTGCCGGTTCAGGGGCCTCGGTGCGCACCCTCAACCGGCTGTTCAGCCAGCAACTGGGCTGCAGCTTTCGACAATGGCGGCAACAGGTGGTGATGGGTCGGGCCCGCCAGTTGCAGCAACAGGGCCAGCCGCTGTCGCGGATAGCCCTTGAGCTGGGATACGGGGATTTCAGCGCCTTTTCTCACGCCTTCAATCGCTGCTTGCGGGAACCGACGGGGCCGTGAGGCGGGAGCCGAGATCCCGGTCGGTTGGCTCCCCTGCCAGCAGGCAGGTCAGCTCATCGGTGTGGCTCAGGCGCTCGCCCTGAAAGGTAAACAGGGCGCTCACCTTGCACTCGAGCCGTGCGCCGTCGTGACGCCAGGCCCGCACCCGATGTAGGGAGTGCACCCGGTTTCCCTCTGCCAGCAGCGAAACAAAACGGATCTCGCAGCGGGCCAGGCTCTGACGCAGGGCCAGCAGGTGTTGTTCGAAGGCGGCGCGATCCAGCCGCTGGTCATCCACCAGCTGGACATAGTCCGGGCAGAACCAGTGATCGAGTTCGGCCGGGCTGAAATCGGGGTCGCAGATGACCCGGTTGAGGCAGGCTTGCAGCCGTTGCTTGTAATCCATGATGGGCTCCTGAGTGGATGGGAGCGGCCAGTATGGGGCCTGTGGTCTGCTCCGACCTTGGCGTCTACGCCATCCTGTTTGGCGATTGCGCCAAGATGGGGGCTTGCGGTAGAGATGCGTGCCACCTGGCCCTGTTTTGTGGCGGGTTTCACGGTTTCCTGTGCCGGCATGGGGCAGGATCGGCCCCCTGTTTCCTTCATGTGACGAGTCGTATCATGTCCGCATTGCCCCGTTTTGCCCTGCTTGCCTCCCTGGTTGCCGCCAGCCTGACCCTGCCTGCCGTGGCCGTCGAAGCTCCGGCCAGCCCTGCCGGTGTCACTGCGGTGACCCTGTCCCAGCAGGCGCCCATTCACTGGGTGTCGGTGGCGCAGATTGCCAGGAGCCTGGATGGGTTGCCGCCGATGGCGGTCGGTTTTGACATCGACGACACCCTGCTCTTCTCCAGCCCGGGGTTTTATCGCGGCAAGCAGGAGTTCTCCCCCAACGACGAGAGCTACCTGAAGAACCCCGCCTTCTGGGAGAAGATGAACAACGGTTGGGACGCCTTCAGCGTGCCGAAAGAGGTGGGCAAGGCGCTCATCGCCATGCACCTCCAGCGCGGCGATCACATCTATTTCGTGACCGGCCGTTCGGCCACCAAGACCGAGACCGTCAGCCAGACCCTGCAGCAGACCATGGGGATCCCCGACGATCGACTGAATCCGGTGATCTTCGCCGGTGACCAGCCGGGCCAGAACACCAAGGTGCAGTGGCTCAAGGAGAAGCAGATGAAGGTCTTCTACGGCGATGCCGATGGCGACATCAAGGCGGCGCAGGAGCTCGGCATTCGTGGCATCCGGCTGCTGCGCGCGGCCAACTCCACCTACCGACCGCTGCCGCTGGCTGGCGCGTTGGGGGAGGAGGTGATCGTCAACTCCCAGTACTGATGTTCATCCCTGCATGAGATAAGGGGCCGGATCCTGTCAGGATCCGGCCCCTTTTTTGGGCGTCTAGCGGGCGGCGAAGGTGTTGCAGCTGGCGGGCTTGCCGCTGTCGAAGCCGCGCTTGAACCAGGCGTAGCGCTGGGCCGAGCTGCCGTGGGTGAAGCTGTCCGGGATCACCCGGCCCTGGCTCTGCTGCTGCAGACGATCGTCGCCGATGGCCTGGGCGGCGTTGAGCGCCTCTTCCAGATCGCCGGTTTCCAGCACCTGTTCCCGCTCCATGTAGTGGCCCCAGACGCCGGCAAAACAGTCGGCCTGCAACTCGAGTTTGACCGACAGCTTGTTCTGCTCGGCCCGGCTCAGCCCCTGCTGCTGTTCACGCATCTTGCGCTCGATGCCGAGCAGGTTCTGCACGTGGTGGCCCACCTCGTGCGCCACCACGTAGCCCTGGGCGAAGTCGCCGTCTGCTCCCAGCTTGTCGCGCATCTCCTGATAGAAGGAGAGATCGATGTAGACGGTGCGATCGGCCGGGCAGTAGAAGGGCCCCATCACCGACTGGCCCTGGCCGCAGCCGGTACGGGTTGCGCCGCGATAGAGCACCAGTTTGGGTGGCTGATAACGGCTGCCGCTCTGCTGGAAGATCTCGCCCCAGGCATCCTCGGTGGAGGCGAGCATCACCGAAGTGAACCTGGCGAGGGGATCCTTGGCCGGCTGAGACATCTCCTGACGCTGGGGCGGGGTCTGGGATGCCGGCTCGTTGAGCAGGGGGGAGAGATCCACCCCGTAATAGCCGGCCACCATGACCACCACCAGCAGGATCAGACGCCCCTTGCCGCCGATGGGGAGCCCGCCACCGCCCCCCTGCTGGCGCCTGTCTTCCACATTGTTGCTCTCGCGGCGATCTTGCCAGCGCATATGCTTGCCCCCCTGCTGTCCGGTGGCAGTAATGATAATGGCTGGCGGGGTGGCTTGCCTAACGGGAGCAAATCGGCGGCCGGGTTGCCGCCGGCGGGCACGAAGGTTTATTCGGCCCAGGGCATCTCGGGCAGGGAGTCCAGAAACCGGCCGTAGCGCTCGAGGTTGAAGGGGCCCTGATCCGCTTCCATCGCCATCAGCTCGGCCCCCAGGGCGCAGGCGATATATTGCAGCGCCTCCTCGCGCGGGGTGCCCTTCATCACCAGCCGCATCAGGGTCGCCTTGACCTGCAGCGGGTGGCCGTCGCTGAGCTGGTTGTCGACCATCTCCAGCAGGGTTTGCTCGTCGAAGAACTCGGTGGGTTCGCTCATGTGCTGTGTCTCGTCATGTCATAAGGGATGCCAGTATAGCGATATAGCTATTAACACATTGAAATATTTCGATAAAAACATTTCGGTATGGGCAGTTTTTGTTACTCATAATTAATGTGGGTTTGCGGTCTGCAAACGACAACCATCATGAAATCGCATGGACGGATACCAATATGCCCACCATAGACTCGCTGTTATCCAAGCCCCAGAACCTGCCCAACGTGCCCGAAGTCATGCGCGAACTGGTGCAGACCTTCAATGAGAAAGAACCGGATATCCTGTTGATTGCCAAGAAGATCAACAAGGATCCGGTGATCTCCGCCAAGCTGCTGCGGCTGGCCAACTCCGCCAAGTTTGGTGGCAGTCGCCAGGTCGCCACCGTCAACGAGGCCGTGGTGCGGCTCGGGGTCGACGTGGTGCGCAACATGGTGTTCGCCTGCGGCCTGACCGGCTCCATCGGTGCCGTGCCCGGCATCGAGCTCAAGCATTTCTGGGGCAAGGTGTTCGACGTGGCCGAACTGGCCAGGCGGCTGGCCAAGCTCAAGGGCATGAAGGGGGAGGAGGTGTTCACCTGCGCCCTGCTCTACGACATGGGGCGGCTCATCATGCACGTGGGGCTGCCGGAGAACATGGTGAACCACATCAAGGATCTGGAGCCCAGCAAGGGACGCGCCAAGGCCGAGGAGCTGGTGGTCGGCTTCAACTATGCCCAGACCGGGGCCGAGATGGCCAGGCGCTGGCAATTCCCCCTGAGCATCTGCCATGCGGTGGAGTACCACTACAACCCCTTGCTGGCCAAGGAGTTCTCTGCCGAGGCTGCGCTCATTCATCTGGCCATAGCACTGGCGGCGCAGTCGGATGTGGGGGAAGCGGCACCGCCCGAGTGGCCAACCCAGGTGGCCGAGCGACTCGGCCTCGCCTGGTCCGATTGCGCCGCCGTGTTCGTGGCGCTGCGCGAGCAGGGCAACGGTTATGCCGGCTTGCTGGCGGCCTGACGCCACCCATCTCATCGACCAGGGCCGCACCGCGGCCCTTTTTCATGGTGACGGCCTTGCCAATGAGCGGTTGCGGGGGCAGTCTTGGGGCCTGTCTCTTCTAAGCGAGCCCTTGTCATGATCCTCTCCGAGCGCCTGGAACTGCGTGAACTGGCGGTTGCCGATGCCCCCTTCATTTTCGAACTGCTCAACGATCCCGACTTTCACCGCTACATCGGCGATCGGGGCATCCGCACCCTGCAGGATGCTGAAAACTACATCCAGCAGGGGCCGGCGGTCAGCTATGCCCGTCACGGTCACGGTCTCTACCTGGTGGCAAGGCGCAGCGACGGCGCCAAGCTCGGCATCTGCGGCCTGATCAAGCGCGATACCCTGCCTTGTGAAGACATCGGCTACGCCTTCCTGCCCGCCTGGCGCGGTCAGGGTTATGGCATCGAAGCGGCGCAGGCGGCGCTGCAGGATGGTCGGGAGCGGCTCGGCATCGAGCGAGTGGTTGCCATCGTCACCCCGGGCAACGCGCGTTCGGTGGCGCTGCTGGCCAAGCTGGGGCTGGTGCAGAGCCGGTTGGTCAAACTGGCCGAGGATGCGGATGAGTGTCTGTTGCTGGAGGCTGAAGGGGTAGAGGCTTGCCCGATCTGAGGGGCTGCGGCATGGCTGGCAGGATATCAGCAGGGCCGGGGGAGTGAGGCAAAGAGGCCGCCGTGAGTTGCGGCCTGTCTGCATCGGGCGCTGCCGGTGGGCAGGCAGGATCAGTTGAGCTCTTCGATGGAGAACTCGCCGGCAATGCCGTCACAGGAGACGGCGAAGCCGCCGCTGAAACGGGTGCTGAACTGGATCAGAAACGCATCATAGTCGTGCTCTTGCACGGGCAGGTTGATGGGTTTGCTGCGACGCAGGGGTTTGCGAGTTTGTACGCTTTTCATCATGGTATTTCTCTATATAAATTAAGTGTTTGCTCCTTGTATTGGCAAATGTCAGGTCGATGGGCGCGGCCAGCCGTAGGCTGACGGGCGCGCAGGAATACCCAGCCCGGTTCAGGGGCGTCTGCACTTTCAAGGAATGCGCCAAGGACCACGCGGATGCATGATGCTACTTGGGAGTGGGCAGAGCGGGTCTGCACCGTGAGAGCCGGGCAACGCAGGCAGACAGCCTGAACGGTTCTCAGGGCGAGTAAATCAGAAGAAGGTTATGCGGGTACTGACAGGATTCATCGTGAGGTGAAGCATTGCAGGGCAAACATAAACAGGGCTGATTAACTAGCCGGCGCGCATTCTCTCCTCGATATGCGTAAAAAGCAAACAGTTATTTGCAGTTTTTCCTTCAAGGCCGTCTGGCGGCCACAAAAAGGGCTCCCTAAGGAGCCCTTTTTTCATCATCCGTTGATCTCAACCGACGGCTCAGTAGTCGCCGCAGGCCTTCTTGGCTGCGGTGATCATCGGGGTGATGGTCATGCCCTGTACCACGATGGAGAACATCACCACCGAGTAGGTCATCACCAGGATGACCTGGCGCAGGTCGACGCCGTGCTCCGGCAGCATCATGACGCCGGAGGGGAGCGCCAGCGCCATGGCCATGGCCAGACCGCCGCGCAGACCGCCCCAGGTGAGGATCCGCACCGAGAACTTGTTGTAGCTGCGGAACTTGCGGAAGGCCACATAGGGCAGCGACACGCTGATAAAGCGGGCGGCCAGGCAGAGCGGCACCGCGATGACCAGCAGGATCCAGTCTTGCCAGGCCAGATCCAGCAGCACCAGCGCCAGACCGATCAGCAGGAACAGCAGGGCGTTGAGGAACTGGTCCATCAACTCCCAGAAGTGATCCAGGTGATGGCTGCTCTGTTCGGAGAAGCCGCTGTGACGGGTCCAGTTACCGATCATGATGCCGGTCACCACCATGGCCAGAGCGCCGGAGACGCCGATCATGTTGGCGAAGGCGAAACCGGCGGTCGGGATGCAGAGGGTCAGCAGCAGTTCCAGTGAACCGTCATCGGTGGCGCTGATCATCACGTGAGCGATGAGACCCAGCACGGCACCGAACAGGATGCCGCCGAGGGCCTCATGCAGGAACAGGCCGGCCACGCTGCCGAAGGTGGGCTCGACGCCGCCAAATGCCACGGCAAACACGGTGGCGAAGATCACCAGCCCGACACCGTCGTTGAACAGCGACTCCCCCTCGATCTGGATGGCGATCTGGGGTGGTGCCTTCATCTTCTTGACGATGGCCAGTACGGCGATGGGGTCGGTGGGGGAGATCAGGGCACCGAACAACATGCAGTAGACCAGCGGTACGTCCCAACCCAGCAGCTTGGCGATGAACCAGAAGCCATAGCCGATGAGGAAGGTGGAGAGCAGGGTCGCCAATATGGCCAGAATGGTGATTTCCCACTTCTGGCTGCGCAGGGCTTTCAGGTTGATCCCGAGACCACCGGCGAACAGCAGGAAGCCCAGGATCCCCTTCAGCAGGAAATTCTGGAAGTCGATGCTCTCCATGGTCTTGACGGCCAGGGGTTCCAGATTGAACCAGCCCAGCTTACCGAACAGCACCATCAGCGCGGAGATCAGCATGGAGCCCGCAGTGATGGCGATGGTGGTCTGGATCTTCACAACATACTGATTGGCAAAGGCGATAAAGATCGCCAACGCTGCCAGGAAGCAGAGTGTGTAGTAGACGCTCATAGTTATTTTTCTCTTTAGTAAACAGCAAGCACGTATCCCTATTGAGGACGGGCATAGGGTACTCTTGGGTCACATGTTACTCATTACCCATTTGTGAGTATATAGAGCGCCAATATAGACAGATAGACGGCTAGATTTCCATTTGATTTGTTTGCTGTTAGGATGCTGGTTACGCAGTTGCATGGATGTAAGAGGAACGAGCGGTGTCGAACAAAAAGTCGGATGTGACAAACAAGCTGGAAGCCTGTCTCAAGGAGCGGATCCTGATCATCGACGGGGCCATGGGCACCATGATCCAGGGCTACAAGCTCGGTGAGGCGGACTACCGGGGGGAGCGGTTTGCCGACTGGCATACCGACATCAAGGGCAACAACGATCTGCTGGTGCTGAGTCGCCCCTCTGTCATTCGCGAGATCCACGAACAGTACTGTGCCGCCGGCGCCGACATCCTCGAGACCAACACCTTCAACGCCACCCGCATCGCCATGGCCGACTACGAGATGGAAGATCTCTCGGCCGAGATCAACCGCGAGGCGGCCCGCCTGGCCCGCGCCGTGGCTGACGAGTGGACCGCGAAAGAGCCCCACAAGCCGCGCTTCGTGGCCGGGGTGCTGGGGCCCACCAACCGCACCGCCTCCATCTCGCCGGACGTGAACGATCCCGGCAAGCGCAACGTCACCTATGACCAGCTGGTGGCCGCCTACACCGAATCGACCCATGCCCTGATCGAGGGCGGCGCCGATATCATCCTGATCGAGACCATCTTCGATACCCTCAATGCCAAGGCGGCCGCCTTCGCGGTGGACCTGGTGTTCGAGGAGCTGGGCTACAGCCTGCCGGTGATGATCTCCGGCACCATCACGGATGCCTCCGGCCGCACTCTCTCGGGCCAGACTACCGAGGCCTTCTACCATTCGCTGCGCCACGTCAAACCCGTCTCCTTCGGTCTCAACTGCGCGCTGGGGCCCGACGAGCTGCGCCAGTACGTGGAGGAGCTGTCTCGCATCAGCGAAACCTTCGTGAGCGCCCACCCCAACGCCGGCCTGCCGAACGCCTTCGGCGAGTACGACCTCGATGCCGCCGAGATGGCGGAGCATATCCGCGAGTGGGCCCAAAGCGGCTTTCTCAACCTGGTGGGCGGCTGCTGCGGGACCACCCCGGCCCACATCCGCACCATGGCGGACGCCGTGGCGGGCATCAAGCCGCGCGCCTTGCCGGATCTGCCGGTGGCCTGCCGGTTGTCGGGCCTGGAGCCCCTCATCATCACCCCTGAATCCATGTTCGTGAACGTGGGGGAGCGCACCAACGTCACCGGCTCGGCCAAGTTCAAGCGGCTCATCAAGGAGGGGCTCTACGACGAGGCCCTGGACGTGGCCAAGCAGCAGGTGGAGAACGGCGCCCAGATCATCGACATCAACATGGACGAGGGGATGCTGGACGCCGAGGCGGCCATGGTGCGCTTCTTGAACCTCATCGCCGGCGAGCCGGACATCGCCCGGGTGCCCGTGATGATCGACTCCTCCAAGTGGGAAGTGCTGGAGGCCGGTCTCAAGTGCGTGCAGGGCAAGCCGGTGGTCAACTCCATCTCCATGAAGGAGGGGGTGGACAAGTTCATCGAGCAGGCGAAACTGCTGCGCCGCTACGGCGCCGCCGTCATCGTGATGGCGTTCGACGAGGTGGGGCAGGCGGATACCCGCGCCCGCAAGTTCGAGATCTGCCAGCGTGCCTACCGCATCCTGGTGGATCAGGTGGGCTTCCCGCCGGAAGACATCATCTTCGACCCCAACATCTTCGCGGTGGCGACCGGCATCGACGAGCACAACAACTACGCGGTGGACTTCATCGACGCGGTGAAGGACATCAAGGAGAACCTGCCCCACGCCATGATCTCCGGCGGCGTTTCCAACGTCTCCTTCTCGTTTAGGGGCAACGAGCCGGTGCGCGAGGCGATCCACGCCGTCTTCCTCTACCACGCCATCAAGAACGGCATGGACATGGGGATCGTCAACGCCGGCCAGCTCGCCATCTATGAAGACATCCCGGCCGAGCTCAAAGAGAAGGTCGAGGCGGTGGTGCTCAACCTCAATGACAACGCCACCGAAGCGCTGCTGGCCATCGCCGAGAAGTACCGCGGTGCCGGCGCCCAGGCCGAGGATCCGAGGGAGCAGGAGTGGCGCAGCTGGCCGGTGGGCAAGCGGCTCGAACACGCCCTGGTCAAGGGCATCACCGACTTCATCGAGGAGGACACCGAAGAGGCGCGCGCCCAGGCCGAGCGGCCGCTGCACGTCATCGAGGGGCCGCTGATGGACGGCATGAACGTGGTGGGCGATCTGTTCGGCGCCGGCAAGATGTTCCTGCCCCAGGTGGTGAAGTCGGCCCGGGTGATGAAGCGGGCGGTGGCCTATCTGCAGCCCTATATCGAGGCTGAAAAATCGGGCGGCTCCAGCAACGGCAAAATCGTGTTGGCCACCGTCAAGGGCGACGTGCACGACATCGGCAAGAACATCGTCGGCGTGGTGCTGCAGTGCAACAACTTCGAGATCATCGACCTTGGGGTCATGGTGCCTTGCGAGACCATCCTCAAGACGGCGCGGGAGGTGGGGGCTGACATTATAGGCCTGTCGGGCCTCATCACCCCGTCGCTGGACGAGATGGTGCACGTGGCCAAAGAGATGGAGCGCCAGGGCTTCAAGTTGCCGCTGCTCATCGGCGGCGCCACCACCTCCAAGGCTCACACCGCGGTGAAGATAGAGCAGAACTACTCCGAGCCCGTGGTCTATGTCTCCAACGCCTCCCGCGCCGTGGGGGTGGCCCAGAGCCTGCTGAGCGAGGATCTCAAGGAGGCGTTTGTCGCCCGCATCGACAAGGAGTACGAGATTGCCCGGGAGCAGCACGCCCGCAAGCAGCCGCGCTCGCGCCCCATCACGCTGGCGGAGGCCCGCGCCAACCGCCATCAGCTGGACTGGGTGGGGTATGAGCCGCCGGCGCCCCGGGAGCCTGGTGTGCAGAAGTTCGAAAACGTGCCCATTTCGGTGCTGCGCCCCTACATCGACTGGACGCCGTTCTTCCTCAGCTGGGAGCTGGCGGGCAAGTTCCCCCGCATTCTGGAAGATGAAGTGGTGGGGGAGGAGGCGACGCGCCTCTTTGCCGACGCCAACGCCATGCTGGATCAGCTGGAGAAAGATGAGAGCGTGCGCTGTGCCGGCATCATAGGCCTGTTCCCCGCCAACGCTGTGGGGGACAGCATCGAGGTCTACACCGACGAGTCGCGCACTGAAGTGAAAAAAGTGCTGCACCACCTGCGTCAGCAGAGCGAGAAGCAGGGCTTCCCCAACTACTGTCTGGCGGACTATGTGGCGCCGAAAGAGAGCGGCAAGCCCGACTGGATCGGCGCCTTCGCGGTGACCGGCGGCATCGGTGAAGAAGCCATCGCCAAAGCCTACAAGGCCGAGCACGACGACTACAACGCCATCCTCATCCAGGCGGTGTGCGACCGTCTCGCCGAGGCGTTTGCCGAGTACCTGCACGAGCAGGTGCGCAAAGTGCACTGGGGCTATGCCCCGGACGAGGCGCTCTCCAACGAGGAGCTGATCCGCGAAAACTACCGTGGCATCCGCCCGGCGCCCGGTTACCCGGCCTGCCCGGAGCACACCGAGAAGGGGAGCATCTGGGAGCTGCTGGACGTGGAACAGGCCATCGGCATGCAGCTCACCGAGTCCTACGCCATGTGGCCGGGAGCGGCGGTGTCCGGCTGGTACTTCTCCCACCCCGACAGCAAGTACTTCGCGGTGGCCCAGATCCAGCGGGATCAGGTGGAGGACTACGCCGTACGCAAAGGGATGACCCTGGCAGAGGCCGAACGCTGGCTGGGGCCGAACCTGCACTGAGGCGTCGGCCCGATTGATCCTCGCTGAAGGAGGCGGCATCCAGACCCGGGAGACAGACCAGTCTGGTGCCGTCGTTTGACAAGCGGGTGACAGCGGGATGGCAGCGCACGTTTCTGTGTGGTTTGTCTTGTTGTCAGGAGAAACAATTGGCGTTGTCTTGGCGCTGTGGCACTTTATACTCTCCCGCCCCATCCTGCCCAGGCACTGCCTCCTAGCGGAATTGTCATGAAGATCGCCATTTTATCCCGTGAGCCGAAAAACTACTCCACCCGCCGTCTGGTCGAGGTGGCGCAGGCGCGCGGTCATCAGGTCGAGGTGCTCGACACCCTGCGCTGTTACATGAACATCGCCTCCCACAACCCCTCCATCCATTACGAAGGACGGGAGCTGGAGAGCTATGATGCGGTGATCCCGCGCATCGGGGCCAGCATCACCTTCTACGGCACCGCCGTGCTGCGCCAGTTCGAGATGATGAACACCATGGCGCTCAACAGCTCGGTGGCCATCTCCCGCTCCCGCGACAAGCTGCGGGCCATGCAACTGCTCTCCCGCCACGGTATCGGCCTGCCGGTGACCGGCTATGCCCACAGCACCCACGACGTGCCCGACCTCATCACCATGGTGGGCGGTGCGCCGCTGGTAGTGAAGCTGCTGGAGGGAACCCAGGGGATCGGTGTGGTGCTGTGCGAAACCCAGAAGGCCGCCGAGAGCGTGATCGAGGCCTTCATCCAGACCAACAACAACATCCTGGTGCAGGAGTACATCCGCGAGGCCAACGGCGCCGACATCCGCTGTCTGGTGGTCAACGGCAAGGTGGTGGCGGCCATGCGTCGCCAGGCCCAGCCGGGGGAGTTTCGCTCCAACCTGCATCGGGGCGGCACCGCCGAGGCGATCAAGATAAGCCCGGAAGAGCGGGCCACTGCGGTGCAGGCCGCCAAGATCATGGGGCTGGACGTGGCCGGGGTGGATATCCTGCGCAGTGCCCGCGGCCCGCTGGTGCTGGAGGTCAACTCCTCCCCCGGCCTGCAAGGGGTGGAGGCTGCCTCCGGCAAGGACGTGGCCGGCAAGATCATCGAGTTTCTCGAGCTCAAGGCGAGTCGCAAGCACAAGCCGGCGGAGTGACGCCGGGCTTGCCGCCAACGCATTGCAAACAGGGCGCCTTTGGGCGCCCTGTTGTTATCCGGCTGGTGGGCTGCGGTCTTGCCGAGGAGTGTCTGTTGTCTCCCTTCTCCCCTTGCGGGAGAAGGGCCGGGGATGAGGGGGTTACGCCTTTGTGGGGTCGCTGGGGGTCATCATCAGCCTGGCGCTGAAGATGCCCTCTTCCAGCCGGGTCTCTATCTGCCAGCCCAGCTTCTCGCAGATGCGCTGGATGATGGTGAGGCCGCAGCCGTAACCGAGGATCTGATCCGGCGCGGCGGCGGTGGGGTTGCTGATGGTGAGCAGGGGGCCGGCCAGCTCGATGTCGATGTGCCCCTCGGCGTAGCTAAGGGCATTCTTCAGCAGGTTGCCGAGCGCAATGGCGAGCAGGGAGAGGGGGGCCAGCGCCTCGCTCTCATCGTCCAGCTGCAGCCGGATATCCAGCGCCTCCCGCTGCAGCAGCGGGGCGAGGCGGGCCAGCTCCCGGCGAATAAGCGGTGCCACCTGCTGGGGCGGGCGCTCGACCTCTTCCTTGCGGCCCAGCAGCAGAAAGGTCTCGGTGAGCAGCGCCATCTCGTCGGCGGCGGCGCGAATGCGGGTGGTGGCGCGGGCGGCGGGGGCCGGCAGATCGCTCACCTTGCCGAGCAGGGCGGCCGAGCCCTGGATCACCATGTTGGGGGTGCGCAGCTCGTGACTGGCGAAGCGGCTGAACTCCTGCTCGCGGGCAAATACCGCGGCCACCTCCTGCTTGCCGGCCAGCAGCGCCAGCTCTATGTCCCTGAGCTCCTGCCAGGGGGCGTCGGGCACGAAGTCCGCCTGATCCGGGGTGAGGTGAGCAACCCGCTGCTGCAGCCGCTGCAGCGGCCGGGTGATGTGGCGCACCAGCCAGATGCCGAAGCCGATGCAGCCGAGCAGCAGGGCCAGCCCGATCAGCCGGGTCGCCAGGTGCAGCTGATCCTCGTAGGGATCCAGGTAGTCGTCGGCGTCGTCGTTGAACACCAGATAGAGCAGCCCCTTACCGGACGGATGGGGCCGCACCAGGAAGTGTTTGTCCTCGTCCCCCAGCACGTGTTCGTAGAAGCCCGGGCTCTGGTAGGGCTTGAGCCAGACCGGCAGGCGGCCGGCCTCGGTCCAGTAGCTGGAGAACTGGCGCGGGCTGGGGGCGGGGGCCGCCATGCCGAGCCGCAACCAGTCGTCGCTGTAGCGGGTCACCTCCGCCTCCAGCCAGTGGCGCAGGCTGAGCTCCTCCATCTTGTCCTCGGCCACCACCATCAGCAGGCTGATGATGATCAGCAGCAGCAGGCCGGCACCGCTCAGGGTGAGGATCAGGCGACGGCGCAGGCTGGGCAGGCTCATGACTGCCTCCCTGCGGGCAGGTTCAGGCAGCGCTGGCGGCCCATCATGGGGTCACCAGTCGATAGCCCTGGCCGTGCAGGGTTTCCAGCATGGGAGCAGGGAAGGGCTTGTCGAGGGCATTGCGCAGGGCATAGATGTGGCTGCGCAGGGCGTCGGAGTCGGGCTCCTCGTCGCCCCAGACGGTGTCGAGCACCTCCTGGCGGGTGACCAGGGCGGGGGCCCGGCGGGCCAGCAGGGTGAGGATCTGGAACGGGATCTTGCCGAGCTTGAGCTCGACCCCGGCCCGGGTGGCACGGCCGCTGGCGGGATCCAGGGTCAGCTCGCCCACGCACAGGGCCCCCATGTCGCTGCGGGGGCCACGCAGGGCCAGCGCCTGCAGCCGCACCTCCAGCTCCTCCATGGCGAACGGTTTGACCAGGTAGTCGTCGCCGCCAGCCTTGAAGCCCGCCAGCTTGTCATCCAGGCTGTCGCGGGCGGTGAGAAACAGCACCGGGGTCGGGATCCCCTGCTCCCGCAGGCGGGCCACCGTGCTGAGGCCGTCGAGGCGCGGCATCATGACGTCCATGATGATGACGTCGAAGCGCTGCTCGGCCAGCAACTGTAGGGCCGCCTGGCCGTGATAGGCGCAGTCCAGCCGGTGGCCCGCCAGCTCCAGATAATCCATGATGGTTTCCGCGACCTGGGGATTGTCTTCCACCACCAGTATTTTCATGCTTTGATCTCCTGGTCCTGACCGCCATTTCACGGTCATCTCACACCGGATGAGGCATCCTGTGTGGCAGTGTAACCCCGAGGATCCCCGATGAAGAAGTCTCTCTGCACTCTCCTGCTGCTGATCTTGTTGCCATTCGGCGCTGCGCAGTCGGCGGAGTTCAAATTGACCGGCCGCACCACCTGGCAGTTGGGCCAGCTGATGGTCAACGGCATTCCCTTTGTGCTCGACGAGCAGACCCGTTTCAAGGACGGGCTGAGAGAGGACGATCTCGGCGGCACCTGGGTCGACCTGGAAGGGGTGGTCGAGGGTGAACTGCGGCTTATTCGGGAGGTCGAGAAGCTGGAAGAGGATGACGAGATGGATCTGGAAGGGCCGGTGGAACAGGGGCGGATCTGGGGTTATGTCACCTCGGACGACAGCCTGGCCCCGTTCGAAGGACGCTGGCTGGAGCTGGAATGCAAGTTTGACGGCATGCGCCTGAGCCGCTGCCGCGAGGATGATTGACGCACGGCAAGACGAACCGGGCGGAAAAAACCACTCAGCGGGCCCATAGTTAAACCTCGCACGGTTTCATTATGGGCCTTCTGCTATGACACGCACCTCCCTCCTGCTGCTGGCACTGCCGCTCTGCGCTTTGGCCGCCGATGGTGAACTCTGGCTGGTGGAGCTGGAACACAACGATGGCCTGCGCCTGCAGTTTCAGGGGGCCGAACTCGAGCTCGGCAATGCCGCGCTGAGCGGGGTGGCAGGCAACGATGAACTCAGACCCGGTATGCATCTGGCCATCCTCAGCCGTGACGGAGTCGCCGAGCGCATTGGCATGGCCGACGCCATCGCCGGATTCTTGCCGACCAGCCAGTGGCGCCGGGCCGAAGCCTCCCTGCTGGCCGTCACGGGCCGCGCCCTGCGGCTACAGGGGCTTGGCGTGCTCTCCTTCGATGACGATACTCGCTGGCTGAATGGCAGCCCGACCGACCTGCAACCGGGCCGCAAACTGGTGCTCAGTCGTAACCTGCAGGGCCGCCTGACCGAGATCCTGATAGCCAATCCGGAAGATGAACCAGAATAAGAGCCATGTCATCCCGCTACTTAATATATATATTGCTAAATTAGAAATATCTATTTGTCTATATTTTGAAGTATGATTAAGTGATGAATAAAATAATAAAGTGAATGCTCTGATATTATTTTTGTTAATATCAAAAAGCCTTCAATTAATTACTTTATTAATGTTATACATGCATCAAAACGTGGTCTGGATCGCATATTGAAGCCAATATGACTGATATTGTCGTACTCACATGTCACCTGCGGATATATAAGCGTTGGTGAATGTATGTCAATGTTTCAATATATTGGGGTTGCTATGCAAAAACTAAAAATAACTGGCTTGTCATTGATCATATCCGGCCTGCTGATGGCCCAGGCTCACGCGGCAGAGCCCGTCTATCCAGACCAGTTGCGCCTGTTCTCACTGGGTCAGGAGGTCTGTGGCGACAAGTATCGCCCTATTACTCGAGAAGAAGCGCAGAGCGTTAAAAGTAATATTGTCAATATGATGGGCCAGTGGCAAATAAGCGGTCTGGCCAACGGCTGGGTAATAATGGGACCGGGTTATAATGGTGAAATAAAACCTGGCTCGGCGTCCAATACCTGGTGTTACCCTGTCAATCCTGTTACCGGAGAAATACCCACCTTGTCAGCCCTGGATATTCCAGATGGTGATGAGGTGGATGTGCAGTGGCGACTGGTACACGACAGCGCGAATTTCATCAAGCCAACCAGCTATCTGGCGCATTATCTCGGTTATGCCTGGGTGGGCGGCAATCACAGCCAATATGTCGGTGAAGACATGGATGTGACCCGCGATGGCGATGGCTGGGTGATCCGTGGCAACAATGACGGCGGTTGCGAGGGTTATCGTTGTGGCGAGAAGACGTCCATCAAGGTCAGCAATTTTGCGTACAATTTGGACCCCGACAGCTTCAAACATGGTGACGTGACCCAGTCTGATCGCCAACTGGTCAAGACGGTGGTGGGCTGGGCGATCAACGACAGTGACACCCCGCAATCCGGGTATGACGTCACCCTGCGTTACGATACCGCCACCAACTGGTCCAAGACCAATACCTATGGCCTGAGCGAGAAGGTGACTACCAAGAACAAGTTCAAGTGGCCACTGGTAGGGGAAACCGAACTCTCCATCGAGATTGCGGCCAACCAGTCATGGGCATCCCAGAACGGGGGTTCTACCACCACCTCCCTGTCGCAATCCGTGCGGCCGACGGTGCCGGCCCGCTCCAAGATCCCGGTGAAGATCGAGCTCTACAAGGCTGATATCTCCTATCCCTATGAGTTCAAGGCCGATGTCAGTTATGACCTGACCCTGAGTGGCTTCCTGCGTTGGGGTGGCAATGCCTGGTATACCCATCCGGACAATCGCCCGAACTGGAACCACACCTTCGTCATCGGGCCGTACAAGGACAAGGCGAGCAGCATTCGCTACCAGTGGGACAAGCGTTACATCCCGGGTGAAGTGAAGTGGTGGGACTGGAACTGGACCATCCAGCAGAACGGCCTGTCTACCATGCAGAACAACCTGGCCAGAGTGCTGCGCCCGGTGCGGGCGGGGATCACCGGCGATTTCAGCGCCGAGAGCCAGTTTGCTGGCAATATCGAAATCGGTGCGCCCGTGCCCCTCGCGGCGGATGGCAAGGCTCCTCGAGCTCTCAGTGCGAGAGGGGGAGAACAGGGCCTGCGACTGGAGATCCCGCTCGATGCGCAAGAGCTCTCCGGGCTTGGCTTCAGCAACGTCAGCCTGAGCGTGACGCCAGCAGCAAATCAATAACGGCAGTGCGTTGTAGTGATGGAACCGGGCCTCTGGCCCGGTTTTCGTTTGCACTGGTCGGGCTTGTTAAAGGCTTGTGCTTTCCATTTCCCCACTTATACTGGCGCCATCTTGTCGGAGTGCTGACCGTCGAACGACGCTAAGCTGAGACCGTTAATTCGGGATCCGTGGAACCTGATCAGGTTAAGACCTGCGAAGGGAAACAAGGGTAACTTGCGGGTTACCGCGCCGGGGCAAACTCTCGCTCATCAGGAGCAGGGCCCCACCCATCAAGGGTTCCGCCCGCGATGGTTCAGGCGCACAGAGGGGGAGGCCGTCCCGTCCGGTTGTCCATAGAGCGCCGGGTTTCCAGAGCAAGGGAAACACGGGACGGCAGAGCTGGGAAGATCCATGCCCGACTCACTCCCCCCAGCACACCCCGCCGCAAGTTCATCTTCTCCTCGAACTCCAGACAAGCAAACACCCATAACTTCAACCAGTTAATGTGAGTTTTGCTATGTCTACCAATGTTGCTGATACCACCAAATCCAGCCGCCGCGAGCAGCGCTCCAGCGCCCAGACTTTTATCGACAACCTCAAGGGGATGGCTCACCCCAACTCCCGCCGCATCTTTATCCAAGGTTCTCGCCCCGACATCCGGGTGCCTTTGCGGGAGATCCAGCTGGCCGACACCTTCGTCGGCGGCACCAAGGAAGTCCCCCAGTTCGAGCCCAACGAGCCGGTACCGGTCTACGACACCTCGGGTCCCTACGGGGAAGAGGCCGCCCCCATCGACGTGCGCCGCGGCCTGCCGCGCCTGCGCGAGGAGTGGGTGCTGGAGCGCTCTGACACCGAAGCGCTGGAAGGGCTGAGCTCCACTTTCACTCAGGAGCGCCTGGCCGACGAGGGGCTGGATCACCTGCGCTTCGAACACCTGCCGAGCGCTCGCCGCGCCAAGCCGGGCCGCCGGGTCACCCAGCTGCACTACGCCCGCGCCGGCATCGTGACCCCCGAGATGGAATTTATCGCCCTGCGCGAGAACATGGGCCGCGAGCGGGTGCGTTCCGAGCTCTTGCGCACCCAGCATCCGGGTCAGGGCTTTGGCGCCAGACTGCCCCAGAACATCACCCCTGAGTTCGTGCGCGATGAAGTGGCCGCCGGCCGCGCCATCATCCCCAGCAACATCAACCACCCGGAAGCGGAGCCCATGATCATCGGCCGCAACTTCCTGGTGAAGATCAACGCCAACATCGGCAACTCGGCGGTCACCTCCAGCATCGAAGAGGAAGTGGAGAAGCTGGTCTGGTCCACCCGCTGGGGCGCCGACACAGTGATGGATCTCTCCACCGGCCGCTACATCCACGAGACCCGCGAGTGGATCCTGCGCAACAGCCCGGTGCCCATCGGTACCGTGCCCATCTATCAGGCGCTGGAGAAGACCAACGGCATCGCCGAAGACCTCACCTGGGCGCTGTTCCGCGACACCCTGCTGGAGCAGGCCGAGCAGGGGGTGGACTACTTCACCATCCACGCCGGCGTCTTGCTGCGCTTCGTGCCCATGACCGCCAAGCGCCTTACCGGCATCGTCTCCCGTGGCGGCAGCATCATGGCCAAGTGGTGCCTCTCCCACCACAAGGAGAACTTCCTCTACGAGCATTTCCGCGAGATCTGCGAGATCTGCGCCGCCTACGATGTGAGCTTGTCGCTCGGTGACGGCCTGCGCCCGGGCTCCGTCTACGACGCCAACGACGAGGCCCAGTTCGCCGAGCTGCGCACCCTGGGCGAGCTCACCAAGATCGCCTGGGAATACGACGTGCAGGTGATGATCGAGGGCCCCGGCCACGTGCCCATGCACATGATCGAGCGCAACATGACCGAGCAGCTTGAGCACTGCCATGAGGCACCCTTCTATACCCTGGGCCCGCTCACCACCGACATCGCGCCGGGTTACGATCACTTCACCTCCGGCATCGGCGCGGCGCTCATCGGCTGGTACGGCTGCGCCATGCTCTGCTACGTGACCCCCAAGGAGCACCTGGGCCTGCCCAACAAGGAGGACGTGAAGCAGGGGCTGATCACCTACAAGATCGCCGCCCACGCCGCTGACCTTGCCAAGGGCCACCCGGGCGCCCAGATCCGCGACAATGCTATGTCCAAGGCGCGCTTCGAGTTCCGCTGGGAGGATCAGTTCAACCTGGCGCTGGATCCCGACACCGCCCGTGCCTACCACGACGAGACCCTGCCCCAGGAGTCCGGCAAGGTGGCCCACTTCTGCTCCATGTGCGGGCCCAAGTTCTGCTCCATGAAGATCACCCAGGACGTGCGCGACTACGCCGCCAAGCTGGAAGCCGTAGAGATCAAGATGGTCGGCATGGATGGCCAGCAGGAGCGGGTGGTGGCCGAGGTGGAGAGCGGCATGGCGCGGATGGCGGAAACCTTCAAGGAGACCGGCGGCGAGATCTACCACCAGGCGGCGACCCTGAAGCAGGCCGCAGGGGAGGAGGCGTGAGCAGCGAGCGCGGGGCTGTCAGCCCCGCCGACCTGTCCGCGGTGACGCAGGCCCGCCCCGTGGTCTGGACCATAGCTGGTTCAGACTCCGGCGGCGGGGCCGGCATTCAGGCCGATCTGCACACGATGCACGACCTTGGCGTGCACGGCTGCTCCGTCATCTCCGCCATCACAGCCCAGAACTCGGTGGCGGTGAAGATGGTCGACCCCGTGCTGATGCAGACCTTCACCGCCCAGATCGACGCCTTGGGACTGGATCTGCCGCCCGCCGCCATCAAAATCGGCCTGCTGCCGACCCGGCTGCACGTGGAGGTGCTGGCCCGCCGGCTGGCGGCCACCCCGGCCCCCTTCGTGGTCTACGACCCGGTGGCCATTGCCAGCACCGGCACCCCCATGGCCGAGCCCGGCATGCTGGCGGCGGTGCGTGAGCACCTGCTGCCGCGCCTCTCCTTGATTACCCCCAACGGCCCCGAGCTGGAAGCCCTGACCGGCCTGCCCGCCACCAGCCCCGAGCTGGTGCGCCTCGCCGCACGGCGGCTGCGCGAACTCGGCGCCCGCGCCGTGCTGGTGAAGGGGGGCCACCTTGCGTGGGGCGGGGATCTCTGCCTCGACTACTACCAGGACGAGACCCGCGAATTCTGGCTTGCCGCGCCGCGCCTCGATACGCGCCATGGGCACGGCACCGGTTGCTGCTACGCCAGCGCCATCGCCGCCGTGGTGGCACAGGACTACCCGGTGGAAGACGCCATCACCCTGGCGCGCGCCTACCTGCAACAGGGCTTGGCGGCGGCACAGGGGGTGGGGGCAGGTCCGGGGCCCATCGCCCATCTGGGCTGGCCAGCCGATCTTGCCCACTTCCCCCGTGCCGTGCTGGCAGATTCAAAGCTCGATCGCCGCTTCGGCCTGTATGAAGCAAGCAGCGCCCGCTTGCCGGATGGCCCCTTCGCGCCGACCGAACAGAGCCTCGGCCTCTATCCGGTGGTCGATTCGGTCAAGTGGCTCAAGCGTCTGCTGGGGGCTGGGGTCAAGACCATCCAGCTGCGCATCAAGGACCTGCCCGCCGCCCAGGTGGTGCCGGCCATTGCCGAAGCAGTGGCGCTCGGTCGCCGTCATGGGGCACGGCTCTTTATCAACGACTACTGGCAGCAAGCCATCGAGGCGGGCGCCTGGGGCGTGCACCTGGGGCAGGAGGACATGGAGACCGCCGATCTCGCCGCCATTCAGGCCGCCGGGCTTCGCCTTGGCATCTCCACCCACGGCTACTTCGAGCTGATGCGCGCCCGTGAGCTGGCCCCCTCTTATATCGCACTCGGCCATATCTTCCCGACCAACACCAAGGCGATGCCCTCGCGCCCCCAGGGGTTGGAGCGGCTGCACCGTTACCGCGCCCTGATGTGCGACTGGCCGACGGTCGCCATCGGCGGCATCAGCGAGGAGCGGGTCGCGGCGGTCAAGGGGAGCGGGGTCGGCAGCATCGCGCTGGTCTCGGCCATCACGGCGAGCGACGACTGGCAGGGAGCGACCGAGCGGCTGCTCGCCGCCGTAGGCGCGGGGGACGAGCCACGCTCGGCCACTGACATAAGAGAGGTGGAACATGCGCTCTGATGCCGCTTCTCTCAGTGACCAAGAGTATTTGCGATACGGCCGCCAGCTGATGCTGGCGGAAGTGGGCGAGGAAGGGCAGGCGCGGCTGAAAGGCAAATCCGTGCTGATCGTGGGCCTCGGCGGGCTCGGCTCGCCGCTCGCCCTCTATCTGGCGGGGGCCGGGGTGGGCACCTTGTGGCTCGCCGATGGCGATACGGTGGACTCCAGCAACCTGCCGCGCCAGATCCTGTTCGATAGCGAGGCGGTCAACCACTCCAAGGCGGAGCTGGCCCGCGAGCGCTTGGCCGCCCACAACCCGCTGGTGGAGCTGATCGCCATCAACCAGCGGCTCGATGCCGCCAGCCTGCCCGGCTTTGTGGAAGAGGTGGATCTGGTTGTCGACTGCTGCGACAACCTGGCCACCCGCCAGGCCATCAACGCCGCCTGCGTGGCTCAGGGCAAGCCCTGGATCTCCGCCGCCGCGGTGGGTTGGCAGGGGCAGCTGATGGCGCGCACCAGCAGTGAGCACGCCTGCTACGCCTGCCTCTATCCGCAGGATACCAAGATCAAGGAGAGCTGCGAGACCAGCGGCGTCACCGGCCCGCTGGTCGGGGTGATGGGCTCTTTGCAAGCACTGGAGGCACTGAAACTGATGCTCGGGATGCCGAGCCCGGTCGCTGGCACATTGCGCCGCTTCGATGCGCTGGCCCATCAGTGGCAGACCCTCACTCTGGCCCCCGATCCCGATTGCCCGGTTTGCGGGCAGCGCCGATGCCCGACACACGATAAGGAAATCACCCCATGACCTTGACCATTCGACTCAACGATAAAGCCCAGCCGCTGGCGGCAGGGCAGAGCGTGGCCGACCTGCTGGCCGCCCAGGACGTCCATCCCCAGGGGGTGGCGGTGGCCCTTAACGGCGCCGTGCTGCCCCGTGGCCGCTGGGCTGAGACCCGTCTCAATGACGGGGACGAACTTCACCTCTTTACCGCCATTGCGGGAGGCTGACATGCTGACAATTGCCGATCACACCTTCTCATCGCGCCTCTTTACCGGCACCGGCAAGTTTGCCCGCCCGGATCTGATGGCCGCCGCCATCGAGGCGAGCGGCTCCCAACTGGTCACCATGGCCATCAAGCGGCTCGAACCGGGCAAGGCCCACGACGACATCCTGAGCCCCTTGCTGCAACTCGGGGTCAAGCTGCTGCCCAACACCTCCGGCGCCAAGACCGCCGCCGAGGCGGTGTTTGCCGCCCACCTGGCCCGCGAGGCGCTGGGGACGAACTGGCTCAAGCTCGAGATCCACCCCGATCCGCGCTATCTGCTGCCCGATCCCATCGAGACGCTCAAGGCCGCCGAACAGCTGGTGAAAGAGGGCTTTGTGGTGCTGCCTTACTGCGGTGCCGACCCCGTACTCTGCAAACGGCTCGAAGAGGTAGGCTGCGCCGCCGTGATGCCGCTCGGTGCGCCCATCGGCTCCAATCAGGGGCTGGTGACCCGGGAGTTTCTCTCCATCATCGTCGAGCAGGCCAATGTGCCTGTGGTGGTGGATGCGGGGATCGGTGCGCCGAGCCACGCGGCTGCCGCCTTTGAGCTGGGTGCCGACGCCGTGCTGGTCAACACCGCCATCGCGGTGAGTGGCGACCCGGTCGCCATGGGCCGCGCCTTCGCGTTGGCCTGTGAGGCAGGACGTAGCGCCTATAAGGCGGGTCTCGGCGCGCGCGCCCTGCAGGCGCAAGCCTCCAGCCCGCTCACCGATTTTCTGGGGGCGTTATGAGTCATGATGCTGGCTCAGGGCGAGAGCCAATGGCAATGTCCTCTTTCGCCGCGTCCCCCGATTCTGCCGCACTGCGCCCCCCTCTCCCTCTGGGAGAGGGGGTGAGGGCAGAGGCTGATTCGGTGCTTGAAGGGGGCGAGTTCTGCGCTCCTCCCTCTCCCAAGGGGGAGGCCGGGAGGGGGGGGGATTTTGCCAATCGCTGGCAGGAGCTGGAGTGGGACGATATCGGCATGCAGATCCGCGCCAAGACGGCCGCCGATGTGGCGCGGGCCCTGAGCGCACCCCGCCGTACCCTGGCGGACTTTATGGCGCTGATCTCCCCGGCCGCCGAGGCGTACCTGCCGCAGATGGCGGCCGAGGCCGAGCGGCTGACCCGCCAGCGCTTTGGCAACACCATCGGCTTCTATGTGCCGCTCTATCTGTCGAACCTGTGCGCCAACGACTGCACCTACTGCGGCTTCTCCATGAGCAACCGCCTCAAGCGCAAGACCTTGAATAGCGAGGAGATTGAGCGCGAGTGCCTGGCCATCAAGGCGCGCGGCTTTGACAGCGTGCTGCTGGTGACCGGCGAGCACGAGCACAAGGTGGGGCTCGCCTATTTTCGCGAGGTGATGCCCATCATTCGCCGCCACTTCAGCACGGTGGCGATGGAGGTACAGCCCCTCTCGCAAGACGAATACGCCGAGCTCAAGACCCTTGGCCTCGATTCGGTCATGGTCTATCAGGAGACCTACCACGCTCCCACCTACGCCCGCCACCACCTGCGCGGCAACAAGCGGGACATCGCATGGCGGCTCGCCACGCCGGATCGGCTCGGCCGCGCCGGTATCGACAAGATAGGGCTGGGGGCGCTCATCGGTCTCTCCTCGGACTGGCGTGCCGACAGCTACTTTGTCGCCGAGCACCTCGCCTGGCTTGAGCGCCACCACTGGCAGAGCCGCTATTCGCTTTCGTTCCCGCGCCTGCGCCCCTGCACCGGGGGGTTGGAGCCGGAGGTCATCATGTCGGATCGCCAGCTGGCGCAGCTTGTCTGCGCCTGGCGCCTCTTCTCGCCGACCCTGGACTTGTCCCTCTCGACCCGGGAATCGCCGGCGTTTCGCAACGGCGCGGTGCGTCTTGGCATCACCCAGATGTCGGCCGAGTCGCGCACCCAGCCGGGTGGCTATGCCGAGGGGGATAAAGAGGAGCTGGAGCAGTTCGCCATCCACGACGACAGGCCGGTGGGGGAAGTGGCTGCCGCCGTGCGGCAGGCGGGGTTGCAGCCGGTGTTTAAAGACTGGGAACCCTTCCTGGGCCGATAGGGGCGGCCAGGCCCCTTTGCCGGTGGCACTTGGGCGTTCGGCCAGACTCCGTGCCTGTGGCGAGCAGGCACGGCTGCGCCGTGCAATCGTAGGGTCGATTAGCCGTCAGGCGTAATCGTCCGCTTTGTGGTGTGTCTGATGGATGGCACGGCTGCGCCGAGCAGGACGCGAGGCTGTTGGCCTCGACGGGGTTTCGCCCGCCCTTCGGGCTTGGGCGAGTAACTTTTCTTTGCGTGGCCAAAGAAAAGTCACCAAAAGAAAGGCCACCCCCGCCAATCCGACCGCTGCGCGGTTGCCCTCGGGTCAGGAGCAAGGTCGGACGGACCGCCGCAGACGGCACTTTGGCCTTCGCCATCCATGGCTTCGGCCAACGTCCGCCTCGAACATCCCTGTTCTCGCGCCAAATCGGGTCGAGCTGTGCTCGCCCTCTCCCGATTTGGCCCCTGTGCCGGCTGCGTCTGCGCCATCATCTGATGGCGCCCCTGACCTCGCCCCTTCCCCTCGGCGGATTCGAGAGGGAACCAAGACCGAACTCACTCGAACTTGATGGGGAAACGCTATCGAACTTCCGGCAGCTCGGTTGCACTCAAAATGATGGATGTTCCAATTTTTCGGTCCCACTACAGAGAGTGGTGCAGAACACAGGAATAGGCTCTTGGACTGTTCCATCAGTTAGGCTAGGATTCATCTCGACTGAGCCGCCAAACTTTCGGATGAGTCAAGTTTTTTACTAATTTTAATTAATGTGATTTCACCTTAAATACTCATCTTTAGGTCACGAACTCACGAAAAACTAATATTCATGAGATTATGGATAATGAGTTTGTTATCATGGTTTTTTAATTGTCTTGAACAACACCTTGATGGTTGAACTTATTCGATTTGTTATTAATTGTTGTTTTTTAGGGGGGCAGGCATCATGGTGTCTTTCTTAACTAAGAAAGTGGGTGGATAACTATTTCCCATAAACCGGTTTGATTTATGTGAATTTAAGATGGGGTGAGATTCCTTTACCATATTATTGACTTGAGAGGATGGTGGGTAGCCTCTACCCACCTCCCCCAGTTAATTACATTCAAGCAAGATTACTTTTTGATATAGTGCCATGACAAAGTTGGTGTGAAATTATGACCTTTCAACTCTTCACGTTGATTTAACTATAATCTTCGTCTTCGTCTTCGTCTTCGTCTTCGTCTTCGTCTTCGTCTTCGTCTTCGTCTTCGTAGATCTCGCCACTGCCGCCACACTTAAAGCAGGTTTGAGTTGCTTCACCTTCACCGTAGCAAGTATGACACTGAGCAAATGCATTATCTTCTGTCGGGTCGTAGCCAGAACCATCACATGCTTGGCATGTATAGTTACATTCACCTTCCCCACGGCAAACGGGACATTGTATTGATTCGCCCACCTCTATCTCCTCAATAATATAAATTACAGGCTAGTTAGCTGAAACGGACTCTTTCAATCGGTGCTTATTGATAAGTGCGCATTTCGAAAGCCAGTATACCTATGAAGAAATGAAATTGTAGGTAGGAAAATGATCAGAAAATGATACCTGTTATTTTGTTTTTGCTCATGTATACTACGCGTTTAATTCAACTATCGAAGCAGACAGAGGCATCATGGGCCTAAAACTTGATTCATTAAGTGCGGAGCAAGAGTCTTGCAATGCCTTGTCAGAGATCACAAATTTTATCGCACAAGAAATTTATAAACTTGCACTACTCAGGCAATATCCTAATGAATGCCGTTGGATTTTTACCCTGGCGTGGTCTATTACAAATAGTCTAGAGCACCTATTTGGACAAGGTTTCGATTATGAGTTAGAAGAGCTTAGAGATACTTTGGTAGACTTAATTGCAAGCAAAGCAAATGAATCTGAGTTTGAAAAATATGTTAATAGAGCCTTGTATATTAACAATATTGATATACCTAAGTCTGAAAATACCATAGATAGTTTAGATGTAAACGACAATTCAAATGCATCATTCAATGTTGAACAACATGAACTTGAAATAAAGACGGCTGCTCTGAATGTAGCCCGCAAATTGTTCTTAAATAATATTAACAATGGTGTTTATATACAACATAAATTTCCACCAAGAGTTTTATGTTACCAATATGATTATTTTGAGGCGCTTGCATATTTTCATGGGTTATATTACCGGGCACAAGTAAAAGGAAATACTATCTCAATTCATCAAGCACCATATAAGTCATTTCTTCCTTACGAAGATAGAGTGATAGAAAACATAAAATATGTAGAGTCTAAACTTAATGTCCCAGAGACAGCTTTATCTAAAAGAAATTCGTTTAATTTTAGTTGTGATGATGCGATACAGGCTTTTTTTTCAATGCGTTTTCATCGAGGTGAACAACCAAGAGAGTCAGTTATAAAAACAGATGAGATCTGCTTTAATATCGATCTATCGGAACCTCTAACGGATAAAATTTTAGATCGAACATTAGCTAACTGGAGAGGAATTATATCTTCTAGGCAATTCTTAAATTCGGCTTCAAGCATGATACTCGCTGAAAGTGAGGCTGATTTAATTCAGGCCTATAATACCCCATATTTAAAGCGTATGGAGAATACAGAATTCAAACGATTATACAAAGTAACATTGCCTGAGCTGAACTCACCATCCCAAGCTAAAGCATATCTTTGTGGTCTAATTGTGCTCTATAGACATTTTGTTCGTGTCGATATGTCATCTACTCCTATGACATTCTCGTGGGGTAAAAATGAAGATGGTCTTTCGACATTATTACGTTTTACTGAAATCTCAGCAGAATTGAGCAAGATACATGGTAAAGAAGGTTTTTCCGCAGGTTCAATCGAGAAAGGGTATAAGTTAGTTAAAGCGGTCTTCAATCATTACATTGCTGATTTTCAACGAGGAAGAGTTCAGTTCAATGTTTACCTAAATGAAAAGCAAAGAGATGCATTGAAAAAGGTTGATCCTGTACGGCTTGAACAACTTCATCCAGAAGATGTAGAGAAAGTTAAAGAAGAAATAGAGCGGCTCAGGAGAAAAGGAAAAGAAGCCTCAGTGAAAGCTAAACTTAATGGAAGCTTCGTTATTACATGGTAAGCCAAAGCAATCTCATATCTTTTACCATAAAAGGCCATTCTGAAAGCATTTTTCTTTCTATGAAATAGAAATGCTTGGCATCATCTGCACGATAGGCGTTCTTACAGATGTAATAATGATGTATAGATCTAGTTATCACCCAACTCCAGCCCAAAGAGATATAACTTCAAAACCAAACTCACGTTGCAGAGCGACCGCCTGCCGGGCGATGCCGCAGCCTTGGCGGGACTGGCGCACCCAATAACCGATATTGCCGTAGCGATGATGGGGCGACAGCTGGTTGATGCCGGTGCCACCCAAGAGCTGGCCGGTGGTGGCGCAGAAAATGCCCATATCAAAGGCGCGTCCCGCCGCACGATCCTGATCGCAGGTGGCAAACCAGGCCAGCGCCTGCTCCCGGTTGAACGAGGGAGTGCACCAGCTCATCCAGCGGCCGACCGTGTCGATGGATTCGTGGGCCGCGCGGACAAACTCATCGGCATCGCCCGCTTCGAAGGGGCGGATCACGAGATTGGCGTTGGCAAGGTGCTGGAATATCATTGGCTGTCCTGCTTTTTCATCTGGATGATTGGTCAGGACTTTACGACGGCAACCCGCTTAAGCCCCATACCAACACTGGCAGGAGCCGTGAGCGAGAAACCGAATTGTTGATAGAGTCGGTAAGCCTCCCCATCTGCCAGCAAGCTGACATAGCCTGACTCCGGTACTTCGCGGGCGATATAGTCCGCGATCTCCGCCATGATCTTTTTGCCTACCCCCTGACCCTGATATTCAGGCAGTACTGCAATATCAACGACTTGATAAAAAGTCCCGCCATCTCCGATGATGCGACCCATGCCGATGGCGGTCTGACCGCAAAATACCTGGACGGCAAACAGCGTATTGGGCAGACCAAGCTCTGCGGCTTCAAGCGTCTTTGGGCTAAGTCCGGCAGCGGTTCGAAGATAGCGATAGGTTTCGACGGGCGGCGTTGAGTGGACGACAGTGAAAACGGGTGTTGGTGCGGTCATTCGGGTAACTCCATGTAGGGCCTGATTGTTTTAAATACCCATGTAACGCACTGATCTGGTGATGGATCCGTGCTCTCCAGGGTTGCATGGGGAGGTTCTTATCAATGTCTCCAGGTGGGCAGCTATCACCCCACCCTCTCCAACTCGCCAATTTCCCCGCCGCTTATCAGCGGCAGATGGCGGCTAATTTGCTCCACCGGCCAGTCCCACCAGGTGAGGGCGTTGAGGCGCGCTATGGTGTCGTCATCGAAGCGGTAGCGGATCACTTTAGCCGGGTTGCCACCGACCACGGCGTAGTCGGGCACATCAGTGGTGACCACGGAGCGGGCGGCGATAATGGCGCCGTTACCGACCTTGACCCCCGGCATTATCAGTGCCTCATAGCCAATCCAGACATCGTTGCCGATGACGGTATCCCCCTTGTAGGGGAGGCTGCCCGGGGCGGGGGCTGCGCTCTCCCAGCCGTTGCCGAAGATAAAGAAGGGGTAGGTAGAGAAACCGGAGGTCTGGTGATTGGCGCCGTTCATGATGAACTTCACCCCGCGGGCGATGGCGCAGAACTTGCCGATGATGAGCTTGTCGCCGACGAAGGGGAAGTGGTAGAGGACGTTGCGCTCAAAGCCCGCCGAATCCTCTGGGTCGTCGTAATAGGTGTAATCACCCACCTCGATATTGGGCCCCTTGATGGTGTTCTTGATAAAGCACACCTGGGGGAAGCCGTTCATGGGGTGGGGATTGGCGGGATCGGGTCCGTGCATGGGGTGCTCCTCTGGCGTTTGGGCTCAGGCTACCCTAACGGAATCGGGTGGAGCCTTGCCACCCTTTTGTGTCCTCCGCTTCGCCAGTCTCTGTCGCCCGGTGGTGGTGGGCGCATCGACCCCGCCGGGGTTTGTCTCTAGCATAAGGAGGATGCGGGGCAGGGGCTCCGCCATGCGGGCGGTGGTTGATGCCCGTATACGGACTTCTGGCGGAGAGAAAAGATGAAGCTGCGTTCCTTGTTGATGGTGGGTGCCCTGCTGCTGGGCGGTTGTGCGGTCAATCCCTATGGTGGCACTCAGGCCCCGGTGAGCGAGCCGGATGCCCCCGTGGTGCAGCCGGACAAACCGGTAACCAAGCCGGATGCCGGGGCGCCGCTGCCCAAGTCGGTGGCGCCGACCGGGCTGGCGCTGGCCATGGCCGACGCGTTTGTGCAGGCACCCGAGGTGCGGGAGCTGGCGCAAACGGGCCAGCCGGTGCTGCTGCTCACCCCGCCCCAGAATGGCACCGGCGAGCCGGTGGACACCCGCGCCATGGCGGCGGCCATGAGCAAGCGCATCCAGAGCAAGAGCGGTTTTCGCTTTGTCGACCCGGGTCAGGTGGCGGCCATCACCGGCCAGCTGGAGTATCAGCAGGGCAGGATGAACCCGGCCTCCCTGGTGCGGCTCGGTCGCCAGACCGGCGCCGGTTACATGCTGTATGGGGATCTGGTGGCCGAGGGCAGCCGCTATCGGTTGTCGATGACTCTGATGGAGCTGCGCAGCGGCGAGCTGCTCTGGAG
The DNA here is from genome assembly GCF_041402265.1 of Aeromonas sp. S15(2024). Classification (NCBI taxonomy): domain Bacteria; kingdom Pseudomonadati; phylum Pseudomonadota; class Gammaproteobacteria; order Aeromonadales; family Aeromonadaceae; genus Aeromonas; species Aeromonas sp. S15(2024). The sequence continues at coordinate 71,870 of NZ_JBGLQY010000009.1, read as the reverse complement.
CGGCAGTCGCTCCGCCAGCCACTGAGGATGCCGAAGGGCTGACAAGTTTGTCAGCCCTTCACGCTTTGGACGGTGCCAGCAGGTTGAGGTAATCGAGCAGCGAGAAAGGGTACGCAAAGCCCGTCAGCTTGGCCAGTCTGTCCAGCTCTGTCTGTCCAACTTGCTGTAACTGTGCCTGCTGAGCCGGCGTGAGCGTCGTGTATCTTGCCTTGATCAGGGCATCGAGCAAGGCGCGGTCTCCGGCGACTGCCTGATGGAACGCCTTGATCGCCAGTGCCTCTACCTCTGCTGCTGTGCAGCGTTCCATGCTCTTCTCATGCAGGTAGACAAGCACCGTCACCTGCTGCTCTCTTTCCAGCAACCAGAAGCGATCCTCTTTGGGAGGCAACGCGGGTTTGTGGCGGGCCTTGCTTGCCTCACAACGCGCAAACGCCGGATCCAGATCGTGCAACGACAGGGCCATGGCGCTCTGGCTTGTGGTCAGTAACAGACACAGTGCACCTAAGGCCGGGCTGAGAAGCTTGGGTTTGGCCTTGCCCTTGGTGGTGAATGGCGATAGCTGCCTCATACCTGCTTTTTCAGAAAGTAGGTGATGTGCCCCGGCGGCATGTCCGGCAGTTCGCCAAAGACCTGATAACCCTGCTTCTGGTAGAAGGGCAGCGCTTGGAAGCTGGTGGTTTCCAGATGAAAGTTGCTGATGCCCTTGCTTTTGGCGTACTGCTCCATGGTGGCGAGCAGACGGCCGCCCCAGCCATCCTGGCGGATGCGCTCGTCAATCCAGAGCCAGTCCACGTGCAGCCAACCCCACTTGAGGTCGGCGGTGATGCCGCCGTGCACCTTGCCCGCTTCATCCTTGATAAAACTGGCGATGTGCTCGCGCAGGTGGGTGCCAGCCTGGCTGATGTTGTAGCCAGACAGGCCGATGCGCAGCGCGTCGACATCCTGCTCGGCAGGGGGTTGGGGCGGGGTCAGGTGCATGGTCTCTCCAGAGCCGGGTAAAGGGCCTCTATCAATAACCGTTCAGACTCAATCTGGTCAAGCTATTGCCCCTTCCCGGCTGCCGCCGGCCCGGCGTCACAACTGCGGGAAGTAGCAGGCGGCCATGTCGACCGGGTGATCTGGGCTGCCGGGCAGGTAGAAGTGCCAGCCCGCATCGGTGAAGGCGCGCAGCTCGCTCTCCACGAACTTGAGGGCGAGGCTGAGGGCCTGCAGGGCATCGACGCCATAGATGAAGGTCTTGTTGCCAAGGCCGTCCAGCTTCACCTTGCAGCGCCAGTCGCCGCCGGCGGACTTGGGATCCGGCTCGGGGGCTCCGATGGCTATCTTCACGGTCAGCTGTTCTCCCTCGATGCTGATGGCATCGAAGCGCGCTTTCACTATGGCTCTCTTCATCTGGACGATCCTTTTCCGGGGCCAGGCGTCTGCCTGGCCGGGCTGATGGGGGGTGAGTCGGCCGGGAGGGCAGACTCAGGAAGGCCAGCCTAATGGATGCGGGCGCCACAGACAACGGGCGCAGCGGCGCCTTGTGAGGTGGCTTGAAGATCCATGATTGCTGCTCTTTTGATCAACGGGTGGCGGGGCAAGCGCTATTTTCCCGTATTGCTTGATGCGCATCCATGAATGGCCGGATTCGCTGCTGGTTCGGCGCCGCACCCGGCACGATAATTGGGGCAGGCGGCCAGCCCGGCGTGCGCCTCTCGTTCCCCGGATCCAAGGAAACCGCATGGCACTTTCGGTCGAGCAATTATATGAAGTGATGGCCCAGCTGCCCGATCCCGTCTTCATCCTGAGCGAAGACGGCTACTACATCGAATACATCGGCGGGGTGGAGCAGCAATCCTATCAGGATGGCAACCCGCTGGCGGGCAAGCGACTGGCCGATGTGCTGCCCGCCGACATGACCCGCTGGGTGATGGATCAGGTGACCCTGGCGCTGGATTCGGGCCAGGTGCAGGTGGTGGAGTACGAGCTGGCGGCGGTGGAGGTGGAGGGGATCGACGCCTCGGTCGGGCCGCAGGGGATGCAGCGCTTCGAGGGCAAGATTGCCCCGCTGCCCTCCCGCTACGACGGCAAGCGGGCGGTGGCCTGGGTGACCCGCAACATTACCGGCCAGCACGAGCTGCAGCAGCGGCTCAAGCTGCAGAGCGAAACCGACCAGCTGACCGGCCTCTACAACCGCCGCTATTTCTTCGAGCACTGCCGGCAGCGGCGGGAGAGAGAGGCTCCCTGCAGTCTGGTGATGCTGGACATAGACCACTTCAAGCAGATCAACGATCGCTTCGGCCATCAGCAGGGCGACCGGGCGCTGCAGCGCTTCTGCGACTGCGTGGCCGCCCAGCTGCGGGCGGACGATCTGTTCGTGCGCAGCGGCGGCGAGGAATTTCTGATCCTGCTGCCCGGCATGAGCGAGCCGGATCTGCAGGCGCTGGCGGAGCGGATCCGGGCCGCCGTGGCGGCACTGCCGGCGGATCCGGTGGCCTTTACCGTCAGTCTGGGCACCACCCTGGTGCAGCCGGGGGAGGAGATCAACCAGGCGCTGGCCCGCGCCGACGAGTGGCTCTATCGGGCCAAGCGGGCGGGTCGCAACCGGGTCGCTCACTGCCCTGCGGGTGGCCAGCGCAAGGGGGCAAAACAGGGGAAGCCAACCCCCTGATATATGGCGGCAGGACCGGCACCAATATATCGGCGGCGGCCTGGGCCATTCATTGCATAATTGGCTGATATTGCCGGGCTGATGCTGTTAATATTAACGGGCCACTCTCTGGCCTTATTCAAGTTGTTGAGCAACTCATCGAGGTTTTGTCGTTATGTTATCAGACGGAGCTGAATTGATTATCTTGAGGCCAAAATGACACATCTTATTTCCTTTTGAAACAAGCTGATTCAAACAGTCATGAATTATTAACCTTGACCTTTATGGCGATTTCAACGATGGTAGCGTGGCATCCCCGTTTCCTCTTGGTGATCATGTTGATCGCAGGCGGGCTTGTTTTTTCTACGATCCGGTCGATATGCCGCGGCATGTCGCCACGCCTAATTACACGGGCCAATAAAATATAAGATGACAGATTAATAAGGTGTATATCGCAATGAGTGTTGCTATTGCTGAGAAGAGTAATTCCGCATCAAAGTTGAAATGGGAGAAAAGTGATTCGGTATGGACCATGGGATTATATGCCACTGCAGTCGGTGCCGGTACACTGTTTCTCCCAATTACCGTTGGCAGTAATTCGCCGGTTATTTTGCTGTTTATATTATTGATGGCATTTCCGCTTTCTTATTATTCCCATCGGGCATTGAGTCGTTTTGTATTATCCAGCTCCCACCGGGAAGGGGATATTACCCACGTGGTGGAAGAGCACTTCGGGGCGCGGGCAGGCAAGCTGCTGATGCTGGTCTACCTGATGGCCTTTTACCCCATCATTCTGGTCTACAGCATCTCCATCACCAACGCGATCCAGAGCTTTGTGGTGCACCAGCTGGGCAATGCCGAGATCCCGCGCGGCATGCTGGTGTTGGGGGTGATGCTGGGGCTGCACCTGGTGCTGCTGGCGGGCAAGCAGATCGTGGTGTCGGCCATCAGCGTGCTGGCCCTGCCCATGGTCGCCTTCCTCATCGGCCTCTCCATCTATCTGCTGCCCCAGTGGAGCCTCTCCTACTTCAGCGAGAGTCAGGGGGTGGACTGGCGCGACCCGGCGTTCTGGAAATCCCTCTGGCTGATCGTGCCGGTGATGGTGTTCTCCTTCAGCCACGCCCCCATCATCTCCTCTTTCAGTGCGGCGCAGAAGAAGCGCTGTCAGGCGAGCGCCGACCAGCGCGCCAAGCGGATCATCAAGTGCAGCAGCCTGCTGATTTGCGGCAGCGTGCTGTTCTTCGTGGTGAGCTGTGTGATGAGCCTGAGTCAGGCCGAGATGGCGCAGGCCCGCATCGACAATATTTCGGTGCTGTCGGCGCTGGCGAACAAGTTCTCCAATCCGCTGATCGCCTACGTGGGGCCGCTCATCGCCATTCTGGCCATGTCCAAATCCTTCCTCGGCACCTCCATGGGGGTGAGCGAGGGGACGGTGAGCATGGTGAACGGTGCCTGTCAGGGGCTGGGGTTGTCGCTGCGTGAAGCGACCATAGCGCGGGTCTCGTCGGTCATTCTGTTCGTGGTGACCGGGGTGATTACCTACCTCAACCCGAACGTGCTGGAGATTATCGAGAAGGTGAGCGGGCCGCTCATCGCGGTGATCCTGTTCCTGCTGCCGGCCTGCTCCATCTATCGTCTGCCTGCCCTCAAGCGTTATCGCGGGGCGAGCACCCTCTTCGTGCTGGTGATCGGGCTGCTGGCCATCTCGGCCCTTATCTACGATCTGCTGTAACGGCGGATCCCGCACAAGTCAAAAAGGGCGACCCATGGGTCGCCCTTTTTCTTGGTGTTGCCGTTAGCCAAGCAGGGTGGAGACGCTCTGGCCGGCCATCAGCAGGCCGATGGCCAGGGCGCTGAACCAGACCAGGGTGGCGCTCACCAGCAGGTAGCCGCTGGCGACGAACAGGCCGTCGCGCTGCAGCATGCCGATGGCCAGCAGCAGGATGGCCCAGGCCGGCATGGCGTTGGTGAAGGGGATGGCGCCCAGCGGCAGCATCAGCAGCAGGGCCGCCAGCATGATCAGCAGGCCGTTGCAGCGGTTGATGGTGCTGCTGCCGGTCAGCAGCAGCAGGCGCGGGCGGATGAAGCGGTCGATGCGGGCCAGCAGATCCGCCCCCTTGTGCAGGGTCGGCTTGAGCTGATCGGCGGCGAAGCGGCGCTCCATCAGGATGGCTGGCAGCCAGGGCACCCGGTTGAGGGTGATGCCGATGCCGATAAACAGGATCAACAGGCCAAAGGGGGTGCTGACGCCGGGGATGGAGACCGGCAGCAGGAAGGGCACGGTGAGCAGCACGCAAAACAGCAGCATGCCCTGCTCGCCGACCAGGGCCAGCATCTGGCGCAGGCTGATATGGCTATCCTCGATGGCGTGAGCGGTGGCCCGCAGGGTGTCGGAGAGCTTGTTCTGGGGGTCGTTGAGTTGCGCGGCAACCATTCCCTGTGTCCTTCTGGTGAGTGGCACCGGCCCACCATGAGCCGGCTGCCGGCCAGCATACGGGGCAGAGGTTAATCGGGGATGAATAACGGGCGGGACGGCCGAGTGTGATCCTTGCGGCGAAAACGGCGCGATACAGGTTGGGTTTAGGATAGGGGCCAGGGGGCTCTGATATGCTTGACGGGCACTGGTGCAGCGCACGGAGGAGCCGTGATGAAACGAGCAGGGATCATGATGATGGGGCTGTTGTTGCCGCTGGGGCAGGCCTGGAGCGCCGAGGGGGAGGCCGCCCCCGGCTGGCAGGTGACGCCGTTCTTCGGCTACAGCTCGGCCATCGACTTCGAGGCCAATGACGACCCCCAACCGACGCCCGTCGCCACCCGGCTGGAGTCCTTGCAGGGGGAGCGCTCCGGCAGTTGGGGCCTGTTCATCAGCAGGGAGGTGGACGACCCCGGCATGATAGAGCTGCTCTACAGCCACCAGTCCACCCACCTCTCCCCCGATCAGCTGGAACGGTTGACGGTGGATACTCTCCACTTCGCCGGGGCGCTCACCCTGTCGGACAACCTGATGGCCCCCTACATCGGCGCCGGGATCGGCGCGACCCGCTTTGCCGCCTACGACAGCGAGGTGGCCCCCTCCATGTCGCTGGCGCTCGGGGCGCAGCCGCGCCTGACCGAGCATCTGGCGCTGCGGGCCGAGGTGCGCGGCTACGGCTCGCTGGTTAACGACAACAGCCAGTTTCTCTGCAACCCGGATCAGTGCGTGTTCAAGGTGCGTGGCGAGTTGGTGACCCAGTGGCAGGCCAATATCGGCCTGACCCTGCGCTTTTGAGCCCCTTGCATGGCGGCGCCGTGCCGCCCCTGCCTCATGCACTGCCTTCGCTGTCGACCCCGCGGCTGCTGCTGCGGGCGCTTGATGCCGGGGACTGCGCCGATCTGTTCGCCATCTACGGGGATCCCCTGGTGATGCGTTTCGTCGGCGAGCCGCCGTTTCCCTCCCTCGCCACCGTGGCGCAGATGCTGGCAAGCGTCGCGCGGTTGCTGGCCGCTGGCGAGTCGCTGGAGTGGGGGCTGGTGGCGCGCGACAGCGATCGCCTGATCGGCACCTGCGGCCTGCACAGCTTTGCAAACGAGGCCGGTCTGCGCCAGGCGGAGGTGGGCTGCATGCTGGCTCGCCGACATTGGGGAGAGGGATGGATGGCAGAGGCGCTGACGGCCCTGATCGCCTATGCCCGCCGGCTCGGCCTTGCCACGCTGCTGGCGGATATCGAGCCGGACAATCTGCCCAGCCAGCGGCTGTTTCGGCGGCTGGGCTTTGTCTGGCAGCAGGATGGCTGCTACCGCCTGGCGCTGAGAGAGGGGATCACAGCAGACCGCGGGTGAGGCGGCTGAGGGGCTCGTTGACGTCGAACAGCTTGAACTGCACCGCGCTGGCGCCCATGGCGAGCACCCGTTGCTCGTGCATGGTGGCGTAGGCGAGGGCGCTCGCCTCATCCTCGAACAGATAGATGCCACCCGCCTCGCCGGTGCGCGGGTTTTCGGTCCAGATCTTGGAGATGAAGCCCGGCTCCCTGGTGATGGACTCGGCCAGCGGCATGGCCGCGCTCGTGAGGGCCGGCCCCATCAGCTCGGCGGGGAAGTTGAAATGGATCTGCAGCAGGCTGGGCATGGTGCACCTCTGGTGGGTGTTGATTGACGGAGTCCGCATCATAGGAAGCCGGCATCTTGGCTGCAAGAAGGCACATTTTCGTGGCATAGTTACCGCAAAGTAACCACTCGCGAGCCATCCCTTGTCCTCACTGCCCTGTCCCGCCTACCGGGTGCTGCGCCTGCTGGCCGGCAAATGGAAACCGGCCATCCTGTTTCATCTGCGCGAGCAGACCCTGCGCTTTGGCGACCTGCGTCGCAGCCTGCCCGAGGTGAGCCAGAAGGTGCTCACCGCCCAGCTCAAGGAGCTGGAGAGCGACGGCGTCATCATCCGCACCCTCTACCCGGACGTGCCGCCCCGGGTGGAGTACAGCCTGATCCCGCTCGGGGTCGCCCTGATCCCCCTGCTCCAGCAGATGCACGACTTCGCGCTGAGCCACGGCGATCTGCTGGCGCTGAGTGAAGCGGAGGCGGCCCGCGCCGCCCCCCATCTCGGCGAGCCCAGTTAATCCTGCGCCGGCCAGACCATTACCCACTCGGCGCAGCCGGTGTGGGGATCCACGGCGTCGGCCGCCACCTGGAATCCTTGCGAGCGATAGAAGTCGCACGCGGTCCGGTTCTGCTGATAAACCTGCAGCCGCAGGGTCGGCAACTGCCCCTTGGCGTGCTCGAGCAGGGCCTTGCCCAGCCCTTTCCCTTGCTGCGCGGGGGCCACGAAGAGGGCGGCCAGGGAGCCCTCGTGCAGGGAGTAGAAGCCAAGCAGCTGGTCACCCAGGCAGAGCACCTGACTGTCGGCGGCGGGCAGATAGATCTCCCGCATCGGCGCTAGGTTGGCGTGCCAGTAAGCGGGCTCGATGAAGTGGTGGGCCTGCAGGGAGGCTTCCAGCCAGATGGCGAGGACGGCCTCGGTGTCGGCCGGGGTGAAGGGGCGTATCTGCATGAGTGTCTCGTCTGGATTCGTCAAAAGAGGGGCATGGTAGCAGCACTGGCTCTGCCGTCACCCGCCAGCGGGCAAAAGTGGAGCCCTCGTAACAAAAAAGGCGACCCGCAGGTCGCCTGTTGCCGTTAGCCGGCGTAGGGGAGGGAGGAGTGGTGCAGCACGATGCGTACCTTGCCGTCGTCCCCCTTCTTGAAGCCCCAGGTCTTGTCGACCGTGGTCTGCTTGTTGTCCCGGTCGGTCAGGTGCACCTTGCCCATGGTGAGGGCCATGTCGCCGTTGATGTAGACGGCGGCATTGCTGTAGTCGTAGCTCTGCCAGTTCTTGAGGGCGAAGCCGCTGTCGGCGGGATAGGCCTTGTTGTTGCCGACGAAGTAGGCCAGCGCCCCCTCCTGGTTGATGCGAAAGGTCTGCTCGCCGCCGGCCAGGGTCGGCTTGAACAGTACCGGCCCCTGAGCGTAGCCGTAGGCGCTGTCGAGCACGGCGCCGGCGGTGGCCCTGGCCTTGTCGATGCCGCCGCTGCGGTAGTCGTCGCTGATCTGGATCAGGGCCTTGCCCCAGGCATCCTGGGCGGCCTTGATCTCGGCTTCGGTGATGTTGTTGTTGGCGATTTCGGCGGCGCTGAGGGAGCCGCTGGCGGCGAGCAGAACGAGGACAAGGCCGGCTTGCTTGGTAAACAGGGTCTTGGTGAACAACGTCATGGGATGATGACTCCTGGGTTCGCGTTTAAGGAGTCCCGGAGTTTATCTATCCGCGATGAATAAAAATTGAACCCATCATTCAGCCTCGAGTGGGGAGGGATCTGCCTCCCTCCCATCCTCTATTCCCCTCAGCGGGCCCGCAGCAGCCGGCGACTGACCGCCCCCAGCGCCAGCAGCCGGTAGCCGAGCAGGGTGAGCGCCAGCAGCGCCGGCACCTTCAGCAGCTCCCACCACAGCTGCTTGCCCTGCGGGCCGAAGATCATCAGCCACACCACCAGCATCATGTGCAGGCAGTAGAGGCCCAGCACCTTGGGGGCCTGGCGCTCGAGCCAGCTGCCCCGGCCCCAGCCGGGGTTGGCCAGCAGCAGGCCGAACAGTCCCAGCGCCCAGGGAAGCGAACCCAGCAGGAAGTCGTGGCGGTTGAGGGGCACGGTGGCAAAGTGGAGCAGGCACCAAGCCTCCAGGGCGTAGAGCCCCATCCCCGCCGCCATCAGCAGGGCGCAGCGCCTGGCATCCGGCTGCCAGGCGCGCAGGCGCAGCTCGGCGCCGAGAGCCACGAACAGTAGCGAAAAGAAGGGGCCGTTGCGGGTCAGCAGGGCCCACTCGCCCCCCAGCAGCGGCGGACCATAGGAGCCGCCGAGCAGGGCCAGCCCGTAGAGCAGGACGCCCAGCAGCAGGGCCAGCCGGGGCAGGCGGGCCTGCTGGCAGAGCGCCAGGATCAGCACTGCCAGCATCAGAGCGGGCAGGAACCAGAGGTGGATCATGCCGCCCACCCACCAGACGTTGAGCGGATCCCCCAGCTGCATCTGCCACTGGCCTGCCATGGCTGGCAGGTAGCCCTCGCTCACCGCCGCGAGGGGGTTGAAGGGGATCAGCAGATAGAGCAGGCTCCACGCCAGCCAGAGCCCCAGCAGCGGGCGGCAGTAGCGCAGCGCCACCGTCAGGGGGTGGCCTGCGGCGAGGGCGGGTTGCAGAAAGTAGCCGGCACAGAGGAAGAACAGCGGCACCGCGAAGCGGCAGAGCTGGTTGATGATGGCCCCGAGCAGGGGGTAGGGCGTGCCGTCCCACAGGGTGGGATCGAAGGGATTGCTGAAGGGGGAGAGGTGAATGGTCATCACCGCCAGGATGGCCACCACTCGTCCGCATTCGATGCTGGAGATGCGCATGCTGCCTCTTGCCGCAGGGATTGAGGGCGCACCCTAGCAGCCGCAGGTGCTCCCTATCCAGCCGCCAGGACGGCAACTGTGAGCCCCATCGACGGCCGGTTACCCTTTGTTACCCGAGGTGCAGGCAAGGTTACCGCCGCCGAGAGGCCGATCCCGTTTTGGTGTCGGTAAAAGGGCTAGAGCAGGGCCACCAGCACGGTGACCAGGGCGCCCAGCAGCAGCAGGGCGATGCCGCGCGCGGCCGGGCCGTGCAGCTTGTTCCACATCAGCAGGCTGGTGAGGGCCAGCAGCAGCATGGCCAGCGCCGCCAGATCCCCCACCAGCTGCCACGGCAGGCCGGTGCCCATGCCACGGTGCAGCCGGTTGAGGCTGGCGGCGAAGTTGGCCTGCTGCAGTTCGGTGCGCACCAGCAGGGTGCCTTCCACATAGCTGGCGGCCACGCTTTCGCTCAGGGTGACGCCGCGCATCTCCCAGCGGGCCGGCAGGGTGAGCGGGCCGTCGGGGGTGGGCAGGGTCTGGGGCGGGGTGAGCTGGACGCGCCCCTCCTCGAACCCTGCTGCATAGCGTTGTTGCAGCAGGCTTTTCAGCTCATCCGGGCTGGTCAGCGGCGCGCTCAGCACTATCTCTTCGCTGGATTTATCGGTGTGGGGGCCGGGCAGCGGCAGCACGGCCCTGTGTTGCAGCCAGAGGCCGGTGAGGCCGTAGAGCAGCATCAGGGTGAGGGTGGCAAAGCCGGCCCAGGCGTGGATGCGGCGCACCCACTTGTTGTTGTGCAGGGGGAGTTTTCTGCGTCTCATTGCTCGGTGCTTCATAAAAATCTGGCCAGCAGGAGCTGGCCAGAGGGATCGGGAAAAGGGAGGGATCAGAAGCGGTAGGCGGCGCTCAGATGCAGCTGACGGGGTGTGCCCGGCATGATCTGGGAGGCGCTGGTGGCACTGACGAAGTAGTCGTGATCGGTCAGGTTCTCCACGCTCAGCTGGGTTTCCCACTGCTGCCAGCGGTAGCCGGCACGGGCGTCGAAGCGGGCGTAACCGGGCAGGGTGGTGGTGTTGGCGTTGTCGGCGAAGCGATCGCCCACCGCGGTCACCCCGGTCTCGCCGAACCAGCCCTGCTTGCCGCTCTGATAGCCGGCGAACAGCTCGCCGTTCTGGCGAGAGACGTTCATCGGCCGCTTGCCTTGCAGATCGGCGTCCGCTTTGACCTGCTCGGCATCCTGGATGGCGATGCCGCCGCGCAGGTAGAGCTCGTCGGTCAGCTGGGCGCGGGCACTCAGCTCGATCCCCTCGGTGCGCTGCAGACCGGTGAGGATCACCTTGGTGGGATCCAGCGGATCCTTGCTGCGCTTGTTGTACATCTCCAGCCGGTAGAGGGAGAGGGTGGTCGCCAGGCGGCCATCCAGCCAGTCGCTCTTCACGCCGCCCTCGTACAGCCGGGTGTGCTGGGGATCCAGGTTGTTGTTCTTGTCGCCCGGGGTGATGCCGATAAGCTCCCCACCCACCGGGGTGAAGGTCTTGCTGTAGGAGGCGTAGAAGGAGTGCTCCTCGATCGGGTTCCACACCAGGCCCAGGCGCGGGCTCAGGCTGCTGACCGAGACGGTCTCCTCCTTGTTGAGGTCGTTGCGGCGGCTGGTGACGGTGAAGTCGTCGCGGCGCAGACCCGCCAGCAGGTGCCAGTCGCCCAGGCTGAGCTGATCCTGCACATAGAGGCCGTAGCCGCGCACCTTGTGGTTGGCGTCGCTGGAGAGCTTCATGGCGCCGTCGTAGGTGGGCAGGGAGCCCGGATCATAGAGGTTGCCGGCCGGGATCGCGGTGGCGTTCTGGTAGAGCTTGGGGGTGCGCTCCTGCCAGTTCTGCTCGAAGCCCACCAGCAGACGGTGCTCGACGGGGCCGGTCTGCAGCTGGCCTTCGACCTCGGTGTTGCTGATCAGGCTGTTGGCCTTGAGATCCTGTTGCCAGCGGGCGCGGGTCACCTTGTCACCCTTGACGCTGGTGACATAGGTGTTGTCGAACTGGCTGTCGAGGCTGGTGTAGCCCAGCTGTTGGCGCAGTTGCCACTGATCGTTGATGTCCCAGCTGAGGCGCGAACGGGTGGACTGGGCCACATCGTCGATGAAGTCGCGGCGGGTATCGCTGTAGACATACTCCTTCGGCACGTCGGCCGGGCGGCCGTTGACGCCGGGGATGCCGCGATCCGGGGTACGGTCGTGCTCGTTGCGCTCGTACTGCAGCAGCCAGTTCAGCTTGTCGTTGATCTCCCAGTTGACGGAGGGGGCCAGCAGGGTGCGTTTGCTGGTCACGCCGTTGCGAAAGCTGTCCTTGTCTTCCTGGGCCAGGTTGAGGCGCACCTGCACCTGCTCACCCGCTTCACCGTTGAGATCGGCGGCCAGCCGACGGCTGTCGAAGCTGCCGACCTGGGCGCTGACGCTGGACTCCAGCCCCTTCTGCGGTTTCTTGCTGACCCGGTTGACGATGCCGCCGGTGCTGCCACGGCCATAGAGCACCGCCGCCGGCCCCTTGAGCACTTCGACCCGCTCGGTGTTGCCAAGGTCGCGGGTGTACTGCATGTCGTCGCGAAAACCGTCCAGATAGAAGTCGTTGCTGGCGCTGAAGCCGCGGATGTTGACCCCGTCGAAGCGGGTGTCACCGCTGGCGTTGACGCCGGGGATGCCGGTCAGCGCCTCACTCAGGGTGGGCTGGCCGAAGGCGGTCAGCTCGCTGGCCTTGACGCTGTCGATGGCCTGCGGCACCAGCTTGGCCGGGGTGTTGGTACGGGTCGCGGTGGCGACCTCTTCATGTTGGCTGCGTTTGCCGACCACTGTCATGGTCTCGTCTTCGGCGTGCGCGCCGGCGCTCAGGGCCAGCAAGGCGACACTCAGCAGAGTGCGCGGGTGGTGAGGTGTGTGCATGTTGCGTGTTGACTCTTGAAGAAGCGACCTGATGGTCTGAACTTGTTGATTTATTTGTAATTATTTTGTTCTCTCTCATTTGAGAGGATGCTAATGATATTGATTTTCATTAGCTGTGCAATAGAAACATGTTTTGATGATGGGGCTGGGTATCGGATGGCTCGCCCTGCCGGCAGGGGGCCCTGCCGGCAGGGGGCCCTGTCGGCAAGGTGACGGGAGGAGAGAAGAAGGGGGATGAGGGGCTCAGTGGTCGGCGGCGGCGGGGGCGATCCCGGCCAGCTGCTTGCCCAGCACCAGCCGCGGCGCCGGGTCGGTCTGCAGCGGGATATCCTGCAGCGGGGTGCCCTGCAGGTTGCGGTGGATGATGTTGGCCGCCATCCGACCGAGGGCCTGATAGCTGCTGATGGTGCCGATGGTGCAGCCGTGCTCCACATAGAGCTCGGCGCTGCAGATGGTGGGGATGCCTGCCTCGTTGAGGGCGGCCAGTAGCTCGGGGGCGATGGAGAGCAGGTAGCTGTCGGCGGCGAGAAACACGATGCTCTCTTTGGCGTCGCGCTGCAGCCGCTTGAGCTCGTTGGCCAGTCGCCGCTTGTCCGGTGCGATGCGCCAGGTGGTGAGTTCCCACTGGTAGCGCCGGGCCTCGCGCAGCAGCATCTCGCCGGTCAGCAGGGTGTTCTGCTCGCGTGGGTTGAACGGCAGCAGCAGCCCCTTGCTGGCGGGCAGATAGCGGCGGGCGTTGGCGAGCTGCAGCGCCATCGGCACCATGTTGCTGGTGCCGGCCACCATCCGGTTTTCCGTCTTGTCGTCGGACAGGAAGCCGGCCCCGACGGGGTCGGACACTATGCTGAAAATCAGCGGCTTGCGGTTGCCCACCAGGCTCTTGACCATGGCCGTGGCGGTGGTGCCGAAGCAGTAGATGTAGTCGTAGTCGGCGAGGGAGGGCAGCAGTTGCTGGCGCAGCAGGGTGGCCAGCGCGGTTCTGTCCTGATTGGCGTTGAAGGTGACGAAGGTAGGGTGATGACCGAGCCGGTTGAGCGCGTCGCGAAAGCCGCGCTCGGCGTCCGTTTCGCCGCGCCACAGCACCATGGCGATGGTCAGCGCCTGAACGGGCAGGGCGCAGAGCAGGCAGCAGCAGATGAGCAGGCGTAGCGGCATGTTGATCTCCTCGTCTTGGCTCTGTTGAGCCTAGATCATGGAGGGCCGGGCGCGTCGGGGCGGACAAAAAAGAGCGCGCCGGCATCAGCCGGCGCGCGCAGAGCAGAGGGGCCCGACTTAGAAGTCGTAGCGGGCCGCCAGCTGGAAGTCATCCTTGACGTTGAGCTTGCCGCTCTCTTTGCTGTCGAGGTTGTTGATGCGGTACTCGCCGATGACACGCAGGTTCTTGTTGAACTTGTACTGGGCGCCCAGGGTGTAGTAGTCGATGGAGTCGTAGTCAGCCTTGCCGGACTGCTCCACCTTCTGCTTGTTCCACAGCGCCATCAGGCCGAAGCCGTTCTCGAAGTTGTAGCCCAGCGCCCCTTCCCAGCCGGTGTGATCCTTGCCGGTGGCCAGGAAGTCACTGCCGTCCGCATAGCTCAGGGCGGCATAGACTGCCTTGTTGTCGTACTTGGCGGAGAGCAGCCACAGCTTGGCATCCTCTTCCCCGTTCTTGTCGCGGATACCCACGTTGTAGGCGGTACCCAGTGCCAGATTGAACGGGAAGGTGTAGGCCACGGCGGCGCCGTAGGCAGCATCGCTGTCCTTGCTGGTGGTCTCTTCGGTGTCACCGCCGTCGAACTTGTAGCTGGTATCGATCTGGAAGCCGTTGAACAGACCAGAGTACTTCAGCACGGAACCGGCGCGGTTGGTGGCGAAGGTGTCGGTCTTGGCGCCGAGGGCCTCGTTGCCGTAGCCGTCGGAGAGGGAGACGTCAGTCCAGTCGGCCAGGAAGCCAGGGGCCCCCTTCTGGCGACCAAAGGTGATGTTGCCCCAGTCGGCGCCGACACCAGCGAACGCCAGACGGGTGCGCAGGTTGTCGGAGTTCTCGCTGATGGTCTTCTCGCTGTCGTTGATGTACATCTGCACTTCGTACTGGGCCAGCGCCTTCAGTTGGCTGTTGATCTGGCTGTCGACCTTGGCGCCGAAGCGGACGAACTGGTTGGCGCCCTGCTTGTCGCTGTACTCCTGGGTTCCGTTCGGATGGGTGCTGTCGACCCCTTCCTTCTTGTCACCGAAGAACTGGCCGGCGTAGATGCGGCCGTACAGATCCAGGGTGGTGGTGTCATTCTTGTAAACTTCAACGGCTTGAGCCTGGAAGGCCGCGGTGAGAGCCAGTGCCACTACAGTCAGCTTTTTCATCTTAATCCCTTGTGTTGCAAGCTTTGTTGTAAAAGACGGGGGCCATGCTAGGCAGGGGGGATGACAGCGGGGTGACACTCTCGTGAAGTGTCGGTGGCGGTTTGATGTCAAATTGGTGAAAGGGCCGTGTTTTGTGTGACGAACCGCCACTTTTGCGCGCAAAGGTTTGCCCTTGTGGTAGAATGCCGCCCGTTTTCGAGCTCCAAAGGTTGGATATGCGATGAGACGTGAACTGGCAATCGAGTTTTCCCGAGTGACGGAAGCGGCTGCACTGGCTGGCTACAAGTGGCTCGGACGTGGTGACAAGAATATCGCCGATGGGGCGGCCGTTGCGGCCATGCGCCATATCCTCAATCAGATCCAGATCGATGGTGAGATTGTGATCGGCGAGGGTGAAATTGACGAAGCTCCCATGCTCTACATCGGCGAGAAGGTGGGCACCGGCATGGGCGACGCGGTGGACATCGCGGTCGATCCCATCGAGGGTACCCGCATGACCGCCATGGGTCAGGCCAATGCCCTGGCCGTGCTGGCCGTCGGCGACAAGGGCTCCTTCCTCAAGGCCCCCGACATGTACATGGAGAAGCTGATCGTGGGTCCCAAGGCCAAGGGTGCCATCGACCTCGATCAGGCCCTCGAGCTGAACCTCAAGGCCGTGGCCAAGGCGCTCGGCAAGCCGCTCTCCCGCCTGACCGTGATCACTCTGGCCAAGCCGCGTCACGACAAGGCGATCAAGGAGATGCAGGGGCTGGGCGTGCGGGTGTTCGCCATTCCCGACGGCGACGTGGCCGCCTCCATCCTCACCTGTCTGCCGGACAGCGAAGTGGACATGCTGTACGGCATCGGCGGCGCACCGGAAGGGGTGATCTCGGCGGCGGTGATCCGTGCGCTGGACGGTGACATGCAGGCCCGCCTGGTGCCCCGTCATCAGGTCAAGGGCGACAGCCCGGAAGTGCGTGCGCTGGGCGAGCAGGAAATTGCCCGCTGCGAGGCGCTCGGCATCGACGTGAGCAAGGTGCTCAAGCTGGAAGACCTGGCCAAGAATGACAACGTCATCTTCTCGGCCACCGGCATCACCAAGGGTGATCTGCTGGACGGCATCACCAGCGACGGCGTCATGGCGACCACCGAGACCCTGCTGATCCGTGGCAAGTCGCGGACCATCCGTCGCATCAAGTCGATCCACTTCCTGGACCGCAAAGACAGCGTGGTACGCGACATCATCCTCTAATCAGGAAGATGGCTGTGGTGGCAAGTCACGTATTCTCATGCCATCGCATCAAGTCGATCCACTTCCTGGACCGCAAAGACAGCGTGGTGCGGGACATCATCCTGTAAGCTGGATGCGCGCGGGGTAACCCCCATGGTACCGCCTGAAAAGCCCGACGCTGTCGGGCTTTTTGTTGCCGGTCGGCAAGGGTTATTTCATGGTGTGGCCGGGATAACAGTGAGGAATATCCCCGCCCTTTGCTACACTGGCGCACCCTGCCGAGGAAAGCATTACATGGAATGTCGTCAAGGTTGCGGTGCCTGCTGCATCGCCCCCAGTATCAGCAGCGCCATTCCCGGCATGCCCGACGGCAAACCGGCCGGCGTGCCCTGTGTGCAGCTCGATGCGCGGCTGGGTTGCAAGATCTTCGGCCAGCCCGAGCGGCCGGCGGTGTGCAGCGGTTTTCGTCCCATGCAGGACGTGTGCGGCTACCACCGGGAAGAGGCCATCTGGCTTATCGGTGAGCTGGAGCGCATGACGGCCTGAGGCTGACCCTCTCCCTCAGGGAGAGGGTAGGGTGAGGGTGGTAACTGGTTCCCCCCTCATCCCCGACCCTTCTCCCGCGAGGGGAGAAGGGAGATCTGCCATCCGGAGCAATCCCAATAATCCCAATAGAAAGAGGCCGCAAATGCGGCCTCTTTTTTATTTCGCGACGAACTGCGTCAAACATCTGCCAGCTGCAATGCCTGGCGGTAGTACTCGTTGGCCTTGTTGGTGAGGCGGCGCTTGTCCATCACCTGACCGAGAGCGTGGTAGACGGCGGCATTCGGCGCCTTGGCGACCTCCTGCTCCAGCAGGCGCTGGGCGTCGTCCAGCTGACCGGCCAGCAGGTAGACCTGGGCCAGCGCGGCATCGACGTCCGGTTGATCCTGGATCTTCTGCAACAGGGTCAGCATCGGCTGGTAGCTGTCGAGCTTGAGCTTGGGCAGACGGGCCAGCAACTGGGGCGAGACCTGCTTGCGCAGCGCATCCAGCCACAGCTCGGCGGCTTCATTGTCGGCCCCCAGCTGGCGCAGGCGATCGCCATAGGCGGCCAGCAGATCCGGATCCTGGCGCAGCTTGCGCGGCAGCTCCTGCCAGATCGGGCGCAGGGTCTCGAGGGCGCCGCTGGCGGCGTTCAGGCGACCACGCCAGGCCTGCTGCAGCAGATCCTCTTCCTGTTTGGGGGTCAGCTTGCCCACCTTGTGCAGCACCGGAATGAGGTCGATGAGGGTGGTCCAGTCCTCGCGGGCCAGGTGCACCTGGCGCAGCTGGTCCAGCACCATGGGGTGGCGCGGGTTGAGGGAGTAGACGGATTCCAGCATGGCCAGCGCGGTGTCGTACTGGCCCTGCTCGATCTGCAGCTGGGTCTGGGTCAGGGTCAGCGCCAGCTCGGCCTTGGGGTTCTCCTCCTGCGCTTTTTGCAGGTATTGATCCCGGCGCACGTCATCGCCCCGTGCCTGGGCCGCCTTGGCGGCGCTCAGGTAGTTGAGCAGTGGGGTGTCGCTGTTGCTGGCGCCCTTGAGCATCAGCTTCTCGGCCTGGCTGTAGTGTCCCTCGGCCATGGCCAGGGTAGCGGCCACGGTCTGCTGGTTGGCCTTGCGACGCCGGCGCGAGCCATACCAGCCCAGCGTCTTGCGGCGCAGGCCGAATACCCGGCCCAGCACCCACTCGACAATGAGCAGCAGACCGTAGAACAGCACCGCCAGGATCACCGCGCTGGTGACCGAAGACTCCACCGTGTAGTTGCCCAGCGAGATCAGCACATAACCCTTGTTGCCGGAGGCCTGCGGGCCGAAGATGAGGCCGGCCACCATCACGGCCACCAGTACAATCAGACGAATCATGGTGCCCTCCTCAGTTGCTGGCCAGAATGCGCTGCAGGCGCTCGGTCAGCACCTCTTCCAGCATGGCCTGGGTCTTGAAGCGATCCGGGTAGTTGAACTGGATCTGCTCCCCCTTGAGCTTGTCCAGCTCGGACTGCATGTAGTGGGTGGCGCTGTTGTCGGTGTCGAAATACTGGGTCAGCCAGCGCTGGGCCTTGTCCAGGCTGTCGTCATAGAGAGCCTGCTGCTCACGGTAGACGGCGAGCTGGGCCTGCAGCAGCTTGGTCTTGAGGTTCTCGCGCAGGAAGATCTCCTGCTGCGGGGAGAGCAGGGCCTCCACCGCGCCGTCGCGACGGCGGATGGTGATGAAGTTTTCGGTGAACTTGACCCAGTTCTTCTTCAGGTTGCTTTCCCACTCGTCTGGGTTGGTGCTGACGGTCTGATCCGGCTCTGCCTTGGCTTCCGGCATGCTGACGGTGGAGAGCGGCAGCAGCTCGATCTGATCGGAGAGGGCGGCCAGTTTCAGGGTCAGCCCCTCGCGGTCGATGCGCGGCATCCCCTTGAGCTGGGCGATGTCTTCGGCCAATGCCTTGCGGATGGGCATCAGGCTGGGATCGTTGAGCGCCCTGATGCGCTCGTCGGCATTGCCGAGCAGGGTGATGGCGGAGACGAGGTCGTGTTCCAGCCAGAGCTTGCGACCGGCCATCCGCACCAGGTATTCGGATTCGGCCAGCATCCAGTCGTTGGGGCGCTTGTCGTTGAGATCCAGCACCCGGGTCTGCAGACCCTTGAGCTCGTCCTGCAGCAGTTGCTGCTGCTTGCCGAGGGCGGCCAGCTGTTCGCCATCCTTGCTGTTGCTCTGATCCAGTTTGGCCATGGCGTCAGCCAGCTGTTGCTTGAGGGCGCCAAGTTCGGCCTGCTGGGCCACCGCGTTCTGGTGGCCGTGCAGATAGAGTCCGCCGGTCAGGCCGAGGGCCAGCAGGATGGCGATACCGCCGAGCACTGCACCCGAGCCGCCCTTCTTGTTGTTGCTGACCTGCTGGCCGGGTTGCTTGTTGTCGGCCACGGAGGCCGCGGCACTCGGCTGGACTTCTTGCTGTTCAGTCATTCCATCTTCCTCAGTTCCAGAGCGGCCGTCAGGGCCTGGTTGGATGCACCCTGGGCAATCGTGATATGGGTAAAGCCCGCCGTCGCGGCCAGCTCGGCCACCCGCGGGCTGGGGACCACCAACAGGCGGTCGTGCAGCCAGGGCTGCTGCCGGTCCGGGACCAGTTCCAGCAGCCGTTGCAGCAGTTCGCCACTGGTGACGAGCAGGCTGTCGAGCCCGGCCGCCTGCCAGTGGCGGGTCAATGCGTCCCCGTCCAGTGCGGGGTAGTGGCGCTCATAGGCCGCACAATAGTGCACCAGTGCGCCGCGTGAGGCCAGCGTCCGGGCGATGAGATCCCGGCCGCCATTGCCGCGCAGGATCAGCACCCGCTTGCCATTCACCTGTTGCAGACCGGGCAGGGCCAGCAGCCCCTCGCTGCGCGGATCCTCCGGGCAGGCTGCCGTGATGCCGACGGCCGAAAAGGCGTCCGCGCTGGCCTGGCCGACTGCAAAGTAGTCAATATTTGGCCAGGTCTGACCAGTTTGCAACAGAAAATGATGAGTGAAATTAACTGCATGCATGCTGACGGCGATGACGATGTCGGCCTGGGGCAGCAGTTCGGGCAGGCGCTGCAGCTCGCCGCCCGCCACGGTTTCCAGCAGCGGGCAGCAGAGCGGTGCGTGGCCGTGCTGGCGCAGCAGTGCCACCAGTTCGGCGGCCTGGGCGGCCGGGCGCACCACCAGCGGGACCATCAGGGTTGGCTCCGGCATGGCGGCCATGCTTCGACCCGGCCCGCACTCATGCCCGGTAGACCTCGGCCAGGATGGCATCGGCACCATCGGCCAGCAGGCGCTGGGCCAGGGTGTGACCGAGGGCCTCGCCGTCGGCCAGCGGGCCGCGGATCTCGTCGCGGATGACGCGGCTGCCATCCGGACTGCCCACCAGGCCGCGCAGCCACACTTCCTCTCCCTCTACCAGGGCGTAGGCCCCGATGGGGACCTGACAGCCCCCCTGCAGGGCACGGTTCATGGCGCGCTCGGTCAGCACCCGGATGCGGGTCTCGGGGTGCTCGAGCGGTGCCAGCAGGGCGTGCAGCTCGTGATCGTCGAGGCGGCACTCGATGCCGACCGCGCCCTGGCCGTTGGCAGGCAGGCTCTGTTCCGGCTCGATGAAGGCGGTAATGCGGTGCGCCATCTCCAGCCGTTTCAGGCCGGCGGCGGCGAGGATGATGGCGTCGTATTCACCGGCGTCCAGCTTGGCGAGACGGGTGTTGACGTTGCCGCGCAGGTCGCGAATGACCAGATCCGGGCGTGCTGCGCGCAGCTGGCACTGGCGACGCAGGCTGGAGGTGCCGACCACGGCGCCTTGCGGCAGCTCGTCAATGGCGGTGAAGCGGTTGGAGACGAAGGCATCGCGCGGATCTTCGCGCTCGCAGATGGTGTGCAGGCCGAGCCCCTCGGGGAACTCCACCGGTACGTCTTTCATGGAGTGCACGGCGATGTCGGCCCGTCCCTCCAGCATGGCCGTTTCCAGCTCCTTGACGAACAACCCCTTGCCGCCGACCTTGGCGAGCGGGGTATCCAGGATCTTGTCACCCTGAGTGCTCATGGGGACCAGCTCGACCTGCAACTCGGGGTACAGGGCTTCCAGCCGGTCTTTGACGAAGTTGGCCTGCCACATGGCCAGGGGGCTCTTGCGAGTGGCAATTTTCAGGGTTCGGGCTGCCATATCAATCAGTTGTTTCATCTTTAGAAGGAAAACGATCTTACCACCCTTTGCAGGGGCTTTCATGGCACAGCCGGCAAAAGCGGGGCCAAGCTCAAAAACAGCGGCTGAAAATGATTTTCATTAAACTAAAATGCAAGGTTAATTTATTGAAATTTAAAAAAATTATTGCTTTCCAATGATACTGTTTAGTGACTTGTCATAAATAATCCGGCGATTGTGTGCGGGCTTGTTTACCACCGCTGTTTGCATTGTTAACATGATCACACTTTTTTGACGTCTCCCCGTTTTGGTGCGTCATTTATCACCTCGTATAGGCAGGGCATTGCTGGTAAAACTCGACACGCTGGTGGCGCGCTACGACGACATCAATCGTCTCAAGACGCAGCGGGCGTTAGGTCTCATGAGTCGCTACGGGCAGCAGGTCTTCCAGCTGTTACCCGTCATGCTGCACTTCAATCACCCCCTGCTGCCCGGTTATGTGGCGGGGGATGTGCCGCACGGCATCTGGAGTTTTACCGCCAACGAAGCCCAGCAGGCCTTCATTGAGGATCTCTGCCAGAACGCCAACTGCCAGAACGGCCTCACCACCCATGACAAGTCGATCCAGGGGCTCTACTCCATGGGCAGCACCTCGTCCATCGGTCAGTGCTGCCATTCGGATCTCGACATCTGGGTCTGCCACGTGGCCGGTCTGTCGCAGGAACGGCTCGCGCTGCTGGATCTCAAGTGTCAGCAACTCTCCAAGTGGGCAGAGCAGCGGGGGGTCGATCTCAACTTCTTCCTGATCCCCGAGGACAAGTTCCGCCAGCGCAACGACGCCCAGATGCAGGGGGAGAGCTGCGGCAGCGCCCAGCACCTGCTGCTGCTCGACGAGTTCTACCGCAGCGCCATGCACATCGCCGGCAAGCGGCTGCTCTGGTATCTGGTGCCTGCCGAGTATGACGATCACTACGACGACTACGTCAACGGCCTGTTTGCCCACGGCAAGCTGAGCCAGGATGACTGGCTCGATCTGGGGGGCTTCAACCGCATTCCGGCCGAGGAGTATTTCGGCTCCGCCCTCTGGCAGCTCTACAAGGGGATCGACTCCCCCTACAAAGCGGTGCTCAAGTCGGTGCTGATGGAGGCCTACTCCCACGAGTACCCCAACACCCGCCTGCTGTCGGTGACCAGCCGCGACTGGTTCCAGCACAACGAGGGGATGCACTACCGGCTCGACAACTACTGCCTGATGCTGGACAAGGTGACCAACTACCTCAAATCCATCGGCGACATGCAGCGGCTCGATCTGGTGCGCCGCTGTTTCTATCTGAAGGTGTGCGACGGCCTCAGCCATCCGAAAGAGGATCACTCCCCGGCCTGGCGCCGCGAGCTGATGACCCAGCTGGTGGACTACTGGGGCTGGAGCCGGGAGCGGCTGCAGCATCTGGATCACCGCCAGGAGTGGAAGGTGGAGGACGTCAAGGTGGCCTACGCCGAGCTGCTGGAGGCCCTGATGCAGAGCTATCGCAACCTCATCCAGTTCGCCCGGCGCAACAACATCAGCGAGTCCATCAACCCGGAAGACATCGGCATACTGTCGCGCAAGCTCTATGCCGCGTTCGAGAGCCTGCCGGGCAAGGTGCAGCGCATCAACCTCAAGATAGCGCCGGACTTGAGCGAGCCGGATCTCAGCTTCGTGCAGGTGCCGCACGGCCGCCTGAACCGCGCCGGCTGGTATCTCTACAAACATTCGCTGGAGCCGGTGGACATCATAGGGCGGGCGCCGCTCGAATATAACGGCTACATCAGCAAGCTGGTCTCCTGGGCCTACTTCAATGGCCTGCTGACGCCCCAGTCCCGGGTGCACCTGTTCAACCAGGGCTCGGATCTGCACATCGACAACCTGCACCAGTTCTGTCGCGATCTCTCCGGCACCTTCCCGGTCAAGTATCCCCGTGCCACCAACCTGGCCCTGAGCCGGCCCTGCGAAATTCGCCAGCTCTCCATCTTCCTCAACCTGGAGACGGACCCGACCAGCCACTGGGTGGGCCAGGTGATCGAATTCGACGCCAACGCCGCCGACGTCTTCTCGTTCGGCCGCAACCTGGAGTGCCTGGTGGGCTCGGTGGACCTGGTCTATCGCAACTCCTGGAGCGAGATCCGCACCCTCCACTTCCAGGGGGACGAAGCCGTGGTAGACGCCCTCACCACCATCCTCGGCAAGATGCACCAGGATGCCGCCGCCCCCGAGATGATCGAGGTGTTCTGCTACAGCCAGCACTTCCGCTCCCTGGTGCGCAGCCGCTTCCAGCAGCTGGTGGCCGAGTGCATCGAGCTGCGTCTGGCCCGCGACAAGCAGCAGCTGGTCAAGACGCTGGCGCTCGGCAAGGAGAAGTACGGCATCTTCTTCGAGCGGCGCGGGGTGTCGGTCAAGAAGCTGGAGAATGCGGTCGACTTCTACCGCCACATCTCCCACAACAAGCTGGATCACCTGCCGCTGCGGCTCGACAAGACCCACAGCCAGCACCTGCCCGGCATCGTCGACGCCTACGCCAGCGAGGGGCTGGTGCAGTTCTTCTTCGATACCCGGGATGCGGGCACCAACATCTATATCCTGGACGAGGCGAACCGGGTGGAGATCTACCAGCACTTCGCCGGCAACAAGGATGAGCTGGTGCAGGGGGTGAACCGCTTCTACACCTCCAGCCACGAGCGCTTCAGCGACGCGGGCCAGTTCAGCAACTTCAACCTGCCCCAGTACTACGAGATAGTGCAGATCAATGGCGAGCTGGAGGTGATCCCCTACCGCAGCCAGGGTCAGCTGCGCGATGGCGGTCAGGGGCGCGAGCTCGGCTCCGCCGCAGGCGCGGGGTAGGGCAGGGGCCCGCCCGGCGTGCGCGCAAGCGCCCCGGTCTCGGCCCCCTGCTGCACAGGATCATCGCCCATATTGAATGAAAACGGCCTGCATCTGCAGGCCGTTTGGCTATTCGGGAACTGGCTCAGCCCGCGAGGCGGGCCAGCAGCCACTGGCGGATGTCGTCGAGCTGCGGGCGGCAGATCTCGTGGCGCATGGGGTACTCGTGCCACTCGGGGGAGAGTCCGGCCGCTTCCAGCCGGTTCTTGGCGTCCCAGCCCATGGAGAGGCTCACCACGTCGTCATAGATGCCATGCATGTAGCAGATGGGCAGACTGCGAGAGGCTTCGCTCATCTCGCCAAGCAGGGCATCGGGCGCCGCCAGGTAGGTGGACATGCAGAGCAGGCCCGCCAGTTGCTGCGGCAGGCGCAGGGCGGTGAAGGAGGCAATCACGCCCCCCTGGGAGAAGCCGGCCAGCACGATGCGCTCGGGGGCGAAGCCCTCGGCCACCAGCTGCTCGATCAGCGCGGCGATGCGGGCCGCAGACTCCCTGACGTGGGACTCCACGGCGCGATCCGCCGGATCCTCGAAGCTTCTGATGTCGTACCAGCCGCGCATCTTGTAGCCCATGTTGATGGTGATCGGCCGCTCGGGCGCATCGGGCAGCAGGTGACGCACCGGCAGGTCGGCGGGCAGGGTCAGCGCATCCACCAAGGGGGCCAGGCCGGCGCCGGAATCCCCCAGCCCGTGCAGCCAGATCACCGCATGACGGGCATCGGCAGGGTGCAGATCGATCATGGGAACTGGACGGGCTCGCCCGCCTGGGTGCTACAGGCCTGGCTCAGCAGGGTCTTGAGCTCATGGCCGAAGCGGTTGTCGATCCAGCTCTCCCCTTGCAGCTCGAAGTGGAAGCCGTTCTCGCGGGTGGCGACCCAGATCTGGTGCAGGGGCTCCTGCTTGTTGATGATGACCTTGGTCTTGTTCTCGAAGCTCAGGGTCAAGACCCCGCCAGCGCGTTCGCAGTCGATATCCGGATACCCCTCGTCGATGGTGTCTTCCACATACTGGAAAAAGGTGTCGGTCAGGGCGTGATACTCGTGATCCTTCATCGGTTTATCCTGTTGCTTTTAACAATGTGAGTGCGATTATAGAGGGCCAAAAATTTTTTCGCAGCGAACCATTATGATTACCCAGCTTACCAAGTGTCTGCTTGCCACTCTTCTGTCTCTTGGTTTGGCCGCGTGTGGCCTGACGGGACCGCTCTACATGCCACCCCCCGAGCAGCCCCAGACCCAGAGCACACAGCAAGCACAGACGCCTGCGACCGCCGAGGCAGCCCCAGAGGCCGCGCCGCAATAATTTAGGAAGGAACCGCCCCCTTGGATCACTTTAACTACGACGCCGATGGCCAGCTTCAGGCCGAACACACCTCGCTGCAACAACTTGCCGAGCAGTACGGCACCCCGCTGTACGTCTACTCCCGCGCCACTCTGGAACGCCACTGGCACGCCTTCGACAAGGCAGCGGGCGACATCCCCCATCTGATCTGCTACGCGGTCAAGGCCAACTCCAACCTGGCGCTGCTCAACCTTCTGGCCCGCCTGGGTTCGGGTTTTGACATCGTCTCCGGCGGCGAGCTGTCGCGGGTGCTGGCGGCGGGCGGCGATCCGGCCAAGGTGGTCTTCTCCGGCGTCGCCAAGAGCGAGGCCGAGATGCGCCTCGCGCTGGATAAAGAGATCCTCTGCTTCAACCTGGAGTCGGAAGCCGAACTGGAGCGTCTGAACCGGGTGGCGGGCAGCATGGGCAAGAAGGCCCGGGTGTCGGTGCGGGTCAACCCCGACATCGACGCCGGTACTCACCCCTATATCTCCACCGGCCTCAAGCAGAACAAGTTCGGCATTCCCATCGAGCTGGCGCCCGCCATCTACCGCAAGGCTGCGGCGATGGAACATATCGAGATTGTCGGGGTGGATTGCCATATCGGCTCTCAACTCACTGAATTGAATCCCTTCATGGAGGCGGCCGACAAGCTGCTGCGGCTGATCGACGGCCTGGCGGCGGAAGGCATCCATATCCACCACCTGGACGTGGGCGGGGGCCTGGGGGTCAACTATGGCGCCGAGCAGCCACCGCACCCTACCGAATATGCCGAGGCGCTCAAGCAGAAGCTGGCGGGCCGGGATCTGACCCTGCTGTTCGAACCGGGTCGTGCCATCGTCGCCAACGCCGGCGTGCTGCTGACCCGGGTCGAGTACCTCAAGCCGGGCGAGAGCCGCAACTTCGCCCTGATCGATGCCGGCATGAACGATCTGCTGCGCCCCTCGCTCTACGGTGCCTGGATGAACATCATCGAGGTGGACAGCCGCGCGAGCCACGAGCAGGCGGTTTACGACGTGGTCGGCCCGGTCTGCGAGACCGGTGACTTCCTCGGCAAGGAGCGCACCCTGGCGATCGCCGAGGGCTCCTTGCTGGCGGTGCGTTCCGCCGGTGCCTACGGCTTTACCATGTCCTCCAACTACAACACCCGTCCGCGCGCCGCCGAAGTGCTGGTGGACGGGGCGCAGTCGTTCCTCATCAGAGAGCGCGAGCAGTTGGCGGATCTCTGGCGCGGTGAGCATTTGCTGCCCTGATGGTTGATGGATTTCTCTAAGCGTTCCTCCGGGTGAGAGCGTGAACAAGGGTACAGGAACGCACGATGTTGATAGATTTTTCCAAGATGCACGGCCTCGGGAACGACTTCATGGTGGTGGATGGCGTCACCCAGAAGGTGTTTTTCAGCAATGACGTCATCAAGAAGCTGGCGGATCGCCACTTCGGCATCGGCTTCGACCAGCTGCTGCTGGTGGAGCCGCCCTATGATCCCGAGCTCGACTTTCACTACCGCATCTTCAATGCCGATGGCAGCGAGGTGGAGCAGTGCGGCAACGGTGCCCGCTGTTTCGCCCGCTTCGTCCGCCTCAAGGGGCTGATCAACCGGGATCGCATCGCGGTGAGCACGGCGCGCGGTCGCATCGTGCTGCAGTTGGAGGGGGAGAACCAGGTCACGGTCAACATGGGGGTGCCCCAGTTCGAGCCGGGCAAGATCCCGTTTCGGGCCCAGAAGGCGGAAAAAACCTACCTGCTGCGGGCCCAGGAGCATACTGTGATGTGCGGGGCCGTCTCCATGGGCAATCCCCACTGCGTCATCGAAGTGCCCTCGGTGGCCGATGCGCCGGTGGAGGTCCTGGGTCCCATCATGGAGCGCCATGAACGCTTTCCCGAGCGGGTCAACGTCGGCTTCATGGAGACGGTCAACGCCAGCGAGATCAAGCTGCGGGTGTTCGAGCGCGGGGTGGGCGAGACGCTCGCCTGCGGCACCGGCGCCTGTGCCGCCGTGGTGATCGGCATCAGCCAGGGCAAGCTCAAGGAGCGGGTCACCGTCACTCTGCCGGGGGGCAAGCTGACCATCGCCTGGAAGGGGCCGGGTCAGCCGGTCTACATGACAGGGCCGGCCGAGCACGTGTTTGACGGCCAGATAGAGTTATAGGCACGGGCGGGGAGCCCCCGCACTGCCAAGCACTAATGTCGGGGCCCTTGGCCCCTTTTTCGGATGGACCAACCAAGTTATGAGCGAACTCAAACGGCAGGAACCACTGGTGGATGAAGCCACAGTGCTGGAGTACCTGGCCCGTTATCCCGAGTTTTTCCAGCGCCACGCGGCCATGCTGGACCGGATCCGCATTCCCCATGAACAAAAGGGCGCCATCTCCTTGGTGGAGCGCCAGCTTGACCGCCAGCGCGAGCGTATCGAGCAGCTGGAGCAGGAGATCACCGAGCTGATGGGGATTGCCAGCGAGAACGAGCGGATCTTCCGGGTCTATGCCGATCTCTACGGCGAGCTGTACGGCTGTCGGAGCCTGTTCGAGGTGAGCGCCGTGATGGGCAAGGCGTTCGTGCAGCGGCTGCGACTGACCGGCCTGCGGCTCTGGCTCAGCCCGAAAAAATTCCAGTTAAGCGGCCCCGAGCAGAAGTTCATGGCGGAGGGCAAACAGCTCGAGCAGCTGCTGGGTCAGCGCCTGCCGGGTCAGGATTATTACTTCGGCCGGCTCAACCAGAGCGAGAAGCAGGCATTGTTCGGTCACGACGTGCTGGTCAACTCGGTGGCCCTGATGCGGCTCGGCGATCTCGGCGTGCTGGCCTTCGCCAGCTCGGATCCGAGTCACTTCACTCCCCACAACGACACCCTGCTGCTGGGTCAGCTCGGCCGCCTGCTGCAGCTGCGCCTGCCCGAGCTGGCCCGTGGCTAAGGCGCCGGCCAGCCCCTCCACCAAGGCGGCGCCTGCCGCCGAGCTCCTGCCGGCCGCGCTGGCGGGGGAGCTCGCGGCCTTCATCGAATACCTGCGGGTCGAGCGCCAGCTCAGCCCCCACACCCGCAGCAACTACCAGGCCCATCTGGAAGCCATGGCCGCCGAGCTGGTGAAGCTCGGGGTCGATGACTGGGCCCGGCTCGAGGCGAGCCAGGTGCGCAGCCTGGTGACCCGGATGCACAAGGCCGGGTTCGCGCCCCGCTCGCTCGCCACCAAGGTCTCCGCCCTGCGCAGCTTCTGTGACTGGCAGGTGCGCCAGGGGCGGCTGGTCGCCAATCCGGCCCGCGGCATCGTCACCCCCAAGCAGGGGCGGCCGCTGCCAAAGAACCTGGACGTGGACGAGATGTACCAGCTGCTCAACATCACCGACGAGCAGGATCCGCTGGCGGTGCGGGATCGCGCCATCATGGAGCTGATGTACTCTTCCGGCCTGCGCCTCGCCGAGCTGGTGGGGCTCAATCTGGCGGACGTGAAGCTCGACGAGCGCCAGCTCAGGGTGACCGGCAAGGGCTCGCGGGAGCGGGTGTTGCCGGTGGGGCGGATGGCGGTGGAGTGGCTGCACAAATGGCTCAAGTTGCGCCCCCTGCTGGCCGGCGATGAGCTGGAGGCGCTGTTCGTCTCCAAACGCCGGCAGCGGCTGTCGGCTCGCTCGGTGCAGGAGCGGCTCGACGGCTGGGGCAACAAACAGGCGCTCAACGCCCATGTCCATCCCCACAAGCTGCGCCACAGCTTCGCCACCCACATGCTGGAGTCCTCCGGCGATCTGCGGGCGGTGCAGGAGCTGCTGGGGCACGCCGATCTCTCCACCACCCAGATCTACACCCACCTCGACTTCCAGCACCTGGCCAAGGTGTATGACAGCGCCCATCCAAGGGCGAAGCGGGATCCCGCTACCCCGGACGACGAATGACGGGGGCCGGGTAGCCGGCCCCGACAAGAGGAGAGACCATGCAGTTCTATCGCCGCTGGCAGCCGGTGGCCGCCATCTCGTTTGACCTCGACGACACCCTCTATGACAACGGCCCGGCCATCGAGCGAGCCGAGCAGTGGATGCTGGCCCACCTGCGCAGCGAATACCTGGCCACCGCCATGCTGGACAAGCCGCGCTGGCTGGAGCTCAAGCGCAACCTGCTGCTGGAACAACCGGCGCTGCGCGACGACGTCAGCCTGGCGCGCCGGCACGGCATCCAGGCCGCGCTGATGGCCGGAGGCATGGCCGAGACCCGGGCCGCGCAGGAAGCTGAGTCGGTGTTCGCCGCGTTTCTGGCCGAGCGCTCGAAGATAGAGGTAAGCGACCAGACCCATGCCCTGCTGGCCCGGCTGGCGGCACGCTACCCGCTGGCGGTGATCACCAACGGCAACCTGGATCTGGTCCAGGCTGGCCTCGCGGATTACTTCACCCTGGTCTGCAAGGCTGGTCTTGGCAGCAGAATGAAGCCGGCGCCGGACATGTTCGTGCAGGTGCAAAAGACCCTGAGGCTCGCCCCCGACCGCATTTTGCACGTGGGGGACCACCCGCAGACCGACGTGCTGGGGGCCAGGCTGCACGGCTTCAAGGCCGCCTGGCTCAACGAGCATCAGCAACCCGGAGAGCGGCTGCAACTGCTGCCGGACGTGGAGCTGGCCGCGCTGGGCGAGCTGGCCGACCTGCTGCTCTAGTCAGACCTCAACAGCCGCCAGTTCACAGCCGACATGCATCCCTTGTCGGCCGCTCATTCACTGTTGGTCGAAACCGTCACACGGTCATGCCGGAGCGGTCACTCGCTGCGGCAAATCAGACCACGGAGATCGTAAGGGGCGGGCTGGTTGACCCGGCAGTAGCTTAACCCGGCGGGCAGCGCCTGTTGCAGGGTGATGGCAGTCTCCCGGTAGTGGCAGACCAGATAGAAGGAGCGCGGATTGTGGCGATCCAGGCTCCAGTAGTGGATGGCGTGGCTGTCGCCGTTGTCCGGCTTGAGCTGGGCGCGCTCGTCGGGGTCGCCGTCGAACAGGGACAGGTTCTCCAGCCGGT
This sequence comes from Aeromonas sp. S15(2024), assembly GCF_041402265.1. Taxonomy (NCBI): domain Bacteria; kingdom Pseudomonadati; phylum Pseudomonadota; class Gammaproteobacteria; order Aeromonadales; family Aeromonadaceae; genus Aeromonas; species Aeromonas sp. S15(2024). The sequence continues at coordinate 42,025 of NZ_JBGLQY010000009.1, read as the reverse complement.
GGCGAAGGGGCTGGTGCTGTTCCCCCAGCTCGTTGCGGGTGACGGCATGCCACCCCTGGGCCGTGCCCAGCAGTTGCTGGCGGGTCTCGATGGTGGCGGGGCAGTCAAATTGCAGGGTGGCGCTCAGGGCTAGCGCGGTCAGCAGCATGAAACACGTCTCGAATGGAAAGTATGGGCTCCCATGCTACGTCATCGCCCGCCAAACAGCGCCATCAGTTTGTCCAGCAGATCCCGTGGCGGGGCGATCTGCTTCATGGCCTCCGCCTCCCGCGCCAGCAGCTCCTGCTGCTCCTGCTGACGGGCGCTCAGCACCTTGTAGAGCGGCTCGAGCAGGGAGCCACGCTGGGCCACCAGCTCCTGGAACATGGCCTGATTGATGCGATAGGTTTCGACGGTCCCCTGGGCCCGCACCGTGAACGGGCTGGGCTCGCCGGTGAGCAGGCTCAGCTCGCCGAAAAAGTCGCCGGCATTGAGGGTGCCGAGCGTCAGCTCGCGCCCCTCCACCTCTACCAGCATCTGGGCATCCCCCTTCACCAGCACGAACAGCCAGCCGGAGATCTCCCCCTGGCTCAGCATCCGATCGCCGTTGACGAAGGGGGCGAATTTGACCTGATCCGCCAGCCGCAGCAGCTCCTCCTCCTGCAGCATGGCGAACAGCGGCAGGCGGCGCAGGGTATCGGTCCGCTCGGCGGTATGGCGCTTGTGGCGCTGATCCTTGTGATCCTGATCCGAGGTCATGAAGACGTTGAAGATGGGCGGGGTGAGGCGCCGGTCGTTGCGGCGCAGGGCGGCATCGATCAGGGTGCGCACCGCCGAGTCGGTGGGGTCGTCCACCGCCAGATCGGTGAGCCAGTAGCGCACCGCGTAGCGGGCGATGCCGTTCTCCACGTTCATCAGCAGGCAGTCCGGTTGCGGGCTGGCGGAGACGTTGCGGATCCGGGTCTCCCTCAGTGAGTGTTCCACCAGGGCGATGATCTGGGTGGGCAGGGTGTCCAGGGTGATGTCGAACCAGACCCAGCGGCGCCACTGCAGGGGGGCGTCGCGGCGCCGCCCGAGCACGGTGAAGCGCTGCTTGAGCAGGTGGCTGTTGGGGATCACCACAGTCTCCCAGTTGCGGGTCTCTATGGTGGTGGCGCGCCAGTTGATCTCCACCACCCGGCCCTGGGTGGTCTCCACTTGTAGCCAGTCGCCGATGGCGATGGAATTGTCGAGCTGGATCGAGACCCCGGCCAGCAGGTTGCCCAGGGTGTCCTGCATGGAGAAGGCGATGACGGCGGTGATGACGGCGGAGGTGGTGACGATCTCGCCGAGGGCCATGCCGGAGGCGTAGAGGCGGAACAGGCACCAGCCGATGTAGCCGACCGTGATGACGATGTCGGCGATGATGCGCGGGATGCGGACCTGGCACAGGGGCAGCAGAAACTGGAACAGCAGGATCCCCCAGATCTTCACCAGCACCAGCCCGGCCAGCAGGCTGGAGATCTCCACCAGCCAGTGGCGGGGCAGGGGCAGGCGAAACCAGCCCCCCTCGAGCTGGATCAGCAGGATCACCACCAGGCTTATCATCACGAAGCCGAGCTCGCTCACCAGCTCACGGCGGCGACCCGGGCTGCGCAGGAAATGGGTGAGGAGCAGGAACAGGGTCAGCAGGGTCCAGAACGGGTGGTCGCCAATCCACAGCATGGTAGGTAGCGCAACGAGGTTATCGCCAAACATAGCAGCCCCTTATCATTGGTTATTTCCAGCATAGTTGGTTTCAATCCGCTAAATGGATGCGGGGTCGAGGCAATTTCTTTATGCTGGGCACCTGTCTGACAAGGGAGTGGAGCGCGTGCGCAAGTGGAGCAAGGTGGCCTGGATTGCCGGGGCCTGGCTGCTGGTGGGTTGTGATCAGCTGGCCGACAAGTATCGGGTCGAGTTTCGTGATGGATCCTGGCGCGAGATCGCCATCACACCCTTTTCAGACGAGGCTCGCTGGCGCGAGGGGTGCGCCACTGGCGAGGTGCTGAGCGACATGACGCTGCCGCTCAAGCGCGGCAAGACGGTCAACGGCCGCGAGCAGCTCTTGATCGGCGGCGAGCTGTTCGAGCTGGACGACAACGCCCTCTATCGCAGCAACGGCATGGTGTTTGGCCACACGCCGGATCACATCCAGCGCGGGCTCAAGGGAATGGATGTGTGCCGTACCCTGCGCCCGTCTCGCGGTGCGCTGCCCAAGCTCAAGGCGCGCGGGTTCGGCGACTAGCCGGCGTCGTCAGACGCCGCTCAGGCGGGCCCGGCAGGCGTCGCCAAAGGCCTCGAAGATCTTGATGGAGTGAGGGTTCTGGCTCGCCTTCCACTCCGGATGCCACTGCACCGCCAGCAGGAAGGGGGAGAGGGCGGGGGCGTGGATAGCCTCGATCAGCCCGTCTTCGGCATGGGCCAGCGGCACCAGTCCCTTGGCCAGCGTTTTGATCCCCTGGCCGTGCAGCGAGTTGACCGGGATCGATGGCTGTCCCATCAGCTCCGCCAGCCAGCTGCCCGGCACCAGTGTCACCTGATGGCTCTCACCATACTGGTCGTCCACCGGATCGTCCGCATCCTCCCGATGATCGTCATAACCCGGCTCGCTGTAGACCTTCTGGTGGATGTCTCCCCCCAGCGCCACGTTGATCTCCTGCATGCCGCGGCAGATGCCGAGGATCGGCAGGCCGCGGTCGAGGGCGGCGCGAACCAGCGCCATGTCGAACAGATCCCTGTCTCTGTCTTGCTGCTTCTCCGGGGTGAGGTTCTCCTGGCCGTAGAGGGTTGGATCTATGTTGGATCCGGCGCCGCTCAGATAGACCCCATCCGCCAGATCCAGATATTGCGCCAGATCCTCGGTGCCGCAGCAGGTGGGCACCAGCAGGGGGACGCAGCCGCTGATCTCTACCAGTGGCTGAATGTATTTGTGGGTCATCACCTGATAGGCATGACCATTGCGGGGCTGGGCGCCCATGGTCATCAGTACGACGGGTTTACGCGGGGTGTGGGTGCTGCGAGTCATGATTCACCTTGGCTGTCCTTAGCGGTCCTGCGCCTTGGGCAGACCCTTGCCAGCGCAAGGGCATGCCTCAAGGCATGGTCGTGGGATCGGGGTCGTGCCGCAGTACCAGAATCGTCGGTCAGCCTGGGCAACGACAGCCTGGATCCTGACCCCAGTCTGCCAAGGCCGTTCAATATGTCAAACGAAATGATGCCAAAATGTTAAATATATTCTGCGCTCGGCTGGCTTGAGTCCCATTAAAAGGGGGCTGTAGCGAAGGGGAAGCGAGGGGAGGGTATTGTCGTGGTGGATATATTAAACATGTGGCCCCGCTGCCCGGACAGACCCAGACAGCAAAAGGGGCCCGCAGGCCCCTTGTCGACTCAGGCGTTCAGGATGAAATGCTCGATCACCTGGGCGACCCCGTCTTCATCGTTGCGCCCCGTGGTGTGCTGGGCCAGCGCCTTGATGTCGTCGGTGGCGTTGCCCATCGCGACCCCCAGCCCGGCGTACTCGATCATGTGGTGATCGTTGCCCGCATCCCCCACCGCGATGACCTGGGAGGCATCCAGCCCCAGGTGCTCGGCCAGAGCGGCGACGCCGGTCCCCTTGTTGCTCCGCTTGTTCATGAACTCGAGGAAGTAGGGGGCGCTGCGCACCACAGTATAGCGCTGGTAAAGCTCGGCCGGCAGCTTGGCGATGGCCGGGGAGAGCAGCGGCTCGGGATCGATCATCATCACCTTGAGGATCTGCTCGTCGGCGGGCAGGGTGGCGAAGTCGAGCAGCTTGATGGGCATGCCGATGAGGCGGGATTCGTGCTCGGTGTAGGGGCTGACCCTGGGGCTGATGAGCCCCTGGCTGACCGAGAAGCCGTGCACGTTGACGCCCAGCTCGTCGGCCAGGGCGGCGATGGCGCTGGCGTCGCTGCCGCTGAGCAGCTGGCTGCGGATGATGCGCTGATCGGCCACCTGCTGCACCAGGGCGCCGTTGTAGCAGATGACGTAGTCATCCTGGCCGGTGAGGCCGAGCTCGGCCAGATAGCGGCTCATCCCCTCCAGCGGGCGGCCGGAGGCCAGCACGACCGTGACTCCCCGGGCGCGGGCGGCGGCGATGGCCGCATGGGTGCGGGGGGAAATCTGGCCCTGGGAGTTCAACAGGGTGCCATCCATATCCAATGCGATCAGCTTGTACATCTCTCACTATCCTGCAGTCTGGCTGGCCCGCACTATGGGGCCAATGGGAGAGGGAGTGTAGCGAAATTCACCGTCCGGATCACGGCCGGAGGTGTACGACGGGGGCGGCGGTGCTCACTTGTGGGGTTCGTAAGGGGTCAGCTGCAGCTGATCCTCGCGGATGGCGAAGTGGATGGGGCCGTGCTCTATGTCGACCCGATAGTGGTGGTGGGCCATTTCCACCTCGACCCCAGGGAAAGCGTGCTGGGTGGCGATGATGTCCATCTCCGCCATCAGTTTCTGCAGCTCTTCCTGCGCCGCCTCCAGCTGCTCGTCGAGCTGCTTGCTCTCCTCGAGGCGCTGGACCCGGATCAGTTTGATCTTCTGCAGGGTCTGGGGATTGCGCTTGTCGCTCGGCAGCTGCAAGAGCTTGAGCAGCAGATCCTGCAGCTTGTCCAGCTGCTCCCGGCACTCCTGCTTGCGCTGGCGCAGCGCCTGCTCCTGCTCCTTGTGGGTGAAGTAGCCACCGAGGATCTGCAACCGGGTCTGGTTGTGGGCCGAGGCCCCCAGGATCGGCGCCATGATGAGGCGGTTGGCGATGCTGATGCCCCCCAGCAGGTGGCCCTTGCGCATGGCGCTGTCGCCCACCTTGAGGTCCTGGCCGCTGCGGCTGTAGCTGTGGCTGAGCTGGGTCAGGACGTGGATGTCGCCGCCGGCCTCCAGCTTGGCGTACTGGGCATAGCTGGCATGGATCTCCCCCTGGGCGTTGAGGTGGCAGAGGTACTCGTTGCTCTGCTCCAGCTTGCGGCCGATGACGCCGTTGCGCACCGTGATGGTACCGCCCGATTCGATGTAGCCCCCCTCCACGAAGCCGCCGATCACCACGTCGCCGCTGGTCTTGACCTTCATGCCGGGGGTGACGTCCCCCGCCACGATCAGCGCCCCCTCGAAGATGATGTGGCCGTGGCGGATATCCACCTGCTTGACGCTCAGCACGTCGTCCACCTTCATGCCGCTCTTCTCCTGGCGGGGCAGGCCCGGGCGACTGGCCAGCAGCAGATTGGGATCATCCGGCGAGATGAAGGTGCCTTCGCCGGCCACCATGGGGCTCTCCTTACCATGTTTGGCGGGCAGCTCCTGGCCGGTGACGGTGAAGCCCGGCACGCCGGTGGTGGCCGGGTGGCGGCGCATCAGCTGGGCGCCGGCCTTGACTGTGAGCATGGTGCCGAGGTCGCGCATGTCGACCCGGCCGTGATCCAGCTCCTGGGGCTTGAGAATGCGCTCGGCCGGGGTCTCCACCAGCCGCTCGAAGCGGGTGTCCTGACCGTTGACGGCGGCCTTGCCCTGCGCCACCGGCAACCTGAGCAGGGTGCCTGGCGTCGCCTCCTTGGCCGCCAGCACGGCGGCGGCGATGAGCTGGGGTTGCACCCCCTGCTTGATCTCGCTGGCCTGGATCGCCTGCTCCAGCTGTTCGCTGGTGAGGTATTTGCCGCCCCAGTCGGCGGTGATCTGGGCGGTGGCGCTCATCCGGTCCTTCTCCACCAGCAGCAGGACGCTGGCATCGTGGCGCTGGGCGATGGGCACCGGGTTGCCGGGCAGGGGGGCGGCCGGATCATTGAACAGGGTGTTGAGTAGGCTGATGGCCTGCTTGATCCCCTCCGCCAGCGGCTGATAGCGGCGGCAGTTGGAGGCCAGCAGCAGGGCCTGGATATCGTTTTCCGAGATGGGTTTGGTCAGCCCCGGCGCGATGCGCAGGCAGGCGTATTCCATATCGGCTGACAACAGTAACCACTCTGTGCTTAACACCGGATCCCTTCCCTCGCTGGCATCCCTGTCGGGATGGCTGCCTGTTTCCAGTTAATCGGCATCTTGTTAAAAATGCTGATGATCAACATAGTGCTGGTCTGCAGTATCCAGACATTTCTCCTTTTTGGTCAATGAGCTAAGCACAAATGGGTGAACTGGAGCGAGGAAATGAAAAGTAACAGCGAGTATGCTGACGGCACCGGGAGTCCGTCTGCAGGCCACCACTGGCCGTCGCCCACCGGGAAAGGAGTGTCAACCTTGCGTCATTGTCTGTTGCCCCTGGCCCTGACGGGCCTGCTCAGTGCCTGCCAGCCGCAGGCCCCCGCCACCGCCCTCGGCACCCTGGAGCGGGATCGGGTGCTGCTCACCGCCACCGCCGGCGAGATCATCCGCGCCCTGCCGGTGGCGGAGGGCAGCCAGGTGCAGGAGGGTACCCTGCTGGCCCGCCTCGATGACAGGCGCCAGCAGGCGGTGCTGGCCCAGGCGCGGGCGCGGGAGGCCCAGGCACGGGCCGCCCTCGCCCGGTTGACCAATGGCGAGCGGCCGGAAGACATCGCTGCCGCCAGGGCCAGCCTCGACAAGGCGCAGGCCGCCGTCAGGGAGAGCGAGCGCAACTTCGAGCGGGTCGACCGGCTGGTGCGCCAGAAGCTGGTGAGCCCGGCGGATCTCGACAAGGCCCGTGCCCAGCGCGACAGCGCCCTGGCCGAACAGGATGGCGCGCGCCAGCAGCTCGACAAGCTGACGCGGGGCGTGCGGCGCGAAGATATCGACGAGGCGCACGCCGCGCTGCAGGCCGCCACCGCCGAGGTGGCGCTGGCCGAACGGGAGCTGGCGGATCTCTCCATCGTCGCCACCCGCAGCGGCCGGCTCGACAGCCTGCCCTATCACCTCGGCGAGCGGGTGGCGGTCGGTGCCGTGCTTGCTGCCATCCAGGCAGATCAGGCCCCTTATGCCAGGGTCTATGTGCCCGAGCCCTCCCTCGCCGGCTATGGCGTCGGCCAGCCGGTGCGGGTGCAGGTGGACGGGGTGGCCGAGCCCTTCACCGGCCGGCTGCGCTGGATCTCGAAAGAGCCAGCCTTTACCCCCTATTACGCCCTCAACGAACGGGATCGGGCCCGGCTGGTCTACCTGGCGGAGATCGATCTGCCAGCGACGGCGCAGGATCTGCCGAGCGGTCTGCCGCTGCAGGCCGAACCCGCCGCGCAGGGAGAGGGTCATGAGTGAGCTGGCGATCCGGGCGCTGGGGGTGAGCCGCCGCTTCGGTAATTTTCTGGCGGTGGACGGGCTGGATCTCTGCGTGCCCAAGGGGCAGATCCACGGCTTTCTCGGCCCCAACGGCTGCGGCAAGTCCACCACCCTGCGCATGCTGACCGGCCTGCTTACCCCCTCGGCGGGGGAGGTGGAGGTGCTGGGGCTGAGCATCCCCCGCGAGGCCGAGACCCTGCGCCGGCGGATCGGTTACATGACCCAGAAGTTCTCCCTCTATGACGAGCTGACCGCCTGGGAGAACCTGGAGTTCATGGGGCGGATCCACGGCATGGGCGGCGCCGGGCTTGCCGCCCGTCTGCACGAGCTGCTCGCCACCTATGAGCTGGTGCCGCTGGCACGGCAGCGGGCCGGTGCCATGAGCGGAGGCCAGAAGCAGCGGCTGGCGCTGGCGGCGGCGGTGATCCACCAGCCGGCTCTGCTGTTGCTCGATGAACCCACCTCGGCGGTGGACCCGCAGAACCGGCGCGATTTCTGGGAGAAGCTGTTCGACCTGAGCGAAGGGGGCACCACCATTCTGGTCACCACCCACTACATGGACGAGGCGGAACGTTGCCACCAGCTGGCCATCATGGAGGCGGGCCGGGTGCGGGCCCAGGGGGCGCCACAGGCGCTGATGGATGCCATGAGTACCCGGGTGGTGGAGGTGCAGGCTGCCGATCTGCGGCTGCTCAAGCAGCAACTGGTGCAGCTGGCACCGGTGCGCTCCGCCGCCCAGCTCGGCCAGCGCCTGCGGGTGCTGGTGGACAAGGAGCTGGCGGAGCCGGTGGCCTGGCTGCAGCAGGCCTGTCCGGCGCTGGCTGGCGCCAGCCTGGCGCTGGTCAGGCCGAGTCTGGAGGATGTATTCGTCAGCTGCACCGGTCAGGAGCCTAGGGCATGAACGGCTGGCAAGGGCTCTGGGCCATGCCCCGGCAAGTACTTCGCCAGCTTGCAGGAGCGAATCGATGAACAGTCTGCGACGGCTCTGGGCCATTACCCAGAAAGAACTGCGCCAGCTGGCCAGAGACAGACTGACCTTTGGTGCGGTGGCGGTGATGATCCCGGTGGGGGGGAATCGATGAACAGTCTGCGACGGCTCTGGGCTATCACTCAGAAAGAACTCAGGCAGTTGGCACGGGACCGGCTGACCTTTGGCATGGTGGTGATGATCCCGTTGATCCAGCTGCTGCTGTTTGGCTACGCCATCAACACCGACGTGCGCCAGATCCCGGTGGGACTGGTCGACATGAGCCAGAGCGTGCCGGGTCGGCTGCTGGTGGAGGCGGTGAAGGCGAGCCAGGTGGTGCACATCAAGCAGCAATATGTCGGGGTGCAGCAGGCCGAGGCGGCGTTGACCCGGGGCGAGGTGCGCGCCGTGCTGGTGCTGCCCGCCGATCTGAGTCGTCGGCTCAGCGCCGGCGAGACGGCGGGCCAGTGGCTGGTGGATGGCTCGGACACCATGATCGCCGGCGCCCTGCTCGGCCTTCGCAACATGCCGCTCTCGGATCTGAGGCCCGACCTCAAGCCGGTACCTCCCACCTTCGAGACCGTGCTCTACTTCAACCCGGCGCGCCGCTCGGCGGTCAACATAGTGCCCGGCCTGCTCGGGGTGATCCTCACCATGACCATGATCATGTTCACCTCGGCGGCCATCGTGCGGGAGCGGGAGCGCGGCAATCTGGAGCTGCTCATCACCACCCCGGTCAGCTCGATGGAGCTGATGCTGGGCAAGATCCTGCCCTATATCGGGGTGGGGCTGATCCAGGTGGCCATCATCCTCGGCCTCGGCCACTTCATCTTCGCGGTGCCCATCAACGGCGCCCTGAGCCAGGTGCTGCTGGCGACCCTGCTGTTCATCGCCGCCAGCCTGACCCTGGGGCTGCTCATCTCCACCCTGGCACAGACCCAGTTGCAGGCGATGCAGATGACGGTGTTCATCCTGCTGCCCTCAATCCTGTTGTCGGGCTTCATGTTCCCCTACGAGGGGATGCCGCTGCCGGCCCAGTGGATTGCCGAGGTGCTGCCGGCTACCCACTTCATGCGGTTGATCCGGGGCATAGTGCTGCGCGGCGGTGAGCTTTCCGAGCTGCTGCCGGACGTGCTCTGGCTGGCGGGTTTCACCCTGCTGGTGCTGACCCTGGCCGCCCATCGCTTCAAGAAGAGTCTGGATTGATGCCCCGCGAGGGGTGAGAGCCTGGCTGCTAGCTGCTAGCTGCTAGCTGCTGGCTGTTAACGGCTGGCGGTGCGGGCCAGGGTGCGGTAGTCGCCGAGCACCGGCAGCCCCAGCAGGTGGCGGCGCAGCATGTCGAGGGCGGCGAAGGCGAGGATCCGGCGGCCGCTGTCGGGATCCGGGTGGCTGACCTTGAGGGTCTGGCCGTGCAGTTGCCCGTCGGCGCAGAGCAGCAGCGGCACGCCGTCCGGGCTTGCTCGGCCCAGGGTCAGGCTCAAAGGGGCCGCAGGCGCCGCCAGTTGCATCAGGTCACTGCTCAGGGTGTGGCTGAAGCCGGCCGCCAGGGCCGGGTGCTCGTGACACATGGCCAGCAGGGCGCCCCGGCTCTCCCCCTCCAGCAGCGTCAGCGGTCTCTCTCCCAACAGATCCAGGATCTGCCGCGCCGGCTCCTCGTCTCCCCGTCCCACCAGCCAGGGCTCGATGGCCGTTAGCAGCCGCACCTCGGCGGCGTCCATGTCCGCCGTGCTGGCGCCGTGGCCGATGAGCTTGAGCTCGATGAGGGGCATGGAGGAGCGGTAGCCCAGCTCGATGCCGGCGGGCCAGGGGGCGGCATCCAGCATGTCGCTGAGGGCCGACTCCGAGACGCCAAACGTGTAGAAGCGGCGCAGCTCGGTGTCACTCTCTGTACCGGCCAGCGCCTTGAGGCGCGGCAAGATCTGTTCGCGCACCATCTGCTTGAACTCGAACGGCACGCCCGGGGTGAAGAAGAGCCGGCTTGGGCCCGCCTGCACCAGGAAGCCACAGGCGGTACCCACCGGGTTGTCGAGGATCTCGCACCCCTGCGGCAGCCAGGCCTGCTTGGCGTTGCTGGCGGGCATGGGTCGGCCACGGCTGGCGTAGCGCGCTTCGATAGTGGCGAGCCAGTCCGGGAACAGGGTGAGCGGCTGGTCAAAGGCCTCGGCGGCGGCCTGGGCGGTGAGGTCGTCGGCGGTGGGGCCGAGCCCGCCGCACACCAGCACCACCTCGGCGCGGGCGGCACTCTCTTGCAGCACAACCTTCAAGTCCTTGAGGTTGTCCCCCACGGTGACGCGGCGGCGCACCTGCCAGCCCTGCTCCAGCAGGAGGGCGCTGAGCCAGGCGGCGTTGGTGTCCACCACCAGGCCCGTCACTATCTCGTCGCCGGTGCTGATGATTTCGATGCGCATGAAGGGCTCCTCGGGGCTGGCGGTGGGGTTGGGGTGGCCACCTAGGTGGCCGGGTCAATCAGGGCTTGTTGTGTTCGAAGTAGTAGCTGATGCGGGTGCGCGGATTGAGGTACTCAAACACCGCCGGCGGCAGTCGCTTGGGGTGGATCACCTTGGCGATGGAGAGCTCGGCCTGCTGCAGGTCGATGATGGCCGCCTCCTGGCGCGGAATGCGCGGATCGTACACCAGCACCGAGGGGTAGAGCAGGCGGGAGGTGTTGACCGACATCACCAGCCCCACCTGACCGTTGGAGAGCTGCACCACGCTGCCCGGCGGGTAGATCCCCATCAGCCGGATCAGCATGCCGAGGTAGTCCGGGTTGAACTGAGCCTTGCGCTGCTTGTAGAGGCCGCTCAGAGCCGAGTAGGGCACCTTGGCCTGCATGTGGCAGAGGTTATCGTACTCGTTGATCAGCGAGACTATCTGGGTCAGCGGGTCGAGCTGCCCCTTCTTGAGCCCCTCCGGCCCGCTGCCGTCCAGGTATTCGTGGTGGTGCAGCACTATCCCCTTTGCCTCGGCCGGGAAGTCCTTGGCCAGGTTGAGCAGATCCAGCCCGTAGCGCGGGTGCTGGGCCATCAGGTTGCGCTCGGGCTTGGTCAGCGGCTCGGTCTTGCGCAGGATCTGGCTCGGGATCTTCAGCTTGCCGATGTCGTGGAACAGAGCCCCCATGCCGACCCGGCGGATTTCGTCAGCCGACATGTTGCACTCCTTGGCCAGCAGCATGCTGAGCACGCTGACGTTGAGGGAGTGGAAGTAGAGGTTGTTGCCATCCTCGCTGTCGGAGACCAGGTGCAGCACCATCTCGTCCACCGACAGCAGCTGCTCGGTCATGGCGTTGATCAGCTCCTGCGCCTCGCCGATGGCGTTGAGGGGGCGGGACTGGATCTTGCCCATCACGTTGCGCACCTGGGCCAGCGACTGCTGGAACTGCTTCTCGCACTGCTGCAGGTCGCGGCGGTACTGCTGCAACTGCTCGATGCGGCGCTCCTTCTCCTGCTGCATCTCGGCCTGACGCTGGGCCGTGTCTGGCGCCTCCTGCGGCTGGGCCTGAACCTGGTTCAGCGGCTTGGGCGGGGCATCGCTCTTGTCCGGGATGATGGTCACGAGCTTGAGACCGAGCCGGCGAATGAGCTCGATCTCCTCTTCGTTCTTGAGTTTGAAGCTGGAAAACAGGAAGGGGTGTTCGCGCCAGCCAAGTGGCAGAGAGACGTAATTGCCGACTTGCAGCCGGTCTACTGAAATCTTGATACCTGTCATTGTCTTGGATGCGAGAGACACATTGAGCCGTATGCTAGTCAAAGGTGGGGGTGAATACAAAAGGTATCTGATGACAGGGTAGTCGCTTTATTATAGGCTTCTGGATGTCCAGACATATTTACCGATGCAGTACAGGGAGTAAGCATGCCGATCAAGATCCCGGATCAGTTACCCGCCGCCGAAGTGCTGGGGCAGGAGAACATCTTCGTGATGACGGAGTCCCGGGCCGTCACCCAGAACATTCGCCCGCTGCGGGTGCTCATCCTCAACCTGATGCCCAAGAAGATAGAGACCGAGATCCAGCTGATGCGGATGCTCTCCAACTCGCCGTTGCAGGTGGACGTGGATCTGCTGCGCATCGACGATAGGGAGTCGAAGAACACCCCACAGGCGCACCTGGAAAACTTCTATCACGACTTCGAACAGGTGCGGGGCAACAACTACGACGGCATGATCATCACGGGGGCGCCGCTCGGGCTGGTGGAGTTCGAGGAGGTGGTCTACTGGCCGCGTGTCGTCGAGATCATCGAGTGGTCCCATCAGCACGTCACCTCCACCCTGTTCCTCTGCTGGGCGGTGCAGGCGGCGCTGAAGGCTCTGTACGGCATGGAGAAGCAGACCCACGGCGAGAAGCTCTCCGGGGTCTATCGTCACCACCGGCTCGATGAACACGAGCCGCTGCTGCGCGGTTTCGATGACGAGTTTGTGGCGCCTCACTCCCGTTACGCGGCGTTTGACGGAGATCTTATCCGTGCCAACACAGATCTGCAGATTTTTGCCGAATCGGCAGAGGCGGGGGTCTATCTGGCGGCCACCAAGGATTGTCGCCAGGTGTTTGTCACCGGCCATCCCGAATACGACGCCCTGACCCTGGATGGCGAGTATCAGCGGGATCTGGCCGCCGGGCTTGAGCCCGTCATTCCGGTCAACTACTACCCGAACAACGACCCGAGCCAGACCCCGCGCGCCAGCTGGCGCAGCCACGGCCACCTGCTGTTTGCCAACTGGCTCAACTACTACGTCTACCAGCTCACCAGCTATCGGGTGGAGGATATCGGCAAGGTCTTCACCTACGACCAGGGTGGCAAGTAATCAGGCGTACTGATCCAGCCGCTCGGCCAGCTGGTCGAGCCATTGGCGGTGGCAGGCCAGGGTGAACGCCTTGGGTCTGTGAGCCTTGATGGAGGCCATCGCCTCCTGTCGGGGCTGGCCCAGGCTCATCATCAGAGCCGCTGCCACCAGCCCGGTGCGACCGCTGCCGCCCTTGCAGTGGATGGCCAGGTGCTGCCCCTCGCGCAGCAGGGCCAGCAGCTGTGGCAGCGTCTGTTGCCAGGCGAGCTCGAAGGTGGCGTCTGGGGCCTGGTCATCCTCGATGGGCAGGTGAAACCAGCGCAATCCCTCGCGCTCGACCGCCTCGCCAAGGTGGGCCAGCTCGAGGCGGGCCAGTTCGGCGTCAGTCATCAGCGTGATGACGGCGCGGGCGCCGGCCAGCCTGAGCTGATCGAGGGCCAGCGGCAACGCAACCTGCTGGGTGCCGGGGCAGGGGGTCAGCAGCAGCTGGCCGTCGAGGCGCGGCACCTCCTGGCTCCAGAAGGGGTGGGAGGGGTGCATAAAGCTCCTTATGAAGCCAGTGGCTGCGGGCGTGAGCCGGGTTTTGAGTGCGCCAAAGCATAGGGGGCGCGGCCCCGATGTCAATCTGCGTTGTGTTCAGCCCGGTTTACGGGCAGAGTCTAAAAAATTGAGCGGTTCAAGGAGTAAAGATGAGAAACCTGGATCAACTGGATTTGGATATCCTGGCCCATCTGTTTCGCGATGCGGGCATGACCAACAAGGATCTGGCCGCGCTGGTCGGGGTGGCACCGTCCACCTGTCTGGAGCGGGTGCGCAAGCTGCAGCAGGATGGGGTGCTCAAGGGCGCCCACTGCGAGGTGGATTACCAGGCCCTCGGCGGTCACATCCAGGCCATGGTGTCGCTGCAGCTGGCCCGCCACAGCCGCCAGATCATCGATGCGTTTCGCGATGCCATCCTGGCGCTGCCCGAGGTGATCAGCCTGTTCCACATGGGGGGCAAGGATGACTTCCTGGTGCATCTGTGCGTCTCTGACACCGAACACCTGCGCAACTTCGTGTTCGATCACTTCACCTCCCGCGAGGAGGTAGTGCACCTCGAGACCTCGCTGGTGTTCGAGCACAAGTTCAGCCGCTCGCTGCCCTGCTTCCTCAACACCTGATTCCCCGTTTGACCCCAACAAAAAACCCGCCAATCGGCGGGTTTTGTTTTATGGCGCTCAGTTCAGCACGGTGCGGGTGTCCGGCGCCGTCCGGTAGAGCCCCTGCTGATAGGCGAGGCTGCCCCAGAGCGCGAGGCCGAGGGCCGCATCCTTCATGGTGGCCGGCTGCGGCGCCGGGGTGAGTGTCTCTGTCGCATCCTCATAGATGAAGCCTTCCGGCGCTCGTTCCGGCTGCAGGATCACCACGTCCTTGCCGCGCATCAGGGCGAAGTTCTTGTCGTACTGCATGATGGCGCGGCCCGGCCAGTCGGCGGGCATGCGGGTCAGATCCTTGCCGAGCATGGGGTAGTCGGCGCTGATCCCCATCAGGGAGAGCAGGGTCGGTGCCATGTCGATCTGGCTGACGATGCGGGGATCCTGTCTCGGCGCTATGCCGTCACCCACGATGACGCCCGGAATGTGGAAGCGGGGGATGGGCACCAGGCTGGCGCCGCTGACCCGGCTGTCGTGATCGGCGATGACCAGGAACAGGGTGTCCTGCCAGTAGTCCGACTGCTTCGCCTTCTTGAAGAACTCGCCGATGGCGTAGTCCGCATACTTGGCGGCGTTGTTGCGGGTCTGCTTGGGCTGCTCATAGAGGGCGATGCGATCGTCGGGAAACTCGAACGGATCGTGGTTGCTCGAGCTGAACACCAGGCTGAAGAAGGGCTTGCCCTGTTTGTGCAGGGCCTGGAAGGTCTGGTCGGCCTTGGCCATCAGATCTTCGTCAGAGGCGCCCCAGGAGCCCTCGAACACCGGGTTCTTGAAGTCTTTCTGCTCGACTATGGTGGTGAAGCCGTTGCCGAGGAAGAAGCTGCGCATGTTGTCGAAGTGGCTCTCGCCGCCGTAGATGAAGCTGGTGTCGTAGCCCCGCTGCTTGAGTAGATCGGCGATGGTGAAGAAGTTGGTCTGGCTCTTGCCAAGCTTGACCACGGCCTGGGCCGGGGTCGGCGTGAAGCCGGTCAGCACCGCCTCGATGCCGCGCACCGAACGGGTGCCGGTGGCGTAGAGCTGCTCGAACGCCCAACCCTGTTTCGACAAGGCATCGATGTTCGGGGTGAGCGGCAGGCCGCCGAGGGAGCCGACGAACTGGGCGCCCAGGCTCTCCTGCAGCAGGATCACCAGGTTCTTCGGCTTGCCGCCGTAGCTGGCCTCGTTGAAGGTCTGGCTGGGCAGGGTGTCGGAGCTGAACTCATGGGATTCGCGGCCGCTCTCCTGGCGAACCAGATCCAGAATGCGCTGGCGGGGCAGCTCGCCGTAGAACTGGCCGGCATCCTCCTCGGCCCGCATCTGCTTGATGGCGAAGAAGAGGGAGTAGGAGGAGTTGACGGTGAGCGCATTGACCAGGGGATCGCTGGCAAATGCCACCATGGCCGGGTTGAGGGCGCGGTGGCCCAGGCTGGAGCGGGCACCGAGAAAACCTATGGCCAGGATCAGCAGGGCAAACGCCGGACGCAGATACCAGCGCGGGAAGCTGATGCCGCGCAAAAGGCGGCCGCTCAGCCACCAGCCGCCCGCCAGCACGGCGCAACTGAACACCAGCGCCAGCAGCAGCTCGCCCTTGCGGCCGGCCCACAGCATGGCGAACACCTCTTTGGGATAGATGAGGTACTCCACGTAGAGGCGGTTGGGCCGCACCCCGTACTCGGTCACGAAGGAGGGGGTGGAGATCTCCAGGAAGAGCAGCAGCCAGAGCCCCAGGGTCAGCCAGACCCGGATGAACTGCAGCCAGGCACGGCCCACGGCATGGGGGCCGGCCAGCAGCAGGGTGAACACGGCGGGTACGCCCCACAGCCAGCAGAGGGTGGCGAAGTCGACCCGCACTCCCTGCAGCAGCATCTCCTGCCAGCCGGCGACGGCGTCGACCCGCTCCAGTTGCCAGAGGCCGAGGGCGAGCCGGCTGATGGAGAGAGAGACGAGCGCGATCAATGAAAAAACGGCGATGGGCCAAAACGGTCCCAGCCATCGTCTGATAGTGGTCATTGTTGTTCCTACAAGCCTGTTTGCACCCGTCCACGGGCGCATTGTTTTTATATTGCAGGGTTATGACAGTGGTGGCGGGCAAAGGTTGCGTCGGGATCGTGCGAAAGCGCAACTTTTGGCACGTTTTATGATTTTTCTGTGATGGCGGACAAGGGTTGCAGACAGCAGAAACGACTGGAAAAACTGTGATCCTGCCTGCAAAGCGAGGGCGGGGGCTTATCTATAATGGCGCCGATTTTTCTCAATCGGAGCCGAAGGGATGCCGGTCTTTATCGATGTGGAGTATTTGCAGGGGTGGAGCCTGTTCGTGGTGCTCTCAGACGGTACCACAGGAGCGCTGGATCTCGCCCCCTGGCGCACCCAGCCGCTGTTTGCGGCGCTGGATTCGGAGCGACGCTTCGCCCGGGTCTTCATCAATCGTCACCATCAGCTGGAGTGGCCCGCCGGCTGTACTCTGTCGGCTCACGAGATCTACCACCTGATCAAGCCCATCGACGAGCGGGAAGCTTTCAGTTAACTCCCTGTTTTTGTGAGCCATCACAAGATTCCTGTAACGGGAATGTTTGAGCGTTTGCCTTCCTCACCCAATTTGGGTAAAACCTGCGCAACATTTTGCCAACCCTAGCCTGGTTTCGCTTCTCAGGGCTTGCCGCCACCGCGCCGCAGGCCTTTTTTGCAGCCTGACGGCAAACCTTCTAGCAGCTGAATGGTTTGGCAATTGGAATTAAAACAACAACATAAACAGAGAGATAAGGAAAGAGTATGGCTTGTCATATGCGCACCCCGCTGGCCCTGCTGGTGGGTGGCCTCGCCTGTCACGGCGCCGCCGGTCAGGAGACCGTTCAGCAGCTGGAACCCATGGTGGTGGTCGCCAGTCGCCCCGCCAGCACCCTGGAGGTGACCCTGGATCCCAAGAAACCGGGCTCCCCCATGCCGGCGGCCGATGGCGCCGGTTACCTCAAGAACGTCACCGGCATGAGCATGGTGCGCAAGGGGGGTCTGGGCGGCGATCCCGTGCTGCGGGGGATGGGCATGTCCCGCCTCAACGTGCAGATGGATGGCGGCATGCTGGCCGGCGGCTGCGGCGGCCGGATGGATCCGCCCACCGCCTACGTCTTTCCTCAATCTTTCGACCGGATCCGGGTGCTGAAGGGGCCGCAATCCCTCGAGCAGGGGGCGACGCTGGCGGGGACCGTGCTGTTCGAGCGGGACAGGCCCGAGTTCACTGCCCCCGGCGTCAAGGCCGAGGCGTCGGCGCTCTATGGCAGCTTCGGGCGCGACGACCAGATGCTGGATGCCACCGTGGGGGCACCGCAGGGTTATCTGCGCGGCCAGTTCACCCACTCCGACAGCGATGACTACCGCGACGGCCACGGCGACAAGGTGCGCTCCTTCTACCGGCGTGAGAACGGCACCGCCCAGCTCGGTTGGACGCCCAGCGAGCACACCTGGCTCGAACTCACCGCCGAGCGCAGCAACGCCCGCGCCGCCTATGCGGATCGCACCATGGACGGCCCCATGTTCGATCGGGAGTCTTTCGGCCTCAAGCTCAGGCAGGAGCAGATCACCACCCACTGGCAGCGCAGCGAGCTGACCCTGTGGGACAACGACATCGACCACATCATGGACAACTTCAGCCTGCGGCCGAACAGCGGCATGAAGATGCTCTCCAACCCGGATCGGCGCAACACCGGCGGGCGCTGGGCCAACGACATAGCGCTGCCGGCCGACTGGCTGCTGACCGCCGGCATCGATGCCAACCGGGATCAGCACAGGGCCCGCAGCGGGGTGGATTACGCCAGCCAGCCGCGCCAGCGCACCCTGCGTTTCGAACAGCAGGGGGGCTTTGCCGAGCTGGGCCGTCAGCAGGGGGCCCACAGCTACAAAGGGGGCTACCGGCAGGACAGGGTCGAGACCACCCGTTACGGCGCGGGGGATCAGACCCTCTACAGCGATACCCTGACTCTGGACAGCGGCTTTGGCCGCTACGAATACCAGTGGTCGCCGGCCTGGTCGAGCTACCTGGCCTGGGGTCAGGCCAAGCGTGCGCCGGACTACTGGGAGCGCAGCAAGGACAGCGTGCCCTTCACCCTCAACCCGGAGCGCAGCCGCCAGTGGGATGCGGGACTGGCCCTGCGCAGCCGCGATCTGGACCTGACCCTCTCCCTGTTCAGCGCCGACATTCGGGACTATCTGCTCTACAACAACAAGTCGAACAAGGTGCGCAACATCGACGCCCAGACCCGCGGCGGCGAGCTGGAGGGGCGCTGGCAGTTCGCCGAGCAGTGGCGTCTCGATGGCGGCCTGGCGGTGGTCTACGGTGAAAACCAGAGCGACAACAAGCCGCTGGCCCAGATGCCGCCCCTCGATGGCAAGCTGGCGCTGGGTTGGCAGCCAGCCGAGGCGTGGAACCTGACCCTGCTGGGCCGCGCCGTGGCCGCCCAGGAGCGGGTGGATGTGGGTTCCGGCACCGTAGCCGGCCAGGATCAGGGGGAGACCCCGGGCTTCTTCACCATGAACCTGAGCGCCGCCTGGCAGTTCCACCCGGGCTGGCAGCTGTCGGCCGGGGTGGACAATCTGTTCGACACCTTCTACTACGAGCACCTCTCCAAGTCGGTGCACGCCAGTCAGGCCGGGCTGGGCTACGAGCAGGTGGGGCGCATCCCGGAGCCGGGCCGTGCTTACTGGCTCTCCCTAAGCTATCGCTTCGCCTCAGCCGGCGTGCTCTGAGCGGGGATTAGCTAACCGGCTGAATCGGGTAACGTTTTCAGTCACAGACCCGTGCGGGCTGGGCCGCTATCATGGCCCCAGTGCGGCGCTTTGGGCGTCGATACCACCACAGCGGGAACATAACAATGAAACAAGGAACGTTGCGTCGTGGCGGCCTCATCGGGGCCGCCCTGTTACTGACGGCTTGCGGCAGCGGAGGCGGGAGCGGTTCCAGCGAGCCCCAGCAACCCCCGGTCACCAACCCGCCGCCGGCCACCGCCAGCCGCGCCTGCTACGGCGATGATCAGCCGGCCTGCAACCTGCGCACCTACCAGGTGATGGTGGAGTCCTTCGTCGATGGCGACGGCAGCGCCAACTACGGCGTCGGCTACGGCCCCTCCCAGCACAACGGCGATCTGCAGGGGATCATCGACAGCCTCGACCACATCAAGAGCCTCAACGTCAATGCCATCTGGCTGACCCCGGTGTTCGACTCCTGTGCGGGGCAGGGCGGAGACGACAGGCTGGATGCCACCGGTTACTTCGCCTGCGACTTCTTCAACGTGGACCCCAACTTCGGCAGCAACGCCCAGCTCAAGAAACTGGTGGACGGGGCGCATCAGCGCGGTCTCTACGTCTTCCTAGACGGGGTGTTCGGCCACGTGGGCAAGGTGGGGGTGAGCAAGCCCTCCCCCGCGGGGCGCCTGCCCGCCCTCAAGAGCGGCGGTGCCGGCTACCCGGGCCAGCTGGTGGATTACAGCCAGCCAGAGAGCCTCGCCTACTTCAAGGAGGTGGCCCGCTACTGGGTCGAGCAGTACGGCATCGACGGCTGGCGCCTCGATCAGGCCTATCAGCTCGATCTTGACGACTGGCGCGCCATTCGCAGCGAGGTGGAGCGAGCCAGCGCGGCGCGCAAGGCCGCCGGCCAGCAGTGGGGCACCCTCGGCTATATGGTCGGGGAAGTGTGGAAAGGGGCCGACGAGATCCGGGCCCAGGCGTATGGGCCGAGCGACAACCCGGCGCTCTCCTCGGCGTTCGACTTCCCGCTGCGCTACGGCCTGGTGCAGGCACTGGCGGTGGAGGAGTCCGGCAAGGGCGGGCAGGGGGCCAGCGTGCTCGACGCCAGCTGGAACAAGGTGGAGAACTACCCGGACCACGCCATGCCCAACCTGATGCTGGGCAACCACGATCTGGTGCGCTTCGGCGATCTGCTGGAGCGCGGCAACTTGAATCCGGCGGACTACTGGCAGCGCCACAAGGCGGCCTTCAGCTTCCTGGCGGCCCGCTCCGGCCCCATCACCCTCTACTACGGCGAGGAGTTTGGCGACGAGGTGCCTGGCTTTGCCCAGCAGGTGGGTGGCGACTGCGCCGCCCAGGGGCTCTGTGACGATCACGTGGCCCGCAGCGATGGCAAGGTGCCCGGTGTCACCGGCTTCGTGCCGAACACTGAGCAGAGCGAGCTGAAACAGTGGCTCAGCCAGCTGCTGGCCCTGCGCGCCGCCCATCCGGCCCTCTATCAGGGGGAACGGGTCAAGCTGGTGGCCGAAGGCAGCGTCTA
The DNA here is from genome assembly GCF_041402265.1 of Aeromonas sp. S15(2024). Taxonomy (NCBI): domain Bacteria; kingdom Pseudomonadati; phylum Pseudomonadota; class Gammaproteobacteria; order Aeromonadales; family Aeromonadaceae; genus Aeromonas; species Aeromonas sp. S15(2024). The sequence goes on along the minus strand of NZ_JBGLQY010000009.1, from coordinate 21,606 downwards.
TGGTGACATCAAGCAGACGGCGGGCGAGCAAGTAGTCTACCTGCTCAACGTCTCCACCACGCCCCAGAGCTATGCGGTGCCGGCCAGCAAGCTGCGCAGTGCCAGCGCCCTGGTGGATCTGCAGAGCGGCGAGCGCCTGGCCATCGGCGGCAGCAGCGTGACGGTGGACTTGCCGCCCCTCACCGGCCGCTTCCTGCTGGTGCGCTGAGGCTGGTAAACAACAAGGGCTCCGTGATGGAGCCCTTGTTCATTGGGACGTTACTTCTCGATGCCGCTGCCTAGCTCGTCCTGATGGGGATCGGCCCGGCCGTTGCCGTGCCGCCAGCTCTCCAGCCGGTTGTGTACCCCGCGGCGCAGGCCTTTGAAGCTGGTCTCCAGGTAGTCCACCCCCACCAGGATGGAGAGAGTGACGCCGGTGAGCAGCAGCGCTTGGTGCAGCATCTGCATGCCGATGAGGGCGCCGAGGGCCGCCAGCATCCAGACGGTGGCGGCGGAGGTGACACCCAGTACCTGGCCATCCCGGGTCATCATCACCCCGGCGCCGAGAAAGCCGATGCCGGTGATGAGCTGGCCCAGCACCCGCGCCTGATCGGCGCTCTGGGGGCTGACGGCGGCACCGATGGCAAGAAAACAGTAGGTGCCGAGGATGATGAGCGAGGAGGTGCGGATGCCGACCGGCTTGCCGCGCAACTGCCGCTCCAGCCCCACCAGGGTGCCGCACACCAGACAGACCAGGATGTTCTCCCAGCCAAGGGGCGCTATGTCCCACCAATCAGTCGTCATCATATCCACCTCTGCTCTCGATGCTTGTTATCCGGCCGCGCTCTGCCCCCGGTTTTCCAGCCGCTGGCGGAAGGCCCGGGCGAGGCGCTCGTAGAGGTCCTTTGCCTCTCGGTCTTCAATATCGCCACGTATCCAGGGATTGTCGATGATTTCCAGCAGCACGTAGTCACGCCCCTGCTGGCGCAGATCGACCCCAAACAGGCCGTTGCCGAGCTGATGGACGGCGCGGCGGGCGGTCTGCAACACCCGCTCCGGCACCTCGTTGAGCGGCAACGCCTCGATGCGGCTCATGTCGAGGGGGTGTTTGCGGCGGCGGATGCGGTTGCCGGGTTCGGGGCGGAAGCGGCGGCAGGCAAACAGCGGCGAGCCGTCGAGAAAGCCGATGCGCCAGTCAAACTCGGCGGGGATCTGGCTTTGCACCAGCAGCAGGGCGGAGCGACTCAGCCCCTCGTCCAGCAGGCGGGCCAGCTGCTGCTCATCGCTGGCCATGGCCAGATCGCGCCCCTGCGCCCCATCGGGCACCTTCACCATCAGCGGTAGGCCGAGTCGCTGCACCAGTTCGTCCACGTGGTGGCGGCCGCGGCGGGTCACCACCATGGTGGGCGGCATGGGCACGCCGCTGCGCACCATCAGCTCGTAGAGGTAGAGCTTGTTGCTGCAGGCGAGGATGGCGCGGGAGCTGTCGATCACCGGCATCTTGAGCTGCTCGGCGCGGCGGGCAAACTCGAAGGTGTAGTGGCCCACCGCCGTCTCGGATCGCAGCCAGAGAGTGTCGAACTCCGGCAGCCGCTCGATGGCAGACGGCGCCAGGATCTCGGCCCGGATCCCCTGGGCCGCGGCCGCCTGGATGAAGCGCTCCAGCGCCAGCGTATCGCTGCTGGCGCGACCGTCGTTGGGGTCAACCAGGATGGCGAGTTGGTAAAGAGGCGCCGCCTGCTCCTCGTCACCTGTGCCCACCAGCGCCTGGGCGTGGTGCAACATCAGCGTCTGCTCGCTTGGGCTCAGCGCCAGCGGCGACAGGCTCTGCTGCTGGCGCACCGACCAGCCGTGACGGCCGCGCTTGAGGGTCAGCTCCTGCAGCGGCAGCTGGTTGAGGCCGTAGTAGTAGCGGGCCAGGCCGGCCAGCTCGCTCTGCTCGCACTGGCCGAAGATGGCGCGCACCCGGATCCGATCCTCGCTCTGCTGGGCCAGCCAGCCCTGCAGCTTGCGCCACAGCTTGGCCGGCGGCTGCTGGGGTTGCAGCTGGCTGATGGCCTGCAGGCCCGGCAGGCAGTGGTGACCGCGGGCCTGGGCCAGCAGCGAGCAGTAGTAGCCGGCGCCGAGGTGCTCCAGATTGCGGCAGAGGTTGATGATGCGGGGGCGGCCGCCGGTGGTGGGCACCCCGTGTTGCAGGTAGGTGCGGGCGGTCAGCAGATAATCGGCATGGCAGGGCCAGTCGCCAAGCTCTTCGACGATGACGTAGGTACTCATTTTTTCGGCTCCACAGATGAAACTGCCTTAAGCGGCAGGATCCCCAGTGGGCTTCGATGCACCGACAAGCACGACAATGGCGCGAGGGGAAACAAGAGGTTACAGTGCCTAATATGCCGCCTTGGTAACTTGTGATACAAGTCGCATTTTTGGTGATGAAGATAAATAACCGAACAAGGATTCCCCGTGTTGACCGTGCGCGCGGCCCGGACCGATGATCTGGGCGCCATCGTTAAGCTGGAACGCTACTGTTTTCCCCCCGAAGTCGCCTTTGGCCGCAGCCGCTGGCACTATCTGCTGACCCAGGCCAAGGGGCGTACCCTGCTGGTGCTGGACCAGCAGGAGCAGCTGATGGGCTACCTCTGTTTGCTGGAGCACAGGGGCTGGGATCGGCTGATCATCCAGACTCTCGCCATCCGCTGGACCATCCGCCGCCAGGGCTGGGCCCGCCGCCTGCTGGAGCAGGTTATTCAGGAGGGCAAAGAGGCCGGCTGGGGGGCGATCCGGCTGGAGGTGGGCGATGCCAATGAAGAGGCGCAGGCGCTCTACCGCGGGCTGGGTTTTCGGCCAAGGCAGAAGCTGCTGGATTATTATGGCCACGGTCAGCATGCCCACCGGCTGGTGCTGGCGCTGAAGCAGGCCTGAGTGAAGGGAGAGAGGGGATGAGCTGCGACAACTGCCTCGCCACTGCCATCAGGGCCAAGCTGGGGCGCTGCCCGGTCTGCGCCGGCCAGACCTTAGCCATCGGCCTGGTCGGCTGGCTGGTCTGGTGGTGGTGTGGCGCCGACACCTCGGTCAACGCCCTCACCGGCCTGCTGTTCGCGCTGGGGGGCTCGGGCCTGTTCCTGCTCCACCTGCTGGTGTTCATCTGGCGCAAGGCGAGCGGGCGTGAATTGAGCGACGAATAGAGCAGATTGATTTCAAACAGATAAATAACAATAGCGCTGTAGATATGGAGGTTCAGATGATTGCAATGGTAACGGGCGCCTCGTCCGGTTTTGGTGAATCCATCAGCCGTCAGCTGGTGCAGGCGGGCTACAAGGTGATCGGCACCGGCCGCCGCGCCGAACGGCTGGCCGCCCTGGCCGACGAGCTGGGCGCCCAGTTCCTGCCGCTGGTGTTCGACGTGCAGGACAAGGCGGCCACCCGCGCCGTCATCGACGGGCTGCCGGCCGAGTGGCGCGAGGTGGATCTGCTGGTCAACAACGCCGGGCTGGCGCTGGGGCTGGAGCCGGCCCACAAGGCAGACCTTGAGGACTGGGAACAGATGATCGCCACCAACATCAGCGGTCTGACCCTGCTGACCCGCCTGTTGCTGCCGGGCATGGTCGAGCGCAATCGCGGTCACGTCATCAATATCGGCTCCATCGCCGGCACCTACCCCTATCCGGGCGGCAACGTCTACGGCGCCACCAAGGCGTTCGTGAAGCAGTTTAGCCTCAACCTGCGCGCCGATCTGGCGGGCACCGCCATCCGCGTCACCAACGTGGAGCCGGGTCTGTGCGGTGGCACCGAGTTCTCCAACGTGCGCTTCCACGGTGACGACGCCAAGGCGGCCACCGTCTATCAGGGCGTGCAGGCGATCCAGCCGGAAGACATCGCCAATACCGTGCTCTGGATCAGCCAGCAGCCGGCTCACGTCAACATCAACAGCATCGAGATCATGCCGGTGGCGCAGACCTTCGGCCCGCTCCATATCAGCCGTCGCTGATGGCTGCTGCGGATGAAACAAGAGAGGCTCCAAAGGGAGCCTCTCTGTTTTGGTGGCCGGTTTACAGGCTCATGATCTTCTTGAACTCCTCCGGCGAATACTTCTGCTCGGTGCGCTTGGTGAGATCCGTCATCAGCTTGTAGCGCAACTCTTTGGCCATCTGATAGCTCTTCTCCAGCTGGCCATAGGAGTAGTCGGATGCCAGCCCGATGGCGGTGGCCTTGTCGCCGGCATAGGCCTGCTTCAGGCTCTGGTCGAGCAGGGCCACCTCCTTGTAGAGCTTGCTGCTCTCCTTGCTCCAGATGCCGCGCAGCAGCGGCAGGTATTTGTCCGGATCGGCGCTGGCCAGCGCGGTCAGGCTGCGGAACTGCCAGTAGGCGGAATCATCGGAGTAGCTGTCGCTGCCGCTGCGATAGGGCAGGGGATAGGACTCCAGCGTGTTGTAGAGCGGCACCATCACGGATTCGGCCAGCACGCCGTAGCTCTGCCAGATGAGCCCCTGCAGCTCTTTGGGCATCTCCTTGCGCAGCTGGATGACGTGGGATTCGAGCTGGCGATCGATGCGGATCGGCCGCTCTGCCTTGCCCGCCAGCGGGGTGCCCTCATAGGTGGCGCTCAGCAGCCTGGCCACGTCCGGCACGGCGATGGGGGCATCCGGCTTCATAAAGAGCGGGTACTGCGCCTGGCGGGTTGGCTGCTTGTGAGAGGCCGTCAGCATCTGCTGGCCGAGCCACTCCCGATCCACGTTGTAGGGGTCGGCAATCACCCCGAATGCCTTGGCGAAGTTGAACTCTTTCGGGTCGGCCTTATCCAGCAGTTTGTGCTCGCGCACGAACTCCAGCAGTCTGGGCGAGTGCAGCACGTCGGCGCCGTCGAGATTGACGCCATGGATGCGCAGGCCGTTGGCCACTATGGCGTAGCTGTCGTCCGGCACCCGCACCGCGATCCAGTGGTGGCCGGAGCCTATCTCCATCAGCCAGGCCTCGTTCACATCCGCCAGATAGAGGCTGTTGCCCTCACCGGCGCCATATTGCTCCACATAGCGGCCAAGCAGCTCGACCCCCTCTTTGGCCGTCCTGGCCTGCGGCAGGATCAGGGTGGGGATGATGGCCTCGATGACCCCCTTCTCAATCAGCGGATCGGCTTTCCGGGCCTTGTCGTTGACCTCGGCACTGGTGGTGGCCGAAATGGCGACGTTGAACTCGTTGATGCCGCGCTCCTCGTAATACTTGCCGTCCGGGTCGCTGCCGGCGGCATCCCAGTCACGGATGGCGGAGTAGGCCAAGAAAGTCTTGGGCATGGGCACTTCCAGCCCGTTACCCAGTTTCCAGGTCTTGCCCTCGTTCTGCTGTGCGGGCCGGAAGGCGAGGTACTTGTTCCAGTTGTTGACGCCAAAATCCTCGTTTCTGGCGATCATCACGCTGCCATCGGCACTGGCACCCTTGCCGACGATAAGGCCGGTACAGGCGTCGGCACTGGTGCCAAGCAGGGTGAGCAGGGTGGCGGAGAGAAGACTCAAGGTGTGTTTTTTCATGGTTATGCCCGAAAGGTTGCGGTGGATGCGCGTCAGGGGGCGGGAGAAGCGGCCGGGAGTGACCGGACTGGGGTCGGGGATCCGACGGTAGACAGGTCTGCATCTGGTTGATTTCGCAAACATATCATCCATAACGCTGCTTGCTTGCCCGATGGTGCGCCAAAATTGTATGCCTCACTGGTTGTTTGTTTTGTGATCGGCAAGGCGTTCCTGCTGTTTATGTGGCGAGGAGTTTTATAGGTAGTTGTATGTGTCGGAAATCGGGATGAAAGCAGCGGATGAGTCATGATTCTGACGCCGTCATCTGGGCCGTGACCGGCTGCGGGCTCGCCACGGTGGGGATTTCGCCCAGCCTGACAAGTTGGCCTGCAACTTGCTGGTTTTATTGCCAATGATGGGGCCTGGTGCCTCATACCATCGAATCAGCGACCTCGTCATGCCGGTTTGGCATGCAGACTGGAGCCCCCATGGATATCAAACCCTACAGCCAGCAGCTTGCCCAGAGCGCCTCCAACAATCGCGCCCTCGCGACCCTCAGCAGCGCCGACAGCGGTCAGGGTGGCGGCGGTTGGGAAGATCTGGTCAACCTCTCCTCCCAACGGATAACCGGCCAGGCCCAGCAGGCGCTGACCTATGAACACCTGGCCAAGAACAGCAAGCTGCCGCCGGCGCTCGACATGAGTTCCGACAAGGGGGGCGTGCTGCAGCAGCTGGTGGACAAGGCGCTCGGCTTTGATCGCAAGCAGTTCAACGAGATAGAAGAGAAGCTCAAGGCGATTGCCGACAACAAGCAGCTGAGCGCCGAGGAGCGGGCGGAGCAGAGCAAGCCGTTGAACGAGCAGCGGGACGCCATGCTGCAAGACGCCATGGACCGCCTCACCGGCAAGAAGAGCAGCAAGGAAGAGAGCAAGAGCGCCTGAGCAGCGGAATGACTCGAACGGCAATCCATGGTCAGCGGGGGCAAGCCCTTGCCCCCGCTGACCACAGTGGATGAGCGGCCCTGCCGGCAACCCGCATCCGCGGTGCAATGTGAGGGCGTGCCCGCGTTCTTTGACCTGTGGGGGCCACAGGCGCACAATCCCTCTGCATGCATTCAACCGAGGGCTTTGCCGTGTACAACTTCCAATATGCCAATCCCACCCGCGTCTGTTTCGGTGAAGGCCAGATCGCCAAACTGCCCGAACTGATCCCGGCCGGCAGCCGCCTGCTGGTGCTCTACGGCGGCGGCAGCATCAAGCAGAACGGGGTCTATGACCAGCTGACCCAGGCGCTGGCAGGCCGGGAGTGGCTGGAGTTCCCCGGCATCGGGGCCAACCCCCAGTACGACCAGCTGATGGAGGCGGTGGATCTGGTCAAGCGCGAGCGCATCGACTTCCTGCTGGCGGTGGGTGGTGGTTCAGTGGTGGACGGCAGCAAGTTCGTGGCCGCCGCGGCCCGCTTCGAGGGGGACGATCCCTGGGAGATCCTGTTGCACAAGGCCCCCGTCAAGGCGGCGCTGCCGCTCGGCTGCGTGCTGACCCTGCCGGCCACCGGCTCGGAGAGCAACCCGGCCGCCGTGGTGAGCCGGGGGGAGGCCAAGCTCTCCTTCATGAACCCGTTGGTGCAGCCGGTGTTTGCGGTGCTGGATCCCACCACCACCTACAGCCTGCCGCCGCGCCAGGTGGGCAACGGGGTGGTGGATGCCTTCGTCCACATCCTCGAGCAGTACCTCACCTTCCCGGTGGGGGGTGAGGTGCAGGATCGGCTGGCGGAAGGCCTGTTGCAGGTGCTGGTGGACAACGGCCCGCGGGCGCTGGCGGAGCCCACCAACTACCAGGTGCGTGCCAACCTGATGTGGGCGGCCAGCCTGGCCCTCAACGGCCTCATCGGCCGTGGCGTGCCGCAGGACTGGTCCACCCACGCCATCGGTCACCAGCTCACCGCCCTGCACGGGCTGGATCATGCCCAGAGCCTGGCGGTGGTGTTGCCCTCCCTGCTGCGGGAGCAAGCGGCCCAGAAGCAGGAGAAGCTGGCCCAGTTCGCCGAGCGGGTGTGGCACTCCAGCCGCGAGGACAAGGCGCTGCGCATCGAGGAGGCGATCATCCGCACCGAGCAGTTCTTCCAGCAGATGGGGGTGGGTACCCGCCTCGCCGACTATGGCCTGGATGCGCGCTGCATCCCGGGGATCTGCTCCAACCTCAAGCTGTTCGGCCTGACCGCCCTCGGGGAGCAGCAGGACATAGATCCCGACAAGGTGGCGCGGATCCTCTCTCACGCCCTCTAGGCCTGAGGCCCTTGGCCAAGGGGCGATCCGGACAACAAGTGCAGCCAGGATCCTCTCTCACGCCCTCTGCTCACCGGCTGACCTACGGAAAAGAAAACGCCCCGATCATCGGGGCGTTTTGCATGGTGGCGACGAACGCTTACTCGGCGCTGCGGTCCAGCTCGCGCTCCAGCGCCGCCGCCTTCTGGCGTGCCGGATGAGTGTTGAGCCGCTGCCAGTAAGCCTGCAGGTGCGGGAACTGGGCCAGCTGACCGCTTTGCGCCAGCAGATCCACCAGAAAGGAGTTCAGGATGTCGGCGCCGGTGAGGCGATCGGCCACCAGATAGCGGCGGCTTGCCAGCACCTCATCGAGATAACCCAGCACCTTGGCGCACTCGGCTTTGGCGTAGTCCGGCAGGAAGCGCATCGGGCTGCCGTCCTTGCGCACGAACATGTCGAGCAGCAGCGGCAGAATGCCGGAGCTCTCGGCGAAGTGGAGCCACTGCAGGTACTCGGCATAGTCCGGGCTGTCGGCGGCCGGCGCCAGCCGGCCCGGGGCGTGGCGGGCGATCAGGTATTCGGTGATGGCACCGGATTCCGCCAGCACCCGGCCGTCAAACTCGATGACCGGCGACTTGCCGAGGGGGTGGACGGCCTTGAGCTCGGGCGGTGCCAGAAAAGTGGCGGCATCGCGCTGGTAGGCCTTGATCTCATAGGGCAGGCCCAGCTCTTCGAGCAGCCAGATGATGCGCTGGGAGCGGGATTTGTTCAGGTGGTGCAGGACTATCATGAATACCTCGACGCAGTGACAAGAAGCGGTAGTACGCAGCGGCGCGGCGACGGGTTCACCGCTGCAGCTAAAAAAAAGCGGGCTGATGCCCGCTCCCGCACCGATTGCGTCAGGCCTCCAGCGCCTGATCCAGATCCGCCAGTATGTCCTCGATGGCCTCGATCCCCACCGACAGCCGGATCATCTCAGGTTTCACCCCGGCCTTAGCCTGCTCCTCTTCGCTGAGCTGGCGGTGGGTAGTGGAGGCGGGGTGGCAGGCCAGCGACTTGGCGTCGCCGATGTTGACCAGCCGCTTGAAGATCTTGAGCGCATCGTAGAAGCGCACGCCCGCCTCATAGCCCTCCTTCAGGCCGAACGAGAGGATGGCCGAGGGGCGGCCGGCCATGTACTTCTCCGCCAGCAGGTAGTGGGGGTGACCCGGCAGCCCGGCGTAGCTGACCCAGGCCACCTTGGGGTGATGCTTGAGGTGGTGGGCCACCTGCAGGGCGTTGTCCACGTGGCGCTCCATGCGCAGGCTCAGAGTCTCCAGCCCCTGCAGCAGCAGGAAGGCGTTCATCGGCGCCAGCGCCGCGCCGGTATTGCGCAGCGGCACGGTGCGCACCCGCCCGATGAAGGCGGCCGGACCAAAGGCCTCGGTGTAGACCACCCCGTGATAGGAGGGCTCAGGCTGGGTCAATTGGGGGAAACGCTCGGCATGATCCGCCCAGGGGAACTTGCCCGAGTCGACCACCACGCCCCCCAGCGAGTTGCCGTGGCCGCCGACATATTTGGTCAGGCTGTGCACCACGATATCGGCGCCGTGCTCGATGGGTTTGCACAAGACCGGGGTGGCGACCGTGTTGTCGACGATGAGCGGCACGCCGCGGGCGTGGGCCACCTTGGCCAGGGCGGCAATGTCCACTATGTTGCCGGCCGGGTTGCCGATGCTCTCGCAGTAGACCGCCTTGGTCTTGTCGTCGATGAGGGCGGCGATGGCCTCGGCGCTGTCATCCTTGGCGAAGCGCACCTCGACCCCGAAGCTTGGCAGCATGTGGGCGAACAAGGTGTAGGTGCCGCCATAGAGCTGGGGGGTGGAGACGATATTGTCGCCGGCGGCGGTCAGCGCCTGGATGGCATAGGTGATGGCGGCGGAACCGGCAGAGACCACCAGCGCGGCAATCCCGCCCTCCAGCGCGGCCATTCGCTGCTCCAGCACATCGTTGGTGGGGTTCATGATGCGGGTGTAGATGTTGCCAGGCACCGCCAGGTTGAACAGATCCGCCCCGTGCTGGGCGCTCTCGAACTCGTAGGCCACCGTCTGGTAGATGGGCACGGCAACGGCCTTGGTGGTGGGGTCGTTGGCAAAGCCGTGGTGCAGGGCCAGGGTCGCATCTTTCATCACACACTCCTTGTTGGATGTTGCTGGATAGCAGTCATAGATGGATAGACGTCCAATCTATCAGGCCCTTGGCCGATGTAAACCATCAGATCCGGCAAAGCAATCTCGTCGGGGCGTGGGGGAGGTCGGCTCAGAGGCGGCGGCGATACTCCTTGTCGTCGATCTGGTGCATGTCCCACTGCATCAGACGGTTGAGCTGGCTCATGGGATCCTCGATCAGCGGCAGCGGGCGGGGCAGGATCCGCTTGAAGTAACGGCGCAGGATCTGCTGGATCCGGTTCGGTTTGATGGGGTTGGCGTGGCTCATGATGATGCTCCTGTGCTGTGGTTCTCACGTTCGCCAGCAGTATTGAGCTAAAATGCGGAAGTAAAAACTGATGACTTTCAGAGCAAGGATTTCCTCTTTTATGCCCACCAGCCGCCTCTACCAGCAATTCCAACGGCTCGCCCAGCAGCTCGGCTGCGACGAGCGGGAAATCAGCCTCGCCGAGGTAGCGGATCTGCTCTGCTGCACCCCGCGCAACGCCCGCCTGCTGCTGCGCCGCATGCAGGAGCAGGGCTGGCTCGGCTGGTCCGCCGAGGCCGGGCGGGGGCGGCGCTCCCGCCTCACCCTGCTGGACAACCAGGAGAGCCTGACCCGGCGCCGACTGCGGGAGCTGCTGAGCCAGGGCCAGCTGGCTCAGGCGGTGCGGCTGGCGGAAGATCGCCTCGATCTGCTCACCCCGCTGCTTATCGAACAGCTCGGCCAGGCCACCCGGGCAGGGCGCCAGATCCTGCGGGTGCCCTACTACCGGCCACTGCCCCAACTGCTGCCCACCGGCCCGCTGCGCCGCTCCGAAATCCACCTGAGCCGCCAGATCTTCAACGGCCTGACCCGGCGAAATGAGGAAAATGGGGAAATCGAGGGGGATCTCGCCCACCACTGGGAGTGCCTCGGCCCCTGCCACTGGCGCTTCTACCTGAGGCCGGCGGTGCGCTTTCACCACGGCCGCGAGCTGGTGGTGGAGGACGTGACGGAGAGCCTGCAGAGCCTGCGGGATCGTCCGCTGTTCGCCCATCTGGCACGGCTGGAGAGCCCCTGGCCGCGCACCCTGGATCTGCACCTCGACAGCCCGGATCCCCTGCTGCCCCACCTGCTGGCGGAGCCGGTGGCCGTCATCCTGCCGCGCGAGCTCAAGGGGGAGGCGGGCTTTGCCCTGCAGCCGGTGGGCACCGGCCCCTATCGGGTGACCGCCAACGATCCCATGCACCTGTGCCTGGAGGCATTCGACGACTACTTCGGTCTGCGCGCCCTGCTCGACGAGATCGACATCTGGATGCTGCCAGAGTTGGCGGAGCGGCTGGAGAGCCACCTGCAACTGGGGCGTGACAGCCCGGAGCTCGGCACCATGCGTGGCGAGTCCGAGCTCGAATCGGGTTGCTACTTCCTGCTGCAGGATGAGCGCTCCGGTGCCCTGCAGGATCCCGCCCTGCGCCAGTGGCTGGCCGGCCTGCTCAACCCCATCGCCCTGATGGCGCGGGTCGCCCCCGAGCTGCAGCGGGGCTGGACCAGTGCGCTGGGTCTCTTGCCCCACTGGCGGGAGGCGCAGCCGGCCCCGTTGCCGGCGCCGGCCGGGCGGCCACGTCAGCTGGTGCTGGCCTGCTTCAACCAGCACCTGGAGTTCAACGAGTGTGCCAACGCCATGAGCAGCCTGCTGGCAGAGCAGGGCATCGAGCTCGAGGTACGCACCCTGGATTACGGCCGCTGGGTGAGCGGGGCGGACGAGGACGTGGATCTCTGGCTCGGCACCCTCAACCTGGAGCACGAACACGCCTTCGCCCCCTACGCCTGGTTGCAAGGTACCCCGCTGCTGCGCAAGGTGTGGGGCGGCCAGCATGGCCTGTGGCAGGGGCTGACGCAGTGGCGTGCCAGCGGCGAGGAGCCGGGGCCGCGGGCGCTGCTGGCAAATGTGCAGCGGCAGGGCTGGTTCGTGCCGCTGTTTCACCACTGGCTGGAGCTGGAGAGCCGGGTCGGCGTGCACGGGGTGCGGATGACGGCGCTCGGCTGGTTCGATTTTCGCAGCGCCTGGCTGCGCCCGGAGCTGGCCGTCGGCGCCGGCGATACGACGGGGGAGCTTGAGTCCAGAGGCGGGCCGCGTTAGCCTGAGCGCGGTCCAACGACAAGGAGTCGATATCCATGCTGGAAATGCAGATCCAACCCCGTTTTCAAGAGACAGATGCCCTCGGCCACATCAACAATACGGTGCCGGCGGTCTGGTTCGAGTCGGCCCGCGACCCGCTGTTTCGCATCTTCTCCCCCGAGCTGGATGTGCACAACTGGCATCTGATCATCGCGGGCTACACGGTACAGTTCAAACGGGAGCTGTTCTACGGCCAGCAGGTATTGATCAAAACCGGGGTACGCCGCATCGGCTCCAGCTCCTTCACGCTCTGGCAGGAGGCCTGGCAGGAGGGCGAACTGGCGGTGACCGCCGAAACCACCCTGATCCATTTTGACTACCAGTCCCGCCAGTCCATCCCCCTGAGCGATCGCCACCGGGAGGAGCTGCGGGCCTGGCTGATAGAAAGCTAACCTTGGCCCTTCGGCCAATCACAGGACACTTATGCGCAATACCGTGATCGCCCTGAGCCTCGGCCTGGGACTGGGGCTCTGCTCCCTGCCTTCGATGGCGGCCTCCCTCGCCGAGCAGTTCTCCCTGATGGAAAAGGGGGCCGAGAGCGCCCTCGATACCCGTTTGTTCAGCCACGACGGCATAGACATCAAGGCCTGGGTGGATGGTGCTCCCGTCATCATCGCCGTGCCCATCATGAACGAGCAGGGCAAGCAGGAAGGGGAGAGCCGTTACTACTTCAAGGGCGGCAAGTTGTTCGGGGTGAAGGAGCCCGCCGCCCAGTTTGCCTTTGACGACAGCGGCAAGCTGACCCGGTGGCTGGACGAGAAAGGACAGCCCGCCGAGTTCGTCAGCAAGATGAGCATGCAGCAGCGGGAAGTCTGGCTCACCAAACGGGCGGCCGAGCTGGGCCAGCTGTTTGCGCCGAGCGCCGCCGAACAGAAGGCGGCCAAGGGGGGCGTCAAGCTCAAGGGGGCGGAGCTCGCCCACTGGCTCTGCAACGGCAAGCTGATGGCGCTGGCAGGTGGCGACAAGGTGACCTTCGAGCAGGCCAAGCTCAAGGGCCGTGCCGAGGGCATCGAGGGGGAAGTCTCCCTGCGCCGTGACAAGGGGTGGCAGGATCTGAGCCTCAAGTGCGAGGTGCAGGGAGCCCAGGTGACCCGCCTCACCTGGCAGCCGCTGCCGGGGGCCAACAAGCCGCAGTAAGTACGGTTGCAGCAAAGCAAGGGGCCCAGATGTGGGCTCCTTTTTATTTTGGTTATTTTGGCGGTTACTCACCCAGCCTGAGCCGGGTGAGGGCTTCCACCCGTCGCCACTGGCCGGGCTCGAACCAGCGCGCCAGGATCTCCGGCTGCTGTTCGGCCCGCCGCTCGGCGGGTAGAGGCTTGAGTTCGGCCAGATAGCCGGCCAGCTGCTGCTCGAACCCCTGCTGACTCTCCGTCAACTGGTGCAGCCGGTCCGCCGCCTCCGGCCCCAGCTGCTCGCGCAGCATTGTGTCGCGCTCGGCCGCCGGCAGCCGCTCCAGACTCTGCAGATCGCCGAGCAGGCGGCTGTTGGCCTCCGCCTCCCGAAACCACTGGGGCTGCTCCGCCAGCCAGAGTTCGAGCTCGCTCGCCAGCAGCGGCTTGTCGGCATCGCTGGCCTCCGCCAGCGCCTTGCGGCGCAGGGTCCACAGCTCCATCAGCCGATCCTCGGCAAACAGCTGCTCCTGCTCGGCCGGGGTGAAGCTCTGCTGGCGCAACTGCTCGCGCTCGTCGAACAGCACCTGCAGGCTGGCCAGGCCCGGATCGGTCGGCACCGTCAGGCTGCTTTCGGCGGCAAGAAAGGCCTCATAGCGAGCCTGCAGAGAGTGCTCATCGGATGAGGAGGCGGTCTGCCGGGCCAGGGGGGAGACCGGCTCGGCCTCTTGCGCCAAGGGGGCGGCCGAGTCGGGGCTCGGGGCGGGCCACAGCTGCCAACCCCCCAGCAGCAGGGCCGCTCCCAGCAAAGCAGCCATCAGCCATGCCTTGTTCATAGCCCCAGTCTCTGCAGGCGGTTGGCGTGCTGGCGATAGAGGCCGACCGGGTCGGTTTCGAACAGGTGGCGAATGCCAAACGACTGGTTCACCTCGTCCAGATGGTTCATCCGGTAGTCGGTGCCGATCACCTTGCCGAGGTGGCTGCTGCACACTCCGACCAGGCCGTCGTTGGGCTCCTTGAAGAAGCTGCCGGTCAGCGCCAGCGCCGGATCCACCGGATCCAGGATGTTGGTCATGGTGCCGCGCCCGCTCCAGGAGAAGTAGTAGACCCCGTTGGCAGCCTGCATGGGCCCTTCGCCGCAATACTGGCTGGGCAGCCCTTCCGGATAGCGCTGGTTGAAGCGCTGGGCGCCGGCGCTGGTGAGGGCGTCGAGGGCGGCGAGGGGATCCTGCGGCAGCTGGCTGCCCCCGGAGAGCAGCGAGATGACCCCGGACAGGGCCGAGGCGGCGGCCACCGCCAGCTTCTCGGCCACCGAGCCCGGTGCCACGTTGGCGCGCACCAGATCGGCGATCTCCGAGCCGTAGTTGACCCCGCCCACACTGGTGGCGGAGGCGACCAGCTCGGGGGCGACCGAGGCGACGTAGCGAATGGTGGGGCCGCCGTGGGAGTGGCCGATGAGGTTCACCTTCTCCGCCCCGGTGATGGCGAGCACCTGCTGTACCTGCTTGAGCAGCTGCTCACCGCGCAGTTCCGAGCTCTGGGTGGCGGAGACCTGGGCCACGTAGACCCTGGCGCCGTCCCGGGTCAGCGCCTGGGGGATGCCGTAGAAGTAGTCGACCCCGAGCAGCTTGTCGAAGCCGAACAGGCCGTGCACCAGCACTATGGGGTAGCGGGTCTGGGTATAACCTGCCGCCTGGCCCAGCATGGGCAGGGCGCACAACAGCACCAATAGCCATTTTTTCATCTTGTCCATCCTTGTGAAGAGAGACTGCCGCAGCGGCAGCCACCGGCATCATGCCGATACCGACCAGCATGGCGGAACGGGACGTTTGCATCTGTGCAAATGATCACCAAATAGACAGATTCAAAAAAGCCCTACCCATATGGGCAGGGCTGTTGGCTGTGCCAGCACAACTATCCCTTGTGTTCGCCCCTCACATAAGTTAAATAATAATTATTATCATTTGTGGTGTTGGAGCCTATGTCGGCAAGCTGGGTAAGAGGTTGGGTAGGGACGGGGGAGAGCGACAGCAGCATGGTGCACTGGAAGGTGCAGACCATGAGCGGCAACCGCCATTTCGATGCCGGTGAGCACGCCAAGGCGCTCTCCTGCTATCAGCAGGCGCTGTGGCTGGCCCGCCAGCAGTTTGCCGACTGGCACGATGTGGACGAGGCGGTGGCCGCGCTGGTGGTGGCCCACCACAACCTGGCGGATCTGCTGGTGGCGATGGCGCTGCCGGATCGGGCCGCCGACCTGCTGTGTCACATCCACGACTGCCTGCTCGCCACCAGCCAGTCCCCCGCCAGCTCCGGCGCCCTGCGGGATGCCGCCCTGCGCCACACCCGCAGCACCCATACCGAATTGCTCGCCTTCGTGCGCAAGCACGGCAGCCACGACGGCATCCGCCGCTGCCTCGGCCAGTGTCTGTGCCAGACCGAGCCAGCCCCGCAACTGCATTAATCACAATAAACAGAGGTGACCATGAGCCATACCCTGCCTGCCCTTGCCTATGCCTACGATGCACTGGAACCCCACATCGACGCGCTGACCATGGAGATCCATCACAGTCGCCATCACCAGACCTACATCAACAACCTCAATGCGGCGCTGGCCGATCACCCCGAACTGGCGGCGTTGCCGGTGGAGGCGCTGCTTGCCCGCTTCGACAGCCTGCCTGCCAAAGTGCAGGGCGCCGTGCGCAATCACGGCGGCGGCCACGCCAACCACAGCCTGTTCTGGCGGGTGATGAGCCCGCAGGGGGGTGGCGAGCCGGCCGGCGAGCTGGCTGCGGCGATCCAGCGGGATCTGGGCGGGTTTGAGGCCTTCAAACAGGCCTTTACCCAGGCCGCCCTGAGCCGTTTTGGCAGCGGCTGGGCCTGGCTGGTGGTCGATCGCAGCGGCAAGCTGCAGGTAGTGAGCAGCGCCAACCAGGACAGCCCCCTGCAGGATGGGCTGGTGCCCATCTTGGGGCTGGATGTGTGGGAGCACGCCTACTACCTCAAGTACCAGAACAAGCGCCCCGACTACATAGCCGCGTTTTACAAGGTGATCGACTGGAATGAGGTGGCGCGGCGCTACGTGGCGGCGCTGGCCTGAACGCTGGAAATACCAAGCCCAATAAAAGAGACCCGCCTGATGGCGGGTCTCTTTTATTGAGGGGTCTGCACGCTGCCGGTTGGCGGGGCCGCACTGGCGGCAGCCGGAGTTTCTAAGGGAGTGGCTTCGCTCGGCACGGCTGCACTGGTGGCCTGGGCACCGCTGGTTGCGGCCGCCGCACTGGTGGCAGTTGCTGCACTCACCACCGCTGCCGGCTTGGCCTTCGGCTGATGAGAGGGCGGCTTGATGGGCAGGCAGGGTTGGCTAGCGCCTATGGTGCTCAACGCCTGGCAGGGAACCGGGCCGCCGATGACGATGGGCTCGCCGAGGAACTTGGGTCCCTTGTCCAGCACGTAGAGGTCGAGCAGCCCCATCAGGCGGGCGAACACCTCGCGCACCCGGGTCTTGATGCCCTGATAGGCGCTGGGATCCACGGCGTTGAAGCCGACCGCCTCGATGCCGAAATGGCGGGCGATGAAGATGGCGCGCTCGTTGTGAAAAGCCTGCGAGACCACGGTGAAGTGGGCCTGGCCGAACACCTCCTTGGCCCGCACGATGGAATCCAGAGTCCGGAAACCGGCGTAGTCGCTATAGATGGCGCTGGCCGGGATGCCGGCCTGGATCAGGGCCCGCCGCATCTGGCGCGGTTCGTTGTACTGCACGGTGGCGTTGTCGCCGGAGACCAGGATGTAGTCCACCTTGCCGTTGTTGTAGAGCTCGGCGGCGGCCTTGATCCGGTATTTGAAGTAGTGGTTCGGGCTGCCGCCAATCAGGTATTTGGAGGTGCCGAGCACCAGGGCGACCCGGTTGTAGGGCACCGCATTGACGTCGTCATAGGTGTAGTGACGGGCGTCCGAGACGGTCCACTCGCTGTAGCCAAGCAGGGCGGCGGCAGAGGCCAGCAACAGGCAGAGGCAGGCGAGCAGGATCTTGGCAAACTTCTTCATGCGCGGTGCGGTTCGGGTCTGAAGTAAGAGATGACAGGGGGTCATTCTATTACAAGTTGCCGCCGCGCGTCAGGCTTGATGACCGCAGATGGCGTCACTCGGGCAGAGGTTGTCGCATGGCGGGAGTGGCTAACTGATTGATCCTGTGCCGCTTATCATCCTCCAATAAAAAGGGCGGCCATGGCCGCCCTTGAGTATTGATGCCAGCGTCTCAGTGGGAGGAGTCGTTGGCCTTGCACTCGTCGGAGTCCTTGTTGGCCTCCCACCAGGGCAGCAGCTCGCGGCCGAGCCACTGCTGGTAGGCCTCGCTGTCATTGGCAATCAGCTGGTCCAGCTCGGCTTCGAAGGCGCTCATCGCCTGCTGTTGATCCGGGTTGCGCAGGGCCTGGGCCATGGCCAGCCAGCTGGCGCCGCGACCGGTCTCGTTCAGGAAACGATGCACCGTGTAGGACCAGGAGTAGACCATCTCGCCGCCCTTGTCGTAATCCAGGTGCAGGATGTCGGCCAGGGCCGGACGATCCCCTGCCGGGCGGCCGGCGACGTTGTCCAGACCGCGGGCGAAGCACTGGCCGTGGGCGATGAATTCCGCCAGCCCTTCCGACCACCAGGTGGTGCGGTTGAGCGGGTAGTGGCCGAAGCTGCCGTACTGGTTGAAGCGGCCGTCCAGGTAGTGCACGTACTCGTGGCGCAGGTTCCACACCTGGAACGAAGGACGCTTCCACTCCGCCTCGTAGGCGAAGAAGCGGGCCTGGTTGCCGGGGCGAGCCGGATCTCCCTCAATGTAGATACCGCCGTTGTCGGTGGAGACGCCACCAAACAGGGCGCTGCCGTAGCGTTTCCAGTCGGCGGAGGAGTCGAAGATCACCAGCTCCAGTGCCTCGTTGTGATCGTCCGCCACCGGTTGCCAGCCGGTTTCCATCTGCTGGTGGAACTGCTGCTCTTCGGCGCCCAGTTCACGGCAGATCCCCTCGGCCTGATCCATGGTCAGATCCTGGGCTCGCAGGCGCAGGGTCGGCGAGCAGGTGTGCTCGAACGGCAGCACGTCCTCCACCCGGATCGGGGTGCAGAGCCCGGCGAAGTCACCGCTGATGCAGGCTTCGCTGGTGCGGTCCGTGTAGGTCAGGTAGTAGGTGGAGAGGGTCAGCGACATGTCTTCCAGCAGATCCTGGCTCTGCTGACCACCGGGGATCAGGTCGTGGTGGCGAACAAGGGCGATGACGGAGTCATCCAGCAGCTTGCGGTAGCCGTCGAGCTCGTCCGGGCGGGTATAGCGGGCGACCCGGTAGAGGCGGGTGTAGGCATCCAGCACGTTGTTGAGCAAGAACAGATCGGCGCCATCCCGACCTTTCCACAACGCGAGCTCGCTCATGCCGAGGGCGTGCAGCTGCTTGCGCAGCTCGCCATCCTGCTGGCGGAAGTCGTTGGCGAAGGGATCACTGTAGTCGCTGGCGAAGTCGAGGAAGTTGAGCAGATCGAACAGGCCGGTCGCCCAGGCGTGCTGGCCGTTGATCTCGCTGGCATGGCGGGTGCTGTAGGCCAGCATCTGGTTGAACTCACCGAGCAGGGTGCCAAAGCGGCTCTGCACTGCCGGGCTCTTGAACTGGCCGTGCAGGGCGATGCTCCAGGCACCGATCACGGAGCCCACCTCATCGGTGGCTTGCTCCGGGAAGAGCAGCGGATGGGCACCGAGCGCGGTCAGCGCCTCGGCCAGCGCCTCGGCGGCGGCCGGGCCGTCTTCCTTGTGCTTGCCGTAGTTGTGGTAGTTGTGGGCACGCACGTATTCCAGCAGCAGCTTCATGGCCGGATGGGCCGGCTGATTGGCCGCCAACAGGCTCTGGATGCCGCGGGACACGGCCAGCAGCTTGGCATCGTCGTGACCATAGTTCTCCTGCCAGACAGGGGCGGGCTGGCCACTGGCATCCTGCACTATCCTGGCCGCTTCGGCGTCCAGCAGATCGGTATCGGGCAGATCCGGCTCGGAGCAGGCGCGGCCGTCGGCACGGCGGCAGTCGAGCTGCTCCTCCTTGCTGGCCAGCATGATGGGGCGATTGAGCACCCGGCTCTCCTGCCATTCGGTTGTTTCCGGCAGGGTCTGCCATTCGCTGCCCCCCACCGGGTATTGATAGCCGGTGTCCTTCAAGACCACCTGTACCTCGCTGCCGGCGGGCAGGGTCTGGCGGCACACCCGATAGCTGATGGTCTTGTCCCCTTCCTGACGGGTCTGGGGTTCATCGCACTCCTGCTGGGTCTTGGCCTGTTCCAGCAACCAGGTGTACTGGCGCCAGACGTGCAGCTCGCTCACCTGACGGGCGGCCTGGCTGCCCGCAACCGGCTGCAGGCGGAAGAAGATCTGCTCGAGGCGGCCATCCCGCTCGTTGGGGGTCTCTTCCAGTACCTTCAACTGTTGCCAGTTTTGCGGCTGGTACTGCCATGCCTGCTCGGCGCAGCGCCCCTCGGCGTTGAGCTCGCAGCGAGCCAGCTCCTGCTCGCTGTGACCCAGGATGACCCGCTCCGCCAGCGGCAGACGATCCTGACGCGGCGCGGTCGGGGTACCTGCCAGGGGCTCCCAGCGGCCCTGCTTCATGCCGTAGCCAAAGTCATAGCTGCTGGCCGGGACAGCCTTGCCGGCCGGTACCACCTCTTCACAGCTGAGGTAGCGGATCTGCCAGCCCTGCTCGATCTTGAGCTGGGGTTCGCCGCACTGCTGTTCTGCCAGTGCGGCCAGGTTGGCTTCGCTCCAGTCGAAGCGACGATACACCCTCAGCTGTTGATAGGGGGCGTCGCCACTGCGGGCGCTCAGCTCGTAGGTCACTTCGGTGAGCTGATCCCCCAGCTGACGGCTGGATTCACCTTTGAGTTGATACTGTTGCCAGTCGGAGGGGGAGTAGTTGGCCAGCGCCGAAGTGGCAAGCAGGCCCGGTGCTGCCAGCAGCAGCAACCTGGTACCCAGATTGTTCATTTTTATCCCTTTGCTTGATTGTCTGCGTGATTGACGCGTGCAATCTATTCAGCTCCAAAAGGATATCAACCCACCAATCAGGCCATATAAATCATTTATTTAGATTGAATCAAAACAAAGTGAGCCCCATTGGGGGCCTGGTTGATAGCAAGGACTCATCTGCCATCTGGGGGGGATCTCAGTCTGAGGCTGGCAACTGTGATCAAAGTCTCGTTTGAGATGTGCTGGTCATGTGGCGTCGCGACAATGCGAAGCCGGCTAACACGCAGAAAAAGTGCTGACTTGTCTGAGCAGAAAGTTGGGGGGCGTAGTGAGAAGGCAGCTGGCTGCGCTCGGTATGGACGCAGAAAATGGGAGAGTGATGGCGAGTGGCGAGCAGGTGTTAACAGCCGCTGCCTGAACATGGCAGTGGGTGCTCACCCTTCACGGAGCGAGCAGATCCGCCCGAGGCAATGAACAACCTCGGGCGGGTGACAGAAGTGACGGGATCAGAGGTAGCTGACGGTCACTATGGCCATGTTGCTGCTGCCGGCAGACAGCTTGTACTGCATGGTGCTGCTGATGGTATTGAGGCTGCCAGCTTGCTGCAGGCTGGCCAGATCCATGGTCTGACGCTGGGTGCCCGAGTAGCAGGTCACGCTGTTGTCGGCGAAGTCACAGGGGGCTTCGTAGATGGTACCGGTGAAGGTGACGCTGCCATCGTAGGCGGAGGCAGTAGCAGGCAACAAAGCGGCACCCAGCAGCATGGCTGCGGCGGCAGAAGAGGCAAAACGGATGGCGCTGTTGCGAACGGAAGCGGTGGAAGTGTTCATTTTTATGTCCTTTTCGTCACATGTCGTTGTACGAAAAGGGCAACGCAATCAAAGAGAATGACACAGATACAGCTGATGACATCGCTCTTCTCAGATGGCAGCTCCGCTGTCTTAGGTTATGAACCCTTAGACCGGTGGCTTTGCGTCCCGACCTTTCGATCGGTTTGCCCTTTACTCTATGTCTAGATGATAACATCGCACTTTGAGAAATCAATCACACATAAAAAAGTGTGGGGTATCGGTCACAAATAGTTTTTTATTCTCCATTCTCAAGGGTAAACGGCTGTTTTTATTGATGTTATTTTTGAATGAATATCTTGAGAAATTCATTGTTATCCCCTTTGTCAATATTGATAACAGTCGAGTTAGACAGTTCTTTGTCGACGACCATTAATATTAGCAGGTGTAACCTTTTGGTTGAGCAAGGGGACAATGCAAGGTGGCTTATTTGTATTTCACATCGTACACGGAACCTGGTTAGAATGATTACCTGATTACCTGATTACCTGATTACCTGATTACCTGATTACCTGATTACCTGATTACCTGATTACCTGATTACCTGATTACCTGATTACCTGATTACCTGATTAC